>JALYHL010000001.1:0-600000 GCA_030776625.1 Actinomycetota bacterium | reverse complement strand
GTGGGTGCCTCGGTTCGTGATGTTCCGGTGGCTGGGGTTGCTCGACACGCTGTGGCCGGTGATCGCGCCCGCCCTCATGGCCACGACGCCGTTCTACGTCCTTCTCTTCGCGCTGGCGTACTCGAGGATCCCAGCAACGTTGTTCGAGGCCGCTCGTCTAGAGGGTCTGTCTCCGTTCGCCATCTGGCGCAAGGTCGCGTGGCCGTTGGCCGTCCCCGCGGCCTTTGCGGTCGCGGTGCTCGCATTCGCATGGCACTGGGCGAACTTCATCGACCCGCTGCTGTACGTCTCTTCGCCCGAGAAGCTGACGGTTTCCGTCGGGCTGCGCGCCCTCCAGACGCTCGAACCGACGAACCACCCCATCCTGCTCGCGGCCTCGGTCATGGTCACCGCGCCTCCGGTCGTCGCTTTCCTAGCGGCGCAGCGATCCTTCTTCACCAGGACACTCGGCGTCTGATGAGGCTCCTCAGGCTCGTCGCGGTGGTGGCGCTACTGGTTCCCTCCGCGTGCGACTCTGGAACCGCGTCCGACGTGCAGCGCCCGCTGCGGGTGCAGGTGTCGGGCGAGCCGGAGGAGACGAAGGTCTACCGCACGATGGTGACCGCTTTCGAGCGAGCGAACGACGACATCGAGATCGACCTGATCGAGGTCCCCGAGAAGGACGAGCACCTGGCGAAGCTGACCACGGCGTTCGCCGGCGGCGACCCGCCTGATGTCTTCCTGGTGAACTTCCGCGAGTACGCGCAGTTCGTCGTGCGCGGCGCGATCGAGCCGTACCAAGGCTTCCTCGAGCAGAACCAGGTCGATCCCGCCGACTACTTCCCGCAGCCGCTGGAGGCTTTCACATTCGACGGCGAGCTCCAGTGCATGCCGCAGAACATCTCGTCGCTGGTCGTCTACTTCAACGAGAAGCTCTTCCGCGCCGCGGGGATCGCGCGTCCGCAAGCGGGCTGGACCTGGGAGGAGTTCGCCGAGACGGCGCGTCGGCTGACGAAGGGAGAGGTCGACGGGCTCGGGATCGAGCCCAGCGTCATCAGGCTGGCGCCTTTCGTCTGGTCGAACGGCGGCGAGCTCGTCGACGACCTGGAGGACCCCACCCGGTTTACCTTCGACGATCCGGCTGCGCGCGAGGCGCTGGAGTTCATCGTGTCGCTCGTGCGCGAAGACGGTGTCGTTCCGACGGAGCAAGAGGTCGCGGCGCAGGACCTAGAGACTCGCTTCGTAACCGGCAAGCTCGGGATGTTCCTGTCGTCGCGGCGTGACACGCCCGTGCTGCGCGAGGTGCTGGGTCTGCAGTGGGACGTGGCGCCCCTCCCCGTCGCCGAAGAGCCGGCGGGACTCCTGCACTCGGACGCGTACTGCCTCTCTGCAGGCGGCGACGCAGAGCGCCGCGCTGCCGCGGCGCGCTTCATCGCCTTCGCGACGGGACAAGAGGGCCAGACGATCACCGCGCTCGGAGGCCGCACGGTGCCGTCGTTGCGCTCGGTGGCCCGATCCGGCGCCTTCCTGGACCCGACGCAACCTCCGGCACATCCGGAGGTGTTCCTTGACGGGATCCCGTTCATCCGAAGGACGCCGGTGATCGCGACGTGGCCCGAGATAGAAGACGTAGCCGAGGAGATCCTGACGCGCGCGTTCTACGAAGACGACTACTCGATCGACCGCGCGATCGAGGAGCTGGACGCCCAGACCGCACCTCTCTTCCAAGAGGCGGCGGCTCCGTGACACTGCGCGTCACGGGGCTGTCGAAGAGCTTCTCCTCGGACGCCGGCGCGACCCGAGTCCTCGACGACGTGACCCTCTCGGTGCCGCAGGGGACGATGACGGTAGTGGTCGGGCCATCCGGCTCGGGCAAGACGACTTTGTTGCGCTGCATCGCGGGTCTCGAGGACCCCGATGCAGGAAAGATCGAGGTTGCGGGCCGCGACGTGACGACTCTGCCGCCGGGCCGGCGCGACGTCGCGATGGTGTTCCAGGACTACGCGCTCTACCCGCACCTGTCGGTGCGCGAGAACATCGCCTTCGGCCTCAGGGCGCGCAAGGTCGGACGGTCTCAGGTGGACGCGCAGGTCCGGCACGCGGGCGAAGCAGTGGGGCTGACGGAGCAGCTTGAGCGGCTTCCGGAACGATTGTCCGGCGGCGAACGCCAGCGGGTTGCGCTGGCGCGGGCGCTGGTCCGCGACCCCGCTGCCTTCCTGCTCGACGAGCCGCTGTCGAACCTGGATGCAGAGCTCCGCGCCCGCACCCGGACCGAGATCCGCTCGCTGCAGCGATCTCTAGCGACCACCACGATCTACGTTACGCACGATCAGGTGGAGGCGATGACGATGGGGGACCAGATCGCGGTGCTCCGCGCCGGGAAGCTCGAGCAGGTTGGCGATCCGACGCACGTGTACGAGCGCCCGCAGAACGTCTTCGTCGCGCGCTTCCTCGGAACGCCGCCGATGAACGTGATGCCGGCGGGTCTTCTCGGCTCGGGCGACGGGACGCTCCTCGGCGTCAGGCCCGAGAGGATGCGGCTGGTCGGTGGCGACGAGGGTCGGCTGCGGGGCGAGGTCGCGGCCCTAGAGCGCACGGGTGCAGACGTGATCGTTCACGTGCAGGTCGGTGCCGACATCGTGTTGGTCCGTGGAGACATCCGCGACGCGCCGCAGGTCGGTGACATGGTCGCGGTGGCGTTCAACGAACGCGACGTGCACGAGTTCTCCTCGAGCGGAAGCAGGCTCCGGTGAGGTCTCCTGCCTCGCTGGCGTGGCCGTTCCTGGTGGGGCTGGTGGCTCTGGTGGTCCTCCCCGCGCTCGCCGCCTCCGCCCTCGCCTTCACGGAGTTCTCGGGCGTCCAACCGCCGCGCTTCACGGGCTTCGAAAATGTGGCTCGATTGCTGGGAGACGAAGCGCTGTGGCGGTCCTTCGGGAACACCGCGATCTACATCCTGATCGCGGTGCCGGTGCGTCTGTTCGCCGCGGTCGGCGCCGCGCTTTTGTTGAACCGGCACCGGACGTCGTCGGTTGCGGCGCGTCCGCTCGTGTACCTCCCGACGGTGGTGCCGGACGTGGCCTACGCCCTCCTGTGGCTGTGGTTGTTGAACCCTCTCTACGGGCCTGCCGCCGCGCTGTTCGGGCTTTCGGGCACGTTGACGAACCCATGGGGGGCGCGGGTGTCACTAGCGCTGATGGGCGCCTTCCAGATCGGCGAGGCGTTCATCGTGGCGCTCGCGGTTCGCCGCAGCATCCCGCGCCACGTCTATGAAGCCGCGGCTGTGGACGGCGCAACGCCGTGGTTCACGTTGTCGCGACTGACGCTTCCGCTGATGGCGCCGATGCTGGCGCTGCTAGCGCTGCGCGACGTCATCTTGTCCCTCCAGGTGAACTTCGTTCCGGCGCTGCTGGTCACCGACGGCGGTCCCCGTTACGCCACGACGTACGTTCCGCTCTACGTGTATCGCACGGCCTTCCGCTACTTCCGTCTCGGCTACGCATCGACGATCGCGCTCACGATGTTCGTGGTGACGGCGCTCGTCGTGTACGTGCAGTATCGGCTGGCGAAGCGCTGGCGGCTCGCCTCGTAGACCTCAACAGGAGGAGACATGGAGCTTCACAACACGATCGGGATCCTCACGGGCGCGTCCCGCGGCATCGGCGTCCACCTAGCCGACGCGCTCGCCGCCAGGGGCGTGCACTTGGCGCTCGCGGCGCGCTCGGCAACCGATCTGGAGGAGACACTCGCGCGCGTGCAGTCGAAAGGCGTGCGCGCTATCGCGGTGCCTACGGATGTGACGCAGCGGGAGGACCTCGAGCGGCTGGTCGAACGAACGGAAGCGGAACTCGGCCCCCCCGACCTGCTCGTGAACAACGCCGGCGTCCAGAAGGTCCGCCGCTTCGAGTCGTTCGACCTGGACGACATCGCCTGGATCATCAACACCAACGTGGTCGCCGTCGAGAGCCTCACCCGTCTCGTGCTCCCGGGGATGGTCGCGCGAGGGCGCGGCCACATCTGCAACATCTCGTCGTTGTCCGGGCGGACCGCGTATCCCTACAACACGGTGTACGCGTCCTCGAAGCACGCGGTGGTCGGGTTCTCCTGGTCGCTGCGCGAGGAGATGAGGCCGTACGGCGTGGAGGTCTCGGTCGTGTGCCCCGGCTTCGTGGCGGAAGAGGGGATGTTCGCTCGTCGCCACCCGGACGATGCGCCTCCGATGGTGGCGCGGACCGTCAAGCCTGCAGACGTCGCCGCGAAGACGATCCAGGCGATCGAGGAGAACAGGGCGGAGGTCGTGGTGACGAAGGGGCTCGGCAACATCGTCGACGTGTTCCACGCCCTGTCCCCCGACGTCACCGCGAAGATCCAGCGCAAAACGGGGCTGTTCAGGTTCGTCGAGCGAGAAGCGGACCGGGACGCATCCGCTTGAGGTGCTCGCGGACCGCCCTCGCCGCGGGCCTCCTCCTCACGGTCATCGTGGCAGCGGCGGGATGCGAACGGGACGGGCCGACGGTTCAGGCCGCGCCCGACTTCCGGAAGTGCGGCCTACCGGCTCCCGATCGCGACGCGGACCCCACGCTGGTTCCGGCGCCTTATCTCCTCGACGGCGAGGCGAGCGTGAACAAGACCGACGTGGTGAAGGGGCGGGTGATCGCCGCCTTGGCGGTCCCGTTCTCGGTCAACGAGTCGTTTGTCCGCTACAAGGAGGCGGTAGCGGAGACCTCGATGGAGGTGCTGCAGGAAGACAACGAGGGCTTCGAGGCCGAGCTGTACCTCCAGGAGGGTAAGCAGCTGGGCTCGCTCCAGATCCGCAGCTCCACCTGCGAAAACGCGGTGATCGTGTACCTCAATCTGCCCGCCGAGAAGGCCGCGAGATGAGCGGGTAGTAACAGCATCCGTGGGTATCATCAGCCCGCAACTACCTACTCAACCAGGAGGGAACCCGAGATGACGTACGTCATCGCTGAGCCGTGCATCGGCGTGAAGGACCGGGCGTGCGTCGATGAATGCCCGGTGGACTGCATCTACGAGGGCGAAGAGCAGCTCTACATCCACCCCGAGGAATGCGTCGACTGTGACGCCTGCCTCCCCGCCTGCCCGGTGGATGCGATCTTCCCCGCCGACAACATCCCCTCGGAGTGGGCACAGTTCACCCAGACCCAAGCGCAGTGGTTCGTCGAGCACCCCGACGCCCAGGGGGGTGCCATGGAGAGCCCGTACGCGCCGTCCGAAGAGCGCTCGGAGTAACCAGCCCCGTCCTCTCCGCAGTCCGCTCCCATAGCGGCACCGGGTGTGACACACGGTGATCGACGACTGGAAGCCGCTTCTCGGGCGCAAGGTTTCGCTGCGGTACCGGCTCCACGACCCCGAGCATCCCTTCTCGGAGGCGATCGGCGTCGTGTCTGCGGTGAGAAGCGACCCAAGCGGCGGCCAGATCGTGTCGATCCTCACGCGATCGGGTGAAACGAAACAGATCGCGGCCGCGGACGTGACGGCGACGAAGTTGTTCCCGCTGTCTCGGTCATAACCGGAACAAACGTCCCTTCTCGACGTTGAAAGGTATGGGAAGCGCGGGGGCCCCGGAGTTATCCTTGACCCTCGCTCCGGCTCTAGAAGAGGGGACCGTTTAATGGCTGCGCAGGCCGCTCCGCCGCGTGGGGAGCGGAAAGAGCTCGACCGGGTCGTGATCCGGTTCGCCGGCGACTCCGGCGACGGGATGCAGCTCACCGGCGACCGCTTCACCAGCGCCAGCGCCATCTTCGGCAACGACCTCGCCACGATGCCGGACTATCCGGCCGAGATCAGGGCTCCGGCCGGCACCCTCGCGGGCGTCTCTGCCTTCCAGCTCCACTTCTCGGACCACGACATCCTGACCGCCGGCGACCAGCCGAGCGTGCTGGTGGCGATGAACCCCGCGGCGTTGAAGGCGAACCTCAAGGACCTGCTGCCCGGCGGGCTGTTGATCGTCAACAGCGACGCGTTCGAGGACCGCAACCTGGACAAGGCCGGATACGCCGCTAACCCTCTGAAGGACGGGTCGCTCGCCGGCTACCAGATCTACGAGATCCCCATGACGACGCTCACGGTGGAAGCCGTGAAGGATTCCGGCGTCAGCAAGAAGGAGGCCGAGCGGGCGAAGAACATGCTGGCTCTCGGCGTGGTGTCGTGGATGTACTCGCGTCCGATCGAGCCCACGGTGGCCTGGATCGAGAAGAAGTTCGCGAAGAAGCCCGCGATCGCGCAGTCGAACATCGCGGCGCTGAAGGCCGGTCATGCGTTCGGCGAGACCGCCGAGCTCAGCGCGTTCGAGGTCAAGCCGGCGACGCTGGCGCCCGGCAAGTACCGGCGCATCACGGGCAACCAGGCGATGGCGTTCGGGCTGATCGCCGGTGCGGTCCAGGCGAAGCTCCCGTTGTTCCTCGGCTCGTATCCGATCACTCCCGCATCCGACATCCTGCACGAGCTCTCCCGCCACAAGAACTTCGGTGTGCGCACGGTTCAAGCCGAAGATGAGATTGCTGCCATCAGCATGGCGATCGGCGCGTCGTTCTCCGGTCACCTGGGGGTCACAACCACGTCGGGGCCGGGACTCGACCTCAAATCCGAGGCGCTGGGGCTAGCCCTGTCGATGGAGCTCCCGCTCCTGGTCGTCGACATCCAGCGCGGAGGCCCGTCGACGGGTCTGCCGACGAAGACCGAGCAGTCCGACCTCCTGCACGCCATGTACGGCCGGCACGGCGAGGCTCCGCTTCCGATCGTGGCGCCGTGGTCGCCGTCCTCGTGCTTCTGGGCACCGATCGAGGCCGCTCGCATCGCGATCAAGTACATGACCCCCGTGATCATCCTGTCCGACGGCTATCTCGCCAACGGCGCGGAGCCGTGGCGCATCCCTGCCGTCAGCAAGCTCCCCGACATCCAGGTTCGGTTCGCATCGCAGCCGAACGCCGGCGATGACTTCTGGCCGTTCCTGCGCGACGACGACACCCTCGCGCGGCCTTGGGCGATCCCCGGAACCTCCGGGCTGGAGCACCGCGTGGGAGGTCTCGAGAAGGCCGACGGGACGGGCAACATCTCTTACGACGCGGACAACCACCAGCTGATGACGCTTCTGCGCGCGGCCAAGATCAAGGCGATCGAAGAAGACATCGAGCCGCTCGAGTTCGACGCCGACGAGGGGGCCGACGTGCTGGTCCTGGGCTGGGGTTCGACCTACGGCGCGATCGGGGCCGCCTGTCGGCGGTTGCGCTCGCGCGGGAAGAAGGTGGGCCGCGCCCACCTCAAACACCTGAACCCCATGCCGAAGAACACCGGCGAGGTGCTGGCTCGGTTCGACAAGGTCATCGTCCCGGAGATGAACATGGGGCAGCTATCGAAGCTCATCCGGGCCGACTTCCTCATCGATGCGATCTCGATCAACAAGGTGAAGGGGCTGCCGTTCCGCGCAGCCGAACTAGAAGACGAATTGGAGAAGTACCTATGACGATGAGCGGCGGGGCGGCGAACGAACGGGGCATCACCGAGGCATCGGGCGGGATCGGGACGCTCACGCGCGAGGACTTCGTCTCCGATCAAGAGGTCCGCTGGTGTCCAGGCTGTGGGGACTACGCGATCCTGGCGGCGGTTCAGAGCGCGATGCCGTCTCTGGGCGTGCCCCCCGAGAAGATGGTGTGGGTATCCGGGATCGGATGCTCCAGCCGCTTCCCGTACTACATGAACACCTACGGCATCCACGGGATCCACGGTCGCGCTCCCGCGATCGCAACGGGCGTCGCAACCGCGCGGCCCGACCTGCAGGTGTGGGTGGTAACCGGCGACGGCGACGGCCTCTCGATCGGTGGCAACCACTTCATCCACGCGTTGCGGCGCAACGTGAACCTCAAGATCCTGCTCTTCAACAACCAGATCTACGGGCTCACGAAGGGCCAGTACTCGCCGACCTCGGAAAAGGGGAAGGTCACGAAGTCGACCCCCTTCGGCTCGTTGGAGCACCCCTTCAACCCGGTTGCCCTCGCGCTGGGGGCCGAGGCCAGCTTCGTGGCGCGAACGATCGACGTCGAGCGCAAACATCTGCCGGAGATCATCCGGAGGGCCGCGGCACACCGCGGGTCCGCCTTCATCGAGATCTACCAGAACTGCAACATCTTCAACGACGGCGCCTTCGTTGCCCTGACGGGCAAAGACGGCCGCTCGCAGAACCGCATCTACCTCGAGCACGGTAAGCCGGTCCGCTTCGGCGCGAACAACGAGAACGGCGTCCGGATGACGGCCGAAGGACGCGTCGAGGTTGTGAAGGTCGCCGACGTCGGCGAGGACAAGCTGCTGGTCCATGACGAGCACCGCGACGACCCGAGCCTCGCCTTCGCTCTCGCCCGCATCGCATCCGGTCCGACGCAGCCGACTCCGATCGGCGTGTTCAGAGACGTCCAGCGCCCGGTCTACGGCGACGGGATGGAGCACCAGCTTCGGATGGCGGCGGAGCAACAGGGCCCCGGCGACCTCGAGCGTCTCCTCGGCTCCGGCGACACCTGGACCGTCTAGGCTCCACGGCATGGCCGACAACGCGGAGCCGGAGTACGTCGAGCAGGTTCAGCGGAACGAGGCTCTCGAGGCGAAGATCGAGAAGCTCGCGCAGAAGCTGCTGCGTGAGAGTGACGACAACGGCCAGGCGACCGACGGCAGCCTCGAAGCGGCGCGGCGGGCCGCGCGCCGCATCCTCGAGGATTCCGAGGCGCGCGTAGCGGAAGGCTACGACCTCGAGCCCGACGACGACCACGTGATCCGCCGCTCCTCCGCGGAGACCGCGACCAGCGGCGACACCGGCGGCACCCGCTGGGTCTCCGACGGCGAATAACCGGGCCGCAGTCTGGCGCTCCCCGGATCGCTCTTTCGCGTTCGAGGTCGGTGAGCGGTGTTAGACGCGAAAAGAGCATCGCCCAGGGGCTTACGCGGCCAGGCGCCGTCGACGATTCGCCTGCGCGACCGTCCCACCACCCACTCGATCGCTGCCTCGGGATAACCGGGTCGATACTGGTCGTAGTTCTCCGCGTTCGTGAGGAAAGCGGCTCGCCGGCGATCTAGATCAGTTCTCCCATCGTGCATCGAAGAACCTTCCCACCGTTCCTAGTAAGAGGCGGCGAGGTGGCAGCTGGACGCGATGGAGAGTGTTACGCGATGCGAGTTTTGATGTGCGGTGAAGCCACGTGGATCGGGTATCCGTAGCGACGCAGAAAGGGGAGTGCCACCGCAGTTGTGACCCACCGGTCGATCCGCGTTTGCGCGTGACGCCATTCGCGACTCTCCTCCAGCTGGACGACTCCCGTGACGAAGCGAGAGGGGTTTCCCGCGATCGCGTGGTTGATACCGAGTCGCACCGTGTGGTCGTCTACGAATGGGGACCTTAAGGCGGGCTCGTCCAGCAGTATCCGAGCAAGTTCGACGTGGTCGCGCGGTTGCGCTACAAAGTCCTCGTATCGGATGCGGAGGGCGCGATTCGGCTCAGACCTCCGGATAATCGCGTCGGATCCAAGGTTCAGAAGGTCCCATCGAAGCGTCGCGTTCAGCGCACCCCGACGCGTTACTTCCTGGCCGACCCGGGACGACTCGTAGCGTCGGCTGAGCCACGAGTACGCCGACGCGCGCGGCTCTCGCACGAGGTGGATGAAATAGGGGTTCAGCCCCGGAACGGTGCGAACGAATGCGGCGTAAGACGGCCGCTTGGAGGAGTCCACGATGACCCGGGCTCCGGTGACTTCCGCCAGCGCGTCGTAGAGCCGGCACATGACTTCTCCATACCGCTCGAGGGCTCGCCAACGTCGCGTGCGGCGATATCGCAATAGCCGGTAGGTCTGGTGCTCTCTGACGATGTAGCGCTGCCAGGCGGAGACCTTCTCCAGATCGATATCTGAGAGGCGGTCTAGGACATGCGACCAGATGGGGCAATCGCGGATGGCAGCCCCGCATCCGCAGGTGGACTCGCGAACGACCACAGGATCCCAGAAGGCGCGAATCTCTCCGCCGGAGAAGAAACCGTCTAGTTCGCCGAGGACATTGGCGAACACGGTGCTGCCACTTCGCCCCCGCCCGAGCACGTAAAGCAGCTTCATCGCCAGACATTACTCCCGCGCGTTGGCCCATTTCCATAGGGTCGAGACCAGACCCGTGACCGCAGGCTGGACTCTGTAGGCTCCTGAGGCTGGACTCTGTAGGCTCCTGCGATGCCTGCTGGCCGTTGGACACCAACCTCTGAGGACGTCGAAGCTGCCCGTGCCGCGCTGACAGGCGACGGGCATGGAGGGCATCTCGCCGTTAAGGCTCTAAAGGCGCTTGGCGTCACTCACGTCTTCACGTTGAGTGGGGGGCACATCTTTCCCTTCCTCGACGGGTGTCATCAGGAGGGGATCAGGCTCGTCGACGTGCGCCACGAGGCGAATGGCGTGTTCGGAGCGGAGGGCTGGGCGCGGATCACGCGGACGGTCGGCGTGGCTGCCGTCACGGCGGGTCCCGGTGTGACGAACGCGATCAGCCCGCTGGCGCAGGCTGCTGCGAACCGGGCTCCGGTGGTGGTGCTCGGTGGGCGCGCCCCCGCGTTCCGCTGGGGGCAGGGGTCGCTGCAGGAGATGGATCACGTTCCCTTCGTGGACCCCGTAGCGCCGGCGCGAACCGTCACGGACACGACCCAGGTTGCCACCGAGCTGATCCGAGCCATCCTGGATGCAACGACGGCACCGCGCGGCCCCCGGTTCTTGGACTTTCCTCTCGACGTCGTGTTCAACCAGGCTCCATTCGCGTGGGAGACGCCGGAGGTCGCGGAGGGGCCTGGGGTGGATCCGAGTGAGGTCGAACGGATCGCCGGACTGCTGACAAAGGCGGAGCGCCCGATCTTCATCGCCGGCTCCAACGTCTTCATGGACCGCGCCGAGGGTGAGCTCAGGCGCCTCGTCGAGGCGGCAGAGCTTCCGGTGTTCGCGAACGGTCAAGGCCGCGGGTGCGTGCCGGCCGACCATCGCCTCGCGTTCTCCCGGGCGCGGTCGCGGGCGCTGAAAGAGGCGGACCTGGTGATCGTGGCGGGAACACCGCTGGACTTCCGCCTCGGGTTCGGACAGGGGCTGTCGAACCTCGTCCACCTGGACTCGCACGCGGACCTGATCGCGGGCCACGTGGATCTCGCTGCTTCCGTCGGAGCGCCGCTGGACAAGACACTGGCTGCTCTGGCCGACGCGGTGGAGCGCCCCGGCGACACGAAGGCGTGGGTCGAGGCGCTGTCGGAGACCGAGGAGCAGAAGCGAGCCGGCGCGCAAGCCGAGCTGCAGTCGGACGCGAACCCGATCCACCCGATGCGGATCTACGGCGAGCTCGTCCCCCTGCTGGAGCGAGATGCGATCGTGATCGGCGACGGCGGCGACTTCGTCTCGTACGCAGGCAGAGAGGTGCCTTCCTTCGAACCCGGTTGTTGGCTCGACCCGGGCCCGTTCGGCTGCCTCGGGGTCGGGCCCGGGTACGCGATGGCGGCGCGTCTCGCGCATCCGGAGCGACAGATCGTGTTGCTCTACGGTGACGGGGCGATCGGCTTCGCGGGAACCGAGCTGGAGTCGCTCGTCCGACACAACCTCCCCGTCGTGTGCGTCGTTGGCAACAATGGGATCTGGGGCCTCGAGAAGCATCCGATGCGCGGCCTCTACGGCTACGACGTCGCGGCCGACCTACGCCCGGGGATCCGCTACGACCAGATGATGGAGTCGTTCGGCGGCCGCGGCGAGCTCGTGATCGAGCCCGCCGAGATCGCGCCTGCTCTGAAACGCGCTTTCGACTCCGGTGAGCCGAGCGTCGTCAACATCCTCACCGACCCCGAGATCGCGTACCCGCGCTCGTCGAACCTCGCTTGAAAGACCTCCTCGCCGCCGCGCTCGACGCGGCAACTTCGGATGGCGCGACCTATGCAGACGTTCGCGGCGCGGAGATAGAGAGCGAGTCGCTCGCGGTGCGCGGCGAGACCGTAGAGGCCTTGGATCGAGCGACATCTCAGGGGTTCGGTGTGCGTGTTCTCGTCGACGGTGCGTGGGGGTTCGCTTCGACACCGAAACTCGACCTTCGGGAGGGTGCGCGCGTGGCCCGTCTGGCGGTAGAGGTGGCGCGGGCGACGGCGACCGCTCTGTCGACACCCGTGGAGCTTGTTCCGGAGCCAGTCCACGTCGCATCGTGGAGCTCCCCGGTAGAGAAAGACCCGTTCGCGGTCCCGCTCGAGGAAAAGGTGGGGCTGTTCACCAGCGCCACACAGGAGATGTCGAAGGTGCCAGACGTCCGCGTGGCGCGGGGGACGCTCGATCTCCTGAGGCAGCGGACGTGGTTCCTCTCGTCGGAGGGCTCCGACATCGACCAAACCATCGTCCACACCGGCGCGGGGATCGAAGCGATGGCGGTAGATGGTGATGACGTGCAGGTGCGGTCTTACCCCGGCTCCTTCCGCGGTCACTACGGAGCTGTCGGATACGAGTCTGTGGAGCAGATGGACCTGGCCGGTAACGCGCGCCGGACCGCTGAAGAAGCCGCGGCGCTGCTGCGCGCTCCTGAGTGTCCGGCAAAGCAAACGACCCTGGTCTTGGACGGCCACCAGATGATGCTGCAGGTGCACGAGTCCGTAGGCCACCCGACCGAGCTCGATCGGGTCCTCGGGATGGAGGCCGCGTTCGCCGGCACCTCGTTCGTCGGGGTACCGGACCTCGGGAATCTCCGCTATGCCTCGGAGATCGTGAATATCGTGTCGGACGCCACGACGCCGGGCGGCCTCGGGACCTATGGATACGACGACGAGGGGGTCGAGGGGCAGAGGGTCGACCTCATCCGGAACGGGATGCTCGTCGGCTTTCAGAGCTCGCGAGAGACCGCGGCGGCCGCGGGTGCGGATCGTTCCAACGGCGCGATGCGGGCCGAGGGGTGGGAGAACTTCCCGCTGATCAGGATGCCGAACGTGAACCTCCTCCCGGGAGAGGGGTCGCTGGAGGATCTCTTCGCAGATGTCGACGATGGCATCTTCATGGCCACCAATAAGTCGTGGTCGATCGACGACAAGCGCAAGAACTTCCAGTTCGGTTGTGAGATCGCGTGGGAGATCAAGAACGGCCGGTTGACGAGGATGCTGAAGAACCCGCGATACACCGGGATCACCCCCATCTTCTGGGCTTCGTGTGACGCCATCGCCGGGTCCCAGGAATGGCTGGTGCGCGGAACGCCGAACTGCGGCAAGGGCCAACCTGGGCAGACGATGCGGGTCGGACACGGCACGTCGCCTGCCCGCTTCCGAAACGTCAGCACGGGCGTGGGCTCGTGAGCGAGGTTCGGCGCACCCTGCCCCTCGATCCTGACGACGTCCGCGCTGCGGCGTCCCCCGTACTCGAGCTTCCGGGAGCGGACCAGGTCGAGGTCGTGGTGTCCGCTTCAGTGACGGGGCTGACGAGGTACGCACGGTCCGAGATCATCCAGAACACGGTTAGGAGCGAGCGCCGAGCGTACATCCGTGTCGTGGTCGGCAACCACGTAGCCGTCGCCGCAACCAATCAGTTGGGCGACGCCGCGATGCGGGCTGCGGCGGAACGCGCGCTGGAGGGTGCTCGTGCCTCGCGGCCCGACGAAGAGTTCCCCGGCCTCCCGTCGCCGGAGCGCATGGGGCACGCGCAGCCGATCTTTCGGTGGGACGAAGACACCGCGACCGCCTCGCCGGACCGCCGGGCGGGCGCGGTCCAGACGATCCTGCAGGTCGCCGAGTCGATGGCGGCCGCCGGTATCTATGAGACCAGCGCCCACTCTTTCGTCGTCGTGAACTCGCTCGGGATCGACTGCTTCGATGCATTCACGCGTTGCGTCGTCACCTGTCTGGCGGATCACGGTGCGGGCTCCGGCTGGGGGGAAGCGTCATCGCACTCGCTCTGCGACGTGGATGTAGAACGCGCGGCTCGAACCGCGCTGGACAAGGCGACGACGAATCGAGAGCCCGCAGCCGCGGCGCCGGGCAAGTATGAGGTCGTGCTCGAGCCCGCGGCCAGCGCCATGTTGATGGAGTACCTCTCCTACATGGGGATGGGCGCCAAGCAGGTGGTCGACGGCGAGAGCTTCCTCGCATCGCGCACGGGCGAACAGGTTGCCGCTCCGGACATCACCGTGGCAGACGACGTGTTCGACGCTCGGTCCGTGGGGATCGGCTTCGATTTCGAAGGCGTGCCCAAGCGAGCCGTGGATGTTATCCACGAGGGCGAGGCCGTGGGGCCGGTGACCGATCTGAGGACGGCACCGAAGCTCGGCTTGGATCCCACAGGTCACTTCTCAGGTTCCGCGGAGTTCGGGCCCTACGCGTCGAACGTCGTGCTGCGGGAGGGCGGCGCGACACCCTCCGAGCTGATCGCAGAAGTCGCGGACGGCTTGTTGGTGACGCGGTTCCACTACGTCAACGTCCTGGACCGGCCCACCACGTTGTTAACCGGGATGACGAGAGACGGCACGTACCGGATCCGAGGTGGGGAGATCGCTGAGCCGGTCCGCAACCTGCGCTTCTCGCAGAGCGTTCTCGACGCTCTTCGCGCGACGACGGGGCTCGGCTCCGATTCCTCCGCGTTCGCGCCCGACTTCGGGTCTTTCGGGTCGAACGTCGCACCGTCGATGCGGGTCGAAGGTTTCAGCTTCTCCTCGACCACCAGCCACTAGCCGGTGCACCAGCTCCTGCACATCGGAGTCCTCGCAAGCACGCTGTTGGGTGCTGCCGCCGCGATGGTCCTCCTTCTGTGGCCATTGCTGGCCGACTCGCCCCTTCCGCGCGCCGGGAAGATCAGCTTGATAGGTCTCTTCGCCGCGGGGGCACTCCTGCTGTTCATCGAGTTGAGATTCGTCCACTAACGCGGCTCGGAATGGCGGCCAAAGGGTGAGCGTTGCCTATAATCGACGTGCACCTTTACTCCGGTGCCATATGAAGGAGGACCTCCTGTGTCACTGACCGAGACCCCAAACACCCAGCCTGAGACCCAGACCCAGATCTTCTCGATCACCCCGAACGCCGCCTCGAAGGTGACGGAGTTGCTGGATCGCGAAACGTCCGCGGCCCCGGACGAGCACGAGGGCAAGGAGTACGCGCTCCGGGTGGCCGTTCAGCCCGGCGGCTGCGCCGGTCTGCGCTATGCGCTGTACTTCGACGACCGGAAGCTGGACGACGACCACATCGAGCAGATGCACGGCGTCGAGATCCGGGTCGACAAGATGAGCGCCCCCTACCTGCGCGGCGCCACGATCGACTACCTCGACTCGCTGCAGCAGTCCGGGTTCACCATCGACAACCCGAACGCGAAGGGCACCTGCGCCTGCGGAGACTCCGCCCAGTTCTAAGGCAGTCGTTCTAGATCTACCGGGGCCCCGGCGTGACCGGAGTCCTTTCCTTTTCGCGGTCGAGAGGCCAGAGTGTCAGCGTGCGCTTGGATCTGGCGGGCCCGATCGAGATCTCTATGACCGAGATCATCCTCGCACTCGTCATATTGACGGCGATGGCTCTGGCGGTGCCGGTCGCGGCCGGCGCCGTGGCCGTGATCCTCTACCGGAGGAGGACGCCGGTTGAGCAGCGCAACCGAAGAGACTCGACCCTGCTTTTCTTCAAGGTCTTCTCCCTCGCGTTGGTGGCACAGGCGGTTCTCGGTGTAGTGATCGGCTGGATCTCGGAGCTCATGGGATAGGCTCGCCACGCTCATCAAGAGCGGGGGAGGGCCCGGCCCTACGATCCCGCCGCAACCACCGGCTCGCCGGCAGGTGCGAATCCCGGACGGATGAGCGGGCTGTGTCCTCGATGAGCCTTCCGTCTGGGAACGGAGGGCTTTTTTAGTTGCAGCAGAGAGGAGAGCGATGCCGATCCAGACGACCGTCGTGGGGTCGTACCCGAAGCCACCCACCGAGGGAGAGACCTTCAAGGTCCGAAAGACGATCCAGGCGCTCGATAAAGGGAGCGCGTCGCTCGACGATCTGCACGCGGCTCAGGACGAGCTTGCCCGTGCGGTCATCGCCGAGCAGGAACGTGCGGGCGTCGATGTCCTGACGGACGGCCATGTGCGCTGGGACGATCTCCTGACGCCGTTTGCCCGCACGATGCGCGGGTTCGAGATCGGCGGTCTGCTGCGTTGGTTCGACAACAACGTCTACTACCGGCGCCCGATCTGCACGGGCGATATCGAGTGGGGCGGGCCCTCTTCGGTCACGGGCTTTGAGTTCGCACGCGACGCGACCTCTCGTGCCGTGAAAGCGGTGATTCCCGGCCCCGTGACGTTCGCCCGGCTGTCGGTGGACGAGCACTACGGCGATCACAGAGCTTTCGTGCTGGCCATCGCGCGGGTGCTCGCGCAAGAGGCATTCGAGCTTGAAGCGGCCGGGGCGCGCCACATCCAGATCGACGAACCGGCGCTCCTGAACGCGCCGGAGGATCTCACGTTGGCGCGGGAGGCGCTCGGCATCGTGACCGCCGAGCTGGGGGAGGCTGAGCTCACCCTCGGGACCTATTTCGGAGACGCGAAGCGTCTGGGGGCCGACGTGTTCGACCTGCCGGTGCACCGCGTGGCCCTCGACCTCGTGGCGGGACCCGAGAACCGCGAGCTCATCCGGTCGCTCCCAGGAGAGAAGAAGTTGCAGGCCGGGATCGTGGACGGGCGCAATACGAAGCTGGAGGAGGCGGACGCGCTGCAGCAGACGATCGAAGACCTAGCCGATCAGGTGGGGCCCGACCGCCTCCAGGTGGCGCCCTCGTCGGGTCTCGAGTTCCTCCCTCGGGAAAAGGCGAGAGCGAAGCTCGAACGCTTGTGCGAAGCGGCACGGAAAGTGGGTGCATGACATGACAACCGTGGACCTTCCCGGACCCGGTCTCTGGACGACATCGGTTGGAAGCTTCCCGAAGCCCGACTATCTGACGAAGGCAAGGGGCCAGTACGCGCGCCGAGAGATCGAGCGCGAGGAGCTTCAAGAGCTCGAGAAGAAGGCGACGCGCGAGTGGGTCGAGTTCCAGGACTCGATCGGTACGGACCTCGTCGTTGACGGCGAGATGTACCGCGGCGACATGGTCGCCTACTTCGCCGAAGAGCTTCCGGGCCTCGAGATCGGGGGCCTCGTTCGCTCCTACGGCAACCGCTACTACCGGAAGCCGATCGCCGTCGGCGCGATCGGGCGGGATCGTCCCGTCACGGTCGAGTGGTGGAAGTTCGCCCAGTCGCTGACGGACGCGCCCGTCAAAGGGATGCTGACGGGGCCTTACACGATCTGTGACTGGTCCTTCAACGAGCACTACGCCACCAGACGCGACTTCGTTCTCGACCTCGCGAAGGTCATCCGGGACGAGGCGCTCGACCTGGAGAAGGCGGGAGCCCGCTACATCCAGATCGACGAACCCGCGGCGTCGACGCGGATGGACGAGCTCGACCTCGTGATCGAGGCGATGGCGATCGTGACCGAGCCTCTGTCGGCTCACACGATCACCCACATCTGCTACGGGGATTTCCATAACGCGTACCCGAAGATGCTCGACATCCCCGTAGACCAGATCGATCTCGAGTTCGCGAACTCCGACTACTCGCTGCTCGAGGAGTTTGCGGACAACCCCTTCACGAAGTACGTGGGACTCGGCATCTCGGATGTGCACAGTCACGAGTTGGAATCGGTAGAGGACCTGGTCGACGGCATCCGCCGAGCCCTCAAGCACATCCCGCCCGAGCGCATCTTCGTGGATCCGGACTGCGGGCTGAAGACGCGGACGGTCGACGAGGCTAAAGAGAAGCTCTCGAACATCAAGAAGGCAGTGGACGTCGTTAGGCAGGAGCTTTAGCAGTAGCCTGCGGGCGCAAGCAGGGGAGCTCGGTGCGACCGGGCTGAGAGGGCGGCTGAGAGCCGCCGACCCTTGGAACCTGATCCGGGTAACGCCGGCGAAGGGAGATAGATATGAGCACGCTCGAGCACGACGCGGCTTGGGGCATCCGTCCGGTTCCTCTCGAGGAACGCCGTTTGTCGGCGGTGGATATGGCGGTTCTGTGGGGAGACCTTGGCATCGGTCTGTTGGTCCTCGTCACCGGTGGCCTCCTCGTGCCGGGTCTTGGGTTCTCGGCTGCCTTCACCGCGATCGTGCTGGGTTCGCTGATCGGCGTCTTGCTGTTGGCGATGCCCGCTGCGATAGGCGCGCAGCATGGCGTCCCGACGATGGTTCTTCTGCGCCCCGTGCTCGGCATCCGCGGCTCTTGGATCGCAAGCGCCCTGAACATCGTCCAGCTCATCGGGTGGACCGCGGTCGAGCTGTGGGCGATGAGCTTCGTTGCCGATCTGGTGGCGAGCCGCGTCTTCGGTTTCTCGGCCCGCCCACTCTGGCTCGCGATCAGCGCGCTGACCTGCACGGGGCTGGCGTTGTGGGGGCCCGTGGGCGTGACGCGGGTGTGGATGGAGAAGTTCGGTGCCTGGGTGATCGGCGGCATATCGCTCGCGGTAACGGTGGTGGTGCTCACCAGCGATGGAATCGGCGCCGCGCTGTCGGCCGTAGGTGTTGGCGGCTTCCCCACCTTCGGCCCCGCTCTCGACCTCGTGATCGCGATCCCCGTGTCCTGGTTCCCGCTGGTCGCGGACTACACACGGTTCGGGTCACGGCCGCGCTCCGCCTTCTTCGGAACGTTCTGGGGTTACCTCGTAGCCAACGTCTGGCTGTACGCGCTCGGCGCCCTTCTCGTATTGACGGCGGAGGCCTCACCGACGCCGGGCGGGATCGCTCTCGGGATCATCACCATCGGCGGCGGGTCCATCGTCGGGGTGCTCTTCCTCGTAGGACTGCTCGCAGGCGAGACCGACGAGGCGTTCGCCAACATCTACTCGGGCGCGGTGACGCTGCAGAACGTTTTCCCGAGGCTGTCGCAGCGCGGACTGGTCGTCGCCGTTGGGCTTGTGGGGACGGCACTGGCGGCCGTGCTGACCATGGAGCTGTACGAATCGTTCCTGTTCCTGATCGGCTCGGTCTTCGTGCCATTGCTTGGCGTCTTGGCTGCTGACCACTTCGTCGTCCGGCGGGGGCGGGTGCATGTGCCGGATCTCTACGACCGCCGGGGTCGTTACTGGTTCACCGGAGGGATCAGGGTGGCAGCGGCGGTGCCGTGGCTGGGCGGCTTCATCGTCTATCACTGGATCAACCCAAGCCCGCTCGGGTGGTGGTTGAGCTTCAACCAGACCGTCTTCGGCGAGCCGCTGGCCGCGCGGCTGCCGTGGTTGAACGCCTCCGTTCCTTCTTTCCTCATCGCATTCGTTCTCGGAGCGATCATGCTCCGGGACATATCATCGAGCTCTACGCGATCAGAGAGGTGAACATGAAGATCGAAGGCAACTGCCACAGATGTCGCAGAACGTTCCTGTTGTCGCAGATCGGACCCGAGTCCGATGCACCGGGACGATGCCCGTTCTGCGGCGCTCGCTTCGCCCGTCACTACTCGACGGTTCTCGTTGACGCGGTCGAGGATGCGGAGAACTCTGCGGTCCGTTTCGTGAACACGATCGCGCGTCTTCAATCGATGGAAACAGGATTCGACATCGATGTCGAAGGTCTGCTTGCGGAGGTCAGTCAGCAGGTGCGCGAGCAAGAGGCTGCCGCCAAAGCAGTCTGATCAAAAAATAATTTTTCTGATGTCTTCCTCGCCTGAAGCCGTCGATCTGCGACACGTTCTCGTGGTTTCCGATGACGACGCGATCAGGGACGAGGCGCGGTTCGGCTTCGCACCCGACCTCGAAGTGGCGCTTGCACGCGACGCGCGCGACGCACTTCAGCAGATGGAGAGCGACGTGCCTGCCGTGGTGGTGATCGACCTGCACACCGGTAGCGCGGGCGGATTCGCGTTGTGCAAATCCATGGATCAGGATCCGCGTCTGCGTCAGGTGCCGGTGCTCATGTTGCTCGATCGGGACCAGGATCGATGGCTCGCGAACCAGGCGGGCGCCGACTTGATCCGCACGAAGCCGATCGACGCATCGGACCTCGCGGCGGACGCTCTCTCGCTGCTCTCGTAGACAACCCCGCGCGCCCGACCCGTTTTTCGCGCCCTTTTTTTGTAAACACGCAGGTCAGGCCTATTGCGCCCTGTGAATCCCATACTTAGAATTACAGAATTGTAATTCGGTTCGCTTCAGCAGCGCGGCGGACTGGGATGGGTCCGGGGATGTCTCACAGGAAGGCCGGGGGAATGCAGCGCATCACGAACAAGCTCCTACAGCCCGTCGAATGGCAGACGCACGCGCGTTGTACCGAGGTCGATCCCGAGATCTTCTTTCCCGAGCGCGGTGGATCCAGCAAGGCCGCGCGCCAAGTGTGTTCGAACTGCCAAGTGCGGATGCAATGTCTCGAATACGCGCTCAACAACAAGGAGCAGTTCGGTATCTGGGGTGGAACGTCCGAACGCGAACGTCGCCGCCTTCGCAAAGACCGCGCGCGTCGTCAACTGCGCGCGGTGTCTTAACTGCGCGTTCTTTCGGGAGTTGTTCGGGCGCGCAACCTCTTCTTGGCAGCGGTGTGAATGCTTGCAATCGCGCAGGTTTCGTGTCTATCTAGTTTGTGAATGCGTGTTTGTGACGCGCGTTCGTGTTGCTAGTCCCGCTGCGCGCACGGCGCGTATCCGGGAGTGGGGAGAACGAGATCGGGATGGTCTCGGTGGGTACGAAGGAGGTGCGAGGAGTGGCAGCGAAGAAGACGACGGGTCGCAAGACCGCAGCACGCAAGTCATCGGGGACGAGGTCGACATCCAGTCGCTCGTCCGGAACGCGTAAGTCGTCGGGCAGCAGGTCCACCGGCACGCGCAAGAAGTCCACGGCGCGTAAGTCGTCGGGCAGCAAGTCCACCGGCACGCGCAAGAAGTCCACGGCGCGTAAGTCGTCGGGCAGCAAGTCCACCGGCACCCGGAAGTCCAGCGGCACCCGGAAGTCGAGCGGCGGCAGGAAGAGCACGGGACGGAAGTCGACCGGCTCCCGCTAGGACAGAACCTCTAACGCCTCTTCCAGTGAGTGGCCCGGCTCGATCAGGAGCCGGGCCACTGTCGCGTCCTGGGGCAAGAATCGTTCCGGGACAAGACCCACCAACTCCGTAGCCACTACCGCTGCTCCTGCGCGTTCGGCCTCGGCGGCCACCGCTCCGAACGCTTCATCGACGCCCGTCGTGTGCGGCTCGATCAGGTTCAGCGATACCTGCGTCTGTCCCTCCCCCAGATCGAGCCCGAGAGCGCGCACACTCCGGCTCCGCACCGCCGCCGCGATCCTCTTGGCCGTAGGCAGGTCGCTCCGCAGCCAGACGTTGAACGCGACCAGGACGCCCCTCGCACCGACACAGACGACACCTCGCGCCGGATCGATATCGGGCGGACCCTCATCCGGCAGCAGCCCGAGCGTCGAGCGTTCGATGAGCGAGTCCAGCCCTCCGCGCCGCAGGTCCGGCAGCTCGCGTGTGTCGGATCTCCGCGCCGCGTGCCCGTAGAGATACACAGGTAGCCCCAGTTCGCCGATCAGATGCGCCGTCGTCCGGGCGGCGTGCACGGCAGCGACCATGTCTTCATCGTGCGGAACGAACGGGCACACGTCCAGTCCGCCGAGGCGGGGATGGACGCCCCGGTGGCTCCGTATGTCGATCGACGATGCGACGGCCGCCAGCTCCACGCAGGCCTGCACTAGCCCGCGGCCGGCGAGGGTGAGGACGCTCCTGTTGTGCACGGCGTCGCTGTGAAGGTCGAGCACGCGGGTGTGCGTCGCTTCGATCGCCTGAACCGCGCGCCGAAGCAGCTCGTGATCTCGCCCCTCCGAGACGTTGGGGACGGCGACGAGGGTCATCGGGCGGTACCGTAGTCGCAAGTGGAGGAGGTGGTCGGTGAGCGACTACGGCTACACGGTCGAGGTTCCGCAGGGTTACGACGAAGCCGTCCTCCGCGCTCGCCTGGCGATGAAGGGCGAGGGTTTCTCGATCATCTCGGAGATGCACGTTGGGGGGATGCTCGGGCCCGACGCTGGTGACCAGCGCCAGTACCTGATCATGGGCGTTTGGAACGCTCCGGTTTCGCACCGGCACATCGACTCACAGCTCCAGGCGGCGGTGCACCTACCCTGCAATGTGGTGGTCCAGGAGGTCGATAGCGGCGCGATCGTTGCGGCTCTGGATCCGGTGGACACGGTGGAAGAGGCCGACGAGCGATCGCGTGCGGCAGCCACCCTCGCCAGGGACGCCCTGGAACGGATGTTGCGCCTGGTCGCTGCAGGGAGTGGCTAGATGGTGAAAGACGCCGCGCGCTCGGCCATCGTTGCCGGCTTCCTCGAGCGCCTGGACGAGGTCGTGGATCGTTGTCAGGCCGCCATATGGGAGACCGTCCCCTCCTACGGGCGGTCGGGTGACCTGCTGCAGAGCGACGTGCGCGATGCGGTGCGTGCGAACGTGGCGGCTCTTGCGCAGGTCCTCAACGAGGGCCGCGAGCTTCGCCGCGAAGAGCTGATGAGGATCGAGTCTGTGGGCGCGCGCAGAGCCGAGGCGGGCATACCGCTGGACGACGTCCTCCACGCGTACAGGACCGTCTCCCGCGTTTGCTGGGACGCCTTGTCCGACGAGTGCAGAACCGTCGGCGGTGACGCTTTCGAGGCAGTGATCGCCCTCGCGGAGGCGGTGTTGCGGTACACCGACCAGATCTCTACGTCGGTCGCCGAGGCATACGCGCAAGCGCAGCGCGCCATCGTGCGCGAACAAGAGGGCGCGCGCAGAGAGTTCCTGGCGGACCTTCTCTATGGCACCGAGGCGTCGCCTGCCGAGGTCCTCCAGAAAGCCCACACGTTCGGCTATGACCTGTCGCTCAGCTACATCGCGTTGGTCGGGTGCGGTCCCGGTGTGGACGGCCGGAAGGAAGCAGCGGTCGCGTCTGCGGTCTCTCGCGTGTCGCTCCTGGCGAACGCAGACCCGATCGTGATCCAGAAGGGAGACCAGACGATCGCCCTCCTTCCCACGGAACCGTTCGCGGACGTGGGGGTCGTTCCAGAGAAGGTCGTGGCCGAGCTGGGAGGTGGCTGGCTCTTCGGCATGGGCGGGCCCGACCCGGGCCTCGAAGGGATCCGTCGCGCCTACCTAGAAGCGCGCGAGGCGCTGGAGATCGGGACGGCGCTAAGCCTGGATGGTCCGGTGTTCCGGTTCGACGACCTACTCCTCTACCACTTCCTGAAGCTCGAGCAGGTTCTGGTCGAACGCTTCATCGAGCAGATGTTGGGACCGCTGATCGGCTACGACGCGCGGCGCAAGGGCGAGCTCCTGAAGACGCTCGAGGCGTACTTCTCGGCCGACGGCAGCGTCAAGCTCGCGGGCGAGATCCTCTTCGCGCACCCCCATACCGTTACGTATCGGCTCAAGCAGATCGAGAGACTGACCGGATGGTCTCTGCGGAGCCCCGAGGACAAGCTGCGGCTCCAGCTGGCTCTGCGCGCGTACCGTTTGTCGCCGGCGCGGCGTGAGGGCGACGACTAGCAACCGCTTCTTCGCCGGCTGCCCTGCTAACCTCAGCCCCGTCTCTTGTGGGTCCGACGGCGTCACCTGCCGTCCCCGCCAAGCCCTTTGAGGAGGAAGTACATCTATGCCCGACAGAGTTCTGATCATCGGCTGGGACGGGGCCGACTGGAAGGTCCTGCAGCCCATGCTGGATGCGGGGGAGCTGCCGAACCTAGCGGGTCTGATCGAGCGCGGCGCCCACGGGGACTGTCTTTCCACCGTGCCCTCTCATTCCTGGTGCGCGTGGCCGTCGTTCATGACCGCCCTCAACCCCGCGGGCCACGGCGTCTTCGACATCTTGGAGCACAAGCCTGGTGCCACGCGGCGCCTCCCGGTCACGTACCGGTCGATAAAGGCGCGCACGATCTTCGATGACTTCACGGCCGCCGACAAAACGTCGCTCGCGATCAACATCCCGTTGACCTTCCCGACACCAGCGATCAAGGGGAAGGTCATCGGCGGTGGTGTCCTTCCTGCGAGCCGCTCGTATACGCATCCGGTCGAGCTGCAAGAGGAGCTGGACGCGAACGCGCCGTTCCCCGTGAACGGGATGAGCTGGACGACGTTCCGAAACCGTCCGGAGGCGTTCCTCGAGGAGGCGGCCGAGATCACGGAGAAGCGCCAGAAGAGCTTCGAGTACCTGCTCGACACGACCGACTGGGACTTCGGGGTTCTGGTCTACGTCTCCACCGACCGGATCCAGCACTGCTTGATGGAGTACATCTCACCCGACCACCCGAAGTACGAGGAGCTGAAGGACTCGCCGGTCGCGAAGCAGACGAGGGCGGTTTACCAGCAGCTGGATGCGGGTCTGGCGAAGCTCCTAGAACGCACCACCGACAACGACCTCGTCATCTTCATGTCGGATCACGGGCACCAGGCATGCTGGCGCTGCTGCACGATGGACCGCATCCTGCAGCAGATGGGGTACCTGGAGTTCGGGAAGGGTTCGTTCGCGTTCAACCTCATCCGGTGGGGGCCCGGCCGCCGGATCGCGCGCAGGGTCTATGACCTGTTGAAGCTGCACGGCAAGGTCTCCATTCCCGCCTCGCCGATCGAGTGGTCGAAGACGCGCGCCTACACGAGCGTCGTCTCCACAGGCGAGGGAGTCTCGGTGAACCTGAAAGGGAGGGAGCCCGGCGGCATCGTCGATCCCAAGGATTACGAGAGGGTACGCGACGAGGTACGAGCCGCGGTCGAAGCATTCAAAGACCCCGTCACCGGTAAGAACCCCGTGGGGAAGACCTATCTCAAAGAAGAGGTGCTGTCGGGGCCATTCCTCGAGACCGCACCGGACATCCTGCTGGTGCCCGCGGAGGGGTACTCGTTGACGCATGCCAAGGGCGCTGTCGAAGAGGCCGATTGGCTGTCCGGCGATCACCGGCTCGAAGGTGTGATCGTGGCCACCGGCCCCGAGGTAACGCCGGGCCCGCTGAAGGAAACCGCCGAGCTGATCGACCTAGGCCCGACCGCGATGGCCGCACTCGGAGTCACCAGCGCGGTCCCGCGCGACGGAAAGGTTCTTCGTTCACTGGTTGGCGACGGCGTTGACTTGAAGGTCGAGGCGACCTCGAACCAAGCGCAGGCCGGCGGCTCGGTGGGGGACGCCTCCAGCGGTTTAACCTCGGATGAGGAAGGCGAGATCGAGGACCATCTGCGCGGTCTCGGCTACGTCGAGTAGGACCTTCAACCAGCTAGGAGGCTCAGTTGCGCGCTCGTAGGTCGTGTCTGTCGGTTCCGGGCTCGAGTCCGAAGATGCTCGGGAAGGCTCCGGGATTGCCGGCGGATCAGGTCTTCATGGACCTAGAGGACTCCGTTGCTCCGCTGGCCAAGGAGGAGGCCCGCGGCAACGTCATCGATGCTCTTAAGAACAACGACTGGGGCGACAAGACAGTCGTCGTGCGCATCAACTCGGTCGACACGCAGTGGGCGGCCGACGACCTAAAGACGGTGGTCGAGGCCGCGGGTCAGTACCTCGACTGCATCATGGTGCCGAAGGTGCAGCACGCCCACGAGGTCATGTTCGTCGACCACATGCTGCGGATGATCGAGACGAATACCGACCTCGACAAGCGGATCGGGCTGGAGATCCAGATCGAGACCGCGACGGGGCTGCGCAACGTCCACGAGATCGCCCACGCGTCGGACCGTGCCGAGACGATCATCCTCGGGCCGGCCGACATGAGTGCCTCGCTCGGTCTCCCCACCGTGACGGCGGGCTTGCCCATGCCCGGGTACCCGGGAGACCACTGGCACTACGTCCTCGAGCGCATCCTGATCGCCGGCCGCGACGCGGGTCTGCAGGTGATCGACGGGCCGTACCTCTTGATCAAGGACCTCGACGGGTTCCGCGAGATGGCGATGCGCGCACGGGCTCTCGGCTACGACGGCAAGTGGGCGCTTCACCCGGGTCAGATCGACGTCTTGAACGAGGTCTTCACTCCGACCCAAGAGGAGTACGACAAGGCCGAGGCTCTGCTTGATGCTTACAAGTACTCGACCGAGATCGATCGCCGCGGCGCGGTCATGTTCGGCAACGAGATGATCGACGAAGCCTCCCGCAAGATGGCCGTTCAGTTCGCGGAACGGGGTCGCGCGGCCGGCATGACCCGGGTCAAGAAGCTAGAGGACTTCCAAGCCGAATGGTCCTAGTCGCTTTCTGGTAACCCAGCTACCGCCCACCATGGTGCTACGACGTCAGAACGGAGAGGAACCGAGATGCTGCAGTTGAACGACACCCAGAAGGCCATGGTCGAGATGGTCCGTGAGTTCGTGGAGAAGGAAGTCATCCCGGTCGCGGATGACATGGAGCACGGCGACGAGTATCCCGAGGCGATCGTCGAGCAGATGAAGGAGATGGGGCTCTTCGGCATCACGGTGTCGGAGGAGTACGGCGGCATCGGCGAGACCCTCACGACCTACGCACTGACGGTGGTCGAGCTGGCGCGGGGGTGGATGAGCCTCTCCGGGGTCCTCAACACGCACTTCATGGGCTGTTACCTCATCAATCGGTTCGGGACCGAGGAACAGAAGCAGAGCCTCCTGCCGCGCATGGCCACCGGCGAGATCCGCGCCGCCCTCGCGATGAGCGAGCCCGAGGCTGGTTCTGACGTCCAGGCGATCCGGACGAAGGCGATCAAAGACGGCGACAGCTACGTCGTAAACGGTCAGAAGATGTGGCTCACGAATGGTCTCCGCTCGGGCGTCGTGATGACGCTGGTGAAGACCGACCCCGAGGCGCAGCCCGCGCACAAAGGCATGAGCATGCTGATCGTCGAGAAAGAGCCCGGCAACCCCACCCCCGCCCCCGGGCTTGACGTCGGCAAGAACATCGAGAAGCTCGGCTACAAGGGCGTCGAGACGACCGAGATGAACTTCTCCGACTACCGCATCCCGACCTCGGCGCTGCTCGGAACCGAGGAAGGTCAAGGGTTCCGGCAGGTGCTAGACGGGATCGAGCTAGGCCGCGTCAACGTCGCGGCTCGCGCCGTCGGTGTCTCGAGTCGTGCGTTCGAAGAAGCCATCAAGTACGCGCAGGAGCGCAAAGCTTTCGGCAAGAACATCAGCGAGCACCAGGCGATCCAGATCCATCTCGCAGAGATGGGCACGACGCTGGAGGCGGCGAAGCTGATGCTGTACTCCGCGGCGGAGAAGAAGTCAGCGGGGGAGCGGTCGGATCTCGAGGCCGGGATGGCGAAGCTGTTCGCGTCCGAGGCCTGCAACGAGATCGTGTTGAAGTCGCTGCGGGTGCACGGCGGGTACGGCTACTCCAAGGAGTTCACGATCGAGCGTCTGTACCGCGACGCACCCTTCCTGCTGATCGGCGAAGGCACCAGCGAGATCCAAAAGACCGTCATAGCGCGGCGCCTGCTAGAACGCCACAAGCTCTAGCGCTAGTCGAGGTCTCCGGCTTCTACTCGTTCTAGGCGCATGTCGCGTACGAGCTTGTGGCCGGTCAGGTGCTGAAGGGCCGCCGGCTCGTCCAGGCCCTCTTTCACCAGGCCCAGTAGGTCTCGGAGAGACACGATCCCCACCACGTCCCCACCGGAGGTGACGACCGGGAGGTGACGGAACCAGTGCTGGAACATCTTCTGTGCGGCTTCGGTGAGTCCCGTGTCGGGGGCGATGGTGACGACGTTGCTGGTCATGGCCTCCCGGAGCGAGACCGACTTCGGGTCCTTCCCCTCTGCAACGGTCCGCATGACATCTCGCTCGGTCACGATGCCACCGAGACGGTGGCCTTCCATGATCAACAGCGATCCGGTCTGCTGCTGCCACATCTTCGATGCGGCCTCCTCCAGCGTGTCATCGGCGGAATCGCACACGGCCGCGGGCGTCATGATGTCGGAGACGTTCATAGGTCCGCAGATTGTAGTGGACCTCTACACTCCGCCGCATGCGCTTCGGCCTCGCCCTGCCTCATTACGACACCAGCCTTGCGGGTGAGCCGGCTTCTTGGCCGGGTGTGCGCCGCATAGCAACCCGAGCCGAAGCGGCGGGATTCGACTCGGTCTGGGTTTCGGACCACCTATTTCTTGATTGGAGCAAGTACGGCGGCTCGACCGAGCCTCGAGCAGCCCTCGAGTGCTGGACGACGTTGAGCGCGCTCGCTGCTGCAACCGACACCGTCCGGATCGGCTCCCTCGCCCTCTGCAACGACCTCCGTAACCCCGCGCTCCTCGCGAAGATGGTCGCGACGCTGGATCTCCTCTCGGGAGGACGGCTGGACCTGGGGATCGGCGCCGGTTGGTACGAGCCCGAGTACGGGGCCGCGGGGATCCCTTTTGATCCCGCCGGAACCAGGATCGCACGGCTCGGAGAAGCCGTAGAGATCGTCCAGAGGCTCCTCGAGGGAGAGGAGCTGGTGTTGGATGGGAAGCACTACGCGGTCGACGGGGCTATCTGTCGTCCCCTGGCCCCGCAGCAACCACGGCCCCCGGTATGGATCTGCGGCAAAGGTGACTACCTGCTGAAGACCGCCGCCCGGGTCGCCGACGGCTGGAACTTCTCGTGGATCGGTTCGATCGAGGCATTCGCCGAGCGGAAGCGGGCCGCGGACGAAGCGTGTGAGAGAGCCGCTCGTGAGCCGTACACGCTCAGGCGTTCCGTCGGCGCCTACGTGCTGGCGGGCCACGACGAAGCCGACGTCGCGCGGCGATATGAACGTTTGCTGAACCGCACACCCGACGGTGTTTTGCGGCCCCACAAAGACCGGGCCGCAGTATCCTGGGAGGAGTTCCGGACGGGCCGCATCGCCGGAACCACAAACGAGGTGGTCGAGCAGCTCGGGCGCCTCTCGGACCTAGGGGTCGAGGAAGTCATCTTCGGGCTCGGCGCGCTGCCGTTCCAGGTAGCCGACGAAGAGGATGTCGAGTTCATCGGGGCCGAGATCATCCCCGCGCTGCGTTAGGAGGTATCGAGATGTCATTACCGGGTGGACCCGAGCTTCTGATCGTTCTGGTCGTCGTCATGCTGTTGTTCGGCGCGAAGCGCCTCCCACAACTCGCTCGCTCCATGGGCCAGGCCGGCAAGGAGTTCAAGAGCGGCTTGAAAGAGGGCTACCAGGCGCAGCCCGTCGAAGGACCGTGCCCCTTCTGCAACGTCGACGTCCCCGCCGAGTCCAAGTTCTGCCCTGGTTGCGGCAAGAGCGCCGATGACATCGTCGCGGAGAAGCAACGCGTGGCCGCGGCTACGGGCGACGGCAAGAAGAGCGCCTAAGCCTCCTGGTTGAGTGGCGGCCTCGCGGCGCCGCCGAGTAACAATTGGGTAACGACGACGCCGCGACTGATACTCCCTTACGGGCGCGGGATAGCCTGAACTCGCCCTGATCTAGTCACAGGAGTCCTTGCGGCGGCGGACAACCTGTCTCTTTGACGAGCGGCTCGTGCCCGCGCCAGGCAAAGGACGTCAGCTGATGAAGCGTTTCACGTGGGCCTATGTTGCGGCGGCGGTTGCGGTCGCCGCGGCGGTGGCGGCGTGGGACCGCGGTTCTCCCGTTCTGGCGCTTGTCAACGTTGTCGCCGCGCTGGTTGTAGCGCTGCTCCTGTTGAGGCATTACGGGAACGTCAGGCGCGAGGGCGAGGAAGAGGGTGCGAAGTTCCGCGCTTTGGTGGAGCAGCTTCCGGTCGCCACCTACATCAACACGCTGGACCATCCGGCGGCGACTGTCTATCTAAGCGACCAGATCGAAGATCTCACGGGGTTCCTCCCGCAGGATTTCGCCGGCGATCGCCAACTGTGGACCAGTCAGATACCGCAGTCGCACCGCCAACAGGCGCAGGATGCGGTCGCGCGCCACAAGAAGTCGGGTGAGCCCCTGTCGCTCGAATACCCCTTCGTCAGACGAGACGGCAAGACCATCTGGCTCGGCCACCGCGCCCGTCTCGTCCGCGCCGACGATGGTCAGCCGCTCTATACCGAGGGCGTCCTGTTCGACATCACGGACGCCAAGGAGCGCGAGAAGCCTCTCCTTCAGAGGATGAAGGCGCTGGACGCCGTCTTCGAGTCGGCGCCGGTCGGTGTGGTGACGATGGTGTCGAGCGGAGGGATCGCAAGCGTGAATCCCGCGTTCGAGAGGATGCTGGGGTACGACGCCGATGATCTCGCTTCGATGTCGCTGAAGGACCTCACGACGCCCGAGGCAGCCAACGAGCTGGAGACGTGTCTCTACAAGACGCTCAGAGGCGAACTGCGGGCGCACCAGACGGAGGTGGAGTTGATCGCGCGGAACGGCGAGAACGTCTGCGCCACAGTCACGATGCTGACGGTCGGACCTGAAGACGGCGAGGCGTCCCGGATGCTCTGCGTGATTCTCGAGGATGTCACCGACCGCCGGCGCTCACGTGCCGAGTTGAAGCACACGGCGGAGCAGCTGGAGAGCGTGATCTGGAGCCTGCCGGTGATCGTCTTCAGTTACGACGCGGACCTGCGGCTCGACATGGTGTCGGGGCGAGGGGTCAAGGAGTTCGGGACCGATCTGACGGACCTCATCGGGCTTCCTGCGTCGGAGTTCCTAGCGGAGGTGCCGGAGGCTCTGCAGGCCGTGGAGAAGGCGTTCGCAGGCGAGCACCAGCACATCGTTGCGGACTTTCGCGGCTTTGGCGGGTGGTGGGAGGTCTGGTACTCACCGTTGCGGGACCGCGGCGAGGAGATCGTCGGGGTGCTCGGAGTGGCCGCCAACGTGTCCGATCGCGTGGCTCACGAGCAGGCGGTCACGAGGTCCCTTTCTCTTCTGAACACCACGTTCGACTCCATCGCGGACGCTGTGATCGCGACGGATCTAGAGGGCCGGCCAGTGACCTACAACAGACAGTTCCCGGCGATGTGGGGTGTAGATCCGGAGGTATGGGCGGGATGGGACCGCGACCGTCGGCGGGAGCACGCGTTCCGACAGATAAAGCAGCCGACCGATGCCCGTGCTCGAGCAGCCGCGGTGGAGAGCGACCCGCATCGCTCGGCGTGCTACGAGATGGAGCTCCACAACGGCAGCGTCTTCGAGACCCGCGTCGTGCCTCAACGGCTGGGCGACGACGTGATCGGCCGCGTGGTCAGCTTTCATGACGTGACGCAGCAGCGGCGGGCGAACTCGTTGCTCGAGGATCAGGCGCGCATCCTCAGGGAAATCGCTCGTGACGCATCCTTGAACGACGTTCTCGCGGAGCTCTGCCACACTGTGGGGAAGTACAACGACGAGGTCCTCTGCTCGATCTGTCTCACGGACCAGAAGGGCGAGTCTCTCGTGGTTGGTGCAGCACCCGGCCTCGAGCGGTTCTACGAAGACATCGGAAGCGTAAAGGTTGGGCCCTGCAATGGTTCTTGCGGGACCGCCGCGCACGAAAGCAGGCGCGTTATCGTGGAGGACGTCCTCCTCGACCCGCGATGGCGCGCCTACGCCGAGCACGCGTCGCGGCACGACCTGCGTTCCTGCTGGTCCGAGCCGATCAGATCGTCCACCGGCTCGGTCCTCGGCACGTTCGCCATCTATCACTCACAGCCCCGGCGACCAGGCACCGATGAGGTAAGGATCGTCGAGATGTTGAGCAGCCTCGCGGCGATCGCGATCGAGCATGAGCTAGCAGCGCGTGCGCGCAGGGCGTTGGAGGAGCGCGTTCGTCAGGGCGAGAAGATGGAAGCGGTCGGTCGTTTAGCGCGTGGGTTCGCGCACGACCTGGGCAACGTGCTCACCGCTATCGGGCTGAATTCGGATCTGCTGCGCCAGGAGGTCTCGTCGGACGACGGGCGGGAGGCGCTGAACGATCTGGAGAAGGGCACCTTGATGGCGGGCCATCTGGTGAACGACCTCCTCAACCTCATGCGGCCTCCGTATCCCGAGCTCGTCGATATCAACGCTTTGGTCCACGACATGGCTTCGTTGCTGCGGACGGTTGTCAAGGAAGGGGTATCCCTTGATATCCGCTCGGAGGCTGCGCGCTCGTCCGCCGAAGTCGATGTCAGCCAGTTCAACCAGGTCTTGCTGAACCTCGTCATGAACGCGAGCGAGGCGATACCGGAACGAGGCGTAATAACGATCCGTCTGACGGAAGACAAGGACGCGGGCGCGCTGCTGTTGACTGTGGAAGACGACGGTGTCGGGATGGACCTCGAGACCCAAGAGCAAGCGTTCGAACCTTTCTTTACGACCAAACGGGGTGGAGGCGCGAAGGGTGTTGGGCTCGGTCTCGCGTCGGCCAGCTCCGCGGTGGCCCGTATCGGCGGGCTCATCACGATCGAGAGCGAACCTGGCCGCGGGACGAAGGTACGGGTTCACGTGCCGATGGCTGAAGAGCAGATCGATCAGGCAGACGATCTTGTGACTGCTGCCGGGAGCGACCAGTGATCCCGCCGCAGCCACCCTCGTCGATCTTGTTGGTAGAGGACGATCCGATGGTGAGGAAGTCGTTGGCAGCCGCGCTCCAGCTGGAAGGCTACGCGGTTACCGTCGAGGAAGACGGCGTCAAGGCCGTCGACGTATTCGCGGGTGGTCGCTTCGACCTCGTCATCGTCGACGTGATGCTTCCGACGATCGACGGGTTCGAGGTTTGTCGCCGTATCCGCAAGATGGCGTCAACGCCGATCATCGTGGTGACCGCGCGGATCGACACTGTCGACGCCGTTGTCGGACTGGAATCTGGCGCCGACGATTACGTCCGCAAGCCCTTCGACATGACCGAGCTGAAGGCGCGGATCCGCGCCCTGCTTCGGCGGCGGTCGGAACCGCAGGAAAGCGTCGTAGCAGAAACCCTGACCGCCGGTGACATCGTGATCGATCCGAAGGCGTATCGGGTATGGAAGCGCGATCAGGAGGTGGAGCTTTCGGCGACCGAGTTCCGCTTGCTGTTGGAGCTCGTCTCCCACAAGGGACGCGTCCTCACCCGCGACATCCTCATAGAGAACGTCTGGGGTTACGACTACCTCGGCGGCTCGCGGCTCGTAGATATGGCCATCAAGCGTCTGCGCGCGAAGATCGAGGACGACCCGGCAGCTCCTCGATACATCCATACCGTCCGCGGGATCGGCTACCGGCTCGAGGTGCCGGCGGCAGACGACCTCGACGCCGCGGGCTGAGCGGACCCACGCCCTGTTGGTGCTCACGCCGCCGCGTCCGCCCCTTCGATAGCGAAGGGGCAGATGGACCCACGCTCTCGGGCTCTGCAGCGGTAGAGGTTGTTACTCGCATGTGCCGAATCAGTACTAACCAGGGGAGGGGAAGGCTCAACCGGCAAGGAGTGTGTCGTGAGATCTGCACTGCGGGTGGCCATCGCATCGATCCTTGTCTTTGTGGCCTTCCAGGCGGCCTCGCCCGCCGCCGCGGAACTTCCCGATCCTCTGGGCGCGACTGCCCTCGATGATCCCGAACGCGATTGCCTCGAGCTCGTCCCGGAGAGCGCCGGTGTCTCCGGCGTGTCTGACGACGGACAGGTGGTGAAGCTCGAGGTGATGGTCCTGCTGGATCGCATGCCTAAGGGGCGAGCGGGTGCGGTCATGGAGCGGGTGAGTGAGAGCTACGCGCCCCTGGGCATCGAGATCGTTGTGACCGGGTACCGGCGGATCTCCGTTCCCGCCGACCCTCCACGTCCAGGTGGAAGCCGACCGGCAGCGGGCCACGAGGCATTGTTCGCCGCGATGGAGAAGGCGGTTGGCGGCGCGAGACCCAAAGGTTCGGATGTCGTTCACCTGCTAACGGGCAAGGACGTCTACTACAGAAACGCCGAAGGCGAGCCTGTCTACGCTCTCGGGGGGATGGCCGCTTGCATCGGCGGAGTCCGCTACGACGAGGAGGCGTTCTCGTTCAGCGAGGGCGTCGGCGAGTATGACGAGCTTCGGGACGACATGGCGGCGGTCATCGCTGCTCATGAGGTTGGCCATCTGATGGGGGCTCACCACCACTACGGCAACTGTGCACAGGGGTCGCCCTTGATGCAAGAGAACGAGACTCCTTGCACCGTCATGTTCCCGTTCATGATCGTCTGGAACGCGGGCAACTTCGGGACGCTTGAGGGGGCGGTCGTTCGGGGTCACGCGGTCGACTTCGCGTCGCCGTAGCGAAGCCCGAGTAAACGTCTCGGTCCCTTCAATGATGTAACTGGGGATCCGCAAGCAGTGGCGTCTCGCCGCGGCGGGCGGTGAGGAACCAGACAGATTGCCGCCTTACCTTGTGTGCGCGATAAACCTTTCGGGCCGCTCAGGTCTGTTGGTAGTCAACGCCGCGTGAAGCGGTTTCCCGGCCACAACGAAGGGCTCTAGGTGAGACTTTCGGACGAAGAAGACTACGAGTGGTTCTTTCGGAGCGAGTATCCGCGCGTCCTGAGGACATCTTTCTTGATCCTGGGCGACGAGGAAGCGGCGCGGGATGTCGCGCAGGAGGCGTTCGTCCAGCTTTTCCGCAAATGGGACAAGGTCTCGCGCTACGAGGTGCCGGAGGCGTGGGTGCGACGGGTGTCCATCAGGATGTCCGTGCGCGCCCTACGCCGGAGGCGGTTCAACGAACATGCGCTCAGCCGGATCGCGCTGCCTGAACCAACGCGCCCGTGGCCGGACACGGACCTCATGCAGGCGGTGTCGGCGCTTCCGCCCGCACAGAGAGCTGCGATCGTCCTCTTCTACTTCGAGGATCAGCCTGTCTCCGAGATCGCGCAACTCATGGAGTGCTCGCCGTCGACGGTAAAGGTGCACCTCCACAAGGCACGCAAGCGGCTCAACAAGGCGTTGGTGCAGGAGGTGGGCGTGGATGCAACTCGATAGCCGCCTGCGCCAGGGCCTCATCGGTACCGCCGACGCTGTCGACGTGCTCGTAGAGCGTGATCTCGCATGCGTGCGCACGACGGTCCGCCACCGCCGCCGGCAGCGGATCCGCATGATGGTGGTAGTGGGTGCTGCAGTCGCCGTAACTGTAGCCTCGCTCGCTCCGCAGATCAGCAGCGTTGGCTTCGGCGTCGATGACCTCGACCTACCGCCGGTGGATCGCAGCTACGACCAGCTTGACGAGGATCAGCGCTACCGGCTGGAGCTTCCGCGTCTGGAGCGGTCTCTGGCCGATCGCCGCGGCGCGATCGGCGGCGTCGTGCAACGGCAGCGGCCGCCATCGGCGGTTCCGTCGCAGAGGAGGAGACCGCCATCAGCCGCGCCTGCCGCCGCGGGTCCAGTCGATCCGAAAGAGAAGGAAGCGGCCGCCGGCGCGGAGGCCCCGCCGCCTCCTTCCCGCCACGGCGATCGCTCTCGCCATGCTAGTGAGGCATACCAGATGCCGGTCGTCAGGCAGGACTTTGAACCCCGCAGTCAATGTGCCTTCCTACGAGATGGTTGCGCTCCATTCGAGGTTCGACCTGAGGACGGCTTCCTCCGCATCGCGGTTCGCGATGACTCCGGTGCTCCCGCTCTTGTACGCATAACGCAATGGGATCGTCACGGAACAGTGGGTGACCCAACGATCTATTGCGGTGGCACCAGCGAGACGGTCGTGATCTTCCCGACAACGGTGCTCGTAACAGTTCACGTTGAGGAAGGAAACTGCGCCGGCGAGGATTCGACCCGTCCAGCTGGAGGTTGGATCGAAGCTGTGTTCTCCAATGAGTGACGACCTCGTGTGGATTCTGATGTCAACGCCGCAGGCCGCCTCGCGCTGGGCAGATCGCGGACGTGAGATGTTGTTGGTTCCTCTGATGCCGGACGAGGCAGCGCAGTTGCTGGAAACGGGAACGATCCCACTCGGGATGACGGTCGAAGAGGAGCAGGTCGCTCGTCTGGTGGCACGTGGCGAATCTCCGGAGACGATCGCTGCCACGCTTCATATGAGTAAGCGCAGCGTGTACCGGCGCTTAGCGACCTTACGCAGACGCGTAGGTGTCGAGAACGCGGCCGACCTTCCAGCGCGGCTCTCGCAGCTCGGCTTTTGAATCGTGGGATCTTCCGGGACGTTGGCGCGACGACGCGAGCGCTGGTGACAGAGGTTGGCACACGTCGGCGCAGGACTCGCGCTTCGATCGCATAACTGTCCCCCCGACAGTCTCGTAGGAGGATCTCGATGACGTGGACGAACCCGATCACCACGCACGGAGCGCGCCCCGAGCGTCGTTGGGGACGGGTGCTCCGGACGCTTTCCCGCTTTGTTCCTGTGCTGGGTCTCGTAGTTATGGCCGTCCCGATGCGTCCGTCCGACGGGGCATTGGCTCAACCCATCCCCCTCAAGCTAGAGGCCTTCGTGGAGCCCTTCGATGAGGCCACGGTCGAGGAAGTCAGCTATGCGACCTACAACGCGCGGGGACGCCGGCTCGCCCCGACCCGGTGGCGCGTCGTGAGTGGGACGGGCAACAAGCATGAGAACTACCTTGCGTCGACGCAAGATGGGATGCTGCTCGACTTCGGCGGAGAGTGGCTGCGCGTATCGTCGGACCAGGGTGGTACGTGGTCCGAGATCCTGCCTGCGCCCGAGCTGCGCGAGTCGTGGATGAGTTTCGAGGGCGCGGTTGCGGTTGCGCCCGGTGGTGACGTTGTTGCGGTCGGTCAGGACGCCGCCTCCAGCGCGCTGCGCGCGCCGACGTTCAAGTACGAGGCTGCGGCGAAGAAGTGGTTCTATTCCGTCGCGGAGGTGCACGCTCCACTCGTTGACCGCCCGACGGTCGCAGTCATGCCAGGTCCCTTCACGTTCGGTGGTCAGACGGTGCCTTACATCTCCGTGATGCGCGCCGGGCTCTACGTGAAGGCGCCTTTCATATACAGCTTCGACGGCTTGAATTACTCGGTTCCGAGCAGCAGGCAGGCCGATCAGGCCACCAACCTCCCGCGTTCGGGACCGTTAGAGGTGGAGCGGTGGCCGGAGCTCGATTGGATACAACCGCACGAGCTGATCGGAGTCACCCCGTACGGCCGCGGCAAGGCGATGGCCGAGAGGCCCTGGTACGGCTTGCTCGACCCCGAGGACAGCGCGCCGCGCACGATTCTGGATCCGGCGACACTGAGGTGGTCCAGGTACGACTTCCCGTCGGAGCAGGGTCCGAGAGACCCGGAGCCACTGTCTCCCCGCTGGGTGTTCGGTGCCGGGCGCACGCTCGCGGACTCCCGGGGTCGTCTGCACAACGTTTCGCTAACCGAACGCACGATCGAGTACATGATCTCGACCGATGGAGGCCGGAAATGGTCCTCCACATCGATCCCTCTGCTGGCCGGATACAAGGTTCGTGACATACCGCCGGACGTCCAGAAGGCATTCCGCGTGAGCGGCCAGGAGAGGACCGCTGTACTCGTCGTGCACACGATCGCGAAGGACGACCCGCTCGTGACGCGTGACCTCGTTTACCGGTTCTCGCTGCGCGGTGAGCGACCGCGTGTGACGAAGATCTATGCCATGGGGGAGGGGGGATATAGCTGTTTCCCGATAGGCGTCAAGGCTGCCCGAGACGGTTCCTGCGACTTCCCCAGCATCACCCTGATGCCCGGCGGCCGGATCGCCGTGTCGTTCACCGACGCAGCCCACCCGGAGCCCGCGGTCGCTATCGAGCTCGGGAGGCAGAGTTGAAGGCTGGAGCAGCTACGGAGGTACCTGGAGTAAAAATCGGCCACCTGGCGGATGGGACCGAGGGCCGCGACGTCGAACCTCTTTTCTAGAGGTACTTGAGGGGTCGAGGCGGGTGGCAGGTGGTGCATCCACCGGATAGACGTCTCATCCGCAGCCATAGGACATGAGGCCCAGGCCTCGAGACCGCGGAGATCAAGTCAGACGTGACCTTCTTCACGAGCACCGGAATCATCAACGAACCGTGTTCCTGATCGGGCCCCTTCGTCCCGTCCGCCGGCGGCACCCGCGTGCGACCCGCGCCGCAGCGGGGATCGTGGTCGCGGCCACCGCGTTGTTGATGGTGGCCGCGGTTCCGGATCAAGCGTCCAGCAGCGTTGATCTGGGCACGCTCGCGCCGGGACGCGCCGTCTTCTTCGAAGGCGTCGCCGGTCCGACCGTCCACACGTTCAGGGTGACGGAACGAGCGTCCAGGCTCAGGGTGGGCTTCGACTGGCCCTACCGCGAGTCGCGCTACGAGGTCGAGCTCGTCGGTCCCGGTGGCGAACGTTTCGACTCTCAGGACTTCTCGTGGAGCGTCGAGCTGTTCGTGGACGACCCCGCGCCCGGGCAGTGGGCGCTCGAGGTCGGCCGCGGCGGCGAGCCGTACCGTGTCCGGGCGCGCACCGACACCGATCTGGCGCGATCGGCACACCACGGGCTGCTGGCGCCGAACCTGAGGGTGATCCCCCCGTGGGACTTCACGTTCCAGTCATATGCGGGGCGGTCGTGCCTGCCGGACGAGACGATAGAGCACGGCGCGAGGCACTGCCTGCGTCTCGCGCTGGGCTTCGAGAACGCGAGTCCGGGGCGGTTCCAGCTCGAGTTCTCCCCGCTCGAGGGTGTGGTGACGGAGGGCACGATGTACCAGCGTTTGTTCCTTGCCGACGGCTCCAGCAGGCTCCGCGAGGCCGGCCGCTTCGAGTACCACAAGACCCACGCCCACTACCATCACAAAGGCCTCGGAACGCTCGAGCTGTTCGCCGCTAGCGCACGCACGCAAACGCTCCGCAAGGTGAGCACCGGGCCCAAGATGGGCTTCTGCATGGGCGAGTACCGCCTCGCCGACTGGTGGCGGTTCTATCAGGAGCCCAAGGGTGACGATCAGAGCACGTGCAGCCACCTGCCGAACGGGGACCCACCGAGCGGACAGACGATGGGGCTTTCCGGTGGTTGGGGAGATATCTATGGTGCTCAACTGCCGGGCAACTACATCGAGTTCAGTGACGATGACGGCGAGCGGTTGCCAAACGGCCGCTACGTCGTCCTGATCACCAGCGATGCGCCCGACGACCTGCTCGAGACGCGCGAGGACGACAACATCGGCTACGCGTACATCGAGGTGGCGGGTGCGCGCGTCGAGGTGCTGGAGCGGGGGCGCGGCCGCGGGCCGTGGGACCCGCGCAGGACGGTCGTCGACGACTTCCACCACGACGTGCGCCGCCCGTGAGCAGTGGGGCGAGCAGGCCCGACATCGTCGTGTAGCAGCCTTGCTGCGGGGTCGTGGTGGCCGGTTCGGCCTCCAGGTTCCTCCAATGCTCAGAGGTGGGTCGGTGCCAAAGATGGTCACGGTCGTGCCGCAGGATTCCCGCTACGGTCGCCGAAGGATTCCGTCGGCGTTACGAGAGGGGAAAGGCGGATCCGCGACATGTGGATCATTCGAAAGCTCGGCGTGTCGATGACGCTCGCCATGCTCGCCCTTTCTGGGTTGTCCGGAGCGGAGGCCGGACCGACGTCGGGCGGCGTGGTCACAGGGCCGGTGGAGTACCTCGAGACGATCGCGCTGGAAGGCGGTGGTGCGGCCAGCGCCCGCATCGTCGGCGACTACCTGTACGTCGCCAACTATCACCACATCTCGATCTACGAGATCTCCGATCCGCTCGACCCCAAGCTGCAGAGCATGACCCCGATCGGCTTCAACCCGTTCTCGATGGAGGACATCGACACCAACGGCAAGATCCTGGTCTTCCCTCAGGAGTCACGCCGGATCCTTCACGTCTGGGACGTCAGTGACAAGACCAAGCCGGTTCCCCTCGCGCAGCTGCCCGAGGCGGGAGATCACATGCTCACTTGCGTCCTCGACTGCACGTGGGTCTACGGGTCCTCACCGCGCCACTCCATCGTGGACCTGCGCGATCCCGCCAATCCGAAGTTGGTCGGGCAGTGGAACGAGGGGCTCGACGCAACCGTCACCCACGACGTCACGGAAGTAGCCCCCGGCCGTGTCGTGACCGCGTCCGAGCCGAGCGTGTACTTCCTGGATGCCCGAAAGGATCCGGCGCGCCCGCGCCCGCTGGCCGTCGCTCCGGTGGCCCAGGAGCTTCCGCTCGACCGCCCCCGCGAGATCCTCAGCTCGACCCGCTGGCCGCGCGGCACCAAGGACAGGTTCCTGTTGATCGCGGGGGAGACGCCCGCCAGCGGCCCCTGCAACGAGAGGTCCGCGGCCTTCACCACCTGGGACGCCAGGCGCTGGAAGAGGACCCACAGCTTCACCCTGATCGACCAGTTCCGCATGAAGAACGGCACCTTCGCCGACGGCAACCCTCCCGCCAACGCGATCGGGTGTTCGTCGAGCTTCTTCGAAGAGCATCCGAGCTTCAAGGGCGGCGGTCTTGTCACGGTCGCCTGGTTCGAGCATGGAACTCGGTTCTTGAAGGTCGAGCCCAATGGGAAGCTCAGCGAGGTTGGGGCGTTCCTGCCTTACGGGGGGCTCACGCTGTCGTCCTTCTGGGTCGACGACAAGATCGTCTACGCGATCGACCAGAACAGAGGCATCGACATCCTCCGCTACACCGGCAAGCTCTAGTACAAGACCGCCAACGCGGCGCCACCTCCACCTCCTCGGGCGGGCACGCAACCAACGCCGTCCTATGAGCCCGGCCACCGATCCTCAGGCTGCGGCAACGGGGGGCCCATAAGGAACTGGTTCCCCCTCAAATGGGTGGCAGAAATACCGAACTGGTTCCCCCAAATGGGTGGCAGAAATACCCGATTTCTGGAAGGTGTTCCCACCTCGTTACGCGAAAGTGACCTCGTCGTTGCTCCCGGCGCCGAACATCCGCAATGGGACCTCGGTGGGAGGGCCTGCACGCTGCTCCGGAGGGTTCAATATGCAGCTTCTAGCTGACGAGGAGACCAAGCGCCTCCAGGCGCTCCGCTCGTATCAGGTGCTCGACTCGGAGACCGAGTCGTCCTTCGACCGGATCGCCCAGACGGCCGCGCGCATCTTCCGAACGCCGATGGCGTTCCTGTCGCTGGTCGACGAGAACCGGCAGTGGTTCAAGTCCTGCGTCGGATACGCCGCCGACGAAACCTCGCGCGACGTCTCGTTCTGTAGCCATGCGCTCTCCTCCGACGACGTGATGGTGATCCCGGACGCGGCCGCAGACTCGCGCTTCGCGGCGAACCCACTGGTCACGGGGGAACCGTTCATCCGCTTCTACGCGGGGGCGCCGCTGGTGACGCCGTCCGGCGAAAGGTTGGGGACGCTGTGCATCGTCGATAGGTCACCCCGCGATCCGCTCGACCCGCAGGCCCAGCGGATCCTGAAGGAGCTGGCGGATCTCGTGATGGATCTCCTCGAGGCGCGCAAGGCGGGGATAGAGAGGCAGGCTGCCCTAACCAAAGCGGACGACGCGAACCGACTGCTCGCCGCCGCGGTTGAGTCGAGTATCGACGCCATCTTGACGAAGGATCGCGAGGGCATCGTCACGAGCTGGAACCGGGCCGCGGAATCTCTCTACGGGTACTCCGCCGCCGAGATCGTGGGACGACCCGTCACGATGCTGGTACCCGAGGACCTCGCAGGCGAAGAGCGCAAGATCCTCGACCTGATCCTGCGCGGCGACAGTATCGACCACTACGAGACGCGGCGCGTCGGGAAGGGCGGTCGCATCCTCGACATCTCGCTCTCGGTTTCTCCGATCAGGTCGCAGCAGGGGGAGATCCTCGGCGCGGCATCGATCCAGCGGGACATCGGCCCCGAGAAGCGGATACGGCAGGCGTTGGAGAAGAGCGAGACGGCGTTGCGGGCTCAGACACAGGCGGCGGAGCGGGCGAACCTCGCGAAGAGCGAGTTCCTGTCGCGGATGAGCCATGAGCTTCGGACGCCGCTCAACGCGATCCTGGGTTTCGGCCAGCTGCTGGAGATGGACGATCTCACCGAGGACCAGGCCGAGAACGTGGCCGAGATGATCAGGGGCGGCAAGCATCTATTGGAGTTGATCAACGAGGTCCTGGACATCTCTCGCATCGAGACCGGGAGGCTGGCTCTGTCGCTCGAGCCGGTGCCGCTCGCATACGTGATCGATGAAGCAACGAGGCTCGTCCGCCCCCTCGCGGCGCAACGAGGGATCGCCCTGACTGTCGAGCTCCCGGACCCAGAGCTACACGTCATGGCCGATCAGCAGCGGTTGAAGCAGATCCTGATCAACCTTCTCTCGAACGCGATCAAGTACAACCGCGACAACGGCGCCGTGACTGTTTCTGCATCGCCGCGAGGCGATGGCCGGATCGGGGTATCCGTCGCCGACACGGGATCGGGAATCAGGCCGGACCTGGTCGAGGCGATCTTCACCCCGTTCGAGCGGTTGGGCGCCGAGGCGACCAGTATCGAGGGAACGGGGCTGGGCCTTGCGATTGGCCGCCGTTTGACCGAGGCCATGGGCGGCTCACTTGGGGTGGAGTCTGTGGTGGGCAGCGGCAGCACCTTCACTCTGGAGCTTCATGTGGGCCTGGATGCCGGTAGCGCCACTGTGTCGGAGCTTCCTGCACCGCAGCTTCAACCGGAGTGCGTGATCCTGTACGTGGAGGACAACGTCTCCAACCTGCGGCTGGTCGAGCGCATCATCGGTCGGGCCGAAAACCTGCGAGTGACCTCCTGCACCACGGGGTCAGAGGCGATCGATGTTGCGGCTCGTGAGCGCCCCCATCTCGTTCTCCTAGACCTCAACCTTCCAGACATGCCGGGCCACGAGGTGTTGCATCGGCTCCAGCTCGACCCGCTGACCGCGGATATCCCGGTCGTCGTGTTGAGCGCGGACGCAACACAAGGGCAGATAAGACGGCTGTTGCACTCGGGAGCGCGCGCTTACCTAACCAAGCCGTTCGACGTCGTCGCGTTCAACGAGGTCATCGAAGACTTGCTGACAGAGCAGGGGGCCGAGCGCGTCTTGGTCGAGGAGGCACGATGAAGATCGAGTTCGCGGAAGCCACGATCCTCATCGTGGACGATCAGCGTCAGAACGTGGTCCTCCTGGAGAAGTTGTTGCGCAGGGCGGGCTACCCGCACGTCCACAGCACGACCGATCCACGCGAGGCCGTCGAGCTCGCAGCTCAGACTCTTCCCGACCTGGTGCTGCTGGATCTTCACATGCCCCATCTCGATGGTTTCGAGGTGATGGAGAGACTCAGACCATTGATCCCGCCCGCCGACTATCTGCCGATCCTGGTGCTCACTGCAGACGCGACGGCCGCTGCCAAACAGCACGCCCTCAGCGTAGGTGCCAGCGATTTCCTCCCCAAGCCGTTCGATCACGTCGAGGTGCTTCTCCGGATGGAGAACCTGCTTCGGATCCGTTCGCTGCACCGTGAGGTCCTGCTTCAGAACGACGTGTTGGAAGAGAAGGTCCGCCACCGGACGTCCGAGCTGTGGACGGCGGTGCAGCGGCTGGAAGAGACCCAGGACGAGCTGCGGATCTCGCGCGAGGAGACGATCAACCGGCTCTCGACCGCGGCCGAGTACCGGGACGAGGAGACGGCCCTGCACGTGCAGCGGATGAGCCGGTACTGCGAGCTCCTCGCCGTCCGTCTGGGCGTCGATCCCGAGCGTGCGGATGTGATCAGGGTCGCGAGTCAGATGCACGACGTGGGGAAGATTGGGATACCGGACCGGATCCTTCTGAAGCCGGGACGGCTGACGCCGGAGGAATACCGGACGATGCGGGAACACGCGGTCATCGGTCATCGCATCCTGTCGGGCACGCGCTCTGAGCTGGGAGAGGCAGGCGCCTCGATCGCGTGGACGCATCACGAGAGGGTCGACGGCACGGGATACCCGCGGGGTTTGGTAGCGGACGAGATCCCGTTCGAGGGACGTGTCGCTGCGATCGCAGATGTGTTCGATGCGCTCACCAGCGACCGCGTGTATCGGAAAGCCTTTGGGTTGATGGAGGCCACCCGGATGCTGCGCGAGGGGCGGGGAACGCACTTCGACGCGGAGATGCTGGACGCGTTCTTCGATGTGCTGGACGACGTCTTGCGCGTCAAGGAAGCGCTCGATGAAAGCGATCCACGAACCCAGCAGCGATCGGCTGGATCGTTCCCGGGCACCTCCCGGACGAGAACCCGCCTCGCGCCGAGAGCCAAGACGGCGTAGCGACTCATGACCGGCTTTCCAGTGGAAGATGCCGTAGTCGTTGCCGAACTAGCGGTCCGAGCAGACCGATTCGGCCAGGGTGCCTCTTATGCCGGTGGCTAAGCGCAGCGTAGCCAAAGCGCGTAGGAACCTGGCGCTGACGGTTCTAGCGACCCTCATGGCCGGCTCCGCGCTGGTGGCGGTGGTGGTCCACGAGACGCCGCCGTCCGAACAGCCGCAGGACGCCTCCATCCAAGGCTTCGGCGCCGTCGTCAGCTCCCGGGTCGCCGATGACCTGCCCGCGCGGGACAACACCTCGCGGCTCGGGGGCGAACTGCGCCCCCTCGACGGCTCTTCCGCGTCAGCGCCCGTCGTCGCGGCGCCGGTGGACGGAGCCTTCGTTCAACGCCGTGTCATCGTCCGCTTCCGCCCAGACGCGTCAGAGCAGGCCCGCGCGGCCGCGCGAGCCGCGGTCGGTGCGCGGCTGCTCCGGAAGCTGCCGGTTCCCGACGCAGAGCTCCTTGGGCTCGGTCCCGGGATGGCCGTCGAACAGGCGCGCCGCACCCTGGCCGCGCATCCTGGCGTTGCGTACTCTGAGCCCGACTTCATCTACAGCGCCGGCGCTATCACTCCGAACGACCCGCGCTTCTCGAGCCTCTGGGGTCTGCAGAACGCCGGGAACACCGATCTCGACGCACCCGAATCCTGGGGCGTCAGCACCGGCTCACGGGACGTCACAGTCGCCATCGTCGACACGGGCGTCGCCTACGACCATCCGGATCTCGCCGCCAACATCTGGGGCAACCCGGGAGAATCCGGCGGGGGCCGGGAGGCCAACGGTGTAGACGACGACGCCAACGGCTACGTGGACGATGTCCGGGGTTGGGACTGGGTGCAGCGCGACAACGACCCGCGCGACCTGCACGGTCACGGCACCCATGTCGCGGGAACTGTCGGAGCTGTTGGCAACAACGGTGTGGGCATCACGGGCGTCGCCTGGAACGCGGGTCTGGTCCCCCTGCGCGTGTTGGACGCGAACGGGTCGGGCACGAGCTCGAGCATCGCGTCGGCCTTCTCCTACGCCGGCGCGATGGGTATCGACGTGGTCAACGCCAGCCTCGGCGGTCCGTCGTTCTCTAGATCTGTGGTCGACGCGATCGAGCGCTGGCCGGACACGTTGTTCGTCGTGGCCGCAGGCAACGAGTCCGTCGACAACGATCAGGTCGCGTCATATCCGTGCAACTACGCCTCCGCGAACATCATCTGCGTCGCATCGGTGACTCAAGGTGATGCTCTTTCCAGCTTCTCGAACTACGGCGCGACGAGTGTGGACATCGGTGCGCCGGGGTCGGGGATCCTGAGCACCGTCCCCAGCCAGGCCGTTTCCTTCACCGATGGCTTCGAGAGCGGCTTCGGCGAGCGTTGGGCACCGGAGCCCGCGTGGACGCTCCGTAGTGACAGCTACGGCAGCTATCTCAGCGATAGTCCCGACGGTCCCTACGCTGCTGCGAGCAACGCCTCCGTCCGCAGCCTTGTCGGCGCCGACCTCGCGGGCGCGGCGGGGTGCTCTCTGCGCTATGCGCTGAGGCTGGAGGTGGAGGCGAATGACGATCTGCTCGTCGCAGAGGCGTCTACGGACGGAAGCACGTGGAGCAGTCTGGGCTCGTGGTCGGGGTCGAGCGGGGGTCGGTGGGCCGACGTCTCCGCAGACATGTCGGGCTTCGACTCGCGCAGCGGGGTCTTTCTCCGGTTCCGGCTGAAGGCCGATGGCGATGAGCTGGTGGGAGACGGCGCAGATGTCGACGACGTGCAGATCGTTTGCACCGACACCAGCTACTCAGGAAGCGAGCTAGCGACCTTCTCGGGGACCTCGATGGCCACACCACACGTGGCTGGGGCGGCCGCCGTCTTGAACACGGCGAGCCCGGCACTGGGCGCGGGCGCTGTGAAGTCTGCGCTGCTGGACGGCAGCCTCGACATCCCCGCTCTGGCCGGTCGGTCGGTGACGGGCGGCCGACTCAACCTCTTGCGCTCGCTTCAGCAGATCGGGAGCGTCCCGGTCGAATCAGCACCTCCCGTCGCCGCGAACCCGACCCCCGCGCCGTCATTGACACAGAGCCAGCAACTAGAGCCGACGCCGACCCCGCTGCGGACGCCGGCCACAACCGCACCCACGGCGACGCCCGAAGCGCCGGCACCGGCTCCCACTCCGGTGTCTCCCACGCCCACGCCCAGTCCCAGTCCCAGCGGCAGCACACCTCCCGCGGTGAGGTCTCTCGATCTCACCGTCGCCAGACACCTGATCGCGAGTGGCGTCGTGACCTCGGATATCGAGGCTTGTCGCTCGGGGATCCCCGTGGTCCTGAAGCACGAGGGGAGGCGCGTGGGCTTGGCTCGAACGGACGAGGCGGGGATCTTCAAGGTCCGCCTGAAGGACCGCGTCGGTCGCTATGCGGCCGTTGCGGCGAGCAGGTCTGGCTGCCCTCGTGCGGCGGACGTTGCCCGCCACCGGCACCGGTCCACGACAACGGCCGGTGGAGAGGGGTCGGTTGCTGCATCGGGTGCGGAGTCGTGTTGGACCTACAAGGCATCGGAATCCGCGTTTGCCGACGCGACGAACAGGGCGCGTTCGGAAGCGGGGGCCGCGCCTCTGAAGTTGGACCCGGAGCTCTCGAAGGTCGCGCGCATACATACGAGGGAGATGGTGGCCACGGGGTCGCTCGTCCACTCGACGCCCGACGATCTCCGCGCCCGCGTCACGCGATGGTCTGCGCTCGGCGAGAACATCGCGGTGGGTCAGAATGTCGATGCTCTTCAACGAGCCTTCATGAGCTCGTCTGCGCACAGAGGCAACATCTTGTCGCGGCAGTTCGCTCACGTGGGTGTGGGCGCGATCCTCCGGGACGGCCGGTTGTGGGTGACGGTGATCTTCGAGGGTCGAGACGACCCGGGCACGACGCTGCGGATGCCTCGCTGCTGAGCGGTGCCTTTCACTATGGCGTGAGGACGACCTTCATCGCCTCGCGCGCCTTGAACATTGCGTAACCCTCTTCGGCCTGCTCCAGAGGGAGCCGGTGCGTGATCGCTTTCTTGGGATCGAGATCACCCTTCGCCACGCTCAGCAGCGCGTCGTCCCAGTGCGCGTGGACGTTGGCCATACCCGAGAACCTGAGGTCGATGCCGCGGACCCACGCGACGCCCATCGGCAGCTCGTAGCGTTCGGACCCATACACCCCCACCACGCTCACGCGGCCCCCGTCGCGCACGCACTTCATCGCGGATTTCACCGCGCCGACGGAGCCCACCGCATCTATCGCGATGTCGGCCATGTCGCCCGACGTCGCGGCGGCGACCTCCGCCTGAGCGTCGGTCGTGGAGACGTCGACCGCCTCCAACCCCATCTGGTCTCGGGCGAAGGCCGCGCGCGCGGGGTCTTGGTCCAACACGAGCACCTTCGATGGAGAGAAGCGGCGCGCTGCGGCCGCACAGAACAGACCCACCGGCCCGGCGCCTATGACCACCACGACGTCATCGCGCTTGATCTCGCTCAGCGCTGCGGCATAGAAGCCCGTTGCGAGGATGTCGCCGCCGAACAACGCCTCCTCGTCGTCCAGCCCCGACAGTCCTCCGGCCAGGACGCGCAGGTTGAGATCGGCGTTCGGCACCCGCACGTACTCCGCCTGCGCGCCGTCGAGATCGCCCGTTAACGTTCCTAGCCCCAGAGCGCGCCGGCTGGTGCAGAAGTTGAACCGGCGCGCCGTGCAGTGCCTGCAGGCGCCGCAAGCGATCAAGAACGACCCCAGCACGCGCGTGTCTTCGTGATGTCTGATCACGTCGCGCCCGAGCTCGGCCACGCGGCCGATGAACTCGTGCCCGATGACGCCTCCGGGGCGCATCCCCGGCGTCTTTCCGTCCAGCAGGTGAAGGTCGGAGCCACAGATCGCCGTTTTTCGGACCTCGACGATGGCGTCGCCGGTGTCTTCGATCGTGGGTTCGGGAACGTCGTCGACGCGAACGGTTCCGTCGCCGACGTAGACCACCGCTCTCACCGGGCGAGTAGCTCCGGCGCGCGCGAGGCCGAGAGACGCTTGGAATAGAACGTCTGGTTGCAGGGGTTCTTGCCAACCTGCCCCATGTCGTGCGAGTGGGGGCGAGAAAGGTCGCGATCACGGGACATGAGGCCGCTTATCTTGACGGGAACCGGGCAAAAAGGAAAAGGGATGACTTCTAGTGACATCGTCACCATGTACTCCACCACCTGGTGCGGGTACTGCCGGCGTCTGAAGCGGCAGATGGATGAGGCGGGCATCGCCTACCGTGAGATCGATCTCGACCTCAACGATTCGTATGACGACCGGATCATCGAGAAGACCGGCGGGTATCGCACCGTTCCGACGCTGGAGGTCGGGGGCGAGCTCCTGGTGAACCCCACGATCCGACAGGTCCAGGCGGCGCTTGGCTCTGCCGCCCGGATTTAAGCACTATAATCACGTGCATATATGAGTAACTTCCGCGATCTGCTGCGTCAGGCGAAAGCCGACGTGGGCGAGGTCTCCCCAGAGCAGATCAAGCAGAGGCTGGATCAGCGCGACCGGTTCCACCTCCTGGACGTGCGGGAGCAGGACGAGGTGGCGAACGGGACGATCCCGGGGGCCGCGCACCTGTCCCGAGCCCACTTCGAAAGCAGGATCGAAGACGTCATCCCCGACAAGGACGCGGAGGTGGTCGTCTACTGCGCCGGTGGGGTCCGCAGCGCCTTCTCCGCAAAGATGATGAAGGAGCTCGGCTACACCAACGTCACCAGCATGGCCGGTGGCTTCTCGCGCTGGAAGGACCTCGGCTTCGACTTCACCGTCCCCAAGGTGCTGAACCACGATCAGCGGGATCGCTACTCGCGGCACCTGATCCTCCCGGAGGTGGGCGAGAAGGGGCAGCTTGCGCTGCTGAACTCCAAGGTGCTGGCGATCGGCGCCGGCGGGCTCGGGTCTCCCGCGCTGCTTTACCTCGCGGCCGCGGGCGTCGGCACCATCGGCATCGTCGACTCCGACGTCGTCGAGGCCAGCAACCTGCAGCGGCAGGTGATCCACAACACCGAGCGCATCGGCATGCTGAAGGCAGAATCTGCGAAAGAGGAGATCAACGCGCTGAACCCAGACATCGACGTCGTCGTGCATCCGTTCAGGATCGACGCCTCGAACGCGCAGGATCTCCTGTCTCAGTACGACGTAATCGTTGATGGTTGTGACAACTTCGAAACCCGCTACGCGGTGAACGATGCGGCGGTGGCTCTCCGCAAGCCCGTCGTCCACGGCTCGATCTTCCGCTTCGAGGGGATGGCTTCGACCTTCGTGCCCTACGAAGGACCTTGCTACCGCTGCCTCTACCCCGAGGCTCCGCCACCAGAGCTGGCCCCTACCTGAAGTGAGGCAGGCGTCCTGGGCGTGCTCCCGGGCATCGTGGGTTCTCTCCAAGCTAATGAGGCATTGAAGCTGGTCGTGGGCTACGGCCAGCCGCTGGTCGGTCGGCTTCTGACGTTCGACGCGCAGACGACGAGGTTCGCCGAAGTGAAGGTGCGGCGCGACCCCAGCTGCCCGACCTGCGGCGAGGCCGCGGCTCGCCCGGTCCGGACGCTACAGGAGGCAGGAACCGCTAGCTCCTGAGCGAACCTGTAGCCAGGACTCGGTGCTCTCGGGAAGGGGTCGTTCGTGCGACGCGCTCTGGTGTGTGTGATGGCCTTGTTTGGCCTGACCGCGCAGCTGGTACCGGCGGCGGCGCAGACGGTAGAGCCGATCCGCGTTGTCCTCAATGCGGAAGGGCCGCGGTCTTCGGCTCGTTCCGCCGGACCCGGCGACGCGACCGTGGTTGCCGTGATCGACTTCACCTTCGCCCCTTATCACTGGGACTACGTCGCCTCGAAGATGCCGCAGGCGACCGACGGCGATCGCTCGAACGACCTCCCGCTCGACAAGGCCCCGGACAAGTGGCTGCCCGGCTTCCCCGACACGTCCGAGTTCACCTCCTACAAAGCTCTCGACCTCAGCCTGGAGGAGAAGAACCAGACCGCGGTGATCGAGGCGCTCGACAAGAAGGACAAGAAGGTTTGGGAGGGTGTCAAGAAGAGCGAAGGAAAGAAGCTCCACTATTACTGGATGCCCGACACGAAGGTGATCGGCGCCATCGACTTCGGCGGCAACAAGATCCACGGGCCCTCACGGTCGCACGGCACCGGCACCTCGAGCGTGTCGGTCGGCAACATCCACGGGACCTGCCCGAGCTGCCTGATGGTCTTCCTCGACATCGCGGATCAAAAGAGCGGGGAGGCCGCGCTTTCCTGGGCGATGAAGCAACCGTGGATCGACGCGATCACCAACTCCTACGGGTTCAGCCTCACGCCGGTTACCCGCGACCGCCTCTACAGCGGCTCGAACGTGAAGCTCCAGAAGCAGGCGAGCGAGCGCGGCCAGACCATCTTCTTCTCGGCAGGCAACGGCCAAGAGAACGCCTTCTTGATCCCGAACACGACGTTGTTCTCATCGCAGGAGGGGCCGGACTGGATCGTGACCGTCGGCGCCGTCAGTCCCGGTGCCCACGCGTCCTATACGGGTCATGGGAAGCCGGCGGATATCGCGAGCCTCGGGAGTCGCTATCCCGCGGCCTACGGCTCGCCGTTCGTCGGCGGCACTGGCTCAGGCGGTTTCGGCGGAACGTCCAACGCAACGCCGGTGATCGCCGGCACCTACGCAAACGCTCTGTATCAAGCGCGACAGGACATGGCAGGCCCGAGCCGGTTGCAGAGCGGCGGCCTCATCTCACGCGGCCGGTTCGACTGCGGCGGCATCCGGCGCGAGTGTGAGCTGGGTGACGGCAAGCTGACCGCGGAGGAGCTCCGTCAGCGCCTGTTCGAGGGCGCCGAGCACACGAACCCCGGCATGACACCGGCAGGTGTCGGAGCGCTGCCCCCCATCGGCGAGGACGAGTACCTGAACGAGGGCCACGGCAGTTACTTCGCCCGAGAGAGCGGCGAGGACGCAGCGCGCATCGCGGAGTTCCGGAGTCGCCTCTACGGCCCCCTGACGGGCTTCTCCTCGGCGCCCAAGCGCCCGAAGGACGAGCGCGAGTGGATGATCGTCGACTCGTTCTGCCGGCAGCACCTGTGGGGCTCGTGGAGCGACGGCTATTACGTCGAGGGCAAGACGAAGCTTCCGGGAAGGGACCTAGATCACCCGCTGCGCTCCGCCATAGAAACAACCTGCCCCACGCTGCGCCCCCTCCCCTAGCTCGCACCGCGGCGGCCGGCGCGGTCGGTTCATGATTGGGGGGTGAAGGTGGCGGTGCTTGCGGACACGCACACGAGGGGGATGAGCCGGACCGTCCCGATGGGCGCGTGGCCGTATCTCGAGAGCGCGGATCACATCCTGCACGCGGGCGATGTCGTCGACCCGGCCCTCTTGCACGAGCTCGCGGCCCTCGCTCCTGTGACCGTCGTGATGGGCAACTGCGACGGGATGGACGTGCGCGAGTGGGGCGCGACCGAGACCGCGGAGATCACTCTGGGCGGCGTCCGGATCGGCATGGTGCACGACTCCGGCCAGAGATCACGACGCCACCAGCGCATGAGGGACCTCTTCCCCCACGCGCGCGTCGTCGTCTTCGGCCACTCTCACATCCCCTGGAACGAGGACCGGGACGGCCTCCTCGTGTTCAACCCCGGTAGTCCGACGTGGAAGCGCCAGGCGCCGTTCACCTCGATGGGTCTGCTCTGGATCGAAGACGGCAACGTTGAGGGCGAGATCTTCCCGGTCTAGGGGCGGCAGGAATCCCGCGCGGATGCGCAGAAACCTGCCATATCCGACATCCGATCCCGGGGGACGAACGTGCGTAGCTTCGCCCGCGCTGTGGCCGCAGTGGCGACAACCCTTTGCGTTCTGCTCGCGCTTTTACCTCCCGTGGCCGCGCAGACCGAAGAGGAAGAGCCTAGGGATCACGCGACTTCGGTCCTCGCGGGTGTGGGCCACGTAGACGCCAGCTGGCACGTGGGAGCGTCCGCCGGCCAGTACGCGACCACCTCCGTTCCCATCACGCACGAGGGCGGCGACCCGCATACGCACTCGACCCGCCGCGCCCCCTCCTACGGCGTGCAATCGCGGCTCGACGTAAGGGCTCTACTGGTCGCCGGCAAGGATGCCGAGGGAAACTCGACCAGGGTCGCATTCGTCAAGAACGACCTGTACATCCCACAGGACCTTTTAAACCAGCGCGTCGGGCAGATCCTGAAGGAGCATGACGCGGCCGTCGGCGCAGGCCTCGTCTCAGGAGAACCGACGGGGATCGACCACTCGAACCTCGTGATCGCCGTCTCGCACAACCACTCGTCTCCTTATTACTCGTCGCCTTCGTGGGGGCTATGGGCCTTCCAGGACGTCATGGACCTGCGCTTCTTCGAGTACATGGCTCAGAAGATGGCGGAGTCGGTGATCGAGGCCGCCGGCTCGCTGGTGCCGGTACGGATGGGCGCGGCCACTGTGTACTGGGATGCAACGCGGAAACATTCCTTCGGCCCAGCCATCGCGGACGACCGCACGCCCGCGGGATATCCGCGGCTCGATAACGACCAGTCCATTTCGGTTCTGCGCTTCGATGACATCTCCGATCCGAACCACCCTCGGCCACTCGCCAACTACACGACCTTTGGACAGCACCCGGAGTTCCTCGAAGGTAACAACCTCATCACCGGCGAGTGGATTGCGCCGTTCCAGCGATTCACCGACGCAGAGACGGGCGCGTTGAACCTGTTCGCCCAGAACAACACGGGGACCTCGGAGTCCGACGCTCGGTGCCAGACCCACCCCTGCTCAGAACGGGCCGAGTTCGATCATCGCGAGTACGCGCAAGCGGAGCGGGGTGCGCGCCGCATGGCGGACACGTTCGTCGCCGCGTGGCATGCGATCGGAGCGGCCACGGCACCGACCGCTCCTGAGATCTTGATACCCAGCCTCGGCAACGCGGGCCCGGGCGAGGTGCAGGTCGTGCCGTTCTCGAGCGACTTCGTCGTCGACGTGAACGACAAGCAATTCGCGCCGCCGTACTCGCATCCGTACCCGTCGGTCTCCAACTGCCGGACGGACGAAGCCGCGCATGGTCGGCCAGGCGTCCCCGTGGTGGGACTCCCGGACTGCGAACGGCCGTCGCGAGACCGGTTCTTCGAGGAGTTCCCGTACGACCCAGGGACCACCTATGAGGAGCTGAAGCGGGCCGGCGTTCCCATACCTGCTAACTACGGTGCTCCGGGCTACACCGGCCTGGAGGAAACCTTCCAGATCCACCTGCAGGCGGTCCGGCTCGGCGAGGTTCTGTTGACGATCTGTCCCTGTGAGCAGTGGGCGGATCAGTCGCGCAACATCAAGACGCGCGCCGACAAGGTTCACGGAAACATGTGGATCGGGTTCAACTGGAGCTGTGAGGCGGTGAATCCTCCCGACGGCACCTGGGACCCCGAGACCGGTAAAGGCGATCCGGATGCGGAACCCGAGAGGCCGACGTGGCTGTGCTCGGATCCCGGCCGGAACAACTTCGATCGGGCTGACGGTGCCAAGATCCCGGTCACCGACTTTAGGTACCACCGGATGCGGGCGCAGGTGAACAACGACGCGAGCGGGTGGGACGCGGGCTTCGAGAGGTGTCCCGGGCTAGTCACCGGAGCGAACCAAGAAGGGCTCAACAACGAGGGTGTCTGTCCGTTGGCCGCGGAGTCCGAGCCCGTCAGCACCCACAAGATCAAGGGGAACTTCACGCAGAGTCCCTTCATCCCGCCGGAGTGGCAGGGCGCGCCCTTCCCCGCGGAGCTCGACACAGAGCGTGGTTACTCGCTCGTCGTACCGGTCTCCATGGCGAACGACTACTGGGGCTACATCGCGTCCTACAGGGAGTACCAGCGCGGCGACCATTATCGCAAGGCGCTGACGGGGATGGGACAGCACTCGTCGGACTTCCTCGCCACGAGGCTGGTCACGATGGGCGGGCACCTAAAGGATCCGGCGGGGTTTCCGGACTACCCATACAACGCGCTAGACCTGGCGTACATGGCCGATGGAGCCCACCAAGAGGCTCGCGCCGCGGCTCTCGGTCACGCGGCGCAGGCATACCTCGACGCGTACGAGAGCCAGCTGCCGACCGACGGCGGGACGCCAGCGCCGGTCGTGCAGCCGAAAAGCATCCAGCGTTTCGATGTCGCCACCTTCGAGTGGGTCGGCGGGAACAACTACGTCGACAACCCGACCGTCGTCGTACAGCGCTGCGTCCGGGCACCGTGCGAGGACGACGACGACTGGGTAGACGCGTTCGGCCAGTCGGGCGAGGTCCAGACGACCATCGACTTCCCAGAGCCCGAGGACCTGCCGCTGTATCGCGTAGGGCAGTTCCAGTGGCGCTGGACCGCTTACTTCGAGGCATTCGACTCGGATATCGACACGGCGACCGGAGCCGACGCAAAGTGTCCCGCCACCTATGACTTCCCCACGGGCTGGACCCCGCGCTGCAGTCAGGTGCCGGACGGGATCTACCGCTTCCTGGTCCGAGGACACCACCGCACCGGCCCCGTCGAGCCCGACGCTCCTGCTTCGGCGGCGACCGAGCCCTACCTCGTGACTTCGGATCCCTTCGAGGTCACGCCGTGGGAGGGAATCACCGTGAACGACCTGGCGATGGATGGAGGATCTCTGACGTTCCAGGTCGGGCCGCGGGAGTCCCGGGAGTACTGCCCGGAGTACCCGAGATGCGGCGAGGACAAGGCCCCCAAGAAGACGATCACCCTCGGCCCGATCGCTTACCCGGATACGTGGCCGGCGACGAAGCTCCCGGAGCGTCCGGAGACCGGAGCTAAGACTTTCCCGCGCGTTCATCGCACTTACATCAACTGCGAGAACTACGGGTACGACGAGACCACGAGCGACGGTCGCAAGATCAACCGGTGCGAGACGTGGAACGAGGAACCGAAGGACTACACCTACTGCTTCTCGTGCACGTTCAGACCGTGGATCTCGGTGGGACAGGTCGACACCGCGACGGTCACGATCCTCAATGACGACGGCGCTTCGCGGACCGAGCCTGCGAGCTGTGACATCGAGGGCAACTGCACGTGGCCAGGCACCCTCTATATAGACGAGGTCGCGTACGTGGACCGCGGAGGCATCGTCGACACCTTCGGCGAGATCAACGGTTCGCGCAGCGCCGAGGTGCGTGGGACGGAGCCCCGTCCGGTACAGCCCGCGCCGCCGGTGGAACCGGGTCCCCCTACTGATCCTGGCAACGGTGGCGATCCTGGCGACCCCGGGAACGGTGAACCCGGCGGTGGCGGCGGGCCCGGCAACGGTGGTGGCAACACTCCGACGCCGCAGCAGACGCAGACCTCCGCAGGCCCTCGCGCGACCGAGGCCCGGTTTACAGACCGCTCTTCCGAGTCCGGGCAGTACTCAGACGACGCGTTGTTCGAGGCGCAAGTCACGACGGACGATGGCGCTCCGGTTCCCGGGGGCGACGTCACCTTCGAGCTTCGCGGCAGTCACGGCGTCCGCTCGTTCACCGCGGTCACGGACGCTTCCGGCGTCGCCGCCACCCGTGTCTCCTTGGTGGATCTTCCCGGTGCTTACGCGCTCACCGCTCGTTTCGAGCCGACCGCCGCTTTGGAGGGATCCGCCGACCTCACGAACTTCGTGGTGGAAAAGGAGCGAGCGAGGCTGTCGCTGGATGTCGCCCGGCGGTACGTATCGGCGACTCTGGCGGACCGCGATGCCGCTGGAGGCCCGGTCTTCGACCAGACGGTCCGTTTCTTCGCCGATCGACGGCGCGTCGATAGCGACAAGACCAACCGGCGCGGCGTCGCGGTGGGGCGGCTTCCCAGGCGGTTCTGGACGGGCCGACATTCGTTCCGCGCGCGGTTCCGCGGCAACGACTTCTATCTCCCGGCGCGCGCTCGGCGTCGTTAGGAGGCCGGCCCCTCTTCCGAGAGCATCCTTTCTATCCAGAGGAAGGGGTCTTTGATCTCCGGCAACGTCGGGAGGTTGTCGGGCGCCGCCCACACGATGTTCAGCGCGGAGATCCCCTTCAGCTGAACGACGGCGGCGCAGAAGGTCTTGCCGCTGGTCTCGAGCGACCGGTCCCGCTCGATGCCAAGGACGCTCGCGAGCATCGCTTTGCCCTCGCTCGGAGAGGCTCGATGGCGCGCCATCCCCTCATCGATCCGGGTGGTGTCCCCCAGGAGCTGCGACGACACGGCGGCTGCCGCATGCTCGGCGTAGCCGTCGTAGACGGCGAGGAAACTCTTCAGGTCCGCAAGCGCCCGCTGGTATCGCTCCGTCTGAGCGACGGGGAACATCTGATCCAGTCCCGCTCCGGCGGTGAGTGCCTCGGGTCCGCCGGACTGCAGATCGATGAGCCTTCGCTCGAGGTCGCTCGTGTCTATCTCGATCGCGTCCACCAGCGCGAGCAACAAGCTGCGGAAGTAGCGATTCACCCATGGAGTCGCGGTCAGCACGATCTGGCGCGCCGCTTCGTGCAGAGCCAGCCAGCGAGCAAAAGCCTCGGCACCGAAGTCGTACTCATCGACCAACCTGTCGAGGTTGGGTGTGACAAAGAACAAAGCGCCGTCGTCTTCGAACGGGATCGGAGGATCGTGCCGAGCCACCACGTCGTTCGCGAGGTGCCCGATCACGGTGCCGATCTGGATGCCGAGGAGCAGGGGAGCGATCTGCCCCATCATCTGCTCCATCGGTCCCAGCGGCGACTCGCGTGACTCACCCGCGACGCCCGACAACTCGGAGGTGAAGCGACTCGCGACGCTCTCGAGCAGCCATCGCCATCCGTCGAGGGCCGCGAGCACCCAGGTCGCGCGCCCGATCGTCTTGGTCGCTACCGGCTCGTCGAGCGTGAGCCTCGTGTATCCGGTCAGCAGCAGCTCCGCTTCGCGCACGGCGTCGGAGAACCTGCGGGCAGCATCAGGCGACGGGGCCGGGTCGGCCGTTTGCGTCGCGATCGTCCCCGCGATCTGTCGTGCGATCTCGAAGTTCACGGGGCCTTGGCCGGAGGCGAGGATCCTTTGCAGCTCCCGGAAGAGCGGGATGTCGCCGAACGGTTGGCTCATGTCTCTATCGTCGCACCCCCTTTGTGACTGCGGATACTCTCCCGGCATGTCTGCCGTGGTCCAGAACCCGCTGTCGATCGCCGTAACCGGCGCCTCCGGGTTCATCGCGACCCGGCTCGTACAGGATCTTTGCGCGGACGAGCGGGTACAGCGCGTCCTCGGTTTCGACGTGAGGCATCCAGCCTTCACCGACGAGAAGTTCGTGTTCGACGAGATCGACGTGCGGGACCCAGCCATCGAAGCTCGGCTACGAGGCATCGACGTCCTGATCCATCTCGCGTTCGTCATGGACCCGATCAAAGACGAGATGGCTATGAGAGATGTGAACGTGAACGGCAGCCAAAACGTATTCAAAGCGGCAGGCCGGGCGGGTGTCGCGAAGATCGTGTACACGTCGTCCGCGATCGTGTACGGCGCGCACCCCGACAACCGGATCCCGCTATCGGAGGAGGCTCCGCTGCGCGCCAACCTCGACTTCTCGTACGCCGCACACAAGCTCGAAGTGGAATACGTCGTTCGAGAGATCCAGGAGCAGTTCCCCGAGCTGAAGATGACGGTCTTCCGCCCGGCCATCGTGTTCGGCCCCCACGTCGACAACGCGTGGTCGCACGCGCTCGAGCTACCGGTCTTGTTTGCCGTACAGGACCATGCTCCGCCGCTTCAGTTCGTGCACGAAGAAGACGTGGCGGCGGCTCTGTCGCTTGCGGTGTTCGAAGACCTCCCCGGCGTCTACAACCTGGCCGCGGACGGATGGCTCGAGGCCGAGGACATGCTGTCGATCATCGGCCGCCCGAAGATCGATCTCCCCGAGCCGCTCGCCTTCTCGCTGGCCGAGCGGATGTGGTCGCTGGGCTTGGCGGAGGCTCCCGCCGGCATGCTGCATTACGTCATGCATCCCTGGATCGTTTCCGCCGAGAAGCTCCGCTCCGCCGGCTTCACCTGCCGTTACTCGAACCTCGACACCTTCATGGCGGGAGCAGAGGCCGCTAAAGAGAACCTCAGGTTCGGTCGCACCCGCGTCCGCAAGTCGGGTCTCGCCCGCGGCGCGGCCGCCGGCGTGGGGGTGGCGGGTGCGCTCGCGGCAGTGCGGATGCTGCGACGGCGCGCCCGAACCGCGGCCTGAAACGGCTGCTGGCCCTCGAGCAAGATCGAGCGCTCCCGGGCCGGGACGGAACGTTAAGCCTCCGACGCACCTAACCTTGTCCTCATGCAGCAACCGGAATGGAGCTCCAGCGGACCTCCAGCGCAGCCCGTGCGAGGCCCGGGCACCAGGCTGATCATCCTGGCCGTCCTTGGTCTCGTACTGGTCCTGGCCGCTTTCTACGTACCGATCCCCGTGTTCTATGCGTACCTCCCCGGTCCGGTGAGAGACGTGGAGCAACTGGTAGACGTCGGATCGACCGAGTCATATTCGTCCGAAGGAAGCCTCCTCCTCACCACGGTCAGCGTCGATCCGCAGGTGACGCTGGCGGAGGTCATCAAGAGCTCGTTCGACGAGTCCACGGCGATCGTGATGAAGGAGGAGGTGACCGGCGGGCAGTCGCTCGACGAGCTGATCGAGGCGCAGAAGGTGGAGATGCGTCGCAGCAAGCAGGCGGCCCAAGAGGTCGCGCTGGCGGCTTTGGGGCTGGCCCGGCCGACCGGTGACGGGGCCAGGGTGATCGAGACGGCCGACAACGCGCCCGCCGACGGTTTGTTGATCGAAGGAGACATCATCGTGTCGGTCGAGGGCCAACCGGTGGCCACCACCTGCGAGGTCGGCCGCGTGATCGGAAGCTACGAGCCCGGCCGCGAGCTCACGATCGGGCTCAAGAGAGACGGCGAAAAGCGAACGCTCGACGTCGGGACGATCCAGGACCCGAACGATCCCGACTCGGCGATCATCGGGGTCTTCATGGACGACGTGAACCGGTCGTTCGACCCCGGCTTCGACGTCACCTTCGACACCGGGAAGATCGGCGGCCCCTCTGGGGGGCTCATGATGACGCTTGCCCTCTACGACCAGCTAACGCCCGAGGACCTGACCGGGGGCCGGAAGGTGGCGGGAACGGGGACCATCGGGTGTGACGGTGGGGTAGGGCCGATAGGCGGCGTCGAACAGAAGGTCGCAGGCGCCGAGGAAGAGGGGGCCGAGATCTTCCTTGCCCCCGCCGGCAACGCCGCTGCGGCGGAACGGGTCGCCGATGAGATCGAGGTGGTGGCAGTGGCCACGTTCGACGATGCTCTCGATTATCTGGAGGGGCTGCCGTCGGGATAAAAGTGGGCGCGACCGAATGCAGAGCGTCGGCAAGCCGTGGGACACTTGTTCACGATGTTTGAGAGCTTCATGGCGGTCCCGCTGCACTTCTCGATCGAGTTCCTCGGCTTCTTGGTCTCTGCCGGAGGGGCGATCCTCGCTCTCACGCGCCGGTCGCTGGTTCCGGGCGACCCCTCGAACAGGATCACCGCCGCCGTTGGGTTCGTGATCCTGGCGCTCGCGCAGGTCTTACACGGAGGCTCCTTCGTCATCGGCGAGTACGCCTTCGAGGCGGATGGTGAGCAGCTGCTGGTGGCCGCGCGCGCCGCAGGGCTAGCGTTCGTCTTCGTCGGGATCTCGGGCGGGCTCAGGGCCGGCACTTCCGCCGGCGCCGTCGTCGCGATCCAGCAGCCTCTCCTGTTCGCCCCCGCGGGCGCCGCGACCCTTCTTGCCGTGAGCGCTCTTTCCGGCTCGTTCAAGAACGGGCCGCGGGCGTATCGCCGGTTAGCGCTGGGCGCGCTGGCCGTCGCCGTATCCGAGGTGCTGACGGCGTTCGATCCCCAGGCAAGCTTCGGAACCGGAGCCGTGACGACGTTCGCCTATGCCGCCCATGGGTTCAAGCTGGCGGGGTACCTCGCTATGTCGGCATGGCTGTGGTCGGCGGTTCGCTCGAGCATCCGCACGCGCTTCGTCGCATCGTTCGCGGCCCTCTTGGTGATGGTGGTCCTCGCGCTCGCGTCCGCACTCACCGGTGTGCTCACGAACAACGTCGAGAAGGGCGAGCTCGCCCAGCTCGATCGGCAGCTTGGAAACGTCGTGAACGAGCTCGAGAACGACGCGACAAGCGAGTTGGCCGGAGACGTCGAGGTGGTGACGACCCTGGAGGACACGGTCCAGGTCCCTGTAGCGGCGGGCGGAAACCTGGATGGGCTGGCGAACGACATCATCGACGAGCTGAAGTTCCTCGAGTTCGACTTCGTGATGATCCTGGACCCCCGCGGCGCGATCTTGGGGTTCGACGCTGCCGACACCGACGCCGTTCCTCGGCGCCTGTCCCGCATCGAGATCCTCAAGATCGCCGGGACGAAGGTGGTGACGCAGGTAGCGAAGGGCGCGACGGACTTCGCCGCCAGCCCAACCGAGATCGGCGAGACGCTGGTCGCGAACCTGGCGGCGCGAAGGGTGGAAGACCCGGTGCAGCCGAACCGCACCGCCGGGATCATCGCCGCGGGCCGCTTCATCAACCAGCTCGACGTAGAGAAGATCTCCGATCGACTCGCGGCGAGGGCGTCGTTGGTTCTGAACGGGAGGACCATCGCCTCGACGCTTCCGCCTGCGGTCCGCGACGCGCGGTTGGTCCCAAGAGACATCGAGACCCAGATCAGCGCGGTGGATGAGCCGGTGGTGTCGCGGCAGGTGCTCCGGGGCCGCTCCTTCTTCAGCGCCTTCGCCACGCTCGACAGTCAAGGGGGAGGCCAGGTCGCGACCCTTGTCCTGTCGTCTCCGGCGGAGAGCATCGTCGACACGCGCGTTGAGCTGACGAGGATCCTCTTCATCGTTGCCCTCGGCGTCGGTGCGATCGCGCTGCTGCTGGCCTACTTCTCCGGGCGGCGCATCACGAGCCCGATCCAGTCACTGACGCGAACCGCGACCGCCGTGCGGGAGGGAGACCTGAGCGCACAAGCAGACGTGGCGGGAGACGACGAGGTCGGGCGTCTCGGCGAGACGTTCAACCAGATGACCTCGTCGCTGTTCAAGATGACGAACGACCTGCGCAGCGCGGCGCGCGAGGAGCACAGGTTGAGGGCTCGCATCGAGACGATCATCCAGTCCATGGCCGACGGGCTTGTCGCAACGGATGCCGAGCACAAGGTGCTGGCATTTAACCGGGAGGCTGAGCTCCTGACGGGGTTGAAGGCACGGCACGCGATCGGGAAGCCCGTCGAGAAGGTGCTGGCGGCTTGCGACGCTCACGGCGAACGCATCCCGCTACCGATCTTCGACCTCGCCGCCGGCTCGGTCGACAACGTCTTCCTCCAGAAGAAGAACGGCCAGCGGGTGCCGGTAACGGTCGTCAGCGCGATCCTGACCGCTGAAGAGGGCGATGTCGCGGGTGGCGTGGCGGTGTTGCGAGATATGTCGCGCGAGCGCGAGGTCGAGCGGATGAAGTCGGAGTTCTTGGCGAACATCTCGCACGAGTTGCGCACGCCGCTTACCCCGATCAAGGGCTACGCCGAGATCCTCGGACGCAAAGAGGTCCCCCCCGACAAGGTCAAGAAGTTCGTCGGCGGCATCCTCGAGGGAACATCTCGTCTCGAACGGATCATCCAGCTGCTGGTCGACTTCTCCGCCATGGAGGCGGGCCGGCTCGCTCCCCGCAGCAAGCCCATCGAGATCGGCGAGATGGTGGAGACGCTGGCTCAGCAGTGGGACGCGAAGTCGACGAGCCACAGGATCGTGGCTGAGGTCAGTCCCGCCCTCCCGCGCGTCTCGGGAGACCAGAGGCTGATCCAGCGAGCGCTGGAAGAGGTTCTCGACAACGCGGTGAAGTTCTCCCCCCGCGGCGGCGCGATCCGGTTGGCGGCGACCGGTGGTGGAGCGTCTGGTGACGACCGCCGGCACCGCCACGTCGAAATCACCGTAACGGATGAGGGCATCGGGATCCCTCCCGAAGACATCTCGAAGATCTTCTCGGACTTCCACCAGCTGGACGGATCGGAAACCCGCTCGTACGGCGGGCTCGGCCTCGGGCTCGCCTTCGTCCAGCGGATCATCGAGGCTCACGACGGCACAGTGACGGTCGAGAGTGAGCTCGACCAGGGTACGAAGCTCACGATCAGCATCCCGGCGGCCGTCCGGACCAGAGGCAAGGCCGTCGACGCGCCGGAGGGCGCACCCGCGGCGGATGGTGCGCCCACCAACGGCCCTCCGGCGAATGGCGCTGCAGGCACCCCCGCCGGCGATCCGGCGGTGGCGGGCGCGGGTGAGAAGTAGTCCATTCGGGCTATTTCCTCGGCGACAGAGGCTCGTCAGACTGTGCATATAACGGACTCAAGGCACAGAAGGGGCGTGACGAAACTACTCAGTAGGCCTATGAAGAAGATCTCACTGTGTCTCGCCCTTCTGGTTCTCGCAGGCGTTGCGTGCGCGGACGACCGTTCCCTGAGCGACATGGAGCTCCGGCTCGTGTCCGGCATCGTGAACGTCATCCGCGACGGAGAGACGATCGCCGTCGAGAACCGGCTCGAGCTCGAGCCCGGGGATGTCATCGTGACCGAGGCAGATTCGCTCGCTAGGTTCGCGCTCGCGGGCGGACCAGACGTTCGCCACGGCGAGATGCAGGGCGGGGGCAAGGTCGTAGTCACCTCCACGACCTCTGTCGAGGCCGAGACCGGAGAGCTCCTGATGCAGGTCGCCGACGCGACACGGGTAACCGTCGACGGCGTCACGGGACGCGCCTCGGAGGCCGCGTTCCGGGTCGACCGGGGTTTCGGCTCCGTACGAGCGGCCGTGTATACGGGGCAGCTGAACCTCGATGCTCCTGGGCAGACCGACGTGACGCTGCCGACTCTGTTCCAGGCCACGATCGTCGCAGGTGACCTTCCGACCCAGACGCGGCCGTACCGGCTCGACGTGAAGGACCCGTGGGATCAGTCCCTGCTCGAAGATGTCGTGACCCTGGAAGAGCAACTCGCGCTGCTGGCGCGTGGGCTGGGAAACCAACTCGGGCGCGAGCGGCCGTCGCTCGGCTACTTCAGCGCGTTGATCAACGGCGGCAACGTCGATTTCATGAAGCCGTACCTCCGGCGCGAGCCTGCGGATCTCCTGATCGGGTTCACGATCGCGCGCAATGCCGACGGCTCCTTGAGACGGGGCTTCCAGTCCGCCTTCGGCCTCTTCGACCAAGGCGCGCGGTGGGGTGTGGCGGCGAAGATCATGAGGGTCGAGACGCAACCCGTCGTGGCACAGCTGGAGCGGATCATCCTCGGCACCGGCGTCGTTGCAGCCAAGGGAAACGGGAAGGCTGCGTTCACGGTTGCTGCGGCGGCGGCGTCGGAGACCGGCGGAGCCGTAGCCCCGACGTTCAGCGGGCCCACCGCTGCCGCCGAGGGCAACGACCCGCCCGAGCCGCAGGAGCCGCAGGAGCCCGACGACCCGGATAACCCCGAGAAACCGAAGCCTCCGCCGCCCGACGAGTGCGGCAACACGGCCGAGTGTGCTTTCGAAGACGTCGAAGATCAGTTGCCACCACAGCCGTCGCCATCTCCGTCGCCGACCGATCAGCAGACGGGACTTCTCGACGGCGGCTTGGATTGACTGAACCGGACCGTCTGAAGATCCTCGGCGCCGAGGTCGATCCAAGTGTCCACCTCACGATCGATATGACGCGAAAGAGCGGGTCGACGCCGGCGTAGCCGTGCCCAGCATTTACTCTGCGGCGGATGGTTCGTCGCGCTTCTCCCAGACCCGCGGTCCCCAAGAAGGCGATCGTCGCCGGCGCCGTGCTGGTGTTGTTCCTGCTGTCGAACTTCATCGCCTACTTCTATACGGACCTGCTCTGGTTCCAGGAGCTCGGGATCGAGTCGGTGCTGTGGACGGGCTTGACGGCGCAGTTCGCGGTCGGAGCGGTTACCGGACTCCTGGTGGCGGCGTTCCTGTGGGTCAACCTCTGGATCGCCGGTCGCTCCGGCCCGGTTTACTCGTTGACGGTGGCGGCGAACGACCCGCTCGACCAGTACCGAGAGATGATCGCGCCGTTCTACCGAAGGATCCGGCTCGCGATCGCGCTCGTGATCGGGTTCTTCACCGGGCTCTTCGCCAGCTCGGCGTGGCAGCTGGTCCTTTTGTGGGCGAATCGCAAGAGCTTCGGAGTGCAGGATCCACAGTTCGGTCGCGACGTCTCGTTCTACGTGTTCGAGCTGCCCTTCTACGACCGGATCCTCGATCAGCTGTGGTCGATGATCTTCCTGACACTGGTGCTCACCATCGCGACCTATTACCTGTTCGGCGCGATCCGGCCGCAACGGGGGCTGCGCGGGATGGAGGCGGGCGCACTCGCTCACATCTCGGTGTTGCTCGGGCTCATCGCGCTCGTGAAGGCGGCCCAGTACTACCTAGGGCAGTTCCACCTGAACTTCTCACCTCGCGGCGTGGTCACGGGAGCCAGTTACACCGACGTCCACGCGCAGCTTCCGGCCCTTCGACTGCTGGCGGTCATCTCTGTCATCTCGGCGATCTTGTTCCTGGTCAACATCAGGTTCCGGCGGCTGTCGCTGCCACTGGCCGCGGTCGGCATCTGGATCGCGGTCGCATTCCTAGCGGGAGGAGTGTGGCCCGCTTTCGTGCAGCGGTTCTCGGTCGAGCCGCAGGAGCCGCAACGTGAGGAACCCTTCATAAAGCGGAACATCGAGGCGACGAGCCAAGCCTTCAAGCTGGCCGAGGATGACGTCGAGACGAGGTCGTATCCCGCGTCGACCGACCTGACGGCAGAACAGGTCGAAGCGAACGAATCCCTCCTTCAGAACGTCCGTCTGTGGGATCCCGAGATCCTGGAGCAGGCATACGCGCAGTTACAGGCGATCCGGACCTACTACAGCTTTCCCGACGTCGACATAGACCGGTACGAGATCGACGGTGAGACGCGCCAGGTGCTGCTCTCGGCTCGCGAGCTGTCGCTGGAGGACCTGCCCGCCGCATCGCAGAAGTGGGCGAACATCCATCTCCAGTTCACGCATGGGTACGGACTGGTCGCGAGCCTCGCCAACGAACTGACCACGGCGGGACAGCCGGACTTCCTGGTACGGAACATCCCCGGCACCACCGACCCTGCAGCACAGGCTTTGGAGCCGGAACAGCCGCGCATCTACTACGGCGAGGCTTTCGACGACGACGAGTACTCGATCGTGGCGTCGAAGCAGGAAGAGCTCGACTACGAGACCGATGAGGGCGCCGAACGCAGCAGCTACGAAGGCGAGGGAGGCATCGCGGTCGGTGGCCTGGGGAGGAAGCTTGCCTTCGCGGTCCGCGAGGGGGATCCGAACTTCGTGCTGTCCAACCTCATCACGTCACAGTCGAAGGTGCTCATCTATCGCAACGTGCGTGATCGTGTGTTGCGCGCTGCGCCCTTCCTCCAGGTCGATCAGGATCCGTATCCCGCGGTCGTCGAGGGGCGCCTCGTCTGGATCATCGACGCCTACACCTCGACGCAGTGGTACCCGTACTCGCAGCGGTACGACTCTGGCTTGATCACCGGCGAGGCGACGGGAACCCTTAGCGACGACATCAACTACGTGCGGAACTCCGTGAAGGTCACCGTCGACGCCTACGACGGGACGATGACCTTCTATCCCATCGACGACGAGGATCCTTTGATCCAAGCGTGGCGCGACATCTTCCCGGCGCTGTTCACCGACGACGCGCCCTCCGAGGAGCTGAGAGAGCACTTCAGATACCCGGAGGACCTGTTCAAGCTGCAGTCAGAGGTCTATCGCACGTATCACATCAAAGACGCCATGGACTTCTACTCGAAGGGGGACGAGTGGGAGGTCCCCCGCGCCCCGCAGATCACCGGTGACAGCGTCACGAGCGAGGGCTTGCTGAGCCCGACGTATCTGCTGTTCCAGCTTCCGGGCGAAACCGAGCAAGAGTTCGTCCTCACCCGACCCTTCACGCCCAAGGCGCGCCCGAACATGATCGCCTTCATGGCCGCGCGATCGGATCCCGATCACTACGGGGAACTCGTCAACCTGCAGTTCCCACGTCAGATCACGGTGCCGGGGCCCGTGCAGGTGGACAACCTCATCAACCAAGATGTCGAGATCTCGCGCGAGCTCACGTTGTTGGGCCAGCAGGGGTCTAACGTCTCGTTCGGCTCGTTGGTGATCCTGCCGATCGAAGAGGCGATCCTCTACGTGCAGCCACTGTTCGTGACCGCCGCGGACGCCGGCGGGATCCCCGAGCTCAAGAAGGTCGTGATGGTGCTCGGAGAAGAGGTCGTGATGGAAGACACCTTCGAAGAGGCACTTGCGGCGCTGTTCGATCTCGAGGAGCCGGCGGCGCCGACGGAGCCGGTCGAGCCGCAGGAGCCGGATGATCGACAGGGACCCGGTCGCCCCGACGAGGACGACGCGCGGCTGCAGCAGGTCCTCCAGGAGGCAGCGCGGCTCTACGAGCGAGCTCAGGACGCCTTGGCCGAAGGAGACTTCGAAACGTACGGACGCCTGATCCAAAGGCTCGGGCGCCTGCTGGGGACGGCTTCGCGATAGCAGGGTCGAGCACGGACGAAGGAGGATCTGCAGTGGAGCAACAGGAAGAGAGTTACGAGGAGAAGGCGAAAGAGGCCCAGGAGGCTCCCGGGGAGGGGGCCGGCTGGCAGAACGAAGCCGACGGCGAGCAATCGGAGACTGAACCCGCCGACAAATAGCTTCTTTGGGACCTGGTTGCCGCTGAGCGGCAATCACGTCCCAGGGAAGCTGCCGTCCTGTGCGAAGTCGAGTGACTGAGCTCACCACAGGCAGCTAGGAGGTGGACGTGTCGGCGACGACGTACAGGCCGGAGCTCTTCAAAAGCACGCTCATCGACCACATCGTTCGGGTCGATCTGCGCGTGACGGATCTCGACGCTGCGGTTGCTTTTTACCGGGACGTCGTCGGTCTTCGGGTTGTGGAACGCGATGGGTCGCAGGCGAGCCTCGGCGCTGGTGGGGGAGCCCCTTTTCTCATGCTTGATAGCGCCGGGGTCACCGGACCCACTGATCCCGCCGCAACCGGTCTGTTCCACACCGCGATCAGGTTCCCTACGCGCCCAGCACTCGGAGACGCCCTCGCGCGGTTGGTGGATGCGGGGCTGGAGGTCGGAGCGGGCGACCACCTCGTCAGCGAGGCTCTCTACGTGAACGATCCCGCGGGCAACGGCGTCGAGCTCTACTGGGACCGCCCGGTCGAGGAGTGGCCAGGCCCGAGGGACGGGATGCTGGTTCCGATGCCGTCACTCCCGGTCGACCTAGAGGGCCTGCTGGACGCTGGTCGCGGACGGGGCGCGGTTGAAGCCGGCGCTCCTTTGGGAACAGACGTCGGCCACGTGCATCTCCAGGTCTCCAACATCGAGGCAACAACGCGCTTCTACGGCGACGAGCTCGGGCTCGATGTCACCGCGAGGATCGGTGACAGCGCCAGGTTCTTCTCGTCCAACGCCTATCACCACCACATCGGAAGCAACGTCTGGAGATCGCGCGGGGGCCGCGCTGCACCTCGACATCGCGCGGGCCTGGACCGCATCGTGTTCGCAGTAAGTGACGCCGGAGATCTAGAGGAGCTGCGGAAACGGGTGTCTGACCTTGGGCAGCCGGTCGGCCAAGAGGCCCCAGCGGCCGTCGTCCATGACCCCGACGAGATCGAGCTGGTGTTCGCCGCCGCCTGAAGCGTCCACTGCTCCACCGCTGCGGTTTTCTTCGGACGCTTTTTCCCAGCCCAAGCAGCGGATGGATGACGTCGGACGTCTAAAGAACGATGAGTGACCACCGGACGGCAAGATCGTGAAACCTGCCATGCCTCGGAGCCTGACAGCCGCGACGCTGCTAGGGCTCGGCCTGAGCTTGCTCGGTGGCGTCGCGGGCGCAGGCTCGTCGGTCACGTGCTTCGGCAAGCGGGCGACGATCGTCGGAACCAGCGGGCGCGACGACCTCCGCGGGACGCCGCGCCCCGATGTCATCGTCGGCTTGGGGGGCCCCGACCGGATCGATGGAGGCGGCGGTAACGACCTGATCTGTGGCGGCGGTGACGACGACAGCATCCGCGCTGGTCGCGGTGACGACTTGGTAGATGTTGGGTCGAGCGACTTCTTCGAGAGCGCCCGAGGGGGCGCCGGCGCGGACGTGATCTACGGCTTCTCCGGGTACTCGAACACGGGGAACCTCCTAGGCGGGGGCGCCGGCGCCGACCGGCTGATCGCGCGCAGCGCCAGTACCCTCACCCGGCTTGTCGGCGGGAGCGGAGACGACATCCTCGATGCTCACCGCGCCTACGCGTTTGCGTTCTTCACGGGCTCCAGGGAGTCCGTCGAGGTGGACCTCACTATGGGCGTCGCGAGCGGCGCTGGCTCCGATCGGTTGATCGGTATCGACGGCTTACGGGGCTCGACCTTCGCGGACACCCTCGTGGGCGACGATGACCCCAACTTCATCGATGCCGGTCGCGGTGACGATGTCATCCGGGCCGGAGGCGGCGATGACCGAGTGGGAGCGGGTGGCGGAGCCGACGACGTCGATGGTGGAGAGGGGATCGACCAACTCGTGTCCGGAGACCAGGACGCATCCGACGACCGCTTGGTCGGTGGCGCCGGGGACGACCAGATGGAGACATCGCGTGGCAACGACACCTACATCGGTGGCGAAGGCAGGGACTTCCTCAACTTCGAGGGCTCGAACGTCCCCGTGACCGTCGACCTGTCGCAGGGGATCGCGCTAGGAGAGGGAGACGCGTCGGTCGCCGAGGTCGAGGCCGTGATGGGGTCGTTCTTCGGGGACGTGTTGATCGGCGACTCAGGGAGCAACGTGTTGACGGGAGCGGAGGGTGAGGACACCCTTCGGGGCGGAGGGGGTGATGACATCCTGGACGCTGCGTCGGGGAGTGACGACGTCGACGGAGGCGAGGGCATCGACACGGTGACGTATCGCAACTCCAGTGGCGTCAGGGTCGACCTCGCGACGGGCGTCGGCTTGGAGGAGAACGACCGAGATGTCCTCCTCGGGATCGAGGGGGTCATCGGCTCCTGGTCCGCGGATGTCATCCGCGGGGACGATGGTCCGAACACGATCACGGGTGGCTACGGAGACGATGAGGTCTCCGGGGCAGGAGGCGATGACTCGCTGTACGGCGGCTACGACTCGGACCGCCTTGACGGCGGTGCGGCGATCGACCTTCTCGCGGGCGGTCCAGACGAAGATACATGTAGCTCAGGCGAGACCTTGCGAGGCTGCGAACGGTAGCGGTTCACCCGCGGGAGCGCGCTGAGCACGCGGTTCCTCTCTCAGTGGGCTGAGCTCATCCTGGTGGGGCATGTTCGCGTGTCGAGGAGAGCGCGGTGGTCAGTCGGAAACTTCGAGCAGCGAGCCCTTCTTCGGCAACGTCACGAGGATGTCTCCACGTGCGGTCAGCGCGACATCGGAGTAGAAGTTCACGAAGGCTAGTGGGCCTATCCCGCGGATGTTGGTCTTCAGATCATGAAGGACGACCTCGCGCTCGCCGTCGGGGCGCACGCGAACGAGTTGCCCGGCACCTGCTTCCACGACGACGATGGAACCATCCGCTTCAACCGCCAGGCCCTCTGGCTCGTCAAGACCGGTGATGACGCCCGTCGTGGCGCCGGTGACGGGGTCGATCCGGCGGATCTGGTCTCCGTCCGATTCCGACACGTACAGCACACCGTCGCCGATCGCGATGCCGGTGGGATTGGCGAGGCCGCTCAGGAGCAGGCGCGCCCGGGCTTGATCCGCGCCGTTCACCCCGGTCACGTGATAGACGCTTCCGGTGGCATCCGTTACCCAGAGCTCCGAATCTCGCGCAGCGATGTCCCACGCGGCAACGAACGTCCTTCGGCGGACGATCTCTGTGTGCGGCTTCGACGGCTCACACACATCGACGTGTTGCAGTGTTCCGCGGAAGAAACCCGTGGCGTAAACGTCGCAACCTCCTGTCGTCGCCACTCCCACCGCTATGTCGAAGTTGTCCCGTAGGAACTGCTTCGGGCGAGACAGGCGGCGTCGTTCGCGATTCGGATTGACGAGTGCGAGGGAGCCGAGGTCCGCGACCGCGATGCGTCCGTCCTCCAGCGGTGTAACGCCGTTCGGCAACGAGAGCGAGAGGCGAAATAGCTGCGAGACGCGCCCGCTGTTATGAACGACGCTTAGACCGCCGAAGCGGAAGTTAGACAGGAAGATACGCCCGTCGCGGTGCTCGGCGATACCGTCGATGCCCGGGTTGAGGCGCGCTATGACCTCCGGCTCCTGTGATGCCGGACCCTTGGGATCGAGTCGCAAAAGGCGGCCGGAGCTCTGTTCCGCGTACAACAGAGACCCGTCGCGCGCGAACCGCACTGCGGTTGCATTGGTCGTCTTAGAACGTCCTCTGTAGACGAGGCGCGCAGTGTGCTCGTCGACGTCGACCGCGTAGACGTTTCCGCCATACGTTTCTGGCACGTAGAGCCTTCGTCCCCGGCGATCGAACTCCATGGCATTCGGCGCTCGCATCCCGTGGCCGTAGATCACTTGGCCACCCGCGGCTCCATACACAAGCCGGGGCGGGAAGCGCCGCTGGGGATCGATCTCGTAGATCCCGGTCTTCGAGTCGGGTTCGAACGACACCATAGTGATGAATAGCCGCAGGTCCTCGCCCTTCCGGCGCAGCCCGGTGATCGCGTTCGGGTGAGCGGTTCCGTCCGCGAACCCGGCGACGATCGTGGTCCGCGTTCCGTCCGGAGAGATACGCGTCACCCTGTTAACGAGGATCTCGGTTACGTAGATGTCGCCGGTTTTGCGGTCGATCCACAGGTCGTCCGGTGTCACCAGCTCCTCGTCGTCAGGGTCTCGTTCACTCGCCAAGACCTTGATAGAGCGGGTGTCGACGTTGATCCGGCTGATCCGGTCAAGGGCCGCGTGGTTCATGAACAGGCGATCGCCCTGCAGGGCCACGCCGTTGCCGCAGCAAAGCGGGCGAGGAGGCATCACGGAGCGGGAGGGTGGTTCTGCGGAGATCGCTCTTGCCGGAAGAACGGTGACGCTGAGCAGTAGCGCCGCCACAACGCAGCGCACCAGACGGGGTTTCACTCACCATTCTTCTGCGTCGACCACGGGTTTCCTGGTGCCCCACCTCCAGCAGAACGAGAAAAAGGCCCTCGTGAGAGGGCCTTTGACTGGTTGCAGGGGCGGGATTTGAACCCGCGACCTCCGGGCATGACCGTGATTGCGGCCGTGGCAATGGGTGCTACGCGGTCTGCAAATCAGGGCTCTACTTGCGGTTACAGGCCGGTGAACCGAGAACTCGGAGAGCTTGGTCTTATCGAGTCGTGCAGGGAGGGGCTACCGGGGGGCTACCGAAGTCCTCTGGTAGGAACTTGGCAAGTGGCACCCCCAGACGGTCGCTCGAGTCCTTGCTCGATAACCCAGACCACGACCAGCCGAGGGATTCTGAGACGGTTAGGGTTCGCTGTTCCGTAGCGAGCGTGTCTGCCGACGGCGCATGAAGACGCCCATGATGACTCCGATCGCGGTGAGCGTAGAGATGATCGCTAATCCGCCCCACCACTCCGGCTCGTTCAAAGGAATCGGTTGTAGGTAGGTGAATCTTGCGATGAACAACCACGCCATCGCGGCGCTGGTCAGCGATATGACAGTCGCAACGCGTAGGGAGGGAATGAGGAAACTGATACCGAGCGGAACGAGGACGAATAGCAACGCGAGTAGAAGCATCGAAGAAGCGTACTCGCTACCTCCCCCGCTGGTCCGGGCTGCCTGGAGATCATCAGAGACGCAGCAGAGAGATTTCGGATAGCACGCCTCTGCTAAATCCGCGTGGTCTCCTCATACCCCAGCAGTATCGTCATCGGGCACCTACGACGTCCAGATCGCGAAGGCCAGCTGACCCAACATGAAGATGAGTCCACGAGATTGGCCAGCATGGTTGGTCGTGGTAACCCTCATTGCCGTCTATGGATTTGGCTACTTACTCCAACGACAGGTGAGCGACGGATGGGAAACGGCGATCAACCTGGGTGGTGGAGCAATCGTTCTGGTCCTCGGCGTGACCCTGGCGGACCGATTGATGAGCCGGCGCGACGGGCGCTGGGGCTCCGGCCGTTAGCAAATCGGCTGTTCGGCGCTAGACCCAGAAAAAGTAAAGGCCCCGTTACCAGGGCCTTTATGGTTGCAGGGGCGGGATTTGAACCCGCGACCTCCGGGTTATGAGCCCGGCGAGCTACCAGACTGCTCCACCCTGCCCGGCCATGATAGCGAAGTCGGCGCCACCCTCCGACCGGCGGGCGCGAACGCCGAACATTGGCACCGGAGGTCGACTCAGTCGGTATTTCATGACGAAGTTCAGGCGCGGCCGGACGTGAGTGCCTACAGCGTGGCCCCGGGGACCTTCGTCGATAGCGGCGTCGGGTGATCGGCAGCGGGGATACTCGGGCGGTGAGCGCACAGGGCGAGACATCTATCGAGGTCGGGGGCCAGAGCACACGGCTCCTCGAACGCGGTTCGGGTGATCCCGTCGTGGTTCTGCACGGGTGGGGCGGTCGGATCGAGTCGATGACACCGGTGATCGACTGCCTCAGCGCATCGTTCCGCGTCGTCGCTCTCGACCTCCCGGGGTTCGGTGAGTCTTCTGTTCCGAGCGGCACCTGGGGGACCGCGGATTACGCGACGTTCGTCCGCGACGTCCTCGGCAAGCTCGGCCTCCAGCGCACTCACTTCGTCGGCCATTCGTTCGGCGCCAAGACCTCGTTCTATCTAGCCGCGACACATCCGTCCTTGGTGGACAAGCTCGTGCTCCAGGGGTCCTCGGGTCTGCGGACGCCGCCGTCGCTGCAGGCGCGGTTGAAGCGAGGTGTGTCGAAGGGCGCTAGGACGCTCGCAAAGTTCGGTCCATCCGGCGAGCAGCTGCGGGACGCGCTGTACGAGCGAATCCAGTCCAGTGACTACCGCGACGCGGGAGAGATGCGCCCGATCCTCGTGAAGGTCGTGAACGAGGACATGAAGAGCGTCTTGCCGCGGGTCCAAGCGTCGACGCTCTTGATCTGGGGCAGTGACGACGACGCGGCCCCCCTGCAACACGGCCGCACGATGGAGAAGCTCATCCCGGATGCGGGCCTCGTCGTCTTCGAGGGGGCCGGACACTTCGCCTACCTCGATCAGCCCGAGCGGTTCTGCGTCGTCGTTCGCCACTTCCTGGGCGTAGGAAGTTGATGCGCCCGGATCCTTTCCCTTTCTACTCCTGGGTCTTGCGAGTGATCATCTACGTGGTCGTTCCCGCTTTCGGCGTGCTCCAGTTCTTCCGTCTGCGGCGCGCTCTGCACGTCTTCCAACTCGAGGGGTACAAGCGCAAGCGCTTCCTCGCGTGGTGCAGCGCGAATCCGGAGCGCAGGCTCTTCATGATCTCGTTCCCGCAGAAGAAGCCGCTCGTGATGACGGGCCGGGCCTGGCGGCTGTTGGTGACCGGCACGCTCCTTTCGGTGTTCGGTGTGCTCGTCCCGTCGGGCGTCGTCCACGTCACCTTGGGGACACCGTGGGACCTCGTCACGTGCGGGACGATGATCGCGCTGCTCTTCTTCGGGCTCCCGCGCCTACTGATCCTGGCCGACATCTTGATGGCGCCGGTTCAGCGCACGATCAATGCGACCTACCTCCGCAAGGCGAAGGCGAAGCTCGACGAGGTCTCGCCGCGGGTCATCGGTGTCACCGGCTCGTTTGGGAAGACCTCGACCAAGTTCGCGATCCAGCGACTGATCGGCCCGACGAACGAGGTCCTAGCGACACCCGGCTCGTTCAACACCCCGCTGGGCGTGTGTCGCACGATCAACGAGCAGTTGCAGCCCATCCACCGGTACTTCGTCGTCGAGATGGGCGCGTACGGCGTCGGCGAGATCGCGGAGCTGTGCCGGTTCGTCCGCCCGACGATCGGAGTCCTCACCGCGATCGGACCCGCGCATCTGGAGCGGTTCGGCTCGATGGACGCGATCCGAAGGGGCAAGTACGAGATCGTGGAGAGTCTCGGCAGCGACGGCACCGCGGTCATGAACGTCGACGACCCCGAGGTTAGGAAGCTCGCCGACGCGACGACGAACGTGCGGCTGGTTCGGTACGGGCTGGATGCGGAGGGACGGCCGGACGTCACCGCGCGCGACATAGAGACGGCGTCGGCCGGCACCTCTTTCACCGTCGTCACTGGGAGCGACCAGGCCAGGGTGACCACGCGGCTCCTGGGTCGTCACGCGCTCGGGCACATCCTGGCGGCCGTGGCGGTAGCGACCGTCAGCGGACGCTCGCTGCGGGACCTGGTCGAACGGATCGCCGCGCTCGAGCCGGTGGAGCACCGTCTTCAGGTGATCCAGGGCGCCGGCGGAGTGACCGTGATCGACGATGCCTATAACTCGAACCCAGAGGGCGCGGCCGCGGCCCTCGAAGTGCTCGCGGCCATGCCGGCGCGCAAGCGCGTGGTGGTCACCCCCGGCATCGTCGAGCTCGGCCCCCTGCAAGCGGAGGAGAACGAGAGGTTCGGCCGCCGGGCCGCGGACGTCGCCGACACGGTCATCTTCGTCGCGTCACTCAACCGCGACGCCCTCCTCGCGGGTGCCGCCGGCGGGAGGGCCGAGGTGGTGTCGGTGGACTCGCTCGAAGAGGCGACGCAGCAACTTCAGGGGCGGCTCCAGCCCGGGGACGTCGTGTTGTTCGAAAACGATCTTCCCGACCAGTACGAGCACTAGCCCCAACGCGCCACGCTCTCGTATGAAACGTGCGTTAAACGCACGTTTTGTCGAAAAGCGGCGGCTGACCCCTCCTGCACTGCCCCCGAGGCCGCGTCTTACCCGGCCACTAGACTGCCCCGCCATGCGGGTTGGAGTGATCTTCGGGGGCCGCTCGGTCGAGCACGAGGTGTCTATCGTGTCCGCCCATCAGTTGATGGCGGTCCTGCAGGAGCGCCACGACGTGGTCCCCATCTACGTCGACCGCGATGGGCGCTGGTTCACCGGCTCCGCCCTCAACGACCTCTCCGTCTATCGGGATCGCCGCTGGGAACAGGCGGGTGACGAGGCCCTGCTGCCGTCGACCCACGGCTTCGGCGGCCTCTTGATCCAGGGCGGCCGGCTCAAGCCGTCCCGCCAGGTCGCTCTCGACGTCGTGATCCCCTCCATCCACGGCACCTACGGCGAGGACGGGACACTGCAGGGCGCGCTCGAGCTTGCGGGGCTGCCGTACGCCGGTTCCGGCGTAGCCGCTTCAGCCGTCGGGATGGACAAGGTCGCGATGAAGACCGCGTTCAAGGGGGTCGGCCTTCCCCTCGTCCGCGACGTCTTGATCGACATGGACCGGCCCGATCGGCTCGAGGCGAGTCTCGACCGGGTCGAGAGCGAGGTTGCCTATCCGGCCTTCGTGAAGCCGGTGAAGGCCGGCTCCAGCGTCGGGATCGGCAAAGCCCGCGACCGCGGCGCCCTGAAAGAACTCGTCGAGGTGGCGGCGCGATACGACTCCCGCGTCCTCGTGGAGAAGGCGATGGAGAACTGCGTCGAGATCAACTGCTCGGTCCTCGGCGGCGGCGGCCGCGACCCGCGGGCATCGGTGTGCGAGCAACCGGTGGCCTGGGAGGAGTTCCTCTCCTTCGAGGACAAGTACATGAGGGGCGGGAAGAGCTCGGGGTCGTCGGCGGGGGAGGCTCCGTTCGGGGCAAAATCCGCCACAGGGATGGCCTCGCTCGACCGCAGGATCCCGGCCCCCATCTCCGAAGAGTCCACCAAGCAGATCCAGGAGAACGCGCTGCAGGCCTTCCGGGCCATCGGTGCGTCCGGCGTGGCGCGGATCGACTCCTTCCTAAATCCGCAGAGCGGGGAGACTTGGGTGATGGAGATCAACACGACCCCCGGTTCCTTCGCCTTCTACCTGTGGGAGGCGAGCGGCCTCGCCTTCGCCGACCTCGCCGACGAGCTCGTCGACATCGCGCTGCAGCGCCACCGCTCCACCAGCGAGCGTCTCTTCAGCTTCGAGTCCGGGATGCTGGATCGCGCCGCCAGGGGAGCGAAAACCCGTGGCTGAGACCACGCCCGTCGACCTCTCCGCGGACGAGAAGAGGCGCTTCCAGGAGGACGCGCTCCCGCTGCTGGACTCGCTCTACGCCGGCGCGCTCAGGATGACGCGCAACCCCGCCGACGCCGAGGACCTCGTCCAGGAGACGATGCTTCGGGCATATCGGGCCTTCGACCGCTTCGAGGCCGGCACGAACCTGAAAGCCTGGCTGTTCCGGATCCTCACCAACGCCTACATCAACGTCTACCGGAAGAAGCAGAGGGAGCCTCAGAAGCTCTCCTCTGAGGAGGTCGAGGACTTCGACCTCTACCAGGAGCTGAAGAACCACGACCCCGCCTACACCCGGAGCCCCGAGTCGATCGTCATGGATTCCGTCGTGGATTCCGACATCATCCAGGCCTTGGACGACCTCCCCGAGCAATTCAGGCTTGCGGTCGTGCTGTCGGACGTAGAAGATTTCTCCTACGCCGAGATGGCCGAGATCATGGAGGTTCCGCTGGGAACCGTCATGTCGCGGCTCCATCGGGGAAGAAAAGCGCTCCAGAAGCGGTTGTGGGAGCTAGCAAAAGACCGGGGCATCGGCGCCGCGGCCCAAAGCGAACCCACCGGAGACGGCATGAGCGATAAAGACGGGCACCGTCCGTGAACGAGGTCTGCAGGGAGACCCTCCAACGGGCCTACCTCTTCCTCGACGGGGAGGTCCTCTCGGAGACGGAACGCTTCGACATCCAGGTCCATCTCGAAGAGTGCACCCCCTGTCTCGAGCGCTACGGGCTGGAGCAGGAGCTCTTCTCTCTGATGGCTCGCCTCCGCACCGCCAACCCCTGTCCCGACGGCTTGAAGACCCGTATCGCAACGCTGCTCGAACAAGCCTGACCTTCGCTTGTCGGCCCACCCGAAATCGGCCCGTCTTTGTCGCCTCGGACCGGCCCTCGTTTCCCCTCAGGTAGTGCCTCGATTCGGCCGATACTCCCCATACGGACAGACGCGACAGACCCAGGAGGCCCGCCGGTGGGTATGGCCGAGGTGCAGAACGGCTCCAACAACGATGTGTACATCCGCACGGCAGAGGCCGCCAAGATCCTCAGGGTTTCCCCGAAGACCGTCTCTCGCTGGGCCAAGGAAGGCAAGATCCCGCACGTGATGACGCTGGGCGGACACCGCCGTTTCCCGTCGTCCGCGATCCAGGAACTTGCTCGCCGCCTAGAGATCGTCTGACCTTTCTCGCTCCTTGAACGACCGAGGCGCGGTCCTCTTCGAACGCTCCGGTGGTGTCGCGACCATCGCGATCGACCGCGCGGAGCGACGCAATGCGATCAGCCCGGAGGTGGTCTCCGGTATCTCCTCCGCGCTCGAGGAGGCGGAGAAGGATCGGGATCTGCACGCCGTCGTGCTCACCGGCACCGGTGATCGGGCTTTCTGCGCCGGCGGTGACCTGGGCGGGATGACCGCGGGGTCGAAGGTGGACGAGCACTTCGTTCGCGCTGAGATCGGCGCGCTGTTCGAGCAGATGAGAGCACTGCGACTGCCGATCGTGGCGCGTGTGAACGGTCACGCGCTCGCGGGCGGATTCGGGCTGATGCTCGCGTGCGACCTCGTGATCGCGGTGGACGACGCGGAGCTAGGGACACCGGAGATCAACATCGGCCTGTGGCCCTTCATGATCACGGCGGTGATCCAGCGCGACGTTCCACGCAAGGTGGCGCTGGAGTTGATGTTGACGGGCCGTCGGATGCCCGCCGACGAGGGCGCGCGCTGGGGTTTCGTGAACCGCGTGGTTCCCCGGGCTCAACTCGACGAGGCCGTGGGAGAGCTGACGTCGGTACTCGGGTCGAAGAGCCCGCTCATCGCCGCGCTCGGCAAGCGCGCGTTCTACCGAGCCGAGGACATGCCGCATCGTGATGCGCTGGAGTACCTCGCGGGGATGCTGACGGTCTGCCTCGGAACGGAAGACACGGTCGAGGGCGTGACCGCGTTCCTGCAGAAGCGGCCGCCCGACTGGAAGGGCCGTTGACTCGCGACCCTTCCACTCTGGAACGGACGTCTAGCTCGTGAGGCGCGGCCGTAGTCCCCTGAAGATCAGGTAGCCGACCAACGCGATCAAAGCCAGGGGAACGATCACGCCCATCGTCACGATCATCCCGGCGACGAAGCTCTGCATCAGGTCGAGCGCGCGGCTCCATGCCTGCGCGAACCGGCTGGGCGCGTCGGGGCGGGGAGGCGTAAGGGGGCTGAAGGTCGCGGTGATGGTGCCGAGCGAGGTCTGGTCGCGCAGGAAGTTGAGACGGCCTCGCAGCTGCTCTATCTCGAGCTGGACCCGCGACAGCTCGCTCTGCACCCGGATCGTGTCGACGACGCTCTCCGCGCGCCCCATCAGCTTCAACAGCACGGCCTCTTGCGACTCCCAGTTCCTGAGACGCGCTTGGAGGTCGACGAACTCCTGGCCCACGTCTTCGCCGGAGATGTTCTCCGCGCGCACCTCGCCAAGAGCCTCGAGGTCTGCCAGCGCGGCCTCGAACCGGTTCGCCGGGATCCGCATCGTGAGCGTGCCGCCGGAGTCGCGACGGCCGAGGCGCGAGGACAATACGAAGCCGCCGTAGCGCCCGGCGGTGGACACCGCCTCGTTGAGCGTTTCGTCGAGCTCGTCATCGGGAACGGCCACGGTGACGGTCGCGGTCTTGATGACCGACGGCCCGACCGACGGGAGTTTCGTGGCGACACCGGTGGCTCCGCTGGTGTCGCCGCCGGAACCGCCCACCCCGCTCGAGGTTGTCTGCGCCAGCGCCGCACTGGACCCTGCCCCGCTGCCCGTCTCGGCGATGGCACGACCTTCGTTACCGCGTGGGGCCGCCTCCATCTCCTGAGCGGCCTCTCCGTCGGATCCCGCGCTGCTGGTGCTCTCTGAATCCGCACCGGAACAAGCCGCGAGGGCGAGTACCCCCAGGAGGCAGAGCGCCGCGATCCGCCGTCTCGTGGTGATGGCGTCTCCCTGTGCCGTTCCATATGTGCGGGCCACGTCACGACCTCCTCGTGCGTCCGTTGTCGTGGTTCAGACGACGGTGGACGTCGAAGGGTTCCCGCTGGTGCGGAAGTTGGCTCGGGACACGCTCAGGCGCGCCCGCTAGCCTGTGCGGCAGCGAGGCCCCGGAAGACTTCGGCTCCGCGCCGGCGACGGGCCCCAGAAGGAAGGTGAGCATCGTGTCGCAAGAGCGCACGCAGGTGACGTATTCGTACGAGGGCCCCGATATGCGCGGCCATGTAGAGGAGCTGACGCGCAAGAGGGACGAGTACCTCGGCATGGGTGGTCCCGAGCGGATCCAGCGCCAGCACGATCAGAACAAGTTGACGGTGCGAGAGCGCATCGACCTGCTGTTCGACGCCGGCTCCTTCGAGGAACGCGGCCTCCTCGCGCATAACCAGTCGCAGTCCCCGGCCATGCAGGGGAAGTTCACGCCCGCAGACGGAGTGTTAACGGGTATCGGGCGGATCGACGGCCGGATGGTGGCGGTGATCGCCTATGACTTCACCGTGATGGCCGGGTCCATGGGGATGGTCACCGAGATCAAGGCGACGCGGATGCGCGAGCTCGCGCTGCGGGAGCGCATCCCGCTTGTGTGGCTGATCGACTCGGCGGGCGCGCGCATCCAGGAGGCAACGGGTTCGATGTTCGCCCGCACCGGCGACCTCTTCCGCGAGCAGGTGATCATGAGCGGCGTCGTCCCGCAGGTCGCGGCCATGATGGGTCCCGGTGCAGCCGGAACCGCCTACATCCCGGGGCTCGCCGACTTCGTTCCGATGGTGAAAGGCAACTCGAACATGGCGCTCGCGGGGCCGCACCTCGTCAAGGCCGCGGTCGGAGAAGAGGTCACGGCCGAGGAGATGGGTGGCTCGAAGGTGCACTGCAAGATGTCCGGGGTCGCCGACCTAGAGGTCCCCGACGACCGCGCTTGTCTCGATGCGATCCGCAAATACCTCTCGTACTTCCCGTCGTCGAACCTGGAGCAGTCGCCGGTCACCGACAGCAGCGACCCAGAGGACCGCCGCGTCCAGGACCTGTACGACATCGTCCCCGCGAACCCGCGGCAGGCGTACGACGTCCACAAGGTGATCGGGGCGATCGTCGACGAGGGCGACTTCTTCCCGATGAAGCCGGAGTGGGCGCGCAACCTGGTCACGGGCTTCGCACGGATCGGGGGCCGCGCCGTCGGGATAGTCGCGAACCAACCCAAGTTCCTGGGCGGCGCCCTCGACGTGAACGCGGCCGACAAAGCAGCCCGCTTCGTGTGGCTGTGTGACGCGTTCCACATCCCGCTCGTGTTCCTGATGGACTGTCCGGGCTTCCTCGTCGGAAGCGCCGTCGAGAAGCAAGGAATCATCCGCCACGGCGCCAAGATGCTGTTCGCCGTCTCCGAGGCGACGGTGCCGAAGGTCACTGTCGTGATGCGTAAGGGCTACGGCGCCGGCTACTACGTGATGAACGGGCGCGCATTCGAGCCCGATCTGATCGTCGGCTGGCCCACCGCGGAGATCTCTGTGATGGGCCCGGAGGGAGCCGTCAACATCATCTTCCGCAAGCAGATCGAAGCGATGCCCGAGGAGGAGCAGGAGGCGGCGCGAAACAACATGGTCTCGGTGATCCGCGACCAGATCTCGCCTTATGTCGCCGCAGGATGGGCCTTCATCGACGACGTGATCGATCCCGCGGATACGCGCCGAGTGGTCGCTAGAGCGCTCGCTTCGGCCGCGACGAAGAAGACGGAGCGACCGTGGCGCAAGCACGGCGTTCTTCCGGTATGACGCGCCGCTGCAAGGCGCGTGGCTGATGCCCAGCTTCGGCTACGCGCTCGCTAACGGGATCCGGCTCTTCTACGTCGAAGAGGGCACCGGCCCACTGGTCCTGTTCCTGCACGGGTTTCCCGAGTACTCCTATTCGTGGCGCAACCAGCTGGGACCGGTCGCCGACGCCGGGTTCCGCGCCGTCGCCATAGACCTCCCCGGCTTTGGGCGCTCCGACAAGCCCGACGTCGAATACGACGTCCTGTGGGTGGCACAGTGCGTGGCCGACGTGATCACCGCGCTCGGCCACGAGAAGGCGGTCGTGGTCGGCCACGACTGGGGCGGGCTGATCGCGTGGCCGTTCGCGCGGCTGCATCCGGAGCGCACCGCCGGGGTCGTCGGCCTCAACACCCCCGACCTTCCTCGCCCTCCGGTTCCCCCGACGATCTACATCCGGGGCTCGGGGGCCTCGCAGAACGACTACATCCTGCAGTTCCAGAAGCGGGGCCCCGCCGAAGACCTCTTCGAGCGAGACCCGGAAGGCTTCCTCCGCTTCTTCTTCACCGGCCCCGCCTGCGTGCGCAAAGAGGTCTTTACCGACGAGGTGATCGCCGCCTACGTCGACGCCTTCCGGATGAAGGGCTCGATCACGCCTCCGCTCGAGTACTACCGGAACCTCGACCGCAACTGGGACCTGACCGAGGACCTAGCCGACATCAAGATCGAGGTTCCGTGTCTGATGATCACCGCCGAAGGGGATCCCGTGCTGCATCCGGGGTTGGCCACGGGGATGGAGGCGCGCGTCCCGGACCTAGAGACCGTGCTGATCACGAACTGCGGTCACTGGACGCAACAAGAGCAACCGGAGGAGACCAACCGCCACCTCGTCGGCTACCTGAAGCGCCTGTCGCGCTGGACCTGACGCAACCGCAGCGGGTCCCCGGCTAAGGCTCGGTTCCGAACAATCGGTCGCCGAAGTCGCCGAGTCCCGGGACGATGTAGGCGGAGCGGTTCAGCTCCCGGTCGACCGACGCCGTCACTATCTCCACGTCCGGGTGTCTCTGCTGGAGGGCCGCCACTCCCTCGGGCGCGGCCACGATCGACACCATCCGGATAGAGGAAGCACCGGCTTCCTTGACGGAGTCCAGAGCGGCGTTCGCGGAGCCGCCTGTCGCGAGCATCGGGTCCAGCACGAACGTCAGCGCCTCCTCGAGGCGCGGCAGCTTCGCGTAGTACTCCGACGGCTCGAAGGTTGCCTCGTCGCGCTCGAGGCCGAGGTAGCCGACGCGCACCGTCGGGAACAGCTCCACCACGGCGTCTAGCATCCCGAGCCCCGCCCGCAGGATCGGAACCGCCACCAGCGCACCGTCCAGGACGCGGCCCTGCGTGTTCTCGAGCGGTGTAGTAACCGTTTCCTCGCGTGTGGGGAAGTCGACCGTCGCCTGAAGCATGAGCAGCGTCGTGAGGCGCTTCGTAACGTGCCGGAACTGCTCGGGCGCCGTCGTTTCGTCGCGCAGTGAGAGCAAGAGGTGTTGTGCCAGCGGGTGATCGACCACCGTCACAGTCACGCGGGCGAGGATAATCGTTTAGCTTTCCGCGTCGTGGACCTCTGCGTGATCACCTGTGCGATGAGCGGGGTCGCCGCGAACAGGGACCAGTGCCCCGGGATCCCGTACACGCCCGAGGACTACGCCAAAGAGGCTCGGCGCGCCCGCGACGCGGGTGCGTCCGTTTTGCACATCCACGCGCGTTACCCCGACGGCAGGCCCAGCTATCGCGTCGAGGAGTACCGCGCGATCACCCAGGCGATCCTGGCGGAGGTCCCAGACGTGATCGTGAACTTTTCCACGGGCGCGGTCGGGATCCCGATCGAGGAGCGGGTGCAGAAGATCGTGGCCCTGAGACCGGAGCTGGGGGCGCTCAACATGGGCTCGATGAACTACGCGAAGTACTCGTCCAAGCGCAAGTCGATGATCTTCGACTTCGTCTTCACCAACCCTTTCAGCGACATCACCTATCTGCTCGAGCGCATGAACTCTGTCGGCGTCAAGCCGGAGTGCGAGTGCTTCGACACGGGCCACATCGGAAACGTCATGCCGTTGATCGACATGGAACTGTTGAAGCAGCCGGTCCAGTTCTCGTTGATCCTCGGCGTGCTGGGTGGCGCGCCGCCGGATGCGAGGACGCTCGCACACATGGCGAGCCTTCTCCCCGACGGTTCCACCTGGGAGGTCATCGGGATCAGCCGCCTGCAGTGGTCTCTCGTCGCCGCCGCGTGTTCTCTCGGTGGGAACGTGCGCGTCGGCCTCGAGGACAACTTCTATCTCCCCACTGGCTCGATGGCCTCGTCCAACGGTGAGCTGGTGGAAGCGGCAGCTCATCTGGTCGAGCTGTCGGGGCGCGACGTAGCGGACCCCGCCACCGCCCGGCGACTCCTGTCACTGCAAGACCCGCCGGACCGCAGCGCCTACGAGGAGCCGGCGCATGGCTGAGGAGGTCGTGGCCGAGATGGTCGCGAACGTGTGGAAGGTGCTCGTCATCCCCGGCGACGCGATCGAAGAGGGCGACGCGATCTGCATCCTCGAATCGATGAAGATGGAGATCCCGGTCGAGGCGACGGCATCGGGCACGATCAGCGAGCTCCTGACGTCCGAGGGAGACGTCGTACAAGAGGGAGACGTGATCGCGGTTATAGACCCCTCATGATCCTCCTAGACAGCAGCGACGATGGCCGCGTAGCTACCCTCACCCTGAATCGCCCGGACGGGCGCAATGCGCTCTCGGTCGCGATGTGCGACGCCATCGTGGGCGGCATCAGGGAGGTCGACGGGAGCGCCGCGCGGGTGCTGGTCGTCAAGGGTGCGGGCCCCGTCTTCTGCTCGGGCGCCGACCTCGCGGCCGTGTCTGGCACTGGCGCGCTGCAGTTCCTGCCGGCCTTCGAGCGCATGCTCGACGCGCTCGCTCGGCATCGGCTCCCAACGATCGCCTCGATCCACGGGGCCGCTCTCGGTGGCGGGTTCCAGCTAGCCAGCGTCTGTGACTTCCGGATGGCGGAGTCCGTGGCAAAGATCGGCATCCCGTCCTCGAAGCTCGGCATCCTTGTGAACTTCGAGAACATAGAGCGCCTCGTGCTCCTCGCCGGGCAAGCCATCGCGAAAGAGATGTTGATGTCCGGTCGGACGTACTCGGGCGAGGAGGCCCAGGCCGCGGGGATCATCACGCGGTCGATCGCGCCGGAGCACCTCGAGGCGGCGACTCAGAACCTGGCCCGCGAGCTGTCACAGCGCGCCCCGCTGTCGGTCCAGGGCACCAAGGTGTCCATCCAAGCGGTCCTGGATCACCTCGGCAGCACGCGGGAAGACAAGAAGCAGGTGGTGACGGAGCTCGACCGGCTGGTCGCCGCGGTGTACGCGAGCGAGGATCTACAGGAGGGGTTGCGCGCTCTATCCGAGAACCGCCCCCCGGATTTCAAGGGCCACTGATGGTGCTAGAGCGGTCTGCGGCCCTGGAACCCGTCCTCGGGCGAGTGCCAGTGCGCGACGGCCGGTTCGCCCAACCGCCAACACAGATACGCATCGGATCCCGCGATGACCGCCGGGAAGTCCACCAGGCCGCTGTCTAGGTCTCTCAGCTCGATCTCCCACTCGTTCAGACGATCGATCAGCTCTTGCACGCGCGCAAGCGTGCGGGTCCACCTCTCGCGTTTGGCCGAACCGCCGTTCGAGACGCTCGACTGCTCTATCGCTTCCTGGATCCGAATGGCTTCTTCGGACTTCTGTCGCAGCTCGACGAGCGTCGGGGCGAGGTAGGGCAGCAGCGCGTTCGCCTCCCGGACGGTGTAGCGCTTCTCGCTCACTGGGTGTGCTCGCGCGCTAGTCGCGGAGGAGCGCGATGAAGCGTTCTCCCGCGGGACCGCCGAAGTCGCGCGCCTGCGAGATCGCTTCATCGACGTCGAACGCGACGTGGTGGTGGTGGATCGTCCAGTGGGGACCGTGCTGGTCCACGATCATGTACGAGGCGTCCTGTCCCTCGACCGGCAGCCCAACGGAGCCCGGGTTCGCAACTACGGTCCCGTCGCTCAGGCGCCGGACGAACGGGATGTGGACGTGGCCGAACAGCACGAGCCCCGCTTTGCCTTCGTACGGAGCGAAGGCAGCGGGAGGTTCGTCGGGGAAGGGTGCGGTGAACGGAGACTCCGGCGTCCCGTGCACCATCAGGATCGAGCCGGGTCCTGCATGTCCCAGCGGCAGCGATATCAACCAGCGCACGTCGTCTTCGGAAACGTCGTGAGCTCCCGCGACCCCGATGAGGGTGGACCTGGAGTCTTCGTCTTCCACCGTCTGCGGATCGCCGGTGATCCAGACGTCGGTGTTGCCCTTCACCGTCGGCCACCCCGCCTCTCGCACGACGGCTATGCATTCCTGCGCGCGTGGGCCCAGCCACCCAAGGTCGCCTCCACACCAGATCTGATCGGGCGAATGCTTCGCGATGTCTTCGACGACGGCCTCGAGCGCGACGAGGTTCCCATGGATGTCGGCGAGCACGGCTATGCGCATGGGTGCGGATAGTAGTGGTCACAAGAGCGTGCGACTTACGATGCAGCGATGGCGACGCTCGCCGACCGCATCCTCGCCGTCTCGCCGCTCACCCGCCCCGAGGCCGAGCATCTGCGCAGCCTGTGCCGGTCGTGGCAGGTGCTGGCCGACCTCTCCTTCTCGGACCTCTTGCTCTACGTGAAGGTTGCCGACGAGGACTCTTTCGAGATCTCCGCGCAGCTGCGGCCGTTCACGTCCCAGACGTTGTACCCGCAGGACCTCGTGGGGCACCGGGTGACGCAGCCGGAGCAACCGATCGTGGAGCGGGCATTCCGCGAGGGCCGCGTGTGGGCGCAGGCGGATCCGGTGCTGGTCGACGGGATCCCGATCCGGATGGATGCGGTGCCGGTGCGGTATGGGGAACGCGTGGTCGGCGTCGTCACGAAGGAGGGCAGTCCCGCCACCTCTCGCAGGCCGGGCCGGATGGAGCAGGTGTACCTGGACGCGGCCGAGCATGTCTCGCAGATGATCAGCGCCGGCACGTTCCCGTACCCCGACACGCCCGCGGGCGATTGGCCGCGTGTCGGTGACGGGCTTTTGACGTTCGACGAGGCGGGTCACCTCACCTGGGCTTCGCCGAACGCCGTGAGCTCGCTGCGGCGGCTGGGGGTCGCGCAGAACGTCCTGGGGCGCGAGCTGGACGAGCTGGGGCTGGGGCAGACCCCGGTGAAGGAGGCCCTGCTGGAGGGCCGTCTCCTGGACGGTGAGCTGTCGCGCGGTGACACTCACATCCGGCTCCGTGTGCTCCCTCTGTTCGAGGGCGAACGTGTGGCGGGTGGCCTCGCGCTTTCCCGCGACGTCTCCGAGCTGCGTCAGAAGGATCGGGTCATCTTGGTGAAGGACGCGACGATCCGAGAGATCCATCACCGTGTGAAGAACAACCTGCAGACGATCGCATCGCTGCTGCGCTTGCAGGGTCGGAGGGTTCACTCCGAGGAAGCCAAGGCCGCGTTGAACGAGAGCGTCGTTCGCATCGGCTCGATCGCGCTGGTGCACGAGACGTTGGCCGAGAACCCGCAAGACGTGGCCGAGTTCGGAGAGGTCGCCCGCCGGATCGGTCAGATGGTCGGAGACGGCTTGGTGCTCCCGCACCAAAGCGTGGACGTCAAGGTGTCGGGCGTGGCCGGGGCGCTGGGGGCGGATCTCGCGACGCCGCTGGCGGTCACGCTTGCAGAGCTGTTGCAGAACGCGATCGAGCATGCGTTCCCCGACGATCGCGCCGGGACGATCAAGGTCGAGTTATCGCGCGAAGACGACCACGTGGTGATGGTCGTGTGGGACGACGGGATCGGGATCTCGACCAACGTGCTGAGCGGCGCGCGGCTCGGTCTCCAGATCGTCCGCTCGTTGATCGACGAGCTGGGCGGGACGATGACCGTCGCGGCGGACGACGGAACTCGCGTCGAGGTGCGGGTGCCCGCGCCGCGTTAGCCGGTACGCGTGGGGCGGGGTGTTGGCGAGGTCTGCCCTGACGGCGTCGGCTCAGGGCTGGCGTTGCCGCGCGCACCCACCGTCGCCTCCGGCGAGGGCCGGCGCGTGCCGGCCGGTGACGGGGTGGCCCCCGGTGACAAGGTCGGAACTGGTGCCGGTGGCGGTGGTGGACAGTACTCCGTGGGGGCCAGCTGGCGAAGCATCGTCTGCGGCTTCCCCGGACACCACGGCGCCGCCAGAAGCCCGGTGACCGGGTCGATCATCACGGTCACGAGGTCGCTCTTGGGCAACTTGAAGCGCTTCACCGGAAGCCCTGCGTGGGCGGCCAGCATGAAGTCTCTCCATATCTGCGCCGGGAACGTCCCGCCGAACACGCGGATCCCATGGACGTTCGTCATCGGCTTCGGGTAGCGATATCCGACCCAGACCGCCACGGCCAGGTCGGGCGTGTAGCCGGCGAACCAGGCGTCGTTGTACTCGTTGGTCGTTCCCGTCTTGCCCGCCGCGGGCCGTCCGATGTCCGCGGCTTGCCCCGTGCCTCGCTCGATCACCTGCTCGAGCACCTTCGTCAGGAGGAAGGCGTTCCCCGGCGACACGGCTTCGGGCACCACCTGCTGCTCCGGCTTGATGATCTCACCGGTGCCGGTACGCACCTCCTTGATCGTCGTGGGCTCTATCGCGGTGCCGTTGTTGGCGAGCGTTGCGTAGGCCGTCGCCATGTCCAGAACGCTCACCTGTGCCGAGCCCAGGGCTATCGACGGGTAGACCGGAAGCTTCGAGCGGATCCCCATCAGCTTCGCCTGCGTCGCGATGGTCCCCGGCCCGATCTCGAGAGCGAGGCGCGCGTAGACCCCGTTGACGGAGCGCACCGTTGCTTCGTCCAACGGCAGCGTTCCTCCCGAGGTCCCCTCCGAGTTGCGAACGGTCCAGGTCGACCCGTCGGGCAGCAAGAACGAGGCCGGACCCGCGCCGAAGCGCGTGTCCAACGAGATCCCCTGCTCCAGCGCGGCGGCCGCGACGATCGGCTTGAACGCAGAGCCCGGCTGCCGCCCCGACCCACCGCCTTCCTTGCCGAGCGCGAGGTTGACCTGCGAGGCGTTCCAGTCGCGGCCACCGACCATCGCGACGATCTCGCCGGTCTGCGGGCGGATCGCGACGAGCGCGGCTTCGGGGTCACCGGGGAGCCCCAGGTTGTTTTCGACCGCCTGCACCGCGGCCTCCTGGAGCCGCGGGTCGAGGGTTGTCTGGATCCGCAACCCGCCCTTGTAGAGGGCCTGCGCCCGCTCGTCTTCGCCCCGACCCAAGCGACGGTCTTTCATCACCTCGCGCTTGACGGCCTCGACGAAGTACGGCTCGCGCGTCCGCGTCTTCGGCGGGTCGGGGATGACCCCGAGCGTCATGTTCTTGGTCTTGTTCGCGGTGGCGCGATCGATCTTGTTCAGAGCGACGAGTCGATCGAGGACGTAGTTGCGCCGCTCCAGCGCGCGCTTCGGATGGTCGCGCGGGTCGTAGTACGACGGAGCCTTGATAAGCGCGGCCAACAGTGCGGCCTCGCGAAGCGTGAGCGTCGCGAGGCCGCGTCCGAAGTACGTCTTCGCCGCGACCTTCACGCCGTAGGCGCCCTGTCCCAGGTACACGGTGTTGAGGTACCGGTCGAGGATCTCTTCTTTGCTGTAGCGCCGTTCCACCTCGATCGCGAGGCGAAGCTCGCGCGCCTTTCGTTCGAACGTCCGCGGCGCGTCCCGGAAGAAGGTGTTCTTCACGTACTGCTGTGTGATCGTCGACCCGCCTTGTTCGACCTCGCCCTCGTCGATGTTCACGAGGGCAGCGCGGGCTATCGAGCGCAGGTCGTAACCGGAATGTTCGAAGAACCGTGCGTCCTCGGCCGCCAGCACCGCCTCCTTCAGGACAGACGGGATCTCCTTCGGCCCCACCAAGACACGGTTCTGCTTGAACAAGCGCGCTAGGAGTGTTCCGTCTGCGGCGGTGATCGTGGTGCGGACGGCGAGAGGGCGCTCGTTCTTCAGGTCTACCGGAGCGAGCGAGCAGGCGGCACCCAAGAGGCAGCAGGCTGCAGCCAGTGCGACCGCTCGCACGCGGGGAGCTGCCACGTCATTCGTCCTCAAGCGCGTGGCGAAGGTTCGCGAGCGTCCGGTTGAGCAGGCGCGAGACGTGCATCTGCGAGATGTCGAGGCGCTCGGCGATCTCGGACTGCGTCAGGCCTTTGAAGAACCGCAGGTAGAGGATCTTGCGTTCCCTCTCCGGAAGCTTCGCCATCTCGGGGGCTAACGAAGCCCTGTACTCCAGGTTCTCGAGGTGCTCGTCGTCTTCTCCCAGCTGATCCGCGAACGACGTCGATCCGCCGTCGTCGGTGTCGATCGGAGCGTCCAGGGAGGTGAAGTTGTATGCCTGCGCGATCTCGAGCCCCTCCAGCACCGCTTCCTCCGTGGTTCCCATCGAGTGGGCGATCTCGGGCACGGTCGGTGAGCGACCCAGGTCTTGCCCGAGGTGCCCTACGACCTTCGTCAGCTCGAGGTGGAGCTCTTGCAGGCGGCGCGGAACGCGCACCGCCCACCCCTTGTCGCGGAAGTGCCGCTTCAGCTCGCCCACGATCGTCGGAGTCGCGTAGGTCGAGAACTCGACCTCGCGCTCGAGATCGAACCGCTCGATCGCCTTGAGAAGCCCGATCGTCCCCACCTGTACTAGGTCTTCCAGCGGCTCGCCGCGGTTGCGGAACCTGCGAGCCAGGAACTCCACCAGACCGATGTGTTGCTCGACCAGTTGCTCGCGCAGCGCCGGCTGCTCGTTGCGCCCCGCGGCCCGATATGCCTCGAACAGTGAACGCACCTCATCTTTGGACAGCGTTGCGCGGTCGTTCACTTGGCTTTGCTCTTCACCAGTTTGAACGTGGGGGTACCGTTGGTCTGATCGAGCGAAGCGGAGTCCGCAACGGTGTCCAGGATCATCCGTGAGAACTCGGTGAGATCGGTTCGCACCTTCTCGCCGGTCGCGAACGTGCCGGTGCCGGAGATCTCCAACCGGTCGTGGTGGACGGTGAAGTGGACCTCGATCGTTCCCTCCCGCCCGTTCGTGCCGGTGAAGTAGGCAGACATCTCGTCGACCGCGATCTTCAGGTCCTCGATGTCGTCGAGCGTGAACCGCAGCCGCGTCGCGAGGCCCGCCGCGACGAGACGGACCACCTGCAGGTAGACAGGCGACGCGGGGATCTTGATCGAGATGTCGTCCATACGAGTTCCGCCCCCCTAGGAGGCAGAGGCCCTTTTGCGCGCCGCCGGCTTCTTCTTCGGAGCATCCTCCTCGGGCTTCGGCTTGCGCTTCTTCGCCTCGTCGACCGACGCGCGCAGCGCCTCCATCAGGTCGACGACCTTGGTCGGCTCTTCGGTCGGTGGGGGAGCGACGGTGATCTCCTCGCCCTCCACCTTCTTCTCGATCAGAGCCTCCACCGCTTTGCGGTAGTCGTCCTCGAACTCGTTGGGGTTGAACTCATTGGAGAGCTGTTGGACGAGCTGGCGCGCCATCTTCACCTCGGCGTCGCGGATCTTCACGCTCTTGTCGAGCTCTTCGAACTCGGGCGCACGGATCTCGTCGGGCCAGTGCATCGTCTCCAGCACGAACACGTCGTCTTTCAGCCGGATCGTTGCCAGGTGCTCCTTCTCGCGGAAGGCAACCTTCGCGACCCCGACCTGGCCCTCGGCCTCCAGCGCCTCCGCCAGCAGGCGGTAGGCCTTCAGTCCCGAGGGCTCCGGTGCCACGTAGTACGTCTTGTTGAAGTAGACCGGGTCGATCGACGTCAGCGGCACGAACGAGACGACGTCGATGGCGCTCACCGAGTCCACGCCTAGGGCCTCCAGCTCGTCCTCGGAGAAGTCGACGTAGTGGTCCTTCGAGACCTCATAGCCCTTGACCAGGTCGTCCCAGGAGACCTCTTTGCCGCATTTGGAACAGATGCGCTGGTACTTGATGCGGCCGCGGTCCTCTTCGTGGAGGAGGTGGAACTTGGGGCGCTTCTCCTGCACCGCCGAATACAGGCGGACGGGGATGCTGATCAGGCCGAAGGTGATGGCGCCTTTCCAGAGAGCTTTCACTGGTCGGATTCTACTAAGTCAAGCGATTACGCCTGGGTGAACACGGAAAGTAGTCGTTTCGGAGAAGGGGGTTGACGCTCCGCGTCGAAAACTCAGCATCGGGAGCAAATATTCAACGTGACCCGCCCCCCGCGGGTTGCGGCCTCAACGTAGAAAAAGGAGCTGGACACCATATGAGCGACTACGCAGGCCAACTGGGAGAGCGGCTCCGGAAGATCAGGATCCAAAAGGGGATGTCCCTCCAAGACGTCCAGCAGGCCTCCAAGGGCAAGTGGAAGGCCGCCGTCGTTGGTGCCTACGAGCGTGGCGACCGCAACGTCACGGTCGCGCGGCTCTCCGAACTGGCGGAGTTCTATGGAGTCCCGGTAAGCGAGATCCTTCCCGACGACGATCGCGTCACGCCCGGCGAGCCCCTGGGCCGCCGCCGGGTCGTTCTCGACCTCGAGGGGCTCGAGAAGGTGCCGGAGTCGGACCGTGACCCCTTGTCCCGCTTCACCCATGCGATCCAGATCCAGCGCGGCGATTACAACGGCAGGGTGCTGACGATCCGCGAGGATGACCTCATGGCCCTCGCGCTCCTCTACCAGACGAGCGCCGATGACCTGTCTCGCCGTCTCGGCGACTGGGGGCTTCTGTCCTCCAACGGCGCCTAGAGCGCGACCGCGGCAGCTCCGATCACCAGCAGCGTCACCCAGTACAGCGCGGTGAACGCGTAGTCAAGGCGGCGCGGCGGCAGCGGGATCAGCACCCCCAGCGTCCAGATCGGCATCACGACCAGCCCGAATAGCGCCGCGTAGCCCAAGGCCGGCCACCGCGGCCAGCCCGCGCCGAGCGCGGCCGCCGTGGCCAGCGCCAGCAGGAGGAGGCCCAGGATCGCCTGCCCCCATACGTCGCCGATCGGCCCGCCCTTCCGATAGCGATAGAAGCGGTAGGCGAAGCCGGCGACCGCGTTGATCGCGAGCGCGCCGATCAGCACGCTGCGCCACATGTCTGGGCTCATCGAGAAGGCAAGATAGCCTCCCCACCCGTGGCCAAGAAGAGATCGCAGAAGAAGCCTGCTCAGCCCGGGGTCGATCCCAACGAGAAGAGGCGTGAACGCCTAGAGGCGAAGCGCGCCGCCAAGGCGAAGGCGTTGGCCGAGCAGCGCAAGAGGGCGCAGCGCGAGCGCCTCATCCGTCGGGTGGTGCTCCTGGGGCTGCTGGTCTTCGCCGGCTGGTTCCTGTTCGTGCGTCCGGCCGCGCCAGACGAGATCAACGGCCACCCGATCAACGACTTCAGCACCGCGGGGGCGAACCAGCACACGGACGGGCCCGTGAGCTACCAAGACAGCCCCCCGGTTTCGGGACAGCACGCCCCGCAGTCGGTGGATTGCGGCGTGTATGCGGAGCCGGTCCCCAACGAGAGCATGGTTCACAACCTCGAGCACGGCGCGGTCGGGCTTCTCTACCGCCCCGACACGAACCCCGAGGACATCAAGACGTTGGAGTCGATCGTCGGCGAGTACGAAGACAGCGTCTTCTCGATGCCCTACGTGGGGACGATGGACTCTCCGATCACGATCGCGGCCTGGGGCCACACCATGGAGCTCGACAGCGCCGAGCGGGACTCGGTCAGGGAGTTCATCGACGAGTTCAGACGCGGCGGCGACGCCCCGGAGGCCAACACCCCGAACGTCTGCGAGCACCGTGAGCCGGAGCCGTTCGAGCCCGCCGAGGCCGAGGGTGACGCCGAAGCCACGCCATCTCCTGGCGCCGAGGACGAGGCCACCCCCGAGGCCTCACCCAGCAAGAGCTAACCGAAAGAACACTGGGGGTCCGCCCGCGAGAGGAACCCCCCGGCACCGCTGACCCACCTCGGTCCGGCTGTCCCTCGCGCCGGCGTCCGTGCGCGGGCTCCGCCGCCAGGACCCGGATCTCAACGAAAGCAGGGACGGGCTCAGCCCGCGGGTGGGGCTGGACGCGAAGAGACCGGGCCGAAGCCCGGTCTCTTCTTCCTCTAGGTGAGGGTTGGTCGCTTAGGAACCCGGTTTGTAAGTGGGCTCGCCCAGCCACAGCTTCAGCGTGACCTTGTCGCCCGGCGTGGTGGCGCTGGTGACGTCCACCAGGTACCCAGTGCAATCGGCGCTCGCCAGCCCATCGATCTGCTCGGTGCCGGGACCCGCCTTGCCTCCGTGGCCGGTTCCGTCGAAGAACAGGATGTAGGGAGCGCCTCCGGCGGAGTAGGCCAGACCCGCACCGTCATCCCCGCGGAAGACCAGGTCGTAGTCCCATACGACGTCGAACTCCAGCAGCCCGTAGAGGCCCGTCACTTTGGCGGCGGGGTCCACCTGAACGTTTACGTACGTGTGACCCGGGAACCCGTGGTGGGTCGGGTCGTCTTCGGTGCTGTCGGCGTTCGTGAACCCGACACCCTCGGGAGTATCCAGTTCGAGCTCCAGAGGAGCCTCTGCCGTGTGGGCATCGGTGATCTTCGTGACGGGAACGTCGGCCGCGACTTCCTGCGGCGTGTAGGTGGCGCAGGCCTTCTTTTTCTTTTTCTTTGCGGCGTCGGCGGGGCCGACGGCGAACGCGCCCACGAGCAGTCCGGCCGAGGCCAGCACCGCGAGCGTGCGTACGGAACGAGACTTCATGAGCACCTCCATCGTCGTATGGGAGTCGGTCCCCCCTTGCTAGACGGTCATTCGGCGGCGATGCCTGCTTTTCCTGCCACCGTTGCGGTGGAGTTGACGGGGCGAGTTTGTACACTTCCGCCCGTGATGCGGACGAAGGTGATCGGGGCGGCGCTCGTCGCGGCGTTGACGGCCGGCGTGCTGGGCTCAACGGCCCCCGTCGCCGTGGCCGCGGCCACGGCGCTGCCGCCGTCGGAGTGGGTTGTGGGCCCGGACAAGCGCGTCGCGATGATCACCTTCGAGGGCCAGACGCGCTCGCGCTCTTTCCTCTCGGTGCTGGAGACCCTCGCGCGCGAGAACGCGAAGGCCTCGTTCTTCCTGCCGGGGCGATGGGTCGACCACCATCAAGAAAAGGCCCGGCTCGCAAAGGCCGCGGGCCACACCCTCGGCAACCGTGGTTACGGCGATGCCCGCTTCACCTCCCTGTCGGATGCCCAGATCCGGCGTTCGATCAACAGGGCCGAGGACGCGCTGAACAAGGTGGGGGTGGGACCCAAGCCGTTCCTACGTGCGCCGAAGGGCGCCCGCGACCTTCGGGTGCTGCGGGTCGCGGGATCGATGGGCTATCGGTCGGTGCGCTGGACGAAGCGCGCCGGGGGAGGCCTGGCTCGCAAGGTGAAGAGACGGGTGGTGCGCGCCGCCGAGGACGGTTCGATCATCTCTTTGGACCTGTGGCGAAAGAGCCACCGCAAGGCACTCGACGGCATCATCTCGGGGCTTCGCCGGCGGGGGTTCAACCTGCGCACGATCGACGGCCTCACGAACGTGCACGCGATCCGGTGGGACGTCACGATGCGGGCGGGTAGCGGCGGGGCCGAGGTCGCCTTCCTCCAGAGGCTCTTGAACCGCAACAGCTACCCCGCGGGCGGGGTCGACGGGGCTTTCGGCTATTCCACGCTGCAGGCGACTTACGCCTTCGAGAAGACCAGGGGTCTCGCGCGAGATGGCGTGATGACCCCGGCGCAGGTGACCGAGCTCGCGATGTCTGGGCGACCGACCGCGCCCCGCCGTAGCCCGGGCAACTACGTCGACGTGGACATCTCTCGCCAGGTCCTGTTCGAGGTGAGAGACGGCAAGGTCCGCCACACGATCCCCATCTCCAGCGGGAACGAGGAGTACTACACGGTCGACGGTGAGACCTACAAGGCCCACACGCCGCGCGGTGACTTCGTCATCGAGCGAAAGATCCCGGGCGAGAGGCACAGCCGCCTCGGCACCCTGTACTGGCCCAGCTACTTCATCGGGGGCTACGCCATCCACGGAAGCAACTCGGTGCCGACGTACCCGGCGAGCCACGGATGCGTTCGCATCCCGCGCTACGTCGAGAAGAAGTTCTACTACCGCAATCCGGTAGGGATGCCGGTCTTCGTCCACAACTAACCCTCTGCGCGCGCTGCGGCGGGCCCATCGCTCTTGTACCGGTTGTGGAACGACTGGCGGACCTGCCGGTGAACCAGCCGGGTTGTTCGCGGCTCAGACGATTGCTCGAGCTGCGCGGTGCCGCGCGTCCGGCAGAGAGCGCGATGGAGGTGAAGGTGCTTCGTTTACTGCGGGAGGAGGGATATCCGCCTCCTATCCGGCAGAAGGTCTTGGACGACGACGGGAGTTTCGTGGGCCGGGTCGACCTAGCGTTCGTCGATCGCCGCTTGATCATCGAGGTCGACAGCTTCCGTTTCCATAGTGGGCGTGCCGCATGGAGTCGCGACCGCGAGCGGAGAAACGCGCTCACCGCGCTGGGCTGGGTGGTCATTCAGGCGACGAATGAGATGCTCGGCCCCCAGCGGGACACGTTCCTGCGCGACGTGAGCCGTGCGTTCCACCGGCCGCTTTCGCATTTTTCGTGCGTTTAACGCACGTTTTGTCGAAAAGCAGCTACGTGATGATCCGGCGGCCCCACGCGAACTGGTCGTTCCACCACGAGCCCGCGCTTATCTGAGCGAGGCTGATGCCCGCCCGCCCCCCGGACGAGTGGATCATCCAGCCGTTGCCGAGGTAGAGGCCTGCGTGGTACACGCTCGAAGCCTTGGCGTCGCGACCGTCCGGGGCGAAGAACACGAGATCGGCGGGCTTCAGCTCCTTGAGGCCGAGGCGCTTGCGCGACCCGATCGCGCCGGCCATGTCGTAGGAGGAGCGCTCGGGGATGGCCCAGCCTTCGTAGGAGCGACCAAGGGGGGCAAAGCTGGAGGTCTTCTTCTGCATCACGTACCAGATGAACCCCGAGCAGTCGAACCCGCCCTGAGCCTGCGCGCCGTACGGATAACCGGACGGGGTAGTGGAGGGCCACTCGCCGCCCCACACGTAGGGGGCGCCGACCAGCGATAGCGCGAACTTCACGACCTGGCGGCGCGTCTCCGAGTAGTTGGCCAGCTGGAAGCTGTTCAACGCGTCGGCGCCGTAGATGGAGGGAGCGGTCTTCGCCTTCCATACTGCCCACGCCACGTCGCCCTGCCTCATCGCCTCGTTCGCGGCGGCGTCATGCGTCTCCTCCGTCGTCGGACGGTCGCGGCGGAGACCCAGCTCGCGGGCCACGATCTCGGAGCCGAACCGCTTGCCGACGCCCGGGTCCCACCCGTCGGGCGACGTTGCCTGCGACAGCTTGGTCGCAACCGGCGCCTGGCCCAGCTGCCGCACCAGCGCGGCGGCGACCTCACCGGCGGTGACGTCGCCCTCGTCCCTGCTGTAGCCGCCGCCGAACGCCTTCTTCATCAGCTGCTTGAAGGCCGCCCGCGTCATCGCCTGGTTGGGCCGGAAGCCCTCGCGCTCCATGTAGCCGTTGTCGACCAGGTATCTCACCGCGGGCCGCACCCACTCAGGGAGCGGCTCCTGCGCCGCGTGGGCTGCCGGGAGCGAGGAGCCGAAGATCGCGGCAGTGAGCAGCGACAGGATTGCCCGTTGTGTCCGAGTCATACGGTAGCTATCGAGGGGCGATGTGGGCACCTTGAAAAATGGCTTCGGTGTAATTCGCGGACTAAGTGGACACGAGCAACAGTAATTAACAACACCATCAAAAGGCAGGAGAAACCGCATACGAAGCCAACCCTGTCGCGTCGGAGACCGCGTGCGAAGGGGGCCAGTTAGATGAGCAAGAGGTTGCGTCTGCTGCTGGTTCCGGCCCTGCTGGCGGCGCTGTTGCCCCTCGGCTACGCCGGCTCCTCGACCGCCAAGTGCCCCTCGGTGAAACCCGCGCCGCTGAAGTTCTCGAAGCCCACCTTCATCGACAAGGGCCGCGCCGGAGGCGAGCCGGTCAGCATCGTCGCTCAGGACGGCTCGATCATCGTGTCCGCCCACGCCGGCACGACCCACATCTACAAGGACCCCCAGGCCGCTCCGGGCAGCAGCGACTTCCTCCGCAGCTACTACAACCAGACGCTCAACTGGCGAAGCGATGACGGCGGCAAGACGTGGAAGTACGTTGGTCTCGCGGGCGCGCCCGAGGGCCCGCACAGCGCCACCTCGACGGGCTTCTCCGACCCGGACCTCACGATGGACGCTGGCGGGAAGCTCTACAACGTCGAGATCAACCTGGCGAACGTCGCGGTGTTCGCGAGCCCCGACGACGGTCAATCGTGGCCAACGGCGAACCCGATCGCAGCGTCGGGCGACCGGCCCTGGGTTACGGGGGCCGAACCGGACGAAGTCTTCCTCTACGTCAATCTCCCGAAGCAGCTATGGCGGTCGACCGACGGCGGGCTCACTTTCAAGTTGGTGACCACCAGCTTCCCCGCGGACAGCAAGCTGATCGTCGACCCGCTCAACCCGAAAACCGGCTTGCTCGGCCCGATGGATGCGGGCGGCGTCGCGATCACCGCCGACGACGGTAAGACGTGGGAGAGCTATCCGGCGCCGCTTGGGTCCTCGACTCAGTTCTTCGGCGCGATCGCGGCGGACCGCGCCGGCTGGATCTACGCTGCGAACGCGGGTGGCTACTCCGGGTCCAACGACACCGAGATCGACGGGGAGGTCACGTTCAACTACTTCAACCGCGCGACCAACGAGTGGGCGAGCGCTCCGGTGCGCGTGCCGATCCCGGAGGGCGACGCGCTGTGGCCGTGGATCATCGCCGGTGACGATGGCCGTGTTGCGATCACCTGGTACCAGACCTTGCAGGGCAAGAAGGGCTTCTATCCGTTCGTCGCCTACACCACCAATGGGCACGGGTCGACGGTCACCTGCTCCGATGGCTCCAAGCGGTTCGTTGCACCGCAGTTCCAGACGGCGAATGCGTCGGGCCGCCCGATCCATCTCGGGAAGATCTGTTTGAGCGGGACCGCCTGCAACGCCAGCGCGAACTTCGAGGGCGGAGATCGCCGGCTCGGAGACTTCTTCACCGTCAACTTCGATCACAAGGGCAACATCTTCGTGGTGTCGGGGGACACGACGCTGAAGAACGCGCTTGGTGGGCCGAAGCCGGTGGCGAACCCCATATTCATCAAGCAGTCGGCGGGGGACAAGCTGCTGGAGAAGCCCGACAAGGTCCGCAAGACGCGCTGTCTGTTCCCACTTCCGTCCTGCTGACGGCCGAGTCGCTCCGGCGCCTCCGGATGACCCGCCAGTTAGGGTCTGTGTTCGCCTAATCGTCACCAGGAGGACACGTGCCCGAGAACGGAACCCCGGATCGCAACCTCGCGCTCGAGCTGGTGCGTGTCACCGAGGCAGCTGCCCTGGCCGCGGCGCGGTGGATGGGGCGTGGGGACAAAGAGGCCGCCGATCAGGCGGCCGTCGACGCCATGAGGCTCCTGCTGGACACCGTCCCGATGGACGGCGTCGTCGTGATCGGCGAGGGCGAGAAGGACAACGCGCCGATGCTCTACAACGGTGAGCGGATCGGCAACGGCGAGCCACCGGTGGTCGACATCGCGGTCGACCCGATCGACGGGACGACGCTTACGTCGAAGGGGATGAACGGCGCGCTGGCGGTGGTTGCCCTCGCCGAGCGCGGGACGATGTTCGACCCGGGACCCTGCATGTACATGGAGAAGATCGCAGCAGGTCCCGAGGCGAAGGACGTTCTCGATCTCGACGCGCCGATCGCCGACAACCTCGAAAGGCTCGCCAAGGTGAAGGGGACGGACGTCTCCGGCATCACGGTCACGATCCTGGAGCGCTCCCGTCACGAGCAGATCGTGAAAGAGGTGCGAGAGGCCGGCGCCCGGATCCGTTTCATCACCGACGGTGACGTTGCCGGCGCGATCAGCGCGGCGCGTCAGTCGTCGGGCGTCGACATGCTGCTCGGCATCGGCGGGACGCCCGAGGGCGTGATCGCGGCGGCCGCGATCAAGTGTCTCGGAGGCGTCATCCAGGGCCGGTTGTGGCCGCGCAACGAAGACGAGCGCGAGGCGGCTCTCGCCGCGGGCTACGACCTGGATCAGATCCTGACCGCGGATGACCTCGTGTCAGGCGACAACGTCTTCTTCGCGGCCACCGGGATCACCGACGGCGACCTCATCCGCGGGGTGCAGTACTCGGGCGACAGCGCCCGCACCCAGTCGATCGTGATGCGCTCGCGCTCGGGCACGGTCCGGATAATCGACGCGATCCACCGCCGCAACAAGCTCGCGCAGTTCTCGAACCTGTACTAGTTGCCGCGGAACCTAGGTCCGGGTTCCGCCCGACGATTCCCGCCGCTGCGGCAGTGGGCGCTGGACATCTCTCCGCTGCGGGAGTCGGTGCCTTACCGCGCTCTGTGGCTGGGGCAGATCGTCTCGCTCATGGGAACCCAGATGCGGATCCTGGCGGTCTCGTACCAGGTCTTCCAGCTGACGGGGTCGACCGTGGCGGTCGGGCTCATCGGTCTCGTCGAAGTCGTCCCGTTGATCGCTTTCTCGATCATCGGCGGTGCGCTCGCGGACCGAACCGACCGCAGGCGTCTGATGGCGCAGATGCAAGCCGGCCTCATGGTCACGGCCGCGGGGTTAGCGGCCGTGTCGTTCCAGGAGGAGCCTTCGCTGCTGGCGATCTACGTGTTGTCGGCGGTGGGAGCCGTGTTCCAGTCGCTCGATCGGCCTGCTCGCTCCGCGATCATCCCGAGCCTCGTCTCGCAGGACAAGATCCCGGCCGCTCTCGCACTGAGACAGGTGGTTTTCCAGACGACCCAGATCGCCGGGCCGTTCGCGGCGGGGATCCTGATCGCAGCCCTCGGCAACGACGTTCGCTGGGTCTACGTGATCGACACGTTCTCATTCGTGGCAGCGTTGGTTGCGCTGAGGTGGGTTCCGAGGAGCATCCCTGCCGCAGAGGTGGATCAGACGCCACTGCAGTCGATCCGGGAGGGCTTGCGCTACGCCTGGGGAACCCCATTGATCCTCTCGATCCTGACGATCGATCTGGTTGCGATGGTGTTCGGGATGCCGCGCGCTGCATTCCCCGAGCTGGCGGAGAGGACGCTCGGGCTCGGGCCGGCGGGACTCGGGCTCTTGTACGCGGCCCCCTCGGTCGGTGCGCTGGTTGCGGCTGTTTCGAGTGGTTGGGTCAGGAACGTCACCCGCCAAGGCCGCGCCGTCGTGATCGCCGTGATCGTCTGGGGGGCTGCGATCGCGCTCGCGGGCTTGAGCGTCTTCTCGGTCGTCCTCGTCTTGTTGTTCCTAGCCATAGCCGGCGCGGCCGACGTCATCAGCGCCATCTTCCGCGGAACGATCCTCAATGCGAACACGCCCGACTTCCTGCGGGGCCGTGTGAACTCGGTGAACCTGATGGTGGTGACGGGGGGGCCGCGCCTCGGCGACCTCGAGGCGGGTCTGGCGGCGGGAGTGTTGGGCGCGCCGGGCTCCATCGTGTTCGGGGGGGCCGCGTGCCTGCTCGCTACGCGCCTGCTGACCTGGAGGCTTCCAGTTCTGAAGCAGTACGCGTCGTCTTCCCGCGTAGGAGAGGAGTCCCCGTAAGGCGCGCTAGGCCGGCGCCGCGGCCTGGTCCTTCACCCAGAGCGACATCAGTCCGCGGTAGTGCGCGATGAACCTCTCGTGCTCGTGTAGTGGGAACGTTGACTTGACCGTGTCGACCAACAGGTGGTCGAAGTCTTGGCTCGCTATGTACTCGACCATCACGTCGTCGATCTCGGGGATGTGCTTGTCCAAGAACTGGTGGTACTGCGCCGACTGGAAGTGCTCGTCCGCGAGCCGCCCGTAGTGCTCGAGCTTCTCCTCGTACGACAGGTCTTCACGGTCCCCGACCGCGAAGTACTTCTTCATCGTCATCTCTATCTGCATCGGCCGGTCGGTAACGGCGCAGAACAACGACCACTTGATCAACGACTTGATCGCCCACGGGAAGTAGTAGTGGAGGCTGGTCAACGAGACATCGGGGCATGCGTTCGCGTAGTCGATCGGGAATACCTGGCCGTCTTTGATCAGGGTCTCGCACGAGTTGAACTCCCACAGGAAGAACGCGTTGACGAGACGCCCGATCGTGACGACCTCCCGCCCCACCTCCGGGTCGAGGAAGCCGTGCTGGACCTGATAGCGGCCGTGGATCGGCTGCGACGGGTCGTACCGCATGACCATCGTTTCGGCGCCGATCGAGAGACTGCGGGCGAACACGTCGAAGTTCTCTACCGACGCCTGTAGATGCATGAGCCGCTCGCCCGACTCGTCGTAACGCCGGTGTAGCTCTTCTGGATCCTTGATCCTCGTTACCCCGACCCACGCGCCGCCGTCGAAGGGCTTCATGAACAAGGGGTAGCCGATCTGCTCCGCGATCCGGTCGAGCTCGAACGGCTGGTTGTACTTGGCTGCGGTGTAGGGGAAGCGCGGGTTGTCCGGCGGCTTCTTGTAAGGGATCAACCACGTGTTAGGGACCTTCAAACCCAACCTGATCATCGCGGCGTAGGCCGCATGCTTCTCCATGGACTGGAAGGTGAACGGGTTGTTCATGAGGTACACGTCGTTCATCAGCGCAACCTTCTTCAACCATTCCCGCGGCACGTAGTACCAGTGCGCCAGCCGATCGATGACGAGTGAGTAGCGCGGGACGGCTCGAAGGTCGAATGGCTCGATCGTTATGCGCTCGGTGGAGAAGGTGTGATCCTCCCCCTCGTACGAGATGGTGGGCGACAGCCGCCGCATCATCGATTCGAACGCGCTGGGCCAGTCCTCCTCGGTGCCCAACAGAAGCCCCACCAGATGGTTCCGCGCCATGCGGGCAAGCATAGGCCGATGCTCCGCGGTCGAATCCGGAGCGGCCCCTCAGCAGAAGCGCGGCAGATGGTGCGCGATCTGGTTGCGCCACGACGGCCAGTCGTGTGGAACGTCGTGCCCCCACAGGTCCAGCTCGTGGCGGACGCCTTTCGAGCCGAGCAGACCGGCGAAAGCTTTCGTGGACTCGAGGGCTCCGGTCGTGTCCTCCCATTGCCCCTGGCCGCACACCAGCACCAGGCTCGCCCGGTTACGAAGCCACTCGAGATGGTCTCCATCCAGGTGTGAGACGTAGTCCATGGGATTGTTGAAGTACACCGCGTCGCCTCGATCCCCCCACCCCAGGGCCGACACGTCGTAGACGCCGCTGAGACATATGGCTACGGGGAAGAGATCGGCTCTCTTCAGGGTGACGTTCGCCGAGTGGTATGCGCCGAAGCTGCAACCCGTGACCATCGTCTCGACAAAGCCGCCGCAGTCCGCGTGGATCCAGGGCGCGATCTGGTTGACGATCCAATCCTCGTAGTTGTTGTGGAGTCGGGCCCGCTCTTCAAGAGGCAGGTCGGCCCGATCCCAGCTCCCGGCGTCGTAGCTGTCCACGCAGTAGACCTTCACGCGGCCCGCTTCGATCAGAGGCGCGATCGTGCTGATCATCCCGTTGTTCTCGTAATCCCAGGCGCGGCCCTGTTGCGATGGGAACACCAGCAGTGGGCGACCCCAGTCCCCGTAGACGATCAGCTCGCCCTCGCCGCCGATCGCCGGCGCGTAGATCGAGACGTGCTCGCGCCTCACGACCACATCGTCTGCAGGAGACCGACCAGGTGTGGATCGAAGGTGTCGCGCCAACCCACCCAGTTATGTCCGTCTCTGTTCTCGACCAGGCGAACCTCATAACCCTGTAGTGCGAGTGCATCGCGCGCGGCCCTGTTGTTGTGCAGGTTCTCCTCGATCGTTCCGCACGTCATCGTCAAGGTGATGGGGTGCGGCCACTCGTCCGCCGTCAGGACCTGACCCATGAAGCGCGATATCCGCCGGAAGCGCGCGAAGCCGGATTCCTGCCGGTCGTATCGCTGCCTGAAGTAGCTGCCGGATTGGAGGAACAGCGCGCCGAAGGTCGCGGGACCCGTGCGGTGGATGTGCAACATCGCCAGCGCGCCGAGGCTCGCACCCATGCCGACGCGCATCGAGCGGCCGTGTGGGGTAGGAGCCGACCGCTCGATGCCGGGCAACAGGTCGTACGCGAAGGCTCGCGAATACGCAGCCGAAGCCGAGTAGCTGTTGTCCCGGTCGACCGGCGCGATCAGTGCCGCTCGCATCTTGGGCAGGTCCCCCGCGGCGTAACGCACCTCCAGGAGCCGGGTGAGCGACGAGAGCTCGTCGTACTCCGGACCGTCGTGTGCCATCAACAAAGGGGCGGGCTCGTCGACCTCCAGTCCCGGCACGGACCAGAGGATGACGCGGAAGCGAGCGCGTGGGGAGCGCGTCGTGACGGCTAATTCCCGCTTGTCACCCGGACGTGCTTCCTCGTCGAGCCACGAGGGCCGCGCGTACTCCGGCCACTCGACGACGGACTTCGCGCCGAACGGGCCGGGCGCCACCAGCGGGTTCCCGGGGTCGTTGATCCATTGCTCAGCGCCGTCGTTGTGGATCAGGTGCAGCATGTATTCCATCCGATCGGCTTCGGGGCGCTCGAACCGCAGCTTCCAAAGCCTCTCCTCGGGGTCACGCTCGAAAGGCGGGCCGAGGCGTGGCCGAATGACCTCCTGGCTCAGCTCCACCTTCTCGAGCGTGCTGTCGTCATCGCGCAGCCTGAACACGACGTGGTCCGGTCCCATGACGGGTTCCAGAGCCTTCGGAACCGGTCGGCGCGTTAGCGGCGAGGTTCCCACGAGAAGAACCTGATGGCGAGGATGAGGCCGCCGACCCCCCACAGCGCAACCACCAGCAGGTCGCTGCTGGACCAGTCCCGGAAGGTGGGGTCGAACGACGCGAGCATCGCCTGCGCGAAGTGCTTGATCGGGAAGATATCGGCGATGGTCTGGATCCACTCCGGTGCGTGATCCGAGGGGATGAAGATGTCGGAGATGAACGCGAGCGGCAGCACCGCCGCGTTGACGACCGCGGGAGCGGCCTCCTCGTTGGGGATGACGGCGGTGAAGGCGAGCCCGAGCGCGCAGAACGAAGCTGCTCCCGCAGCCAGCGTCGCGACGAATCGCCCTACATACGACGGTGGGTCAACGTCATAGAAGAGGGTTCCGGCGATGGTGACGATCGCTACGAGGATGAGCCCGATGAACACCGCGTGGAGGACGCGGCCGATCAGGTAGCTCGCGGGTGTGAGGGGGGTTCCGCGAACGCGTTTCAGTACCCCCTGATCGCGCGAGATCGTCACACCCATCGCTATGTGCGTGAAGCACGCCGTTATCACTGCGAATGCACCGATCGCGGGGACGTAGAACTGGGTCTGTTGGAAGAGGCCGTTGAAGATGACCAGGAACATCAACGGGAACATGAAGGTGAAGAAAGCCGCGGCCGGATTCCGCCAGAAGGCTTTGTTGTTGTACTGGAACTCCCTCAACGTCACGCTCAGCGCGTTCACGTCCATGCCTTCTCGCCGACGCCTGTCAGCTCGAGATAAACGTCTTCCAGCGACGGCTGGTTCACCGACAGGTCGCCCAGCGCCACGTCGTTCTCGAGCGCCCACCCGGTAAGCGTGTGCAACAGCCGCAAGGGGTCGGCAGTGTGGATGAGGACATCGCCACCGGTCTCCACCGCAGCCTGTGCTGCACCGGGAGGCAGGTCCGGCGCTCCATCGGGCAGCTTGAAGCGGATCTTCGTCTTGGTCGCGTCGGCCCCCACCAGCGATCCCGGCGGTCCCTCTGCCACGATCCGCCCCCCGACGATGATCGCGACGCGATCTGCAAGGTTCTGTGCCTCGTCCATGTAGTGGGTGGTGAGGAACACCGTCTTCCCGAGGTTCTTCAGGTTGCGGATCATCTCCCACGCATTGCGCCGGGCGGCGGGATCGAACCCAGACGTGGGCTCGTCCAGGAAGAGCAGCTCGGGATCGCCCGCGAGGCCGATAGCGACGTCGAGGCGGCGCTGCTGGCCGCCCGACAGCTTGCGCACGCGGGTGTCGCGTTTCTCCTGCAGGCCCACTACCTCGATGATCTCCTCGAGGGGCCGAGGCGCAGGGTAGTACCCGCGGAAACGGTCGATCACCTCCGCGACGGTGAGGAACCGTTCGACCCCGGTCTCTTGCAGAACGATCCCGATCCGCGCTTTGAGCGAGCTCTCGCCCTTGCCGGGATCGTGTCCCAGGACCCTCACCTCGCCTCCACTGCGCTTGCGGTGGCCTTCGAGGATCTCGACCGTCGTCGTCTTTCCGGCGCCGTTCGGCCCGAGCAACGAGAAGACCTCACCAGCTTGGACCTGCAGGTCGATGCCGCTGACCGCCTTGACGTTGCCATAGGACTTCCTGAGGGCGCGCACGTCGATCGCAGGGGGTGGCATGGGCTGGAGAATAAGCTCCGCAGATGCCGGGCTTTCTGCAGACGCCGCCCATCCTTGCCAGCGCCTGGACGGGCGATCGCACTTTGCGGGAGTCCGTCCTGTTCCATCTCGGCGAAGACGCTTTCGCGCTCGCGTCGCAGGAGCTTGCCCATATGGGAGATGTCGCGGTTGCGCCCGCGACCTTGGAGCTGGCGGCGCGGGCCGAGCTCGAGCCGCCGCGGTTGGTGCCGTACTCGGCGTGGGGCAAACGGGTTGATCAGATCATCGTGTCGGACGCGTACACGGAGCTAGGCCGGATCGGCGTCCGCGCCGGGGTGACGGCGTTGCCGTACGAGGACAGCGCCTACGGCTCGAAGGCGAGGGTTGTGTGGGCCGCCTTGCTGCACATGTGGGGCCCCTCTTCAGCTCTTTACAGCTGTCCGGTCGCGATGACAGACGGCGCCGCCCGGACGCTGCTGCTACACGGGGACCTCGACGACATAGCCGTTGTAGGTCACCTCACCACCCGCGACCCGGCCTCGGCTTGGACGAGCGGACAGTGGATGACCGAGACGGCCGGGGGATCCGACGTTTCCCGTACCGGCACCGTTGCCAGACGCGACGAGTCGGGAACATGGCGTCTGTATGGGACGAAGTGGTTCACCAGCGCGACGACATCCGAGATGGCGCTGACGCTGGCCCGCCCCGAGGGGGCGCCGGAGGGCTCCCGAGGGCTGGCTCTCTTCCGGATCCATCGCCAACTCCAAGAGGGGCCGAACCACATCACGGTGCGGCGGCTCAAAGAGAAGCTGGGAACCCGGGCTCTTCCGACGGCGGAGCTGGAGCTCGAGGGCGCGGTGGCGTACCCGGTCGGGGATCCGCTGGACGGCGGCGGCGTCAGGCGGATCGCGACGATGTTGAACATCACGCGGATCCACAACTCTTTGGGAGCTACCTCCGCGATAGCGAGAGGGCTTGCATGGGCGCGCGCTTATGCCAGCGTCCGCGAGGCGTTCGGCACGCGGCTCGCGGAGTTGCCCGCCCACCGCGCGACGCTGGCAGACATGGCCGTCGATCACGCGGCTTCGCTGGCGTTGACCATGAGGTGCTGCGAGCTGATGGGGAAGGTCGAGCACGGCGCGGCGTCGGAAGAGGAGCAGACGCTGCTGCGGGGGCTGACGCCTCTGACGAAACTCACTACGGGACGCTGGTCGATCGCGGCGGTAACGGAGGCGATGGAGGCCGTCGGCGGCGTCGGCTACTGCGAGGATTCGACGATCCCGGCGCTGGTCCGTAACACCCACGTCATCCCGATCTGGGAAGGGACGACGAACGTTCTCGCCCTCGACTTCCTCCGCGCGGCGCAACGCTCGCGGGCGCTGGAGGTCGTGGTCGCCGATGCTGCGGATGCGCTCGCTCGGTCGGATCATCGCGCCGTGGCTGCAGCCGTCGATGCGACCAGCACCGCATTGCGGGTCATCGCCGACCGCATCGGAGACGGCGTCGCAGATGCCGCCCAAGCCAGGTCGATCGCGCTCGGACTCGCGACCGCGTACGCCTGCGCCCGGCTTTGTCTGCAAGGAAGCTGGGGCGCTGAGCGCGGCGACCACAGGACCGCTGCCGCGGCCGTCCGGCTCGCGGGCCGCGGGCTCGTTCCTCCTCCTGCCCCCGAGCATCTGGAGCTCGCGATGGACGAGGAGCCGTCCGCGATCTAGCACCAATACGCGCCTCACTCTGCCCCCGAACGAGGGGCATGAAGACAAAAAAGCACGTCCTCGCCCCCCTTGCCGCTCTAGCGCTGCTCCTAGGAGCGTGCGGAGGCGGCTCCGACGCCCCCGCGGCGTCCTCCGACACCGGTTCCTCCGGATCCACCGTGACCGACGACTCGATGGCCTCCGAAAGCGCCTCCGGTAGCGAGGTAACGATCCAGAACTTCGCGTTCGCGCCCAAGAAGCTGGAGGTCGCTCCAGGCACCACCGTGGTCTGGACGAACGAGGACGACATCCTCCACACCGTCACTTCGGGGATCGGTCAGAAGCAGGGCATCCCCGGCGTCACCAAGGACAAAGAGGCGAAGCCGGACGGCACTTTCGACCAGGAGGTCGAATTCGAGGACACCTTCGAGTTCACCTTCGACAAGGCCGGCACCTACGACTACTTCTGCGCGATCCACCCCGGCATGACCGGTGTCGTCACGGTCAAGTGACCACGTAGTTCTACGTACGAGTAGCAATCCGGTGCTTCGGTCGACTCCGAACCCCGGGCGGACCAGGAACAAGCCAGCAGCCACCTTGGCGGTTGGGATCGAAAGGAGAAACACATGCGTACAAGTTTGCTTCTGCGCCTAGTAGCGGCGCTGATGGCATTCGCGTTGATCGGAGCAGCGTGTGGTGGGAGCGGCGACGAGACCACCGAGACGACCGGCGCCGGCAGCGACACCAGCACCACGGAGGACACGACCGACACCGAAACCGGCTCCGAGCCCCAGCCGGTCGACGCCGAGGTCGCGTCTCTGCAGCAGACGCTTACCCAGGGTCTGACGGAGCACGAGTACCTCGCCGGCATCGCGGTTGCGATGGCGGTTCAGAACCCGGACCAGCCGGAGCTCTTCGAGGCCGCCGCGGCAGCTCTCGACGAGAACTCGGTTGACCTCTCGAAGGCGATCGCTTCGATCTACGGCAAGGCTGGCGGAGACCAGTTCCTGAAGCTGTGGCGCAAGCACATCGGCTTCTTCGTCCAGTACACCCAGGCCGGTGGCGTGGGTGCCGAGGCGAAAGCTGCGAAGAAGGGCCTCGACGAGTACCGCGCCGACTTCGGTGCGTTCATCGAGGGTGCAACCGAGGGCGCGCTTCCCAAGGCGGCCGTGCAGGACGCCCTGAAGCCTCACGTCGACAGCACGTTTGCTGCGATCGACGCGGTTCTCGGCAAGAGCAAGGCCAACCCGTTCGAGGAGCTCTACACGGCTGCCGGTCACCTTCCGGGCATCGCCACCGCCCTCACCGGCGGGATCGCGCAGAGCCAGGGCATCGAGGGCGACCCGATGGCTCCGTCGGCGCAGCTGCTGCAGACGCTTACCGCTGGGTTGAACGGTCACGAGTACCTCGCTGGTTCCGCCGTCGCCATGGCGGTCATGCACCCCGACCAGCCCGAGCTGTTCGAGGCCGCTGCCGCGGCGCTTGACAAGAACTCGGTCGACCTGTCCGAGGCAGTTGCCTCGGTCTACGGTGAGGCTGGCGGCGACCAGTTCCTGAAGCTGTGGCGCAAGCACATCGGCTTCTTCGTCGCCTACACGCAGGCAGGTGGCGAGGGTCCGCAGGCCGCCAAGGCCAAGAAGGACCTCGATGGTTACCGCAGCGACTTCGGCGCCTTCATCGAGAGTGCGACCGAGGGCGGTCTTCCCAAGGCGGCCGTCGAGGACGCACTGAAGCCTCACGTCGACAGCACGCTCAAGGCGATCGACGGGATTCTCGGCAAGGAGAAGGGCAACCCCTTCATCCTGCTGAAGGAAGCGGCGAGCCACCTTCCTGGTGTCGCCACCGCTCTCTCCACGGCGATCGTCCAGCAGATGCCGGACAAGTTCATCTAGGTCCACAGCGAGAACCCCCCCTCGCTGGAAAGAGCGCCCCGGGCAACCGGGGCGCTCTTTTCTTATGTAAAGGCCTGGCTGGTGTTGCGCTAGCGTGGCGGCGTAGTTCTGGGGATCAGGACGGCTTCACGGATCTAACCCAGCGTCCGGCGCTGCGGCACAGCTGAAGAGGATATGGACGAGACGCGTGAGAGTGATCCTCGGCTCCGACGAGAAGTCCGCCCTGACCGACGCGGTTGAAGCCGACCTGCGCGAACGAGGACACGACGTCGCGCTCGTGGGGCCTCCGGCCGGAGAGCAGATGGGCTGGACCGAGGTGGGACAGAAGGTCGGGCGGGCGGTCGCATCCGGCGACGCGGACACCGGAGTCCTCTTCTGCTGGACCGGAACGGGTGCCTCTATCGCAGCGAACAAGGTCACCGGAGTGCGCGCTGCACTTTGCGGAGACGCCGCGACTGCCGACGGCGCGCGCCGGTGGAACGATGCGAACGTATTGGTGATGAGTCTTCGCCTCGTGACGCCCACCGTGGCGAGCGAGATGCTGGACGCGTGGTTCGCGGCGGAGCCGGATCCCAGCGAATCCGACAACGTTCGCGCTCTCGAGCAAGCCTGATCCGCGTCGCACGATCGCAGGTTCGGGCTCATCCCGCGTATCTATGATGAGCACATGCCTCGCTACGACGACAACACGGCGTTGATCGTGATCGACGTGCAGAACGATTTCGCGGACCCGCGCGGCAGCTTGTACGTCCGCGGCGGTGAACAGGTGGTGCCGGTCATCAACGACGAGATCGGGACGGCACGGCGAGCCGGCTCACCCGTCTTCTACACGCAGGACTGGCATCCAGAATCCACGCCGCACTTCCAGAAGGACGGCGGAATCTGGCCGGTGCACTGCGTGCAAGGAACGTGGGGAGCGGAGCTGCATCCGGATCTGGAGGTGTCCGGTGACATCGTCCAGAAGGGCACCGATGGCCAGGACGGCTATTCGGGTTTCACCGTGCGCGATCCCCGGAGCGGCGCTACGACGGAGACGCAACTGGAGCCCGCGTTGATCAACCGCGGTGTGCAACGGGTGGTCGTCGTCGGTCTGGCCACGGACTATTGCGTCAAGGAGACGGTCCTGGACGCGGTCGAGAAGGGTTTCGCCACGACCGTCCTACTGGACGCGATCCGCCCCGTCGACCTGGAGGAGGGCGACGGCGAGCGGGCGGTGCAGGCGATGCGCGCGGCGGGGGCCGAGATCGTTTGAAGCTACGCCCACAGATCGGCTGAGTCGAGATGCCTTGGGTATCCGCCGCGAACGCGGCGCTGCTAACCGACCTCTACGAGCTCACGATGGCCGCGAGCTACCACTCGCGCGGGATGAACGCCGAGGCGACCTTCGACCTGTTCGTCAGAGAGCTGCCGCCCAGGCGCAACTTCCTGGTCACGTGCGGGATCGAGGAGGCTTTGTCGTACCTCGAGGACCTGCGGTTCGACGACGAGTCAATCGCCTATCTCCGCTCCCTCGGGTTGTTCCAGGAATCGTTCCTGGAGTACCTCGGCGACCTCAGGTTCTCCGGCGATGTGTGGGCCATGCGCGAAGGCGAGATCGCGTTCGCGCGGGAGCCGCTGTTGCGAGTTTCTGCCCCCCTGATCGAGGCGCAGATCGTCGAGACGTTCCTGTTGAACTGTGTCACCTTCCAGACGATGGTGGCCTCGAAAGCGGCGCGGGTCGCAATCGCGGCCGCGGACCGCAAGTTCCTCGACTTCTCGCTGCGGCGCGATCACGGCGCGGATGCCGGACTGAAGGCCGCGAGGGCGTCTTTCATCGCGGGAGCAACCGCGACTTCGAACGTCCTCGCCGGGCACCTGTTCGGGATCCCGGTCAGCGGGACCATGGCCCACTCGTACGTGATGGCCTTCGGCAGCGAGATCGAGGCATTCCGCGCCTTCGCCCGAGACTTTCCCGACCGTACGATCCTTTTGATCGACACCTTCGACGTGGCGCAAGGAGCGCAACGCGCGGTGCAGGTCGCGCGAGAGCTCGCGGCCTCGGGCTTCACCTTGAAGGGCGTTCGCATCGATTCGGGTGATCTCGCTGCCCTGTCGCACGAGGTGCGAGCGATCCTGGATGAGGCGGGGATGCACGAGACGCAGATCGTGCTCTCGGGCGACCTCGACGAGTACAGGGTGAAAGAGATGCTGGATGCGGCCGTGCCGGTGGATGCGTTCGGGGTGGGAACGCAGATGGGGACCAGCGGGGACGCTCCCTACCTCGGCGGGGTCTACAAGCTCGTTGCGGAGGGAGGGATCCCGAAGGTGAAGCTTTCCGCGGGGAAGGTCACGCTCCCGGGGATCAAGCAGGTGTATCGCAGCGCTGAGAATGGCCGCTTCGTGGGTGACATCATCAGTCTCGAAGACGAGGTGGTCGAGGGGACGCGCCCCCTGTTGCAACCGATGATGGCGAAAGGCCGGAGGCTTCATCCTCCGGAAGACCTCCACATGACGAGGGAGCGGTGCGCGGCGTCTTTGTCCCAGCTGCCGGACGCGCTGCGAGACCTAGGGCCGCAACCGGTGACCTATCCGGTCTCGCTATCGGAGCCGCTGGAGGCACTGGCGCGCCAGGCCGAACAGAGCCTCGCCACCCACGGCACCTAGGAGCGTCCGCTGGGGCGTTTCGATGCCACTGTGATTGCGACCTCGTCACCCACTCGTGCCATGCTGCCTGGGTTCGGATCTTGCGCCATCACTACGGGATCACCGCACGCTGGCTTACCGAACGGATCGACGTATCTCGACATCTTCATCAGTCGCGCCTCGGTGCACGGCGTGGTCTCCTTCACGATCCTGATGTCCAAACCCCTAGAGAAGTTCGGCAGGTGCGAGTTGATCTCGTGTCCGACGAGGTTCGGGACCTTCGTTGGACGGCCCATCGTCATGGCCCTCTGTTCGCGACGCATCTGGTTCGAAACGGAGCGGGGCAGCCGGGTGTAGCACCAGGCGGAACTAGACTCGTAGTCGTCGAGCGGTCGCCGAAACTCGGCGTGTCCCGACAACCACATCTGTTCGCGCGGCTCCAGCTCCACTGCATCGGTGTCGATGACGGCGACCTGGCTGCCATATTCGAGCACGCAAACCGGCACCACCGGGCTCCTGGTGTTGTTCTTCACCTCGACTGACGCCGCCAATGCCGTGATCTCGAAAGGTTCCCCGGGTCGTGTCTTGGCGCCGTTGATGTTCCATCCGCCTCCAGCAAGGAGCTTGCTACGTCCAGTCGCGTGCTCGGGCGACGCCGCCGTGATCGGCTCGCCTCGTTCCGCAGGTGGCGCTCCACAGGCTGCGGCGACAAGGATGGCCGCGCCGGTGAGGATCCCGGTCATCTGGATGTTCACGTCATGACAGACGACCCACCGCGGCCGAACGATGCACGCGCTTTTCCGGAGGGCCCGCGTGGGCCGGCGCCCCGCAAAGCAGCGTCCAGGATTGCCCGTGCGTCTACACCATGGAGCACGCCTAAACACAGGAGGTGCGCGCATGGCGCGAAAGAGCCGCTCGGTCGGATGTTTCTGCTTCACGACCTTCTGCGTCATTTCGCTAGGTGTCGTCGGCGCCGGTTCGGCGCAGGCGTCGAAGGCGGCGTCCCCACGGATCCCAGAGGGGCGTTTGTTCATGTCGACTTGCGCCTCTCACCAGGACCAGGATTACGCCTACTGCATCGACAGCGATGACGGGATCCTGGGGACCGCTCTGCAGGAAACCTCCCGTAAGACTCCGCCGGAGATATTTTCGCTCGCGCGCGAGGACCGGCTGCGTCAGATCACGGACAACCATCTCTTCGAGTTCGGCTCGATGGTTTGGTCCCCGGACAGATCGAGGTTCGCCATCTCGGCGGACCGCTACGGCGATACCGAGGACTGCCGCTTGTATGTCGTGGAGGTCCGAACCGGAAGGATGACCGCGGTTACGCCGCAAGCCGAGCTCGCCTGCCCCTTTCCGGCGGATTGGTCACAAGACGGCTGGATCTTGATGTCCGCGTACTTCCACGATGGTCCAACGCAGCTCTACAAGGTGCGGCCCGATGGCTCCGGGCTCCAGGACCTAACCTGCTTCTGGAACGAAGGCCAAGGTGCCTACGACGCCAGGTGGATCCAAGGGGGACGTTCCGTCGTTTTCAAGGGCGACCTGTCCAACAAGAGCGGCATCTACGTGATCTCGGCGGACGGGACGAACCGCCGCTCGCTGTTCGAGGTTCGCTGGCGGCGGCGGGCGCCCAAACACATCGGCGAGGTGGCGGTGGCGCCGGGCCGAAGGCGTATCGCGTACGTGGTCTATGACGGCCGCGAGGAGACGCATCGGCCAGATGAGGTCTTCGTGATGCGTCTGGACGGCAGCGCGCGCCGTCGTCTCACCTTCAACGCGAGGGACGAAACCGCCCTTTCGTGGTCGCCGAATGGGGACCGGCTGGCGATCGTGGAGGGAAGCCCTTACGACGCTGAATCGAGGGCGGCTATCAGGATCATCGGCATGGGTTCTGGTTCCTCAGTGGTGATAAGGAGCCCAGCGGCCGGCCCCATCGACAGGTGGACGCCGCCGAGGTGGTCGCCCTCCGGGCGCTATCTCGCGTTCGATGTGTCGGATGGCGAGAGCTCAGCGGTCTATACGGCGTCTGTTGATGGATCGTGGATCCGCCGCGCTACTTCGTTCCAGCGCATCGTCCATCTACTGGATTGGCGAGAATGACTTCTGGATTGGCGAGAATGACTTCGAGCCCGCCAAGCGTCACCCGGTTGACCGTTCTCGACCGCTGCAGTAGAAATCTCTGACTCATCAAGAGGGGTGGAGGGAACAGCCCGTTGAAGCCCCGGCAACCGCCTTGCATCGCCGCGAGGAAAGGTGCCAAATCTGGCCCGGCAACGTGCGGGGGAAAGATGAGTGGCGTCCAGCGTCTCCTCGGCACATCACGATTCTGAGGAGGCGAAGTGACCGACCCGAGCGCAGGCGTTCTGCTTGCCGATCCCAGGTCCGCCGTCAGCGGCTTGCGCTGCCGCGAGTGCGGACAGAGCTATGACATCGCGCCACAACATGCCTGCGAGCTGTGCTTCGGGCCGCTCGAGGTCGTCTACGACCTGGACCGCATAAGAGAGACCTGTTCCAGGGAGAGCATCGAAGCCGGCCCACCGACCATCTGGCGCTATGCGCCGCTGCTTCCGGTCCTGGGGCCGGAGAGGGTCGACATCGGCGCAGGGTGGACCCGGTTGCGGCCGGCGCCGCGCCTCGCGGCGGAGCTCGGCCTTCGTCGCTTGTGGATCAAGAGCGACGCGGGCAATCCGACCCACTCGTTCAAGGATCGGGTGGTCTCGGTTGCTCTCAGCGCGGCCAGAGCGTTCGGCTACGACACGGCGGCATGCGCTTCGACCGGGAACCTCGCGAACGCGGTCGCGGCACACGCCGCCGCGGCGGGCATGCGCAGCATCGTCTTCATCCCCAAGGACCTCGAGTTCGCGAAGATCGCCGCGACGGCGGTGTACGGGGGCACGGTTGTGGGCGTCGACGGCGCCTACGACGACGTGAACAGGCTCTGTGCAGAGGTGGCGGGGGAACGGCCCTGGGCGTTCGTGAACATGAACCTGCGACCGTTCTACGCGGAGGGCTCCAAGACCCTGGCGTTCGAGGTCGCCGAGCAACTCGGGTGGCGGAGACCCGACGCGGTGGTCGTCCCGGTCGCGTCCGGGTCGCTGTTGACCAAGGTCGCGAAAGGGTTCCGCGAGTTGGATCGGGTGGGGTTGGTGCCGGGCTCCGCACCGGTGGCGATCCACGGCGCGCAGGCCGAAGGGTGCTCTCCTGTGGCGGCCGCGTTCGCGTCCGGTGCGCGCGACGTGCAACCGGTTCGAGCGGACACGATCGCGAAGTCACTGGCGATCGGGACTCCCGCGGACGGGCACTACGCGCTCGACGAGGTCCGCTCCAGCGGGGGCGCCGTGGCCAGCGTGCCCGAGGGGGAGATCGCTGCCGGGATTCGTCTGCTGGCGAGGACCGAGGGCATCTTCACCGAGACCGCCGGAGGGGTGACGGTATCGGGGCTGGAGCGGTTGGTCGCGACCGGCGCCATCGCTCGGGAGGAAGAGACGGTGATCCTGATCACCGGGATCGGGTTGAAGACGCTCGATGCGCTGGGTCCTGTGTCTCCCACGACCACCGTTCGTCCGTCGCTCGGCGAGGTCGAGCGTGCCCTAGAGGAGGTTCTTCGATGATCAAAGTCCGGATCCCGACACAGTTGCGCAGCCTGACGGACGACGCCGCGGAGGTGCCTGCGGAGGGAGCGACCCTGGGCGACGTCATCGCCGACCTCGACGGGCGCTACCCCGGGATCTCGCAGCGACTGCTGAGCGATGGCCAGCTCCGGCGGTTCGTGAACCTGTACGTCGACGGCGAGGACGCGCGCTTCCTGCAGGGGCTCGCGACCTCGGTGCCGGCAGGCGCAGAGGTCTCGATCATCCCCGCGGTGGCCGGAGGCAGCTGAGACCCATCGGGCACCAGATGCACAATGATGCATAATATGCAGCTATGGGAGTCTCAGCTGCCGTACTAGGAGCTTCAGGTTATGCAGGGGGTGAGCTGCTGCGATATCTCAGCCGCCATCCCGCGCTCTCGATCACCGCGGTCGCCGGCAGCACGCGGGAGGGTGAGGCGACGGCCGACGTGCACCCTCACCTGGGCCATCTGCGGGACCTCGAGCTGGTTCCGGTCGACCAGGCGGCGAACGCCGCGGACGTTTGCTTCTCGTGTCTGCCGCACGGGGTTCTGCCGGACCACCTCACCACGGTCTCCTCCGAGGTGCTGATCGATCTCGCCCAGGATTTCCGCGCCGATCCTTCGTGGGTCTACGGGCTCCCCGAGCTCGGCGCGGATGCGCTGTCCGGTGCCACCAGGGTTGCGAATCCCGGGTGTTATCCGACGGCGGCCCTGTTGTGCCTAGTTCCGTTCGCATGCGCGGGGCTGATCGAGGCACCGGTGGTGGTCAACGCGCTCTCGGGCGTCTCCGGGGCGGGTCGGAAGCCGCAGGACGCGCTGTTGTTCGGCACGATCGAGGGTAACGCAACGGCGTACGGCACGACCGATCACCGACACGTCGCGGAGATCGAGCGCGGCCTCGCGCGCTTCGGCGGCCTGAGTGCACGTGTCTCATTCACGCCCCACCTGGTTCCGATGACGCGCGGTCTGCTTGTGACCGCTCGCGCGATATGGCTCGGGGACGAAGCAGACGTTGCCGTTGATGTGCTGAGAGATGCCTACGCGGCCGCTTCATTCGTCGAGGTCACGTCCGACTGGCCCGGGACGAAGACGGTCGCCGGCACGAACCGCGCGCGGCTCTCCGCCCGCGTCGACACCGCCACGGGCTTCCTTATCGCGTCCGCCGCGATCGACAACCTCGGTAAGGGGGCCGCGGGCCAAGCGATCCAAAACGCGAACCTGGTTCTGGGTCTGCCCGAGACCACCGGGCTCGAGGCGGTGCCCGCATGGCCTTGAGCTGGCCGCGCGGTGTCCAAAGCGCGGGGGTGGCAGCGGGCATCAAGAAGGAAGGCGCGCTCGATCTCGGTGTGATCGCCGTGGACGGTCCGGCGGCGTGGGCGGGGACCTTCACGAAGAACGCGGCAGCCGCCGCGTCCGTGCACTGGTCGCGCTCGTTGCGAGGCCGACCGGTGCGAGCCATCACCGTCAACAGTGGCAACGCGAACGCGTGCACGGGCGAAGCGGGCGTCGCGGCCGTTCGCGCCACCGCCGAAGCCACCGCGACCACCCTGGGATGTGCCTCGGCCGAGGTGCTGGTCGCCTCGACAGGTCCGATAGGCATGCAGCTTCCGGTCGACAACCTGGTGGCGGCGATCCCGGCTGCCACGGCGGCCCTGGGACAGGACACTGCGTCGTTCGCCCAGTCGATCCTGACGACCGACACGATCACGAAGACGGCTCGGACGAACGGCTCGGGGTTCGAGATCGTGGGTGTCGCGAAGGGAGCTGCGATGCTGGCTCCGAACATGGCGACGATGCTCGCCTTCATCGCCACCGATGCCGATCTGGAGGCAGAGTTCCTCCAGCAGAGCCTGTCTCGATCCGTGGCCCGGTCCTTCGACCGCGTGTCGGTTGACGCATGTGAGAGCACGAACGACTCCGTCTTCCTGCTGTCCTCGGGTGTCTCCCGGGTCGACGACGTTCGAGCTTTCGAAGCGGCGCTCGAGCGGCTTTGCCGCGATCTGGCCGAGCAGATGGTGAAGGACGCCGAAGGCGGTTCGCGTCTCGTTCGGATCGAGGTCGCGGGCGCGGCCGACGAATCGACGGGAGTCGCGTTGGCTCGCGGCGTAGCTGCGTCCGCCCTGTGGCGGGCGGCGGTGCACGGTGCGGATCCGAACTGGGGCCGCGTCCTCGCCGCCATGGGTGCGGTGCAACGGGATCTGGACCTGTCGAAGGTAGACGTGGCTATCGGGTCGCACCTCGTCTTCGCCTCCGGCGCCCCCGCCGGTTCTCTGACCGCGGCCCGCGCGGAGATGGTGGGCGACGAGCTCACCGTGCGGATCCGCGTGGGATCCGGTGACACTTCGGTTCAGGTGCTAACGACGGACCTGTCGCCGGACTACGTCACATTGAACGCGACGGGAACCTCGTGATGACGGTCACGGAGGCGACGGCCAAGGCACAGACGCTGATCGAGGCGATCCCGTACATCCGGTCTTACCGGAACCAGACGGTGGTCGTGAAGCTCGGTGGCGAACCGCTGGACGACCCCGTTCTTGCAGCTCGCCTCGTGGAAGACATCGCTCTGCTCGTCCTGGTCGGCGTGCGCGTCGTCGTAGTTCACGGCGGCGGACCGCAGATCTCTCGCGCGATGCAGGCGACGAGTGTCTCACCGCGTTTCGTCGACGGGCTACGAGTCACAGACGAGGCAACCATGACGGTCGTCGAGCAGACACTGATCGGCGCGGTGAACCCGAGTTTTGTCGGCAGTCTCAATCGCGCTGGTGTGCGCGCTCTGGGGTTATCCGGTGTCGACGCCGGTTGCATGGTGGCGGAGCGGGAGGTGTCTCTGGAGGGTCGACCGCTCGGTCGCGTCGGTCGCATCGGGCGTGTGGATCCGGAGGTGCTCGTGTCATTGCTCGACTCCGGTTTCACGCCGGTGGTCGCGACGGTTGCGCCGAGTGCCGAGGGCGAGACGTTGAACGTCAACGCCGACGCTGCGGCGGCGGCTATAGCGGCGGCGCTGGGGGCTGAGAAGCTGATCTACGTCACCAACGTCGAGGGTCTCTATCGGGACCTCGGCGACAGGGACTCGTTGATCCCGGAGCTGAAGAGCGGCGATCTCGCTTCCTTCGCTGGCACGCTGTCGGCGGGGATGCGGCCCAAGGCGGAGTCGGCCTTGGCCGCGATCGCGGCCGGAGTCCGGAAGGTCCACATCCTCGATGGCCGCGTCGAGCACTGCCTCCTGCTGGAGATCTTCACACCGGAAGGTGTGGGGACGCAGGTGCTGCCGTGAGCGTCGTCGCCGCCGCAGTCGACCCGATGCTGTCGACCTACAGACGATGGCCGGTCGAGTTCGAGCGCGGGTCTGGAAGCACGCTCTACGACGCCGACGGGCGGCCGTACCTCGACCTTGTCGCCGGCCTTGCCGTTGCGAGCGTCGGCCACGCGCATCCGGACGTCACAGCGGCTATTGCGCGACAGGCGGCCCGGCTCGTCCACGTCTCGAACCTGTACACGACCGCTCCGCAACGCGATCTGGCGTACCGGTTGATGAGCCTCAGTGGTGGGATGAGGAGCTTCTTCTGCAACTCAGGGGCCGAGGCCGTCGAGTGTGGGATCAAGCTGGCGCGCAAGTGGGGAGGACCGCAGCGACGAGGGATCGTTGCCGCGCGAGGCGGTTTCCACGGGCGCACGCTCGGGGCCCTCTCCGTAACCGGCCAGCCCTCGAAGGCCGACGCGTTCGAGCCGCTGCTGCCGCGCGTCACCCACGTTGCTTTCGATGACGTGGACGCGCTGGAGAGGGTGGTGGGCGACGACGCCGCCGCGCTGATCGTGGAGCCGATCCAGGGGGAGGCGGGAATCATCGTTCCGCACGGCCGTTATCTGGCCGAGGTGCGCGAGCTGTGCGATCGCGCCGGCTGCCTGCTGATCGTGGACGAGGTGCAAACAGGTGTCGGTCGTACGGGGTCCTGGTTCGCATTCGAGGCCACCGGCATCGTGCCCGACATCGTCTGTGTCGCGAAGGGGCTGGGCGGCGGGCTCCCGATCGGTGCTTGTTTGGCGGTGCCGCCGGTGGCCGAAGCCTTCGCCTTCGGCGACCACGGCAGCACCTTCGGCGGAGGTCCCGTTCAGAGCGCGGCGGCGCTAGCGGTCCTAGACGTGATCGAGCGCGAGGGACTGCTGGAGCGGGCTCGGGTGGCCGGTGCGCGTCTGCGCGACGGGCTCGGGTCCATCTTCGGCACGGGCGGCGTGCGCGGCAGGGGCCTGCTGCTCGGGGTCGCGCTCGGTTCGGACACTGGATCTCGTCTGGCAGCGGCGGCGTTGCAACGCGGCGTGCTGGTGAACGACGTCGCGCCGGATGTGATTCGGATCTGCCCACCGCTGGTGATCAGCGACGACGAGATCGAGCGCGGACTCGACCTACTCGAGGAGGCTTGGGATGAAGTCAGAAAGGCGTAGGGATCTCCTGAAGATGCTGCACGAGGGTCGCGCTGCGACGCAACAGGACCTTGTGGCGGCGTTGCGTGCCGCCGGACACGATGTCACGCAGGCCACCATCTCGCGCGACCTTCAGGAGGTGGGAGCGATCAAGGTAAAGATCGGAGATCAGGTTGCCTACCGTCTTCCCGATGAGACCTCGAGGGCGCGGTCCGCGCGGCTCGGCCGCACGCTTCAGAGGGAGCTCGAGGAGTTCGCGATCGACCTCAAGGTGGCCGGGAACATAGCCGTGATCGTGACGCTGCCCGGTCACGCAGCCGCCATCGCGCGAGCGATCGACCTCGCTGGAGTCGAGGGCGTCGTCGGCACGATCGCCGGTGACGACACCGTGTTCGCCGCGACTTCGGATGCCGTGGTTGCTGCCGAACTCGTCGATCGCTGGTTGCGACGGGAGCCGGTTGTGCTCGAGGAGGCAGCGCGATGACGAAACGTCGAGTCGTACTTGCTTACTCGGGGGGCCTGGACACCTCCGTCGCGATCCCGTGGCTGACCGAGCGCGGCTGGGAGGTCGTCGCCGTCGCGGTCGACGTCGGACAGCCCGGTGACCTTCACGAGGCCGTCGCGCGCTCTCTGCAGCTGGGTGCGGTGGACAGTCGTCTAGTCGAGGCGCGCGCGGAGTTCGTCGAGGACTTCGTCCTTCCCGCCCTGCACATGAATGCTCTGTACCAAGGGCGATACCCGCTGGTATCCGCCCTCTCCCGCCCCCTGATCTCCAAGGTGCTGGTCGAGGCCGCTGTGGAGACCGGAGCGTCGGCGGTGGCGCATGGGTGCACCGGCAAGGGGAACGACCAGGTCCGCTTCGAGGTCGCGCTGGGCGCGCTTGCGCCCGATCTCGAGGTGCTCGCTCCGGTGCGCGACTGGGGCATGGGGCGCGAGGACACGATCGCCTACGCGCAGGAGCGTGATCTCCCCATCCGTACGACGAAGTCCTCGCCCTATTCGATCGACGAGAACGTATGGGGCCGGAGCATCGAGTGCGGTGTGCTCGAAGATCCCTGGGTTGCTCCGCCCGAAGAGGTCTTCACGCTGACAGCCGATCCGCGTGAGGCCGCCTTAGCAGGTGCCGAGGTGGAGGTCTCTTTCGATGGCGGCGTCCCCACGAGCCTCGACGACGAGGCGATGGAGCCGCTCCACCTCGTCGAGGCACTCGGGAAGATCGTCGGATCGTTCGGATTCGGGCGGATCGACATGGTGGAGGACCGCCTGGTCGGCATCAAGTCGCGCGAGATCTACGAAGCGCCGGCCGCCCTCGCATTGATCCGCGCGCACGCAGACCTGGAGCAACTGACCCTGGAGCGAGACTTCACCAGGGAGAAGAGGAAGCTCGAGGCGACGTGGGCTCAGCTCGTCTACGAAGGCCTGTGGTTCTCGCCGCTGCGCGCAGCCATCGACGCGTTCGCTGCAACGTGCTCCGCCAGCGTCACCGGAGACGTACGGCTGAGGCTGGGCCCCGGTTCCTGCGAGCCGTCCGGACGACGCTCGCGCCACGCTCTGTACGACCACCGGCTCGCCACGTACGACGCCGGTGACACCTTCCACCACGAGGATGCCGCGGGGTTCGTGCGGCTGTGGGGGCTTCCGACCAAGCAGTGGGCGAAGACGCATGTCTGACGCCTTGTGGGCCGGTCGCTTTTCGGACGGGCCTCATCCCGAGATGATCCGGTTGACCCGCTCGATCGAAATCGACTTGCGCCTGCTGCCCTACGACGTGGCCGCCACGAAGGCGCATGCACGATCGCTGGTCGAGGCGGATCTTCTTTCCGCGGAAGATCTCGTCTCCGTGGATCGCGCAGCGGACCAGCTCGTTGTCGAATGGGAACGCGGCGATCTTCAACCGAGCCCGCTGGATGAAGACGTTCATTCACTGGTGGAGCGCGAGCTCACCGAGCGACTCGGCGACACCGGCGCGAGGATCCACGCCGGCCGAAGCCGCAACGACCTGGTGGCACAGGACCTTCGGCTCTGGTGTTCGGATGCAGCTGCACGACTGGCCGATCTCACGCGGGATCTCATCGGGGTCTTGACCGATCGGGCGCAAGAGCATCGAGACGACGTCATGCCGGGATACACCCACCTCCAGCGCGCCCAGCCCGTGAGCGTCGGTTTCTATCTGTGCGCGCATGGAGCCGCGCTGGCGCGTGATGCGGAGCGCTTCGACGCCGCGCGGGCGGCGTCCGAGGTTTGCGTGCTGGGCGCGGGCGCTCTCGCCGGAACGACGCTCGCGCTGGATCCGGCCGTTGTCGCCGACCAGCTGGGGCTGGAGCATCTCTTCGTCAACGCGATGGATGCAGTGTCCGACCGCGACTTCGTCTGCGATCTCGTCTATGCATGCGCGCTATGCGGGGTCCATCTGTCGCGGCTGGCGGAGGAGATCGTCATCTTCTCGAGCTCCGAGTTTGCGTTCCTTCATCTCCCGGATGCGTGGTCGACGGGGTCGAGCATGATGCCCCAGAAGCGCAATCCCGATCTAGCCGAGCTGATACGTGGTCGCGCCGCCGGCGGCATCGGCGACATCACCGCGCTGCTGAGCTTGCTGAAGGGCCTCCCGCTGGCTTACGACCGCGACCTTCAAGAGGACAAAGGTCACCTCTTTGCCGCCGTGGACCGGATGGAGAGCTGTCTGGTCGCGATGAGCCACCTGATGGAGGTGATCGAGTTCCGAACCGAGGTGCTGGAGCGCGCCGCGGGAGAGGGGGCCACATGGGCCACCGACGTCGCCGAGCGCTACGTCACGGCGGGTATGCCGTTCCGACAGGCGCACGGCGCGGCGGGGCGTCTCGTTGCCGCGGTGGACTCGGGCGCGGTGGATTTAACGACGGAGGTTCCCGAGACCGCTGAGGGGCCGCGCCGGAGCATGCGGCTCCGAAACAGCCACGGCGGAACGGCCCCCGAGCGAGTAGACGAGCAGATCCGGGTGCTGCGCGAGGCTTGCCGCGCTTGATCTGCGTCCGTGCGCAGCTTGCCTCGCGCCGCCTGCATCGGATCGTCTCGGAACGCGACACGGCCGGTGGGTGTGCTTTCAAACCCCACCGGCCGTGCGTTGACGTTAGAGCGTTACGGGCGCTTCATCTCGAAGATGTAGCTCCCGCTTCCGCTGTACGAGTACACCTCCCACAAGTAGTACCCCGCGGTACCGCTGTACGCGATGTCCTCGGACGAGTCGGCACTCTCGCTCCGGGCCACGATCACCCACGAAGAGCCGTTCCACTTGTACAGGTACAGATCGAAGTCGGCTCCGGTCGTGGGGCCGCGGAGGCAGCCGCGGTGCGTGCCGGAGACGCTCGAGTAGTAGTAGGTCCCCTTTGGGTGGTAGTCGTAGTCACCGGTGCCTGACAGCGTTCCCGAGTACGACTCGGGAAGCGTGCACTCGTCCGTGGCTGGCGGCGCGGTCACGAGCGAGTACAGCAGCAGGTTGGGCGACCCGCTGCCGATGCCGCTCAGAACGCCCGACGTTGCTGCGTTGACGATGGCGTTGCGCACTGTCGACGGCGACGCCGACGTGTCGTTCTCGAGGTAGAGAGCCGCGACGCCTGCTACGTGCGGTGCCGCCATAGAGGTCCCGCTGATCGTGTTCGTCGCGGTATCGCTCGTGTACCAGGCGGATGTGATGCTGGATCCGGGGGCGAACAGATCCAGGCACGAGCCGTAGTTCGAGAACGAAGAGCGCGAGTCGGACGACGTTGTGGACCCGACAGTGATCGCGGCGGTCACACGTGCGGGCGAATAGTTGCAGGCGTCGGCGTTGGAGTTCCCAGCCGCAACCGCGTAGCTCACGCCGTCGTTGATCGAGTTGTTCACAGCGGTGTCGAGCGAGCTATTCGCGCTGCCCCCCAGGCTCATGTTCGCGATCGCGGGTTGCCCCGCGGTGTGATTGCTGGTGACCCAGTCGACGCCCGCGATGACGCCGGAGTTGGTCCCGGATCCCGCGCAGTCGAGCACGCGCACCGCAACCAGGCGCACGCCCTTCGCGACGCCGTAGGTGGCGCCCCCGGCCGTGCCGGCGACGTGCGTTCCGTGACCGTTGCAGTCGTTCGCGGAGCCGCCGTCGATCGCGTCGTATCCCGACACCGCACGTCCGCCGAACTCCACATGGCTGAAGCGGATGCCGGTGTCGATGATGTACGCGGTCACCCCGGACCCGGTCGCGTTGTACGTGTAACTGTTGCTCAGCGGCAGGTTGCGCTGGTCGATCCGGTCGAGCCCCCACGTCGCCGGGGACTGCGTGTCGCTCGCTTCGACTACGCGATCGGTTTCGATATAGCTGACGTTCTGGTTGTTACGGAGTGCCTCTAGGGCGCGCTCGGGAAGCGTTGCCGCAAAGCCTGTCAGCGCGTGCCGATAGTCGTAGTGGATCGTCGCTCCGCGCGCACGCGCGTCATCGCGAGCGGATGCGACCGCCGCTGCAGACGTGCCCTTATCGAACACCACGATGTAGCGGTCCCGGAGGGCTCCGGGGTCATTTTCCCCGGTGACGGGCGCGGGCCCGTTGTGCGATGGCAGCCGATTCGGTCGCGACGGATCTGCACCGGCTGGATTCGCCCCGCTCAGCCCAACGAGCGCCGCAAGCGCGGTCGCAGTGAGAGTCCGCCACAGCGATGTGGGTCTCAGCACCTAGTCTCCTTTCTCCGCTCGCGGTTCGACGCTGGCCAGCCCGTGCCCTAGGTGTGAGGAGGCACCAGATGGTTCGCCCCCGCCGCCTGCCGTCGCCCCGCCTCCCATGAAGCTCGGAAATATAGATGCATGAGCAACGATGGAGCAAGAGAAATTTTCAGCAGTGGAACGTGACCCTGCCATCCTCGGGCGAGTACGCGTGATCGCAGGACTGTCGCGTTCGACGCAGCAGCCGCAACAACACCGCGCAGGTGCAAGATCCGGCGAAGACGTAGCGGTGGTCAGCTCGCGGCGGTGCTGCATTCGGTGAGGCCGTGCCGCCGCGCGATCTGGTCGGCCGTCTCCAGGTGTGACTGGGCGCCCGCGGCGGCCCGATCCACGGCGGCGTAGTCGGCGCGTTCGGCGGCCGCGGCGAGCTCGCGCAAGAAGACGATCGCGTGGTCTATCTCGCGCAACATGATGTCGATCTCGGTGGCATCGGGCGCGGGCGGTTTCAACCTTCGAAGCCGTTCCGTCAACGCCTCTGTGATCAAGATCGTTTTTCTCGCGTACGTGCCAATATCCTTTAGCGTGGTCGGCCGGATGACGCCTTGTTGCGCGGCAGTCGCCTGCGCGCACAAGGCCTCGGCCTGCGCCGCGAACGCTGTTCTCTCCCCTTGCGGCGGTGTTTCCACCGGCTCGGCGGCCGGGGGGGTGGGGGTCGCGCGAACCGCGACGGATGCAGGAGATCGCTCCTCGGCCGCTTCCGTCTGTGGTGTCGGCGCGGGCTGGACGGGGACGGGAGTGGCGGGCCGCTCTTCACGGTCGACCAGAAGCGGGGACAGCGCCGCGACGGCGAGTGCCACCACCGCCGCCGCGACGACGGCTCGCCGCCGGATGGAGCTCGGCTCGGACGCTCCAGGAGGATCTGGCGGGGGAGGGGGCGCGATCAGCTGTGGGTAATCGGGCGCGGGCGGAGGCGGGAGCGGCGGCGGCGGGCCGCTCGGCTGCTCGATCCACGAGCGACCAGAGGCGTTCCACCGCATCCACATGCCGTCTGCGCGCTGGTGGAACCACTGCCCTCGTCTCTGGATGACGCTGCTCACGGGCCGAATCTAGTCTCGAGAGCCCGCGAGGGGAGGATTACCGCACTTGACCCCGAAGGTATGTCTCGTCGGCATTTGTCCGCTTGGGGGGAGGCAGCATGCTTGATGCTCTGATCAGTCTGGTCACCGTGATCACGACCGCCGTGACTGCGACCGCTCCGGCCGTTACCGAGGCGCCTCTGACGCTACGTGAGTACACGGTGGCGCCCGAGACGCTGCAAGAGATCTCCGACGAGTGGATCGAGGACCTTCTGGCGACGCATCCGGAGAACACCTGGGCTCCCATCGAGTTCCGGCCCACGGACGACCAGCTCGCGCGTCTCTCGCTTCCTCCGACCGACGTCCTTCTCTCGCGGCGGTACCCGGAGCCGACGATGATCTCGCCCGACGGGACCGCCGAGGTAGTCGATCTGGCGCCGATCTCGCAGGAGACCGGGACGATGGGCCCCACCGTTGCCACGTACGCCGGCGCCGGGTGGACCGGGATCAGGCCGGGAGCGTGGGTCTTGCTGTTGAACGACGGTTACGTCTCGTGGTGCAGCCTCGCGCACGTTTACGGTTCGCCTGGGAGTTACCAGATCAGCACCGCGGGACACTGCGGCGGAACGGGTGACATAGCGACGGTGATCGCAGCCTTCGGCGACCGCAATGGGGTCCTCAACCCCGTCCTGCTCGACTTCGGGAAGTTCAAGACGTCGCACGATGGCGGCCTCGGCAACGACTGGGCACTCATCGACATCTTTCCGCAGTATCAGAAACTCGTGAGCCCGACGATGGCGTTTTGGGGCGGGCCGCGCGGCATGTACACGAAGGTCGGCCAGTTGGCAGGCATCTCGTTCCCGCGGCGCGGGCTCGTACCGAGCGTCTCGCTCACGCCCGATCCGACGCTTGCGCAGGGCGTCGTTCACTACGGTCATGGCCTCGGGGTTGGCGCCGGCGGTACGCCACGTGCCGGAACCGCGATCTACTGGGGCAACGACCACTACATGTTCGAGGGTCTCATCGCTCCGGGTGACTCTGGGTCGGGGGCGAACACGCTTACCGGTGACACGTTGGGCGCGAACATGGAGGCGGCCGGGATCATGACGCATCTCTGGATCGATCCACTGATGCGGAGCGGCATCGGGATCATGGGCGGCACCCGCGCGACGGAGGTGTCGGGGACGCTCGCGAACGGCCAGCTCGTTTCGTACCCGGTACCTGTCACAGGTCTCCCGTAACGACGGCCTGACAGCCGCGGGGAAGATCCTCGCAACGCGTCGAGCTCGAGGGGAGGCACCGACACTGGGTGCCTCCCCTCGCTCGCGACTGGTGACTCAAGTGCACATCGCACCGCCGGCTCGCGGTGTCGACGGAGCGAGTGGTCGAGGGAAAAAATCATCCTGATTTTCGTTTCGGCGGCAATCTCGCGCAAAGTTGTCGTACCCCCTCAGCATAATCACAGGTATGTCATTTCGGGTTGTCGACGAGGCGATCGAGCTGCTCGAGAAGGCGAACGCGAACCTGCAGCCCGAACTCGTGGGTGCATCGGATGCGAAGAGGCTGCTGGAGGCGTACGCGCACGCCGAGAAGCTGGCGGCGTTCGGCGTTGCCGCGCTCTCGCGCAAGGTCGCGGACGCCACGGAGCTGGCGCGCGTTACCGGGACCTCCGTCACGCGGGCGAAAGACACCGTTGCCACGGCGAAGGTTCTGGAGGGCGCGCCGGAGCTGGCGTCGGCCTTGCAACACGGAACCATCTCTCTGGATCAGGCCAGCGAGATCGCGAAGGCCGAAGAGTCCGCTCGGGAGCCGCCAAGGAGCTGGTGGCGGTCGCGCAAGACGAGGCCTTCCACGTGCTCAGAGAGAAAGCCCGGAAAGTGAAGCTCGAAGCCGAGCAACACCGTGGTCTCGCGGAGCGCCAGCGGGACGCACGCAGCGCTCGCAGCTATAGCGACGAGCTCGGGATGGTGCACGTCCACCTCGCGCTGGAGCCGCATGTCGGGACGCCCATCGTGGCGCGGGCGGAGGCGGAGGCTACGCGCCTGGCCCGGACCGCGAAGCAGGACGGCGAGGACGAGCCGTTCGAGGCGCATCTGGCCGATGCCTACGCCGCGCTCCTCTCTGGCTCCGGCACGGGCCGCGCTCGCCGCCCGGAGCTGGTCGTCCTCGTCAGCCACGAGGTTGCCAAGCGGGGCTGGAGCGACGTGCGAGAACGCGAGGTGTGCAAGATCCCGGGCATCGGTCCGGTCTCGCCGCAGGTGGCGAAGGACATCGCTCAGGATGCATTCCTGAGCGGGGTGTTCTACGACGGAAAGGACCTCCGTCGGTTCCGGCGCTGGTCGCGCTCGATCCCGGTCGAGGTCGGCATCGCGCTCGAGCTGGGGGAGCCGCCGGGGTTCGACGGCGTCGGGTGCGTCGACTGCGGCAATCGCTTCCGCACCGAATTCGACCACGTCGAGCCGCGGGTCGCGGGCGGCTCTACGTCGACGCGCAATCTCAAACCGCGCTGCTGGCGCTGCCATCAGGCAAAGACGGAGCGGGACCGCAAGGCAGGGAAGCTCAAGCCTCCGGAACCGTGACGGCCCGATCTACAGTTGGTTGGCTGGGGCGATGACGCGACCTGGGCTCAGAGGAGCATGGAACGCAGGAGTGACCAACCCGCACGATGGAGCCGGGCGACCATCTACCCCGATATGTGGGCCGACCCCGACGACGATCCCCGCAACAACGGTCCCAGTCCGGACGGCGAGCTTGCGACGCTGCAGGACTTCCTGACGAACTACCGCATGACCCTGCGAATGAAGTGCGAGGGCCTGGACGCGGAGCAACTGGCCCGTCGGTCGGTTCCCCCGTCGACGATGTCGCTTTTGGGCCTGCTTCGGCACCTCGCCGAGGCAGAGCGGGACTGGCGCAACTGGATCAGCGACGGTGATCCGCTGCCGAAGCTGTACGGCGAGCGTGACGCCGACTTCGACGGAGCTGTCGCCGACGAGGCCGAGGTCGACGCCGCGTACTCTGCTCTGCAGCGCGAGCAGGCTGCGACCGACGCCGCTCTGGCCGAGCACCCGGATCTGAGTGAGCGTCTGGGCAAGGACGGGATTGCAGTTCGGGAGCTGATGGTGCACAGGATTGAGGAGTATGCCCGTCACTGCGGACACGCCGACCTGTTGCGCGAGTGCATCGACGGAAGGGTCGGCCAGTGACGAGGCCGCAGCGGCGTTGGGTTCCTCTCTCAGTGCCCCCGGCAGGATGAAAAGACATCCTGCCGTTGGTGCATCCCGGCGAGGTCGCCATCGCGCTCGAGCTGGCGGAGCCGCCCGCGTTCGACGGGGTCAGGTGCGTCGACTGCGGCAATCGCTTCCGCACCGAGTTCGACCATGTGGAGCCGCGGGTGGCTGGGGGTCCGTCGACTACGAGCAATGGAAACCGCGCTGCTGGCGCTGTCATCAGGCAAAGACGGAGCGGGACCGGAAGGCCGGGAAGCTCAAGCCTCCGGAGCTGTGACGGCTCCACCGGTGTGTCTTTTTTAACTGTTCCGGAAAGGTGGTGCGGCTTTGAAGTTGACTTCAGTTGGTGGGTTGCGACGATGGGCGCAAGCTTGGACCCTGAGGGGGGAACATAGAGCGCATGAGGGACGAACCCGCCGGGCTTGAGGCACCGTGGTTCAACCCGCTCACGCCACTATTAGCCCGATTGATCGATCCGTCGCCCCTGCGCATCGACGGAGCCGCGACCCGATCGACCTCGACTGACTAAGCCCGTGGCTGCCAAGAACGTCACTTTGTTGATGACCGACGTCGAGGGATCGACAGAGCTGTGGGAACGGGATCCGGCCGGGATGCAAGAGGCGACCGACGCACACGAGCGGATCGTTGCGCACATAGTGGAGCGATTCGAGGGGTCACTTCCTCGAGATCAAGGCGAAGGAGATAGCGTCGTCCTCGCATTCGACGACCCGAACGATGCGGTTGCCGCGGCGCTCGAGTTCCAGAGATCGATCGCCGGCGCATCTTGGCCGCACGAGATCCGTCTCCGCGTCCGGATGGGATTGAACACAGGCCCGTGTGAGTTGCGAGGCGGGAATTATCAGGGCACGACCATCATCCGCTGCGCGCGCATAAGGGGTTTCGCTCACGGCGGCCAAGCGCTCCTGTCGGATGCTACGGCGCGGCTGGTGAAGGACTCACTTCCGTCCGGGGCGTGGCTCATCGATCTCGGGGAACACCGCATGAAGGGGCTGGCAGAGGCGGAACGCGTGTGGCAGCTGTGCCACCCTGAGCTCGAGCGCGACTTTCCACCGCTAAGGTCGCTGGGTCCGCTGGGAGCCCTCGCTCAGTCACCCGTACAACCTGCCGAGTTCGTCGGCCGAGCCGCCCAACTGGGTGAGGTTCTTAGGCGGCTGCGCGATTCACTCACGGGAGCAGGTCAAGTGCTGCTGCTCGTCGGCGACCCGGGGATGGGTAAGACGCGGCTATGTGAGGAGATCGCCGCGGAAGCTCGTGCCTCCGGCATGCAGGTTCTCTGGGGTCGCTGCCATGAGGGCTCCGGCGCGCCGGCCTTGTGGCCGTGGGTACAGGTGATCCGAGAGGCCGCCGGCTGCACCCCCGAAGCTGAGTTGAACGAGGCTCTCGGCCAAGGGAGTCGTTATCTCGCCCAGATCGTTCCCGAGCTCGGCGAGCGCACCGAGAGGCCGGGTGATGTGCCGGGCGATCCCGACGCCGCGCGGTTCCAACTGTTGACAGCGGCCGTGACGTTCTTTCGTCGTCTCGCGGCGTACCGTCCGCTCGTCTTCATCCTCGAAGATCTCCACTGGGCGGACAAAACGTCGCTCCTGCTACTCGAGTTCCTCTCGAGGGAGATAACGGATCTCCCGATACTCGTTATAGGGACCTATCGCGACGTCACGAAGGGGCCGGGGGCAGCCATCGCGCAGATGACCGGCGACGTTCTGCGCCGACCAAATGCGGTACGCGTGCCGCTCCCAGGCCTCGATCGGACCGACGTCGCGCGTCTCATCGAATCGATGACCGGTGTACCTCCCCGCGAGAGGCTCGTCGATGCCCTCCACTCCAAGAGTGAGGGCAACCCGTTGTTCGTCGGGGAGATCCTTCGTTTGTTGGCCTCCGAGGGCCGACTCGAGACCTTCTCGGAATCCCCGGACGCCGACATCTCGTTGCCTCCCGGAGTTCGAGACGTCATCTCGCGCCGGTTGAGCTTCCTTAGTGAGGACTGTCACACGACCCTTGCCGCGGCGTCCCTGCTCGGGCGTCGCTTCGAGGTTCGGCTGTTGAGGGCGCTCCTCGATCTGCCCACGACGTCCGTAGACGCCTCGCTTGAAGAAGCCGAGGGCCTGCGCGTGTTGGTGCCGGCAACCAACTACGGCAGTTACCTGTTCGCGCACGCGCTCATCCAGGAGACGCTCTATGAAGATCTACCGCTTGGAGTTCGACTCGCGATGCACGCGAGAGCTGGGCAGGTCATCGAGAAGATCTACGAACACAACCTGGGGCCTCATCTCACGCAGATCGCGCATCACTTCTCATGGGCGGGCGACTCTGAGGCGGGCAAGGCCGCTCACTACTCGGCCCTGGCGGCCCGTCAGGCTTTGCAGCGTTTCGCGTACGAGGAGGCCGTCCGGCTCTTTGCCGCGGCGATCGAGAAACTCGCCTACGTCGACCATGGTGGACCCGACGAAGCCGAGCTATTGCTCGATCTCGGCGACGCTCAGTGGAGAGCGGGCCACATCGAGCAATCCAAGCAGACGTTCGTCAGCGCGGCGGAACTCGCGACGTCGTCGGGAGCCACCGAAGCTCTGGCCCGGGCTGCGCTTGGTTACGGGGGACTCTGGATCGAGGTCGGCATCGTCGACACCCAACTCGTCGAGCTGCTCGAACGGGCGCTGTCCGGTGTCGGCGGGCGCCCCACTTCGCTCAGCATCCGTATCCAAGCTCGTCTCGCGATGGAGCTTTCTTACTCGGATCAGGCGGAACGTCGGAGATCGCTCACGCGTAGCGCGATCGAGTCGGCCCGAGCCCTCAAAGACCGCGAGAGCCTTGCGTATGCGCTGATGGCCGACCGTCACGCCGCCTGGGGACCCGAGTCGTTGGACGAACGCCTTGCCGGCATCGACGAAAGCATCCGGCTCGCCGAACAGACGAATGACTCCGAGATGTTGTTGCGGGGGAGAGTCCTCCGGCTGATCGATCTCTTCGAGATCGGAGATGTTCGAAAGATTGATCAGGAACAAGCATGGCTGGCTCGGGTCGCCGACGAGCTGAAGCTTCCCTTCTACGCCTACCTGAACGTCTTGCTGCGAGCGATGCGGGCGCTGATGGAGGGTCGGTTCGAGGAAGCGGACGATCTGAATCAAAAGGTTTTCAGCTTCGCTCAACAGATGGGGCGACGCTCGATCTTCCTTGCCGCGTCCGGCCAACTCCTCACGCTACGACGAGAGCAGGGAAGACTCACGGAGATGCGTGACCTCGTCGAAGGGGCAGTAGCCCAGTATCCGGAGTTGCCGGCGTGGCGATCCGGCCTGGCCGTGCTCTACATGGAGCTGGACCTTCGCGAGGAGGCGCGCGGAGAATTCGAATTCCTCGCGAGAGACAACTTTGGGACCCTTCCGCGCGATTCGAGCTGGCTCGTCTCCACCGCAGTATTGGCGGAGTTGTGCGTCTATCTCGAGGACGTCGAGCACGCGTCGACGCTCTTCGAACTTCTCATGCCGTATGCGGACCGGAACGTGCTCGTCGGCATCACCTCGCCCGTCGTGTGGCAAGGAAGTGTGGCCCATTACCTGGGCCTCCTTGCTACGACCCTGACACGGTGGGACGACGCGGAACGGTACTTCGACGCAGCAGCATCAATGTCGAAGACGATGCGCGCTCTGCCGTGGCTGATAAGAACCCAGCAGGCGCGCGCCCGGCTCTTGCTCGCGCGAGGTGGGCCGGATGCAAAGGACGCTTCCCTACGTGTGTTGAATGATGCTGACGAGCTTGCATCCAGGGCCGGATTGGAGCTGCTCGTCGAGCGAGGTAGAGCGCTGGTAACCACGGGCGAGAGATCGGAGGACAGATGAATGGCTCGGTTCTGAAACGGAGCTCTGTTCTCTACCGAGTCGCCGCGCTGAGCAACTTCGTCGTTACGATCCCGGCTTTCATCGCCTACGACACCTACGTCGGAGCCTTCACCGACCGGCCGCCGGACTATCCGTTCCTGGTCTGGATATGGAGCGGCATGGCCTTCTTGTGGGGAGTGATGTTCTGGGAGATCGCGTCAGACCCGCTGGGACGCTACGACATGATCAAGTATTCCTACATCGAGAAAGGCGTGACGTCCATCAGCGTGATCGTCGCGTACGCGATCGGAGACGTTCCGACTAGGTTCTTGCTCGGGATCGTCTTCACCGACATCCTCTGGATTCCTCTGTTTATGTATGCACAGTTCAGACTCGCTCGACTCCGGGCTGAGGGTTGAAGCGCGAACACTCATACGGGAGATGAGGGAAGGACATCGCGTGCGTAGACGTCCCACAGCTTTCCGAGAAACAGTCTTCCGAAGCTCGTCATGGCCGCGACCCGGTCGGACGTGGTCGGCCCCTCGACCCTGAACGTCGTCAGCTGTTGCAGGAAGTCGAGCATCATTATCTTGATGATCCCCGACGCAACTATCTCGGCCGAAGGCTCTTCGTTTGGACCCATGTGGCCACGCAAGATGCGTACATAAAGAGTGGATGTGTCGCTCCAGAGATCGACACCGGGATCGTCGCGTATGAGCTTGAATCCACTCAGCGTCAGAGGATGCCCGGCCCCGTCTTCGAAGAAGAGCCGATAGAGCATCCGTTTGACTCCCGCGTCGTCTTCGGCGACGAACAGGTTGAAAACGCCGCGGGATACAGGTAGACGCCCGCCGAGCGCCTGGCACTCTATCCATCCTTCGGCCTCGGCCTCATGCTGTGGGCTGACGACGAAACGATTCACACCTTCGATCGTGATCGTGAGCTCGAACATGAGGAAGGTGCGCTCTTGCCGGCCAAGGTCGTATCCCGGAACGTAGTCGGTCTCGCCGACGGAGATATAACCCTTCATCTCTTCCGTGAACCACAGCTTCGTCTGCGCCTCATGGACCTGTGTCGGATAGCTATCGCCACTCTGTTTCAGGGGGATCTGCCGGTCCCGACACCACTCCCTGGCCCTTTCGACGCCGAGGTTCACCGCCTCCGCGATCCGATCGCGGCTGAAGTTGATGAGGTAGTTCAGGGGCACCTCAGACTTGAGAACCTTTACGTCGATGTTGCGACCGAACTCCCCCGACTGTCCGCGAGCAACCGCCGCGTTGTTCTCGCCGATCCGAGCGAGGTTCTTCTTGAATTCCCCGGTGGCACTTGCTTCGATGATCTGGAAGTAATGCGCCACGAACCCGTCGTTCCACTCCCCGGCATCGCTCACGGTCCAGATGATCCACAGCTCATCGGCCCCTCGCCGGATCGCTTCGGGGATGTTGGCGTCTGTGTAAAAGACGGAATCGATATATGTCTTACCGTCTCGGTCTACAGGCGGGAACCACATAGGAAGCGACACACATGCAACGAGCAACTCCTCGTCCATGTCTTTCGCTTCGATGACCTCGAGCTCGTGGTCGGTGAAGTTGTAGACGTTGAAAGTCGCTTCTTTGTCCGTACCTCGGATCCGGGACCAGTCGTAGCCCCACTTGGTGAAGACGTTGGCTCGGAACTTGTCCATCTGGAAGAGGGATCTGGCATAGAAGAGCTTGAGATATTCGCTCCAGTTGAACTCGAGCCCCGCCTTCGGGTCGAAGCTTCTCCAAGCGTCCGCTATCTCCGTCCCGCTGAAGCCTTGACACCACATCGCGAGATTGAAAACACCTCCGCTCGCCCCATCCGCGTGGTCGAAGGAAAGTTGAGCCTCGTCGAGCCATACCTGGAGCACTCCGGCCTGGAAGGCCACCTTGAGACCCCCACCGGCAAGGATGAGCGAGCGCTTCTTTCCGTCGGACATCATTGATGCGTGACGGGCTCGACCATTCGGTCGGCGGATCGGTCGGCCAGAGCTGCGATTGTGAGCGACGGGTTAGCTCCGACTGGACCGGGCATGACGGAGCCGTCTGCGATGAAGAATCCCGGATAGCCGAACACCCGACCGTAAGGATCGACGACGCCTTCCCGCTCGTTCCGCCCCATCGGGCAACCACCCAGGGGATGGACCGTGATGACTCGTTTCAAATACCAGATGGGGTTGTCGTTGAGCTCGGCTTCCATCGCGTGAGCGATGTCCTTCATCGTGTCTCGCACTCGCTCGAAGTAATCCCTCGAGGTCTTGGTCGTCCAGTCGATCTCCAGGTAGCCGTCACGCAACCTCATGTTTCCGTCCGGGATGTCTCGACCCATCCCCAGGAGTGGCAGCGTCGTTGTCGAACGATCGCAGTCGCCCAACAGCAGGTTCCTGAACTCGGCGCTGAGGTCGCTCCTGGGATCGCTGGTGAGTCGACTCCACACGCGACGAGCTCCGAAACGGATAGCGCGTTTCGCCGCGCCGGGAACGTCGATCGTCTCCAGCATCCAGTTCGCGAACTCGGGGTAGCCGGCGTCCTCGATATAGAACCCGCGCCCCTCGCCTCCGTCGAGAGCGTCCGGTACTCGGACAGCGCAGGTGATCACCGGACCACGTCCCGGATCGAGGACGCGCTGTTGCTTGGCCCCATCTGTCGTGGTGCGGGCATCGTTCACGAAGGTCAGGAGGTCGCCGTTACCGCAGAACCTGGTGCCCAGCGCCTTACCGATGCGAGGGAACGCGCTCCGGTTGCGAAGCAACAGGTAGGGACTCCCTAGCGCCCCAGCCGACAGCACCAATCGATCGCACGTGATCCGGACCCGGGGAAGGGGACCGGTGTCGGACCTGTTTCCCTCCTCCTCACCGTTGTGCTCAACATAATCAACGGCGTATCTCCGTTCGATCGGCTCGAAACTCTTCACTTCGCAAAGCGTTCTCACGTCAGCCCCGAGCCGCTTCGCCTCGGTCAGGTAGTTGTAATCGAGGGTGTTCTTAGAACCGTAGTTGCAGCCGAGGTCGCACTCCCCACAAAGCCGGCACGTGTAGCGCGTGCGCCGGTGCAGGTTGGGGCGAGCCTCGACGATCGGCTCTCCCGGTACGGGCATGTGTCCGGGGTTGCCGAACGTGACGGCCAATTTGGGAAGCTGCCACTCCAGACCGAGCTTCGCGGCCGCTTCCTTCACCGCGACGGTTTTAGGCGTCGCGTCGTACGGGGGATGTTCGAGCGGATAGCGCTGGGCATCGAGCATCTTCTCGGCGCGGTCGTAGTGAGGCTCGAGGTCCGCGCGCGTCACGGGCCAGTGCTCGTACCAACCAGCGCGCGGATCTTCCTTTACGAACCAGCGCTCGTCCTTTCTGATCAGTACGTTTGCATAGATCAGCGAGCCCCCGCCAAGACCGCTCGAGACGAGCGCTTCCAGACCGCGGAACGACCAGAGGTTGAACATCCCGTGGAGTCCCTCGCTGGGATCCCAGAAGTTGTCGCGGACACGGCGCGGGCTGCGGGGAAAACTTCCGGGCGGATAGGGCTTTCCCCGTTCGATAAGGCAAACTGAGAGCCCTGCCTCTGCAAGCCGGTACGCGCTTACGGCCCCGCCGAAACCGGACCCGATGACGACCGCGTCGAAATGCTCAGGCGCCGTCTTTGCCTCCTCGACCGTGGGATCCCGCGTATCTTTCTCAGGCGACGATACCCCCGGCGCCTTGGGCGGGCCGGGACGGCCTGAGCCCTCACTTTGAGGGGCAACCGTCGTTCCGTGCGAGAGGTCCACGCCGACATCGTGCGTGCCCCCGGCAGGATTCGAACCTGCGCACCTCGCTCCGGAGGCCCAGTGAGTGAAGCAGCCTCTATCCCCGAGCTCCGCGCCACCAACGTTGGGTTCCTCTATGTGCCCCCGGCGGGATGAAAAGACATCCTGCCGTCGGCCGCACTTCGTGCTCAGTGCCCCCGGCGGGACCCACAACATGGGCACCCGTCCCCACCTGGGACGTCGTCTCGTCAGCTGATTATCGCCGGGAGGTTTGAGGTGTCGAGGTCGCCCTGGGCGACGTCTGCGTGAAGAATTCCATCTCGTCTGCCCCAGACGAATCGCTCACAGCAAACTTGACGTACGTGGCTAGGACTCTGGCCCCTCTACGTTCACCACAACTTCTCCACTGCCGACGCGGAAGCCTACGAGCACGGACCTCTCCTCACCGGGGTTGCTCTCGCGGTGCACGGTGCGACGGGGAACGTGCACGAAGTCGCCGGGCCCCGCGTCGACCTTGTCGCTGCCGCCGGGGCCGAACTCAAGGAGGGCCCTACCTGCCGCCACGTAGAAATAGGTATCGTGTTCGTCGTGGTGATGCCATCCCGAGATCATCCCCGGCTCGGTGAACACCACTCCCGACCACACCCCGTCGGCGACGAAGGCCTGCTCGCGAACCATCCCGGGCGTTTGGCCGGCGGGCGGAGCTGTTCGGTCGTCCGCTCTCATCAGCTCTATCGGATCCGTTGGTTACCTCCTCCGGAAACTGGTCCCTCTCGAATGCGTGTGTGCCCATGTTTTGTGTGCCCCCGGCAGGATTCGAACCTGCGCACCTCGCTCCGGAGGCGAGTGCTCTATCCCCTGAGCTACGGGGGCAGGGGGGCACAACCTTAGAGCCTCAGCTCGCCCAGTCCCCCGGTTAGCATCGCCATCCATGCCGACGGAGGGGAAGCGGATCCTGATCTGCGACGATGATCCGGCGATCCTGCGGGTACTCGAAGTCAACCTCGAGGTTGAAGGCTATGACGTTCTGCTCGCCCGCCACGGAGAAGAGGCATACGAGGTCGCGGCCGCGGAGCACCCGGACCTCATCATCTTGGACATCATGATGCCGCGCCTGGACGGCTACCAGACCTGCGCGATGCTGAAGGAGAACGAGTCGACCAAAGACATCCCGGTGGTTTTCTTGTCGGCGAAGGCGCAGCAGTCCGATATCGAGCGCGGCAAGACCTATGGGGTCGCGGACTACCTGACGAAGCCTTTCGATCCCACGGACCTCCTGGACGTGGTCGACCGATTGCTCCAGTAAGGAGCACGGTGGTCACTGAGCGGCTCACACAGATGGTCGTGGCGGCGCTTGAAAAGGTCGCAATGGACGGCGTGTTGCCGGCAGATCGCCTCCAGGAACCGTCGTTCGAGCGCCCGCGCAACCGCGAGCATGGTGACTGGGCGACCAACATCGCTCTCGTGGCATCCAAGGGAGTGGGAAAGCCGCGCGATGTAGCGCAGGCGATCGTGGATGCACTCGAACCTTCTGAGCTAGTGGAGAGCGTCGATGTAGCAGGACCCGGATTCTTGAACTTCCGCCTGTCGCCCTCGTGGCTCCACGACGTCGTTCGCAGGGCAGCCACAGCCGGCGACTTCGGGCGCTCACAGCTCGGCGCGGGAGTGCGCGTGAATGTGGAGTTCGTCTCGGCCAATCCGACGGGCCCGTTGAACGTCGTCAGCGGCCGGCACGCTGCGGTCGGCGACACGATCGCGGCTCTCCTCAAGGCGACCGGGCATGACGTCACCCGCGAGTACTACTTCAACGACGCTGGCCGGCAGATGCTGTTGTTCGGCGCTTCGGTTGCCGCGCGTTACCTCCAGCATTTCGGCGTGCAGGCGGACGTGCCTGAGGACGGCTACAAGGGCGATGACGTCCGGGCGCTTGCGGAGGAATTGGCGGAGCAGATCGGGGATGCCCTAGTGCAGGTGGACGCGCCCGAGCGGGACCGTCGGATACTCGAGCTCGCGTGGCCGCCCGTCCTGGAACGCGTGAAGCGCTCCTTGGAACGATTCGGCACCACCTTCGACGTGTGGTTCTGCGAGAGCACGCTGCACCAGCGGGGACAGGTGGCCGTCGCGATCGACAGGTTGCGCGAGAAGGGCCTGATGGAGGAGCGCGAGGGTGCGTTGTGGTTCTTGTCGTCGCGGCTGGGAGACGACAAGGACCGCGTCGTGATCCGCTCCAACGGGGAGCCGACATACATCGCGGCCGACTTCGGGTACCTGATCGACAAGTTCTCGCGCGGGTTCGACCGCCTGATCTACCTGTGGGGAGCGGACCACCACGGAACGATCCCGCGTCTGATGGCGGCAGTGGAAGCACTCGGCTTCGACACCTCCGCCGTCGAGGTGCCTCTGGTGCAGATCGTGTCGCTGGTCCGCGGCGGCGAGCAGGTGAAGGCATCAAAGCGACAGGGCGTGTCGGTCGCGCTGGACGAGCTGGTCGACGAGGTCGGTGTGGACGCCGCTCGCTACACGTTCCTGACGAGGTCGATCGACGCACCTCTCGAATTCGACATCGATCTCGTCAAAGAGCAGGCGCCGGAGAACCCCGTGTACTACGTGCAGTACGCGCACGCCCGCATCTGCTCGATCCTGCGCAAGGCCCACGCGGAGGGTTATGAGCCGGACGCGGCGACCGCTCCTCTCGAGCGGCTCGAGCATCCGAGCGAGGACGAACTGATGCGGAAGCTCGCGTCTTACGAGGAGGTGGTTCCGGACGCCGCACGGCTGCGCGCCCCGCAACGCATCACGCGCTATGTCGAGGAGCTCGCGTCGACGTTCAGCGGCTTCTACCGGGACTGCAAGGTTCTTTCCGACGATCGAGACCTGTCCCACGCGCGCCTCGCTCTGTGTCTCGCCACGCGCCGCGTGCTCGCGGATGGACTCGGCCTCCTCGGGGTGAGCGCCCCCGACAGGATGTAGCGGTGGATTTCCTCCAGCTCGATGTGTTTGCGGAGGGAGCCTTCCGCGGCAACCCTCTGGCGGTGTTCCCCGAGGCCTCTTCACTGAGCACCAAGCAGATGCAGTCGGTGGCGACCGAGATGAACCTGTCGGAGACGGCATTCGTCACCGACGTCGCATCCGATTCCTACTCCGTCAGGATCTTTACGCCGCAGGAGGAACTTCCTTTCGCAGGACATCCCACCCTTGGGACCGCGTGGGCGCTTCGGAAGCTCGGCAAGATAGATGCAGACGAGGTCCAGCAGCTCTCGCGGGCCGGACCTACGACGGTGAGCTTCCGCGGCGACGAGGTCTGGTTCCGACGGCGCGGCGACGCGCATGACGACCTGCGCCGCCGCGATCCAGAGGCCGGGCGAAAGATCGCAAAAGCGCTGGGGGTGGTGCCGGCGGAGATCGGGCTCGAGCCGCGCGAGCTTGGGCGCAGCCTCGATCGTCTCCATCCCGCGGAGGCAGACGTCGGGATCCGGCAGCTGTTGGTTCCCCTCCGGGATCAAGCGGCACTGGCGCGGTGTCGCCCCGCGCCGCACCTGGTAGACGCCGTTGGCGAGGCAGAGGGCGCCTACTGCTTCACCGCCACGGGCGCCGGAGTTGTTCGCGCCCGCGGATTCTTCCCGGGCCTCGGCATCGCGGAAGACCCCGCGACCGGCTCGGCGGCGGCATGTCTGGGGCTCTACCTGTCGGCGCGGCTCGGGCCGATCGACGTCGTCGTCCATCAAGGAGTCGAGATGGGGCGGCCGTCGCGTCTTCTGGTGAAGGCTGCTTCAGACCACGTCGAGGTCGGCGGTCATTGCGTGTTGATCCTGGAGGGATCGCTAGTCACGTTGCCGTAGCCTCGAAGGATGCAAAAGGTTCTTCCGGACACCGCGTCGTCCCGCGAGGGGCACCTGCAGCTCGCGGGGTTGGACGTGGTCGAGCTCGTCGAGCGTTTCGGAACGCCGCTGATCCTGCTGGATCGGGCGACGTTCGAGACGCGCGCCAAGTCCTACGCCTCCGCGCTGGAGCCCGAGCGCGTCTTCTACGCCGGCAAGGCGCTTTGCTGTGTTGCGGTGTGCCAGATGATCGACGCTCTCGGTTTGGGGTTGGACGTCTGCAGCGGGGGAGAGCTGGAGACGGCGCGGCGTGCCGGCTTCCCGATGGGAAGGGTCATCTTCCACGGCAATAACAAGTCGCTGCACGAGCTGGACGCGGCGCGACGTCTCGGCGTCGGTCGCATCGTGGTGGATTCGTTCGAGGAGATAGCGCGCCTCCATGAGGTGAAGGCGACGGCGAAGCTGTTGGTGCGGGTGACGCCGGGCGTGGAGGCGCACACACACGAGTTCATCCAGACGGGACAAGAGGACTCGAAGTTCGGCTTCACGCTGGCAGAAGACATAGCGCTGGAAGCGATCCGCCGGGCCTCTCGTCTTCCGTCCGCGCCTCTGGTGGGTGTCCACGCGCACATCGGGTCCCAGATCTTCGAGCTCGCGGCCTTCGACCTTGCGGTCGAGGCGCTGGCGGGGTTCCTGCGCCGCGCCAAGGACGAGTTCGGGTTCGAGGCGGCGGAGCTGAACCTCGGGGGCGGTCTCGGGATCGCGCACACGAAGGATGAGCCGGTCCTGGATCCTGCGGCAGCCGCGACGTCGATCCTCCAGGCCGTGGAGCGGGAGTTCACCGCACAAGGCCTCGCGATCCCCGCCTTAAGCCTGGAGCCGGGTCGATCCCTCGTCGGACCCAGTGCGGTGACGGTGTACCGGGTCGGGACGGTAAAGAGGATCCCCGGCGTGCGCACGTACGTCGCGGTTGACGGAGGTATGTCGGACAACATCCGTCCGGCCCTCTACGGCGCGCGCTACGAGTCGTTCCTCGCGAACCGGATGGACGCGGCCGCGCTGCGCGCTGTCACGGTGTGCGGCAAGCATTGCGAATCCGGAGATGTGCTGATCAAGGACGCGGAGCTGCCCGAAGACGTCGCGGAAGGCGATCTCTTGTGCATCCCGGCGACCGGCGCCTACACGTACTCGATGGCGTCGAACTACAACCGGCTGGCGCGGCCCCCGATCGTGTTGCTACAGGAGGGCGAGGCTATAGAGATCGTCGCTAGGGAAACCCTCGACCATCTGTTGGCGCTCGATCGCCATTTGGACGGCTCGCCGCTGTAGAGGCAGGGGCCGACCCGAGGACCGCGGAGCTCCGCAGGGCCGAGGCATCGTCACGGCCCTGCGGAGAGACGCGGAGGCTACCCGGGATCGCGATCTAGCACTCGCCGTTGAGCGGCGCGGGGCTCGACTGCTGGATCGTCCACCAGAACGGTTCGACCGCACTCTCGCTGTGCGGATGCCACGGGCTCTCGCCCCACCCGCGGTCACAGATCACGACCCTGTCCTTCGTGGGAGCGGTGCCCTCGACCACCCGGATGAAGGCCCACCCCGTGTTGTCGCCCTCATCGGTCTCGAGGATGTGGTCCGCGGGGTCGACGGTTACGCGCACGAGGTAGAACCCGGGCCGCATGCTCCCATCTGCTTCCGTCACCGAGCTGTAGTCGACGTACTGCCCGGGGACGTACCAGGGGTACAGGTCGCCCCAACCCTTGTCGAGAGACATCGCGGTCTGACAGCCCGCGCCGACCGCGGCGACCGAGCCGTGACGGTCCTGGTTGAAGGTGTACCAGCGCCCGATCTGGTTCTCGAAGGTGCAGAACCCGTGCTTCGCGCCGGTCCCGATCGGGATCAGCCTGTTACCGGCGGGGTCGTACGGTGGCGCCGGCGCCGGATCCGTCACCTCGAACAACTCGAACTGCACCATGTCTTTGACGTGCCGGTGCCCGTGGGATGAGTGGTACTCACCACTGCCGGCGTCGGACTCGACGAAGTTCCCTGTCTCCTCGTTGTCCTTGTAATAGCCGGGCGTGTCGTCGGAGTAGTAGGTGTGTTGCACGGCTCGGTCGTCCTCGAGGAACTTCAGATAGAAGGGACCGTCGCCGACGTTGTGAACGCCGGAGGAGAAGCGAAGGCACCTCGTTGCTCCTCGGTCGACCGTTTCCTCCCAGGTGCAAGACATGGGCGCGGAGCCAGCGGGGTTGATGTTCTCGCGCGACGTACCGGATCTCGGATTCAGCGGTGCCGCGAAGCCGAACTGGTAGGGGAGCCACGGTGTGAAGTTGGGTGCCAACAGTTCCGGCTCCTCGGCCGCCTGCACGAGTGCGGCGCGCATTCGGAACGCCCAGTCGGTCACATCCCCGACCACAACCTTCACCTGCCATGTGCCGACAACAGGGTCCTTGATGAAAGCTTCGTGGTTGAAGAGCTCAGCGCTGCCGACATTGCCCACGCCGAAGTTGGGCGTAACGCCTACACCGACCCTCGCTATGGGACAGCCTTCTTTGAAAGCGCGCTGCGTCCCCGTCGGATCGATCACCTCGAAGCCGTAGCAATCGTCTTTCGACGCCGAGTCGAGTGAGACGCGTAGCTCAGTCGCAGTCTCTGTCACGTCGAACGAGTAGAGCCAACACGGCGACGTCTTGGTCTTGCAAGGATCGGTGGCTGCAGGGGCCCTCCGCTGAGCCGCGCGCTCGGTGTAGTACGTGAACGCCTGTGCCTGCCCGCGGCTGAATGCGACGTAGCCGCCGTCCCAGAAAAGCGGGGTAGCTGCGGTGAGCGTTCCGACGTGTACGGCTTCGGAGGGTTCTTGTGCGAGCGATAGGTTCGGCAGCAGGAAAACGACAAGGGCGGCCACCAGCGGCACGGCTTTGCAAGCGGAGGAAACACCCCTGAGGCGGAACCACCTTGGTTCGTGAGACACGCGAGCTCCTTTCGACGGATCTCATGGGGTTGCCCCCCTCGTGGCTCTGCGGCGTGAGGAACGGGGGAACAGTTGTGCGACGACTCGCGTCTCGGTCCTGTAGTCGTGCCGCCTCGCAGGTAGAGCAGCCCGCATCCGTCCGGGCAACCTTTGCTGCCTCTCGTGCATTGCACTGTCAACCGAGCGAGAGGGACGATGATGGTGGGTGCGGTGAAAGAGAGGCCGGGCGCGGGGCTAGCGGGCGTACCCGATCGGGACGAGGAGCTCACTGCCCTCTTCGACCAGCACTACAAGAGCCTCCGCGGGCTCGCTTTCGTGATGCTGGGTGACAGCGCCGGTGCCGAGGAGGTCGTGATGGAGGCCTACCTCAAGGCCTTCTCGACTTGGAACCGGTTCCGGCGCCTGGACCACCCGCACGCGTACCTGCGACAGATCGTGGTGAACCTGTGTCGGTCTAGGTTCAGGCGCGCCAAGGTGGAGCACCGGGTCAACGCGTTGATGCATCGGGCGGAGGACGTCGCACCCGACCTGGAGCGCGAGCTGCGGATGGACCTGTGGGATGCGGTCCGGCGCCTGCCCGAGAGACAGCGAGCCTGCGTGGTTCTCCGCTATCTGGAGGACATGACCGAGCCCGAGATCGCAGATGTCCTCGAGTGCTCCGTGGGGACCGTGAAGTCTCAACTCTTCAAAGCCAAAACGAAGCTCGAGCGCGAGCTTGCAGCATCGACCGGAGGTGACCGTCGTGACTGACTTCGACCGTTTGCTGGGCGATTCGCTGAAGGCGGTGCGCGACGACCACATCAGGAGCATCGAGGCCGAGGTCCCGGCTGCACGAGCACGGATCGGCTCGCGGGTGCGCAGACGCCGCTTCACCTTTACCGCTGGAGGCGCCGCGCTAGCCGCCGCCGCCGTGGCGGTGGGCGTACTGGTGGTGCAGCTCGCCCCTCCTCGAGTGGATCGAGCCGCTCCGGTCCGACCCGCTGGGAACCCCGTGGTCGTGGCGACCATAGATGTGCCCGGCGCCGTGATGATGCAACCCGGCCTCGGAGCCTTGTGGGTGACGCACAGTGACGGGATCGTCGGCATCGATCCCGAGCGGAGCGTCGTCGAGACGAGGTCACCGGTGTCACCTGCCGATGACATCGCGGTGGACGACGAGGCTGTGTACGTGACGGACGCGTTCGGCCACGGGGTCAGCCGCGTCCCGTTCGGCTCCGATGAGGCCGCGAGCGCCATCACCGTGCCGGGTCTCCCCGGCTCGATCGCAGCGGGCGAAGACCGCGTTTGGTACGCGAGCCAGATCAAACAGAACGACTCGACGATCCTGTACGAGGCGGACGCCGCCGACCTCGGCTACCGCTCCGAGTTCGAGTTCCCCGGCGGCGTTGTGGCCGATATGACCTACGCCGACGGCGCGATCTGGCTCTCGCTGGGGTTCTACGACGGGCGGTACGAGGTGGTGCGTCTGAGTGCCGGATCGGACCCAGACCCCCGCACGTTCCCGTTGTCGAAGCGTGAGGGCGGTCCCGCCGACATCGTCGTCGGTGAAGGCGCCGTGTGGGTCTTGCGCCACGGGACCCGCAACGGCGGAAACACGATCACGCGCATAGACCCCGAGACCGGCGAGGTGAACGAGCGCGCGGTGACGCTGCCGGACGTGATCGAGTCGGTCGCGGCCGGCGAGGGTTACCTGTGGGCGACGACGGCCCCCCTGGGGATGAACATGCCGAAGGACGCGGTGTCCCGACTGTTCCGCGTGGACCCGCGGTCTCTACAGATCTCGGGCGACCCACTCGAGGTCTCTCATCCCGGCTCGAAGGTCGCGGTCGGAGAGGGGTACGTGTGGGTGAGCGACCCGAACAACCGCAAGATCGTCCAGGTCGACCCCTACCGGTGACCTAAGTAGCGGGTCTTTTAGGCCGGTGCTGGAGGCGCGAGAACCGCCTCGATGGAAGCCTGCTCTACGAGGGGACTGGAGCAGACGGGGCAGCCGTCGCCGTCTTCGTCGCCGATGTAGACCGTCCGCTCGCACCTGGTACAGAACGCTTCCTTAGCCACTGCGGCCCCCCTCCTCGCTTATCAGGCACGTGGCTTGTTCTGAACCACTTGCGTCGGTTCCTGATAACGACAATTGTCGTGGGTTTGTTCCGTCTCCCCTATCTTTTTGGATTGGCTGCTGCGGAACTTTGTTGGCCCACCGCTGGGTCAGATCTTGGCGTAGCTCACGACCTCGGCTCTGGGCCCGTAGCGCGGAGCGCGCATCCCCGAGGCCCCGATCAGCCGTATGACGCGCCCCCGCTGGCCCGCGTATCGCTCGAGCAGCTGGAGCATTCTGGCGTCGCTTCCTCTCGGTTCGCGCGCCAAGAACCAGCACACGCTGTGGGGGACGTGAAGATCGCCCACCTCGACCGCGTCGGCGTCGCCCCATGCGGCACCCGCGACCAGCGCAGCCGTCCACGGGCCGACACCGGGTAGCGCCAGGAGGCGGCGCCATGCTGTAGCGGAGTCAAGCCCAATCGTTTCCTCCAGACGCGTCGCGTACGAGCAGGCGATCTTTATCGCGGCCGCTCGCCGGCGCTCGACGCCGAGCGGGTGGAACTCCTGGTACGGGAGCGACGCCAAGAGCGTCGGCTCCGGACACAGCAGGAGCGACCACGGCCCGGGCGCCGGCTCCCCGTAGGCACGGACGAGAGCGCGGAACGAACGGCGGGCTCCGGTGCCCGTGACCTTCTGCTCGAGGATCGTCGGGACGAGCGACTCAACCACGGAGTCGGAGCGGCCGATGCGAAGACCCGGATGCAGGCGGTGGGCCTCTCGTAGCTGTGGATGTCGCGGCTTGAACCCGGCGGGATCGTCGTGCATCCCGAGGAGGGCCGGAGCGCGATCGAGGAGCCACTCTGCCCCCAGCCCCCACGCCTCGACCTCCACGGCCCCGCAGCGGACGCGCAGGTGTTCGGCGGCGGGTCCAAACGGTGTTCTCGTCGCCCTCCATGCCTCCGTGCGCTCCAGCCGCATCGTCGGATCTCCGCGGCCGCGCACGAACGGCCGCAACGTGAGTCCCAGATCGAGTGGGGCGTCGAGCCTCAGGATCCGCTTCATTTCAGCAGCCGCGACAGGCGGCGATCGGCCACGACGCGGCCCCCCGTTTGACAGACCGGGCAGTAGGTGACCTCGTGTGACTCGTAGGAGATGCGATGCATCTCGTGTCCGCAGCGGGGGCACGGCTGCCCGTGCCGGTTATGGATCGTGAACCTGTCACCCATCTTCGCGGGGAGGCCCCCGGTCCGCTCTCGCTCTCGCTGCGTCGCCTCTTGGAGCACCGTGCGGATGGACTCGATCAAGGCCCGCCTCTTGGTCTCGTCGAGAGAGGCCAGCGAGTCGAAAGGTGACAGTTGCGCGTGGTGCAGCACGTCGTCGCTGAAACCGCGCCCGATCCCGGCGACGAAGCGTTGATCGCGCAACAACGTGTGGATGCGTCGCCGCTCGTCGCTCGATAGCACCAGCTCCTCGAACGCGTCGGAGAAAGGCTCCGGACCCAAACCCTCCAAGGGTCCGGGATCGTCCGCCGCCACAACCCAGAGTGACGCCTTTCGTTCGGTTCCGAACTCCTTGATCAACAGCGACGCGTGGTCAAAGCCCAACCGGGCGACGGCTCCCTTCGGCTTCGTTGTCTTGGGCGGCGCCTCGAAGTCGATCCGCCCTCCTTGCGACAGGTGCACGATGAGGCGGTGGTCGCCGAACGGCAGCAGCAGGTACTTGCCGCGCCGGCCGACGGAGCCAAGGGTTCGGCCACGCAGCGCCAGCGGATCGGGCTCGAACGTCTTCAGAGCCGAGAACTGCAGGAGGGCGAAGGAGCTCAGCGTCTGGCCGCCGTAAGCATCGGTCAGTCGCTCGGCGAGCGCCTGCATCTCCGGTAGCTCTGGCACCTCTCCAGCCTAGAGGTAGCGATCGGTAGAAGCCGCTTCTGGAGAGCCCCAGCACGGTTTAGCGTTCCGCGATGGAAACGGTCAAGGTGGGTCTGCTCGGATGCGGCGTGGTTGGAGGGGCGACGCTTCGGATCCTGAACGACAACGCCGACGAACTCGCCGCTCGCGTCGGGGCGCCGATCGAGGTCGTCAAGGTTGCGGTTCGGGACCCGGGCCGCGCCCGTTCCGTCGAGCTCGATCCCAGGCGGGCGACCTCGGATCCTGGGGAGGTGGTGGACAACCCCTCGATCCACATCGTGGTCGAGGCGATGGGCGGAGTGACCGCGGCCCGCGACCTGATCCTGCGGGCCATCGCGTCTGGCAAACACGTCGTTACCGCTAACAAGGAGCTCCTCGCGAGCGCCGGAGGAGAGGTGCTGGAGGCGGCCGCGGCCGCGGGGGTCGACGTGCTGTTCGAGGGTGCCGTCGGCGGCGGGATCCCGATCCTCCGCCCCCTGCGCGAGTCTCTCGCCGGGGACCGGGTCCACAAGGTGATGGGCATAGTCAACGGCACCACGAACTTCATCCTCACGCGCATGTCGGAGACGGGCGAGTCGTTCGAGGACGCTCTCGCAGAGGCCGTCGTGCTTGGTTACGCGGAAGCGGATCCTTCGGCCGACGTGGAGGGGTCCGATGCCGCGTCGAAGCTCGCGATCCTCGCGACGCTCGCCTTTGGCTCGACCGTGGTCCCCGACGACATCGAGACTGAAGGGATCACCCGCGTGACTCCGGCCGACATCGCGGCGGCGCACGAGCTCGGTTACGAGGTGAAGCTCCTCGCGGTTGCCGAGGCTGCCGGCGACAGCGTCTCCGTGCGCGTCCACCCCGCGATGCTCCCTCGCACCCATCCGTTGGCGGCCGTGCGCGACGTCTTCAATGCGATCTTTGTCGAGGGCGAGAACGTCGGCGAGCTCATGTTCCTGGGACGGGGTGCCGGGGGAGCACCAACCGCTTCCGCGGTGACAGGTGACGTTGTCGAGATCGCGCGCAACATCGTGTCGGGCGGCCGCTCTCCCGCGAGCGCCGGCTACTCGCGGCGCGCCACGATCCTCCCGCAAGAGCAGGCGCCGGTTCGCTACTACCTCGTCTTGTCGGTGCTGGATCAGCCCGGCGTGCTGGCCGCGGTCGCAGGCGCATTCGCCGACCAGGGGATCTCCATCTCCAGCGTCCGCCAAGAAGGGACGGGCGATCAGGCAACGTTGGTGCTGATCACCCACCTCGCCGGCGAGGGACGCCACCGCGCTACTTTCGAACGGCTGCAGGGGCTCGAGGTCGTGAAGGAGATCGCGTCGAAGATGCGCGTCGAGGGAACGAGCGAGGCATGAGGACCGAGATCCCGCCGGCCGCGGCGCGCCGTGGGATCATCCGCCGCTACTACGACCGCCTTCCGGTAAGCGACGCCACCCCGATCGTCACCCTGCACGAGGGCGCCACGCCCTTGATCCACTCGGCGCGGCTGTCGGATGAGATCGGCGCGCAGGTCTGGCTGAAGTACGAGGGTTTGAACCCGACCGGCTCGTTCAAGGACCGCGGCATGACCGTAGCGATCTCCAAAGCGCTCGAAGAGGGCTCGCAAGCCGTCGTCTGCGCTTCAACGGGCAACACCAGCGCATCGGCAGCCGCATACGCCGGACGGGCGGGAGTCGTGTGCGCGGTTCTGATCCCGCGCGGGAACGTCCCGTTGGGAAAGCTTGCACAGGCCCTGGTGCACGGCGCGCGGGTCCTCGAGATCGACGGCAACTTCGATCTCGCCCTCAACCTCACGAAGGAGATGGCCGCGGCGCATCCGATGACGCTGGTGAACTCGGTGAACCCACACCGGATCGAAGGACAGAAGACGGCTGCGTTCGAGGTGGTGGAAGACCTCGGTCGCGCTCCCGACATCCACGTTATGCCGGTGGGGAACGCGGGGAACATCACCGCCTACTGGCGCGGGTATCGCGAGGCCCAGGAGGCCGGTTGGTGTGACGGGCTCCCGAAGATGTACGGGTTCCAGGCGGAGGGCGCGAACCCCATCGTTCGAGGGGAAGCGATCGCGGAGCCGAAGACCGTGGCCACCGCTATCCGGATAGGTAATCCCGCATCGTGGAAGGGAGCCACCGATGCCGCCGCGAGCTCGGGTGGAGCGATCTCTTCGGTACGGGACAAGGAGATCGTCGAGGCTTACAAGGGCTTGGCCGAGCAGGGGGTGTTCGTCGAGCTGGCGTCGGCCGCGGGCGTTGCCGGCCTGCGACAACTGAAACAACGCGGTCTCATCCCGGCGGGAGCGACCGTGACTTGCGTGCTGACGGGCCACGGCTTGAAGGACCCCGACTGGGCGATCGCGGGTGCGGCTCGGCCGAAGCTGGTGCGGCCGGAACTGGGACCGATCCTGCAGGAGCTGGAGCTCGCTTGAGCCGATGCTTCGGTTATAGCCTCCGGCCCTGAGATCCCCTGCTACAGAAAAGAAAGAGACGAGGTGAGATGCCTGCAGCGGTGAAGGTGCGCGTGCCGGCGACGGTTGCCAATCTCGGTCCCGGCTTCGATTCGCTCGGCGTCGCTATCGCGATGCACCTCGAGATAGACATCGAGCCGCGCCGGGACTCGATCGAGATCGTTGTCGAGGGCGAGGGAGCCGACACGCTTCCCGCCGACGAGACGAATCTCGTCATCCGATCGATGAACACATTCTTCGACCACGTCGGGCGACGGCCACCGGGGTACGCCGTCAGGATCAAGAACCGGATCCCGCTCGCGGCCGGTCTCGGATCTTCCGCCGCCGCGGTCGTCGGCGGCCTGTACGCGGCTCGCGCGGTGACGGGCAGGAACGTTCCTCAGATCGAGATGGTGCAACTGGCCACCAGCATGGAGGGACACCCAGACAACGTGCTGCCGGCGCTGTTGGGCGGGCTCGTCGTCTGCTATCACGCCAGGGCGGACGGTGAGCTGAAGCATTTCCGGCTGCCGCCGAACGAGCGGCTCGTTCCGATCGTGGCGGTGCCGCGGGGTGGGTTCCCGACGGAGGAGGCGCGGCGCGCTCTTCCCGCGAAGGTGGGTTTCGCGGACGCGCAGTTCACCGCGTCTCGCGCCGCGTTGTTGGTCGCCGCTATCACGACGGGTGCTGGCGCGGAGATCTTGAGCGATGCGATGAACGACCGGCTGCACGAGCCCCACCGCTTGAAGCTCATGCCGGAGACGAAGGCGGTCCATCAGGAGCTGCGAGAGGCGGGGCTTCCGGTCGCGTTGGCTGGGGCGGGGCCGTCGCTGGTCCTCGTCATCCCGCGTCCGGAGGCGGTGACGCGAGCCGAGCAGGTGCGCCGCGTCTGCCGCGAACGCGACAGCGGTTGGAGAGTGTTCGTGAGCGAGTGGGAGCCTGAGGGCGCCCGGTCCGAGGCCTGAACCGCGTCTAGCGAACCTCGATGAGCCCGAACATCCCGGCGTGGATCGGGCAGAAGTAGGGATAGGTCCCCGGCTTCACGTGCGAGGTGATCACCAGGTCCTCGCCGGGGCCGTCGACGAGCTTCGACGCGAACAGCGGCACCTTCTTGCCCGCCCGTTTCACGCGCTTGAACGACGTGATCTTGTGCGCGCCGGCGAACGCCGACACGTCCAGGTTGAAGAAGCGCAGGTTCGAGCCCTCGGGAACCACCAACGGCTCGCCGATGTAGTCGTTGCCGTTCGCGATGGCGGTTCCAGGGAAGAAGAAGCCGTTGCTCAGCTGCGTGCCTCCGGCCGCGTACACCGTGACGTCGGCACCGGACGCGGTCAACGGTGAGCCCGCGGCCGCGCGGCCCCCGAACGCCGCAAGCAAGGCGAGCGCGGTCAGGACCCCGATGAGCTTCCTCATACGACATGCGGTTCTCCGCGTCCGGCGCGCCTCCTGCGGACGCGAATGATCCCGCCCGGTGTGTCCGGACGGGATCAGGTCGCCTTGGATCGTCTAGAGCGTCAGCGTCGTACGGCGCTGTCGTGCGCACGCTCGTCGGCCGTGTCCGCCTGCGTCGTCGTATGGGTGCCGCTAGGAGGAGTGTCATCGCGGAGATCCACCTCGTGGTGGCTCGCCGTGGCGTCTTCCGCGGCGTTCCGCTCGAGCTTGCTGTGCCAGCGGGCGCCCATCCCACCGCCGAGTGCCCCGCCGAGGAACATGGCGACGAGTGAGGCGATGCCGATGCCGATGCCCCAGTCGACGAGGTTGTTGTTCTCCAGTGGGAGCTGGTTCGTCGTGAAGGGGAGGTTCAGGTTTGCCGTGGCTCCGAGTCCAGTCGCGATCGCGCCGACGACCGCTGCAACGATCAGCGCCGTGAGGGGGACCAGCAGGCCGTTACCGATACCCGACCCGCGCGCCATGCGCCCGGCCGTGTAGCCGCCCCATAGGTACGAGAGGAACTGGGCGATCACCAGTGCGATACCCGCGCCGATACCGGCCTCGATCGCTTCACCCTCCGTGACGTTGGTTTCCGCGAGGCCGAGCGCGGCGAGCACGCCGCCGACGATCGCCGACAGAAGGAACATGCAGCCGAACGCGACCACGACTCCGGTGAGGATCGGGCCGAAGGCGATACCGCCTCGGGCGAGGGGCTCGGCCGTCGTCCCATGCGTAGCGCCGGTGGTCCCGTGCGCGTGGCCGGACCTGTTTCCGAACATAGGACCCTCCTTCAGGAGTAGTTGCTTCGTCACGTAGGGTTACCCCGTACGTCCTTCCCTTAATCGCCCTCGATCCCTGGGGTACCCCATGCGCTACGTGGTGTTGGTCGATGGCGAGCACTATCCACCGGTCGTGCAGGCGGCGTTGGATGACGTCGTGGCGGAAGGCCACGAAATCGCGGGAGCCGTGTTGGTGGGGGGCCGCGAGAAGCTTCCCGCAGCCGGCGTAGAGGCATTCGGCGATGTGGCCATCCGCACCGGAGACGACCCCCGGGTGACGCTGGACGAGGCATTGCGCGAGCTGTCGCCGGACGGCGTCCTGGACCTCTCCGACGAGCCGGTTCTGGACTACCGCCGACGCCACGAGCTCATCGCCGTCGCGCTGCACCACAACCTCACATACGAAGGTGCCGACTTCAGCTTCAGCGCGCCTCCGCGCCCGCGCCTGGCGACCAAGCCCTCTCTTGCCATCATCGGGACCGGCAAGCGAACCGGCAAGACCGCGTTAGGAGGCTTTACCGCACGCACGTTGACGGGCGCGGGGGTGAGGCCGGTGATCGTCTCGATGGGGCGCGGGGGACCGCCCGAACCCGAGGTGATGCGCGGCGACGAGATCGAGATCGGGCCGTCCGACCTCCTGGAGCTCGCCGACGCGGGCAAACATGCGGCGTCTGACTACATCGAGGACGCTCTCCTTGGGCGGGTCCAGACGGTGGGGTGTCGCCGCTGTGGCGGAGGTCTCGCGGGCGGCGTCGAGTTCTCGAACGTCAGCGAAGGCGTCGAGGTCGCGAACGAGCTGAACGGAGATCTATTGATCCTCGAGGGATCCGGCTCTGCGATCCCGCCCGTGCACGCGGACGCGACGGGCCTTGTGGTGGCCGCTTCGGTGCCGCTCGAGTACCTCGCCGGGTACCTCGGTCCGTACCGCCTCTTGCTATCGGATTACGTGGTGGTTACTATGTGCGAGGAACCTTTCGGTTCTCCCTCCCAGATCTCACAGATCACTTCTCAGGTCCGCACAGCTTTCCGCGGCCCCCGCGACAGAGACGAGATCCGGGTCGTTCGAACCGTCTTCCGCCCCGCGCCGACCCGTTCGGTAGACGGACTCAAGGTCTTCGTGGCGACCACCGCCCCCAAGGAGGCATCGACGCCGATCAGGAAGCACCTAGAAGACGAGCACGGGTGCAAGGTCGTAGGGATCACGCATTCGCTCTCGGACCGCAAGAAGTTGGAAGAAGAGATAGCCGACGTCAGGAAAGAGGCAGATATCCTTCTGTGTGAGGTCAAAGCGGCAGCCATAGACGTAGCGACGCGCAGCGCGCTCGCTTGTGGCATGGACGTCGTCTACATGGACAACGTCCCCGTCGGGATCGACGGCGACGATCCCGCGGGCACGACCCGGTGGGCCGCAGACGTCGCCCGAACCCGATTCGAACAGGGGAATGCGTGACCGAGCCGCGGCGCAAGCACATCTTCATCGCGGAAGAGGAGTCCGGGCTCCCTTACTCGAAGGGGCTCGCCGCCTCTTCGTTGATGGTGACGGGACTCGGCCCTGCCAAGTGCTACGCGGTCGCGAACAAGGTCGAAGAAGAGCTACGCGCCCTCGACCACGAGGTCATCTCACAGGAACGCCTCCGCGAGCTGACGCTAGAGGTGCTGCGTCGAGAGGCCGGAGACCGCTACGCCGAGGCCTTCATCAAGTGGCAATCCGTCGCCCGCCTAGACCTCCCATTGATCATCTTGATCGGCGGTGGCACGGGAGTTGGGAAGTCGACGATCGCGACGCAGCTCGCGACGCGACTCGGCATCACGAGGGTGGTATCCACCGACGCCGTTCGCGAGGTGTTGCGGAGCGCGTTCACGAAGGAGATGTTCCCGACCCTCTACTCGTCGTCTTTCGAGGCCGACCACGAGGTCCGTCAACCGATCCCTCATTCGGGAGATCGGTTGATCATCGGCTTCCGCGAGCAAGCGGCCGCGGTGGCGGTCGGGGCTCAGGCTTTGATCGACCGGGCGATAGACGAGGGGACGGACATGATCTTGGAGGGCGCTCACCTCGTGCCCGGGTTCCTCGAGAAGATCGAGAGCGACAAGGCCGTGATCGTCCCTCTTCTGGTGACGATCGACGACGAGGAGGTTCACCGCAGCCACTTCTACAGAAGAGGACGTGACAACAACACGCGCGGTCAGGAGCGCTACCTGAACGCGTTCAAGAAGATCAGGCGGATCCAGAAGTACATGATCTCCTCGGCCGCGATGCGCGGGGTTCCACAGATCGAGCACTACGACCTCGACGAGACGCTGACGCAGGTCATCGACCACGTCATCACGCGGGCTCTCGAGTCGGCCGAGCGCGGTGTCGAGCTGCAGGGAACCGACGAGGTCCTGTTGGAGCAAGCGGTGGAAGTCGTCGGAAGGCAACGCGAAGAAGCCAAACAGACGGCACCCGGCAACGGCGTGCCCCTAGATCACGAAGGAAGGGAGCAACACGCATGAAGCTGTTCCTAGACACCGCGGACCTCGACGAGATCAGAGAGGGCGTGCGCTGGGGCGTCTTGAAAGGCGTGACGACGAACCCGTCGTTGATCGGCAAGGCCGAGCAAGGCTTCCTGCCCCTCGTGAAGGAGATCTGCTCGATCGTCGAAGGGGACGTCTCGATCGAGGTCTCGGGCGACGAAACCGAGTCGCTGGTGAACCAGGGCCGCGAGATCATGCAGATCGCCGACAACGCGGTCGTGAAGATCGCGCTGACGCCGAATGGTCTCGCCGCGACCCGCAGGTTGTCGGACGACGGCATCAAGGTGAACGTGACCCTGTGCTTCTCGCCGGCGCAGGCGATACTTGCTGCCGAGGCGGGTGCTTACATAGTCTCGCCATTTGTAGGTAGGCTTGACGATGTCGCGACCGACGGCCTCAGGCTGCTGTCGGACATCTGCGAGATCTACGCCGCTCAGGCATACGGAACCCAGGTGCTGGCGGCGAGCCTCAGACACCCGGTGCACGTGGTCGAGGCGGCCCGGATGGGCGCGGACATCGGGACGATGCCATTCAAGGTTTTCGAGTCTCTGGTGAAGCACCCACTCACCGACTCGGGTTTCAAGAAGTTCACAGAAGACTGGGAGAAGGCGAAGCCCCACCTGGGCGAGCTCCCTCCCTCGATGCAGGAGGCATAGGAGTTGGTAGCCATGGATCGCTCGGTCCTCGAGACCAAGGGTGTTGCCGAGCTGAAGGAGATCGCGAAGTCACTGGACATGAAGGTGACCGGGTTGAAGAAGGCAGAGATCATCGACCGGATCTCCGGCGGCGGCAACGGGTCGCCCAAGCCAAACCGGCCGGCGCCACCGGATCCGTCCGCAGGTGCCGGCGAGAGTTCGGCCGCCGCTCCTTCTGAAGCGCAGGCTCCGGTTAGGCGCGAGACCGCGCCGCCCGCACCTACAACGGGCACGAACGGCGCCGAGTCTTCAACGCCCTCGTCGGCCGCGTCGGGCACTCCCGACAACGGCGGGTCGGGCGGCTCGGGGACGGGCGCGGTGCGCGATGAGTCCGCTGTAGACGAGCGTGACCACCGCAACGACGATCGCAACCAGCGCCGCCGGCCGCAACAAGGGGGCCGTGACAACCGCGGCAACCGGCCGCGCGAGAAGGCCGAGCCGCGCGGTGAGGGGCGCGGACGCAGGAGGCGCCGCGGCCGCGGGGGCCAGGGGGGCCCAGGCGGCCCGGGTGGTCCGAACGTCCCGCACTACATGCGAGAGGATCGGTGGGAGGACGCCGAGGCCGAAGACGACCCGAACGCAGAGGTCCGCACCGGGATCCTCGACCTCCTGCCGGAGGGCTACGGGTTCCTGCGGACCAGCGGCTACCTACCCGGCGATAAAGACGTTTACGTCTCCGTGTCGCAAGTCCGCCGGTTCCACCTGCGGAAGGGCGACGAGGTCCAAGGCTCCGTGCGTTCGCCGAAGGAGTCCGAGAAGTACCAGGCTCTCCTCAAGATCCATCAGATCAACGGGCAAGAGCCGGAGCACGCGCAGCGGAGGCCTAGGTTCGCGGACCTGACGCCGCTGTACCCGCAGGACCGTTTGACTCTGGAGCAGCCGGACAGCCCGCGACTCGTGACGGCGCGCATCATCGATCTGATCGCTCCCATCGGCAAGGGTCAGCGCGGAATGATTGTGAGTCCTCCGAAGGCCGGGAAGACGACGGTGATGAAGGAGATCGCGAACGCCGTTCGCACGAACAACCCCGAGACGCACCTGATCGTGTTGCTCGTCGACGAGCGTCCCGAAGAAGTGACTGACATGCAGCGGTCGGTTGACGGTGAAGTCATCTACTCCACGTTCGACCGTCCGTCCGACGACCACATCCAGGTCACGGAGCTGACCCTGGAGCGCGCCAAGCGTCTCGTCGAGATGGGCAAAGACGTGATGATCCTGCTGGATGGGATCACGCGGTTGTCGCGTGCGTACAACCTAGCGACGCCCGCGTCCGGCCGGATCCTCTCGGGTGGTGTGGACTCGACCGCGCTGTACCCGCCCAAGCGCTTCTTCGGTGCGGCCAGGAACATCGAGCACGGCGGCTCTCTCACCATCCTCGCTACCGCTCTGGTCGAAACCGGGTCGCGGATGGACGAGGTCATCTTCGAGGAGTTCAAAGGGACCGGTAACTGGGAGCTCAAGCTCGACCGGAAGCTCTCCGAGAAGCGGATCTTTCCCGCCATCGACATCTCCGCCTCCGGAACGCGGAAGGAGGAGCTGCTGCTCACACCGGAGGAGCTTCAGCTGGTCTGGCGCCTCCGCCGCGTTCTGCACGCGCTTGCCGACGGTGGTGCGCTGGAGCTCCTGATCGACAAGATGAAGGCCACTCAGGGCAACGCGCAGTTCCTGCGCGAGATCGCGAAGGCGCCCGTGAAGGGGGAATAGCCGGTGCTGGGCTTGGGTTGGCCGCAATGGCTGCTTATCATCGGCCTGGTCGGCGGCTTGTGGCTGACTTTTCGGATCATGGCGCGAGCCTCTGTGGCCTACGACAAGGCGCGCCGGGCCCGGGAAGCCAGGGAGCTAGCGCAATCAGAACCGAGAGAGGAATCGACATGAAACAGGGGATCCACCCGGACTTCAAAGAGACGAAGGTCACTTGTTCCTGCGGCAACACCTTCGTGACGCGCAGCGTGAAGGAGGAGCTGCACGTCGAGCTCTGCAACAACTGCCATCCCTTCTACACGGGGAAGCAGAAGCTGGTCGACACCGGGGGCCGCGTCGAGCGCTTCCAGAAGAAGTACGGCAAGAAGCCGACGTCGAACCAGAGCTGATCCGCTAAGTGCCGCCACCCCACGACCACCAACGGCCGTCCATCGGAGGGCAGGCCGTTCTAGAGGGCGTGATGATGCGCGGGCCGGCGTCGTGGTCGGTTGCGTGCCGCCGGCCCGACCAGACGATCGCGGTCGAGCGTCACGACCTGCCGACCCTGGCATCGCGTCATCCGTGGCTGAAGAAGCCGCTCGCGCGGGGTGTGTTGGTTCTCGTGGAGTCGCTGCAGATCGGGATCAAGGCCCTGATGATCTCGGCGAACCACGCGCTCGAGGAGGAAGAGCAGCTCAGCGACAAGCAGCTCGGCTGGACCATGGGGACTGCGATGCTGTTGTTCTCGGCCATCTTCATCGTGTTGCCGGTGTTCGGAACGCGTCTGATCCAGTCGCTGGTCGCGGGGTTCACCGGCGAGTCGAAGCTCGTCTTCAATCTGATCGAGGGCGCGGTCCGTCTCACGATGTTCGTCGGTTACCTGTTCGTGATCGGGCAGTTCAAAGACATCCGACGCGTGTTCCAGTACCACGGCGCTGAGCACAAGACGATCTATGCCTACGAGAACGGCGACGACCTGGACCCCGCGGAGATCGATCGGAAGTACTCGACGCTGCACGTCCGGTGCGGAACGAATTTCCTCTTCATCGTCCTCTTCCTGACGATCCTGGCCCACTTCATCATGGATCTCTTCCTCCCCGAGGCTCTACTGCCGCGGATCGGGATGCGACTCCTGGCCATTCCTGTGTTGGCGGGCGTCTCCTACGAGGCGATCAAGTTGGGATCCAAGAACGAGGACTCGTTGTTCTTCCGCGTATCGATGCTGCCGGGCCTGGCGCTGCAGAAGATCACGACGAAGCCACCGTCGCTGGACCAGATCGAGGTAGCGATCGCGGCGATGCAGGCCGTCGCCAAGGACATCGACGCGCCCGTCGAGGAGGACGCGCCCGAACCGCTGGACTGATCTGTGCGGACCTACCCGCCGGCTATCGGCAGGAGGCCCACTCCGCGTACGACTAGGTAGCTCGCCGTCCAGTAGGGGCTCCCGTCGGAGGTCTTCACCGCCGTCAACGTGAGGGTGCGGGTGCGCTGGCCGCCGACGTCTTGCTCGGCCCCCAGCTCGACGAGCCCGAATCCCGAGCCCTTGGCCTTCTTGATCAAAAAGCGCGGGTCGATGTCGTCGAAGAACTTGTTCTGCTCGGTTCCTGAGGACACCATCTCGACGATCCGGGGGACATCCGGCGACAGGTTCTTCTGGGGGAACTCGTGGAGCCGGTGCCCGTGCGCGTCGCCCGACAGGATCAAGACGGGCGCGCCGAGCGTCTGGAAGAAATCCATCAGCTCGGACCACTCGAAGGTGTACTGGCGGCGCCAGCTCTCGGGGCTCGCGTCGGAGCCGAAGGCCATCGGCGACGAAACCGCCAGCAGGGCCATTCCCTCGGAGACCGCGCCGACCATCGACTCCTTCAGCCACTGCTTCTGCGCATCCCCGAGCTTCGATCGGGTCTCCAGCGGGACGCCGCGCCCCGTTGAGAACCCGCGACAGTCGATCGAGAAGACCGCCACGTCACCGTAGCGGGTTTCGTAGTAGGGGCCCGGGTTCCCGTTCATGTCGTCGTGCGTTCTGACCGTGAAGCGGCGCATGGTGTGGCTGTCGGCGCGGTTGTTGCCGTACTCCGCGTCATCACGGGCGAGTCCCAGGGGCACCTCTCTGGTTAGGCCCGCAAGCGCGGGGTCCAGCAGCATCCGCGTCCAGTGGTCGTGGTAGGTGTCGGGCGCCTGTGCGACGACCTTGCTGAACACGTACCCGAAGTCCCCTTGGTGCAGGTAGAAGTCGGGGAACTTCAACCGCGCGTGCTCGAAGGATTTTTTCGGGGTTGGGTCCCAGCGGGTGCACGAGCCAAACGTGAATCGCACTGGAAGCCCCGCGGCCGGCCCGGTCCTGAAACTCGAGGTAGGTCCGACAACCGTCGCGCCTTTCCGCGTGGCCACCGCGCGCCAGTAGACGACGCTCGACTCGCCGAAGCTCGAGAAGTCGAGACGCCCTTTGACCGCGAGAGCGCGGTTCGTGCGCTTCGTGGTCGTCGTCTGAACCAGCTGCGTGAAGGCGGGGTCGCGCGCGACCTCGAAGCGGATCTCTGCGGGCACCGCCGTCTTCGCCACTGCGGTGGCCGACGACCCGCTGGGCGGCCCCACGAACGAGAAGGTGAGGGCCGGCGGGGTGGTGGAGCCCCTCTCGTCGGAGCGGGCGACGAAGTCCACGACTCTGGCCGCGGCCGACCGCCTGTCGGTCGCGTGCTGGAAGCAGACGCCGAAGGCGCCCTTGGTCCTGATGGCGTCCGGCGCGCTGTCGATCACCTCGAGCGTCCATTTCAACGGCTCGGCCGATCCTGCCGGCCATGCCTTCGCTCGCAGCCTGACGGGGCCACTACCGCGCACCTGGAACCGGATCCGGTAGCGGCGGTTGGCGACGTAGCGCATCTGCTTCGTGCCTATCTTCCGGAGGTCGTGATGGCCACAGCGCCCGATCCTCAGAAGGTTGTCGGGCGAGAGGTATGCGACGTAGTAATCGGCATAGCCGGTGGCGCGAGCAGCTACGCCGATGCGCGCGGTGGCGTTGGTGGTGGAGAGCGTCGTCCGCACGTCGATGTCGGCGACGTCGCGGTCCAGGACCAGTACCGGGTTCGGCCGATACGGGTTGCGGTTCTCCGTCTCGGGCATGCGATAGATGCCGCGACCCGACTCGACCCGCCAGGAACGGCCGTATCTCTGGTTGAACCAGACGCCACCCCACCCATCCCGGTTCCGGCGCTTGAACTCGTCCGCGAACAGAGGCTCGTTCTTGCGGCGGCGGCGAGCGAGAGCCTGCGCGGGAGCGAAACGCGTGGCCGCGGCGCCGACCGCGGCCAGCGTGCCTCGTATGAACGTTCGCCTCGATCTATCCATCGTTGCCCCCAGAAGAGCCGACCTCGCCTCATTGTTCGTCGGTAGCTCGGATGTATCCTTGAGCGAGTCCCGGAGAATACTCAGGCTCCGGCGCGCCCACAGGGGCAGCATCTCAAGAGGAAAGGCCTTATGCACCTACCAGAGGCCCGCCTGAAGGACCTGGAAACCCGCTTCGAGCAAGTCGAGCGCGAGTTGGCGGATCCTTCGCTCGGCGGACGTCCCGACAAGCTGAAGGCGCTGGGCAAGGAGCATGCCGAGCTGAAGCCCACCGTCGAGGCGTGGCGGACCTACCGGCGCGCCTCGGAGGACCTAGACGAAGCCAAGCAGATGCTGGCGGGCGCCTCGGGAGATGAGAAGACCTACATCGAAGAGGAGATCGCCACGCAGCGGGCGACGTTGCGAGCGCTGGAGGAGCAGATCACCGAGGCGCTTCTTCCCAAGGACCCCAACGACGAGCGCGACGTGATCGTCGAGGTCAGAGCGGGGGCCGGCGGAGACGAGGCTGGGCTGTTCGCCGCGGAGCTCTTCCGGATGTACACGCGCTACGCCGAGCGGCACCGGTGGAAGACGGAGGTCCTCTCGTCGAATCCCAGCGGTGTCGGCGGCGTCAAAGAGGTGGTCTTTGCGGTCAAGGGCAAGGGCGCGTACTCACGACTGAAGCACGAGGGCGGCGTGCACCGCGTCCAGCGCGTCCCGGTTACGGAGTCGAGTGGCCGCATCCACACGTCGGCCGCCGGCGTTCTCGTCATGCCCGAAGCGGAAGAGGTAGAGGTCGAGATCAACCCGAACGACCTGCGGATCGACGTCTACCGCTCCAGCGGCCCGGGAGGCCAGTCGGTCAACACCACGGACTCTGCGGTGCGGATCAAACACCTGCCGACGGGCGTCGAGGTCGCCTGTCAGGACGAGAAGTCTCAGTTACAGAACAAAGAGAAGGGCATGCGCATCTTGCGAGCGCGGTTGCTTCAGATCGAACAGGAGAAGCAGCTTGCGGAGCAAGCGGCGGAACGGAAGTCTCAGTACCGAAGCGCCGACCGGTCCGAGCGCATCCGGACGTACAACTTCGCGGAGAACCGCGTGTCTGATCATCGGATCAACTACACCGTTCACCGGCTCGGCGAGATCCTGGAAGGCGACCTGGACGATCTCATCGACCGCCTGGTTGCGGAGGATCGAGCCGCAGGCCTGGAGGATGCCTCCTGACCGACGCGGAGCGGGTCCGGCGGGTCTCGAAGCCGCTTCTCGAGGCCGGGATCCACAACGCGGATCAAGAGGCGCGCTGGTTGATCGAGGCCGCGCCCGACGACGACGCCAGACTGATGGAGCTCGTTCAGAGACGGGTGGCCGGCGAGCCCCTCCAGTACATCACCGGCCTGGCCGGCTTCCGGCACCTCGAGTTGCAGATCGGCCCGGGCGCGCTGGTGCCCCGACCCGAGACCGAGTCGCTCGCGGGCCGCGCGATCGAGGTCCTCCCCCCGAACGGGACCGTCATCGACATCGGCACGGGCGCCGGGCCGATAGCTCTTTCCATCGCGCACGAACGACCAGATGCGCGAGTAGTCGGCACCGACATCTCAGAAGAGGCTTTGGAGTGGGCGCGAAAGAACCGCGACCGGCTCGGCCTCGCGGTCGAGCTGATCGTGTGTGATCTCTTCGAAGGTGTCGCCAACCGGTTGCGTCGCAACGTCGATGTGATCGTTTCGAACCCGCCCTACGTCTCCGAAGCAGAAAGAAGCGCGCTTCCGACCGAGGTCGTCGATCACGAGCCCGGCGTGGCGTTGTTCTCACCGCGCGACGGCCTCGAAGTCTTCGAGCGGATCGCGGTCAGCGCGAAGGGATGGTTGCGCAGCGGCGGCGTCCTCCTCTCGGAGATCGGCGATCGCCAGGCCGACGTCGTCCACCGCGTCTTGGCCCACCTCGGCTACAGCTCTCCGACGATCCGTCCCGACCTGGTGGGACGGCCGCGCATCGCGGAGGCGACGTGGCGACCCTGAACCAGATCGACGAGGCCGTCGCCGCGCTAGAGAGCGGCTCGCTCGTCGTGATCCCTACCGACACCCTGTACGGGGTCGCGGCCCGCGCCGACCTCCCGCATGCGGTCGAGGCCATCTTCGCCGCCAAGGAGCGGCCGAAGGAGCGGGCTTTGCCGGTGCTCGGGGCGAACGTGGCGGCGCTCCGCTCGGTGGCTGCCTTCGACCAGCGCGCTCTGGAGCTGGCGGCGACGTTCTGGCCCGGCCCCCTCACACTGGTCTTGCCGCGCGCTACCGGTTTCGGTTTCGACCTCGGCGGCATCCAGGATGGGAGCGTCGCGGTGCGCGTGCCTGCCTCTCCCCATGCTCTTGCTGTGCTCGAGCGCTCCGGTCCGCTCGCCGTCACGAGCGCAAACATCTCCGGTCAGGCGGCGGCCGTGACCGTCGCCGAAGCGAGAGCCGCTCTCCGAGACAGCGTGGCTGTCTACATCGACGGCGGGCCGGCGGCCGGGGCCCCGTCCACCGTTCTGAGCTTGCTGGGCGAGCCGAAGGTCCTGCGCGCGGGGGGTCTCGCTGCCGATCTAGTGCTCCGAGCAGCCGGGCCGCGCTAGTCCAAGCTAGATCGGCGTGTCTGCCTCACCGATCACCGGACGCTGCGGCCGGACCCGCGCCGGTCTCTCTGCTGGGTCCGTGCTCGGTCCCGTCGCGGAGGAGGCTCACCTTTGCAGGTTGCTCACCGCAAACCGGCTTCGTCGCTAGGCCCGCCCCATCCTGACGTCCCGCGGCGAGCGGTCGTGATGTGAGTGGTTCCTTGCGTTCGTCTTTCTCTCGCACGTTCAACAACTGGTCGCGCGGATCCGGCAACAGGAAGCGGAGCGCGCTCGGGTGTTTGCAGTCATGTAGGACCGTGACCTGGGTCGCGCTGCCCGACGGCAGCGTCCGCCGGTCGAAGAGCTGCTCGATGTAGCTCGAATACGCAACCGACCCCGAGATCGTGAGGCGCAGGCGGGCTCCGCTCGGGACAACGAGATCCGTGGGCAGGAACCGAACGTTCACCTGAAGCGGGCGGTCGGTAGGAGGAGCGACCGCGTTTTCCTGCTCGAACCATCCACGCTGCATCGGCTCGAGGTGCTGGAGCGAGCGAGCGCCGTAGGTCGCCATCGGAGGATCCGGAGCCAGGAGCGGGTTGAAAGGCGAATCACCTCGCTGGTGGCGCATGACCTCGCCGTCGCGGCCGATCACCTCCAGCGCGGCCGTGACGTGGGCATCGGGACGATCCAGAACCACCCACAGATCGAGGATTGGCTGTCCGCTCAGGTGGAGCGGTTCGTTCAGGGGAGCGGTCTCGAACACGATCTGCTGGCCGGGAGCTGCGGGTCCCATGTGAAGCTGCTCGCGGTAGCCGGTCGATCCTTCCGGTGTCGTCACCCCGAGCTTGCCTCCCGGCCCCAGCGCCAGCTGCCCGGGCGGTCCTCCGCTCGTCGGGAATTCCTCCACCGCCCGCCACTGCCCCAGGTTGTCCTGCACCTGGACGTCTGGCCACTTCTCCACCGCTGTGGGAAGGCCCTTCAGATAGCGGTCGAACCACGCCGCCACCATGTCGAACCAATCCGTTCGCTCCCAGTCCGGCTCGATGAAGCCGTGGCTGTCGGGGAACTCGTGGCCCCACACGCCGAAGACGCCCTTGTGCGGGGTGTCCTCGGGAAGTCGGTTGAACCAGCCGGCGAGCGTGATCGGCTGAACGCCGAAGTCGCGCAATCCGTGCACGTACAAGGTCGCCGCTTTCGTCTTCGGCGCTCCGGGCCGGTACTCGCGCTCGCGCCAGTACTCGGTGTAGTCGCCGGTGAAGTTCAGCGACTCACGCATGATGTGTCCCTGGCACTCCACCCTCTCGGGAGTGTGTTGGGGAGCGAAGGTGTTACCCGGCATCACGCTGCCCAAGAGGTAGCTCGTGTTCCCCAGTAGAGGCTGTGTGTACCAGTTGACGCCGTCGAAGAAGTTCCAGTCGTATTGCCCTCCCACCGAAGAGGTCGGCACGATCGCCTTGAGGTACTTCGTGCGTTCCGGGTCGCCGAGTCCCGCCGTCGATATCTGCGTCTCCGCGTCGTAGGAGATCCCGTACATCCCGACCTTGCCGTTCGACCACGGAGCATCGCGGCCGAGGTACTCCACGACGCGCGCCCCGTCCTTTATCTGGTTCGGCCCGGTCTGCTCGAGGCAGCCGCCGGACTCACCCGAGCCGCGCACGTGGTGCTGCGCGACCGCGTAACCGCGCGCGGTGAAGTAGTCGATGAGAAAAGGCCTCTCGTACGCGTACTCCTCTTCGCCCGCGTCGACGTAGGGCGTCATGACCAGGATCGTCGCGACCCTGCCGGGCGGTCTGTTCCCATCCTTCGCTGCGGGCAGCCAGGTTTCGACGTACAGGTCGACCCCGTCGTGAGCTTCGACGTAATGCTGCTGTCGGCTGGGGTCTTTGGACGGCGGCTTTGTTCCATAAAGCGGCTTCGATAACGCTCGCGGCTCGAAGGCGGTGCCGCGGTCGGGTGGAGATTTGGCTTCAGCGGGGGCCGAGACGATGACGGCTGACACAGCGGTCGCCGCGACACATATCGCTCCCGTCACCAGCACCCTCAGCATGATCCCGCGCAACTTCTCTCTAGCCCCCCGCAGCGACTGCCTCGTCATGATCAGTTCGACATCAGCCGTCGGTTCCCCTACCCGCGGCCGTTCCGCCGAAGTGAGCCTGCTGGCCGGCCCCACGATCCTCCGCGAGAGAGCTCTTGCTCGCCGACGTAGTGCTGCGGCCGAACGCGCGCCCGCTAGAGGTCTGATGGCGGGAACGGAACTGGTGTATGCCTCGTCCAACGTTCCGAACGGGCAGGGAAGAGAGGAGTGGTTATGCGCAGGTGGCTGATCGTGGCGGGTGCGCTCTTGCTGCTGGTGATTGGTGCGACGGCGGTGGTCGCTCGCACCGGCAGGGGAGGTGGCGCGATCGACAGCCAGACGTTCCGGTGGACCAACACGCCCGTGTCCACATCGAGCTCGGAGTGGACCACGATCCCGGAGCTGTCGTTGGGGACAGGATGCCAGGAGGACGCTTCGACGACCGCGACGGTGAGCCTCGAGTTGGCAGAGGGCTCCAGCCCAGTTGACGTTCGGGTGGTCATGGATGACCCCCTTGTGGTGTGCGAGGACTGCACCGAGCCAGAAGGCGTGATGCGTCCCGGGGCGGTGCGCTTCCACGGCACGTCGTCTTTCGTCTTCGTGACGCGCCGGGCCGTCGGCGGCCACGGCACCGCCTTCGACGTGCAGTGGAGGCTGGACGGAACCGCACCCGCGCAGGGTTCGGCGACGCTCGAGAGCGGGACCTTGAATCTGCTCTGGGAGGGCCTCGACGGCGTCTGCTACTGACCACCGGCACCCGGCGCGGCGCCGACACATGACTGCAACCTTTCGACGCCTCGGAGGGTCTGTGAGGTGACATGCGGACCAGAGAACGTGATGCAGCGTTCAAGGACTTCTATCGAGTCGAGTCGCCGCGCCTGCTGCGGCTGGCGACGATTACCGGCGAAGCAGACTGGAACGACTTCGTGCGACGCGCCCACTGGTCGCTCTACGCCCGGCGGGCCACCGCCGCCCTCGGTGCCGTCGCGCTCGTGGTCATCGCGGTGTTCGCGGCCGTGACCTTGCGCCCTGCGCCCGACCTCGATCCCGCCCCGCTGTCTCCGGTCGACACTCCGGCCTCACCTCAGCCCGAGGCGACTGCAGCCTCCAAGCAGCAGGTCAAGGTGCCGATGTCGGAGTCCGAACTGTGGTTCGTCATGGACGGGCGCCTGTCGTGGGGAACCACCGCGCTCGGGGGTCGCATCTCGGCGGATCTCGCGGACGACGATGCGATCGCGCAGAAGGCGGCGTTCTGGCTGACGATCCTCGTGGGCGGCCCGACCGGGCCGGACCGAGAGGTAGGCGCGACCACCGCGATTCCGCACAAGACCGAGCTGCTCCACGTAGGGCGCGACGGACGGACGTTGACGGTCGACCTCAGCTCCGGTTTCACCTCGGGTGGAGGCAGTCTCGCGAGACAGCTGCGCGTCGCGCAGGTGATCTACACCGCCACGCAGTTCGAAGGCATCGACGCGGCCCGGATCTTGATCGACGGACAGCAGCTCGAAGCGATCGGCGGTGAACGGCTCGACCACTCCGACCCGCTGACGCGCCGGGACTTCCAGGAGCGGGCCCCCGCGATCGTGGTGGAAGAGCCACGCCCCGAACAGGAGATCGCCGACGGGGCGATCGTGTCAGGGTTCGCGAACGTCTTCGAGGCGAACGTCTCGATCAGGTTGCGGGGCGCCGAGGGAAAGCTGCTGGTAAAGGATTTCACCACCGCCACCTGCGGCAGCGGTTGCTGGGGCGACTTCACCTATGAGCTGGACTTCCAGGTCGAAGCGCCCCAGGAAGGGCGCCTGGAGGTGCTGACCCACTCGGCCGAGGATGGATCCGAGCGCGACGTGATCTCGATCCCCGTGATGCTGGTTCCGTGACCGCTAGCGGACGAGAGAGACCAACCTCGGCGGCTCGAGGATGACCTATACAGACGACTAGAAGGAGATGTCGTAGATCTCCGCGTACTTGTTCTTCAGGTGGTTGAGGAAGGGGTCCGCGCTTAGCGGCGCACCGATAGCGTCCTGCGCGATCTCGGTGCCGGAACCGCAGCCGCCGCGGCTGTAGATCTTCTCCCGCAACCACTCGAGCAGCCGCGACGTATCGCCGTTGCGGAACTCCTGCTCGAGATCACCCAGGTCGCTTCGCGCCTTGTCAAAGAGCGCGGCGGCATACAGCGTTCCGAGCGTGTAGGTGGGGAAGTAGCCGAATCCTCCCGCGGCCCAGTGCATGTCTTGTAAGACGCCATCGGCGTGACTGTCGGGTCGTACGCCCACGTACTTCTCCATCGCGGCTTCGAAGGCGTCGGGAAGGTCCGCAACCGACAGCTGGTCTCGGAACAGAGCCAGCTCCAGCTCGGCGCGCAGCGCGATGTGCAGGTTGTATGTCACCTCGTCCGCCTGCACGCGGATAAGGCTCCTGTCGGGATGGTTGACCCCGCGATAGAACTCGTCCGGGGTCAGTCGCCCGAGCTCCTCTGGGAACCGGTCTTTCAGATGGGGGAGCATGAACTCGACGAACGGCCGCCCGGTGCCGACCTGGATCTCCCAGATCCTCGACTGCGACTCGTGTAGCCCGAGCGACCGCACCTCTCCCGCCGGGAGACCGACCATCTCCTTGGGGATGCCTTGCTCGTACAAGGCGTGGCCGGTCTCGTGGATCGAGGCGCGCACCGACATCATCAATGCCCGCGGCTCGTAGCGCGTGGTCTGACGAACGTCGCCGCGCCCGATGTGGATGGTGAAAGGGTGTGGCGAGACGTCGAACCGTCCCTCTTGCAGGTCGAAGCCGAGCGTTCTGACGAGCCAGTTGCAGAAAGACTGTTGCTTGTCCGGCTCGTACGTCCGCGACAGGAACTCGGGCCGTTCGCCCGCCGCGCCCAGGATCGTCTCTGCCACCGGCTTCAACGCCGGGACCAGGCTGTCGAACAGGGTTTCGACTTCTGCCGTCGTGATACCCGGTTCGTAGTCGTCCAGCAGGGCGTCGTACCTCTCTTGCTCCCAGCCGATCGCGTCCGCCGCCTGCTTCTTCAGCACCACGAGGCGGGCGAGATGCGGCTCGAGGATGGAGAAGTCGTTGGCGGGACGCGCCTGCGTCCACGCCTGGAAGGACAACGCCTCGACCTCGGCAAGCTCACGAACCAGCGCTTCGGGGAGCTTCGTCGCCTTGTCGTAGTCCCGCCTCAGAAGGGCGACCGACGCGCGTTCTATGTCGCCGAGGGACTCGTCAGCTTCGGCCGCGGCGACGAGCTCGCCGGTCTCGGGTGAGGACAGACGGGCATGAGCGAGCCCTTGCAGCGTCGCGATCGCCGATGCCCGAGCGGCTCCGCCGCCCACCGGCATCATGACGTGCTGATCCCACCCCAGCAGGCGCAGGGCGCTGCTTAGATCCGACAGCTCCGCGATGTGCGGGCGCAGCTTCGACCAAGCGTTGCTCATCGCTCCACCCTACTGACCGAGTGTCGGCGACCGGACGGTATACAGGGGCGATGAAGGTGCTGATGGTGTGCACGGGGAACATCTGCCGGTCGCCGATGGCGGAGGTGATGCTTCGAGAGGAGCTGGCGCGCCGCGGGTGCCGTGACATCGAGGTTGCCTCTGCGGGCACCTGGGCCGGCTTCGGGAACCCGGCGCAGCCCGAGGCTTTGGAGGTCCTTAGGGACCGGGGGATCGAGTTCGACGACCACCGCTCCCGTCCCGTCGACCCCGCGGAGCTGGCGGAGGCGGATCTGGTCGTCGCCATGACGAGCGTGCATGCACGGGAGCTCCGCGAGGTCGCGAAGGACGTCGGAACCAAGATGATCCTCATGAAGGAGCTCGCGGAGATGGAGGTCGAGGAATGCCCCTCGACGGAGGCGACGGCCCGCTTGCAGACGTTGCTGCGTGCCGGTCGGCCGGAACCGCGCCGGGCGCTCGACCTCGACGACCCGATGGGCCTGCCGGTCTTCGCCTACGAGCGAGCCGCGGGAGAGATCGAGATCGGCGTCCGCAGACTGGCGGATCTGCTGTGCGGGTCGGGGGTCTAGGTCCACCCGTTCCTCGCCGGATACCGCAGGTCGCGAAGGGTCCATGGATATGCTGCGTAGGTGCCCCGACGCGTAGATCACCGTGACGCCAGAACGCCCCTGCATCACCGATGGCTGCGTTCCTCGTCGGTTACATACCCTGCGGGTATGCGCCCTCCTCGCGCCTTGCCCTCGGCGCGCAGTGTCGCTCTGGACATTCACGCTGCTTACGCGACGGGACACTGGTGAGGATCGCCCTCGGAGCCGACCATGCCGGATACCGGCTGAAGGTGGCCGTCGCTAAGCATCTCGTCGATCTCGGCCACGACATCGTCGACCTCGGCACCGACTCGGAAGAGGCGGTCGACTACCCGCCTTACTGCGCCGCGGTGGGACGGGCGGTCGTGAACGCGGAAGCCGACCTCGGCGTCGTCATGGGCGGCAGCGGCCAGGGCGAGCAGATCGCGGCCAACAAGGTCCATGGCGTCCGCGCCGCGCTGTGTCTGGACGAGTTCACGGCGCGGCTGGCAAGACAGCACAATGACGCGAACGTCTTGTCTCTCGGCGGAAGGATCGTTGCCGAGCACATGGCGTGCGCGATCCTGGACGTCTTCCTCACGACCGAGTTCGAGTCCGGACGCCACGACCGGCGCCTTGCCCTGATCGCGGAGATAGAGAAAGAGGAATGTCGATGAGCAACCCTGGGTGGAGCGACTGGGCCGCGGTCGAGAAGATCGATCCCGAGCTGGCGGATGCCGTGATGGACGAGGTCCACCGCGAGAACTCGAAGATCGAGCTGATCGCATCGGAGAACTTCTCGTCTCCCGCCGTGCTGGCGGCGCTGGGGACCCCGCTCACGAACAAATACGCGGAGGGGTATCCCGGCAAGCGCTATTACGGCGGCTGCGAGCATGTCGACGTCGCCGAGAACCTGGCGATCGAGCGGGCGAAGGCGCTGTTTGGGGCGGATCACGTGAACGTGCAGCCGCATGCCGGTGCACAAGCGAACGCAGCTGCGTACTTCGCTTTCCTACAGCCGGGTGACACCTTCATGGGGATGGATCTGGCCATGGGCGGCCACCTGACCCACGGGTCGCGCGTCAACTTCACGGGCAAGCTCTTCAAGGTGGTGTCATACGGCGTGCGCGAGTCGGACGAGCGGATCGACCTCGACGAGGTGCGTGACATCGCGCTCCGCGAGAAGCCGAAGTTGATCGTCGCGGGCGCGACCGCCTACTCGCGGATCTGGGACTTCCCCGCGTTCCGCTCGATCGCCGACGAGGTCGGCGCGATATTCCTCGTCGATGCGGCGCACTTCATCGGCCTCGTTGCGGGTGGGGTGCACCCGAACCCGGTGGAGCACGCGGACGTGGTCACCTGCACCACGCACAAGACGCTGCGCGGCCCCCGCGGCGCCATGATCATGTGCAAGGAAGAGCACGCGTCGGTGATCGACAAGAGCGTGTTCCCGGGCTGGCAGGGCGGCCCGATGATGCACGTCATCGCGGCGAAAGCCGTCGCTTTCAAGGAAGCCGCCGGAGACGGCTTCCGCGCCTACGCCGAACAGGTGGTGGCGAACGCGCGCGCGATGGCCGACGCGCTCAACGAACACGGCCTCCGGATCGTCTCTGGAGGTACGGACAACCATCTGATGCTCGTCGATCTTCGCCCGGTGGGGCTGACGGGCAAGGAGGCAGAGGCTCGTTTGGACGCGGTCGGCATCACCGTCAACAAGAACGCGATCCCGTACGACCCCGAGAAGCCCTTCATCGCGTCGGGCCTCCGCATCGGCACGCCCGCCGCCACGACGACGGGGATGAAGGAGGAAGAGGTCCGCGAGGTGGCGCGGCTGATCGCTACGACATTGAAGGACGACTCCGCGCAGGTCCGCGCCGACGTCGCCGCCAGGGTCAAGGAGCTGACCAACCGGTTCCGTCCCTACCCGGACGTGGTGTAAGGAGCGGCTGGTTTGAGGCCTTACCTGACCGTTGGACTGGTCGCCTTCTTCGTCTCTTTCTTCACGACGCCGCTCGTGTGCCGGCTGTCGACGAAGCTGGGTGCGATCGACCGCCCGAACGACCGCAAGGTCCACGCGCATCCCACACCCACGCTGGGCGGGATCGCGATGTTCCTCGGCATCATGGCCGCTGGGGCCATAGCTTCGCGGCTTCCGTTCTTCGAAGGCATCTTCAGCCAGACGTCACAGATGCTGGGGATCCTCGGCGGGGGAGTCGTGATCTTCCTTCTCGGGATGGTCGACGACCTGAGGGATCTCCCCGCCCCCGTCAAGCTCGCGGGACAGGTGTTTGCCTCCGGGATGTTGTTCCTCGCGGGGGTGAAGATGCAGTACGTCTTGCTGCCGAGTGGAACCTTCGTCCCTCTGAGCGACGATGTGTCGTTCCTGGTCACCGTCGGGTGGCTTGTCGCGATGATCAACGCGGTCAACCTGATCGACGGTTTGGACGGTTTGGCCGCCGGGCTCGTCGCGATCGCGGCCTCGGCGTTCTTCGTCTACACCTACCAGCTGAGCGTCACGCAAGGCGAGAGCCTGGCCGCTCTGGCGGCGCCGCCTCCGTTGCTTGCGATAGCTCTTGTCGGAGCAACACTGGGATTCCTGCGCTACAACTTCCACCCCGCGAGGATCTTCATGGGTGACTCCGGAAGCATGCTGCTCGGGCTCGTCCTCGGCGGCGCGACCGTCGTGGGCATCACCAACACCTCGTTCATCTCGACACTGGCGCAGACGTCAACGCCGCAGGTCTTCTTGGCTTATTCGCCGCTCTTGATCCCACTGCTCGTGCTCGCATTACCGTTGGCCGACGCCGTGCTGGCCGTGGTGCGGCGGGCGCGCAGGCGCACGAGCGTCTTCCACGCGGACAAAGAGCACCTGCATCACCGGCTCATGGACCTGGGGCACGGGCATCGTCAAGCCGTAGTCGTCATGTACATCTGGTCTGCGCTGGCCGCGGGCGCCGGCCTCGCCTTCACCTTCTTCGACCGCAACGACGTCATCTTCTCGCTGCCGGTGTTGGTCGCCGCGATCGTGCTCTACACCTTGTTCCCGTTGCTTACGAAGGTGATCCAGGAGCGGATCGCGCCCTAGCGGCGTCTAGGTCGAGTTGCCGACCGGTGCGCGGGAAATCAAGCATCCGCGGACACCGCGCAGCGTCATCCGAGCGACGGCGTGGTTTGCGCGCGAGGCCCGCGTGCGGTAGCTTGTGAAAAGTTTCACAAGGTCGTTTCGTGGGTTAAGGTGCATCCTTCGTGAGCCAGTTTCCCCGACGGCGGCAGGGTCCCGGCTCCTCACGGGGTCGGGGTTCAGACATGGCGAAGGGGATGTCGCAGGCGTCCCAAGGACTGTCGGTCGCCTTCGGATTCGTGCTCGTGGTGCTGGTCTTTTGGTTCGGGGGCCGGGCACTCGATGGCTGGCTCGGCACAGAGCCTTGGCTCCAGATCTTCGGGGCGATCGTCGGTTGGGCGCTCGGCGTGGTGACCGTCTTCTACGCGGTGCGTCACAGGCAGTAACGGGAGGGGCAGAACTCAGTGGTCGAGCTGCAGATGGTCCGGAGGATGATCGTCCGGAGTGTCGTCGTGGCTCCCGTGCTCATCGCGGCTCTGTGGATCTGGAACGGCCCTAACTACGCCCTCTCCGGCGCGATCGGGCTTGGCATGACCCTGATCAACCTGTTGTTCGCGGCGCGCGTCATCGGCGGCGTTGCGGAGACGTCACCGCGGCTCCTGTTGCCGGCGGCCATGGTCGCCTTCACCATCGGCCTCGCGATCCTCACCGGTCTCTCCTTCGCGCTGAAGGCCACCGACATCGTCTACTTCCCGGTCACGGGCCTGACACTGGTCGGATCGCACCTCCTGCTCGTGCTGTGGGAGGGCGCCGGCGCGTACAAGGTCCAGCCGAACCAGCCACAACCCCAACCACAGAAGACATAGGAGAAGGAGCGGCGATGGTTCTTGCGTTGGAACTGGATATCAACCACCTGTTCTTCTGGGATCCCCTCCTGTTCGAGGGAACGCCCTACGCTCTGAACCGCGTCGGGATCCTGACGCTGCTCGCGGCGGCCTTGTGCATCGGCTTCTTCCTCTATGGCGCGGCCAAGAAGGCGCTGGTGCCGAAGGGCGCGAGCAACCTCGCCGAGACCCTGTACCTCTTCGTTCGGAACAACATCGCGATCGACGTGATCGGCCCGGAGGGCGCGAAGTACGCCGGCTACCTCGCGTCGGTCTTCTTCTTTATCTTGTTCTCGAACGTCCTCGCGATCCTGCCGGGGATCCACTTCGCCCCCACCTCGAGGATGGCGATCCCGTTCATGCTGGCGATCCTGACCTGGATCATCTTCAACGTCGTGGGCCTCGTTAAGCAGGGGCCGGGCCACTACCTCAAGGGCACCCTGTTCCCGCCCGGCGTGCCTAAGCCCGTCTACATCTTGCTGACGCCTATCGAGTTCTTCTCGGTGTTCGTCGTCCGCCCGCTGACCCTGATGGTCCGGTTGCTCGCGAACATGATGGCCGGCCACGTCCTTTTGACGATCTTCTTCTTGTTCACGCACGAGTTCCTCGTCACCAACATCGGCCCAACCGCGCCGCTCGGGCTCGTCACACTGGCGGTCGCTACCGCGCTGATGATGCTCGAGATGCTGGTCGTGGTGATGCAGGCCTACATCTTCACGATGTTGTCGGCGTTCTACATCGCCGAGGCGATCCACGGCCACGGCGCCGAAGACCACCTCACGCACGACGAGACCGCTCACGAAACACCTCAGGAAGACAGACGACCGGCACTAGAAGGCGTAGCCGCTTAAGCGGCCCGCACCGAAACAGGAGGGAGCAGAGAGATGACCAGCGAGATCTTCCAGTTGGCCCAGGAAGCGGGAGGGGTCACCGACGAGGGACTGAGGTCCGTCGCACACGGGCTGGTGTATGGGTTGGCCGCTATCGGCCCCGGCATCGGCATCGGGCTCGTCTTCGCCAGCGCCATCGAGGCCATGGCCCGACAGCCCGAGACGGCAGGCGAAACGCGGACCACGATGTTCCTCGGGTTCGCGCTGATCGAGGCACTTGCCCTGTTCGGTTTCGTTCTCGCATTCATCCTCTAGTAGGCGGGAGATCGACTGATGACATACGTAGGCAAGGTCCTCCTGGCCGCAGCCGAGGGAGCCGAGGAGCCGTCGGGAACCGACCTGATCCTGCCGGCGATCGACGAGCTGATCTGGGGCGCCGTTGCGTTCTCGATCGTGCTCTTCGTCCTCAACAAGTTCGCGTTCCCGAAGCTGCGTGAAGCCGTAGAGGCCCGCGAGAAGCAGATCCAGTCCGACCTCGAGGCCGCCGAACGCGCCAAGACGGAGGCCGAGAGCGAGAAGCGTCAATACCAGCAGCAGATCGCCGACTCGCGCGGCGAGGCCAACCGCATCGTCGAAGAGGCGCGCCAGCAGGCCGAGCAGGTGCGCAAGGATCTAATCGCCAAGGCCCAGGCCGAGGCGGAAGCGATCACCACTCGGGCTCAGGAGTCGATCGCCGCCGAGCGCGCCAGCACGATGCAAGAGCTGCAGTCAACCGTCGCCGCTCTTTCCATCCAGCTGGCCGAGAAGGTGGTCGGCCGGTCGATCGATGCGAATGCACAGAAAGAGATGGTCGACGCCTACATCCGTGACGTCGCCGGGATGGGGAACGGGAGCAGTAACTAGTGGCGAACGTGATGTCGCAGGAGCTCATCCAGGGTTACGCCAACGCGCTGTTCCAGGTCGTGCAGGCGGAGGGCGAGCTGGAACGTGTCGAGGACGAGCTCTACCGCTTCGGCAAGCTGCTGGAGACCAACAACGAGCTGAAGCAGGTTTTGAGCGACCAAGCGATCGACACCGACCAGCGCAAGAAGGTCCTGAACGAGCTGCTCGACAGCAAGGTCTCGGCGCACACGCTGGGGCTGCTCGGCTTCGTCGTCGAGCAGGGACGCGCCCGGCAGTTGCCACAGATCCTTAGCGAGCTCAGCGATCTGGCCGCCGCTGCGCGCGATTCGGTCGTCGCGGAGGTCCGCAGCGCCATCCCGCTGGATGACCAGCAGAAGACCAGCCTGGCGCAAGCTCTGTCCAAGACGACGGGCAAGAAGGTCGAACTCAAGGTCATCGTGGATCCCGAGGTCCTGGGAGGGGTCGTCGCCAAGGTCGGGGACACGGTCATCGACGGCACCGTTCGGCGCCGTCTCGAGCAACTGAAGGAGCAGGTGAGGAGTTAAGTGTCTCAACGCGAGCTCAACATCGACGCATCGGAGATCTCTGCGGTTCTCCAGCGCTACGTCACCGACTTCCAGCCCTCGGTTCAGAAGGAAGAGGTCGGCCGCGTCAATGAAGTAGGAGACGGCATCGCTCGTGTCACCGGTCTTCCCGGCGTCATGGCCAACGAGATGCTGGAATTCCCCGGGGGGATCATCGGTCTCGCCATGAACCTCGACGAGGACGAGATCGGTTGCGTCATCCTCGGGGAGGCCTCGCACATCGAAGAGGGCAACCCGGTCAAGCAGACGGGCCGCATCCTCTCGGTCGGTGTCGGCGACGGCCTGTTGGGCCGCGTCGTGAACGCTCTCGGCGAACCCATCGACGGCAAGGGGCCGATCCAATACGAGACCACTCGCGCCCTCGAGGTTCAGGCGCCCGGCGTGACCGCCCGCCAGCCCGTGAGCGAGCCCCTTCAGACGGGGATCAAGGCGATCGACGGCATGATTCCGGTCGGCCGGGGCCAACGCGAGCTGATCATCGGCGACCGCCAGACCGGCAAGACCGCGATCGCCATCGACGCGATCATCAACCAGCGCCAGCTCTGGGGCACGGACCAAGCCGTGAAGTGCATCTACGTTGCCGTGGGTCAGAAAGCCTCGACGGTGGCAGAGGTCGTTGCAGCTCTGGAGTCACGCGGTGCCCTGGAGTACACGGTGGTCGTGAACGCTCCCGCGTCGGATCCCGCGCCCTTCCAGTACCTGGCCCCCTTCTCAGGTTGCGCAATGGGACAGCACTGGATGGAGAACGGCCAGCACGCGCTGATCATCTACGACGACCTCTCCAAGCAGGCGATCGCGTATCGTCAGCTGTCGCTGCTACTTCGTCGTCCGCCGGGCCGCGAGGCTTATCCAGGCGACGTCTTCTACCTCCACTCCCGGTTGCTGGAGCGTGCCGCGAAGCTGTCGGACGAGAACGGCGGGGGTTCCCTGACGGCTCTCCCGATCATCGAGACCAAGGGCGGAGACGTTTCCGCCTACATCCCCACGAACGTCATCTCGATCACCGACGGTCAGATCTTCCTGGAGTCGGACCTCTTCTTCTCCGGTGTACGTCCCGCGATCAACGTCGGTATCTCGGTCTCCCGAGTGGGCGGTAACGCGCAGATCAAGGCGATGAAGCAGGTCGCCGGTCGCCTCCGTTTGGACCTCGCGCAGTTCCGTGAGCTCGAGGCCTTCGCCGAGTTCGGCTCGGACCTAGACAAGGCCTCCCAAGCCCAGCTGGACCGCGGAGCCCGCGTGGTCGAGGTGCTCAAGCAGCGTCAGTACACGCCGTACCCTGTCGAGGACCAGGTCATCTCGATCTGGGCCGTCACCAATGGCTACATGGACGACGTTCCTCTCGGCAAGGTCAACGACTTCGAGCAGCGGCTGATCGAGCAAGTGAAGTCGCGTCACTCGGGGATCGGCCAGACCATCGTGTCGACCGGGAAGCTCGACGATGACACCACTGCCCAGCTGAAGTCGGCGGTCGAAGACTTCAAGGCCTCCTGGACCGACAGCGAGGAGACCGTCGAGACGACCGCCGCGGCCGAGGGAGCTCCGGAGACGAACAGCCCCGTGGTGGACGCGGCCGCGGTGGGTTCGGGCGGCGGAGCGCCGACCAACACCACCACGCCGTCGGACGCAACCCAGTCCACCGGCCCCTCCGCTACCGGTAGCTAGATGGCGCAGCAGCTTCGGGCGGTCAAGCGCAGGATCGGGTCGGTCAAGTCGACCCAGAAGATCACGCGCGCCATGGAGCTCATCGCCTCGTCGCGCATCATCAAGGCACAACGTCGCGTGGAGGCGGCTCGTCCCTACGCCGAGCAACTGCGCAATCTGATGGCTTCGGTGACACGCAACGCGGGCAACATCGACCATCCGCTGCTCAGGCAGCGCGAGGGCTCCAGCCGGATCGGGATGATCGTCATCACCGCCGACCGGGGGTTGGCAGGGGCGTACAACTCCAACGTCATCCGCGCGGCCGAGCGGGACATGGCCGACCATGACGACACCAAGCTGTTCCTGTCAGGCAAGAAGGCGATCTCTTACTTCAAGTTCCGGGGCTACGACTTCTCGGACGCGTGGGAGGGCTATTCGGACCAGCCGAAGATCGACAACGCTCGCACGGTCGCTCGCGCGGCCGTAGAGGCGTTCGCCAAGGGCGAGATCGACGAGGTCCGCCTCGCCTACACGCAGTTCCAGTCTGTGGTGATCCAGAGACCGGTGGTCGTGAAGCTGCTGCCAGCCTCGACCGAGGACGTGACGGACGGTCCAGAAGAAACGAAGCGAGCGAACTACGTCTTCGAGCCGGAGCCCGCGGACATCCTGGGCCTCCTGCTTCCGCGCTACGTCGAGGGCGCCGTGCTTCAGGCGATGCTCGAGGCGGCAGCGTCGGAGCACGCCGCTCGACGCCGGGCCATGAAGGCCGCGACGGACAACGCCGACGAGCTGATCGAAGGGCTCACGCGGGTCTACAACCAGGCGCGCCAGGCGGAGATCACCACGGAGATCATGGAGGTCATCGGTGGCGCGGAGGCGCTCTCCGGAGGCCGCGTGGACAAAGGAACCCAAGTACACCGCGCAGCATTCAACGCTGACTGATCAAAGGAAGCAGGAGGTAGAGCAGTGGCCATCACCGAAGAGAGACTTTCCGGCGGAGACGAGCTCCGCACGAGCGAGGGCCGGATCCTCACGATCACGGGTCCCGTCATCGAGGTCGAGTTCCCGCCGGGCCAGCTGCCCGAGATCGGATACGCGCTCGTCGTGGATCGCACGATCGCCGGCAAGACCGACGTCATCACGGCCGAGGTCAGCCAGCACATCGGTGAGAGCACGGTCAAGGCGATCTGCATGAAGGCCACCGACGGCCTCGTGCGCGGCGCCAGGGTGACCAACACCGGACAGCCCATCACCGTCCCGGTGGGCCCGGCCACCTTGGGCCACGTCTACAACGTCCTCGGCGAGCCCGTCGACGAGTCCACGATCCCAGACGACGTCGAGCGCTGGCCGATCCACCGTCAGGCGCCGGACTTCGAGGACCTCGAGCCGCAGACCGAGATGTTCGAGACCGGCATCAAGGTCATCGACCTCCTCGAGCCGTACGTCCAGGGCGGAAAGATCGGGATGTTCGGCGGAGCCGGCGTCGGCAAGACCGTCGTCATCATGGAGATGATCCAGCGCGTCGCTCAGGAGCACGGTGGTGTCTCCGTCTTTGCAGGCGTAGGCGAGCGCACGCGTGAGGGGACCGACCTGTGGCTCGAGATGAAAGAGTCAGGCGTGCTCGAGAAGACCGCTCTCGTGTATGGCCAGATGGACGAGCCTCCGGGCGTGCGCCTGCGGGTTGCGCTGGCCGCGCTGACCATGGCGGAGTACTTCCGCGACCGTGAGCACCAGGATGTGCTCCTCTTCATCGACAACATCTTCCGCTTCGTCCAGGCCGGCTCCGAGGTGTCTACGTTGTTGGGCCGGATGCCGTCGGCCGTCGGTTACCAGCCGACGCTGTCCGAGGAGATGGGCGAGCTGCAGGAGCGGATCACGTCCACCAAGGGCCGCTCGATCACCTCTCTGCAGGCGATCTACGTGCCGGCCGACGACATCACCGACCCCGCCCCACACACCACGTTCGCCCACCTCGACGCGACCACGGTGCTCTCCCGCCAGATCTCCGAGCTGGGCATCTACCCGGCGGTCGACCCGCTGGACTCCACCAGCCGGATCCTGGACCCGCGCTATGTCGGCGACGAGCACTACAACGTGGCATTGACCGTGCAGAGGATCCTGCAGAGGTACAAGGACCTCCAGGACATCATCGCCATCCTCGGGATCGACGAGCTCTCCGAAGAGGACCGCATCACGGTTCAGCGGGCGCGCAAGATCCAGAGGTTCCTCTCGCAGCCGTTCTTCGTCGCGGAGCAGTTCACCGGCATCCCCGGTAAGTACGTGCCGGTCGACGAGACCATCCAATCCTTCAAGGGGCTCGCCGAGGGCGAGTACGACGACCTTCCCGAGCAGGCCTTCTACATGGTGGGTGGCATCGAAGAGGCACAAGCGAAGGCCAAGGAGCTCGCCGACTAGTGGCAACTCCGTTTGCAGTGAGCGTGGTCACGCCCGAGGAGGAGATCTTCTCGGGCGACGCCGAGCTGGTAATCGCGCGGTCGCCCGAGGGCGAGTTCGGGATCATGAACGACCACGTCCCGTTCCTGGCGGCGCTGACGCCGGGGCTCGTGACGATCGTGGCCGGTGGCAGCCGGCACTCGTACATCGTTCCCGGAGGCTTCCTCGAGGCCTCGCGAGACGGGGACGGCTATCACGTGATCGTTCTGGCCGATGACGCCGATGAGGCCGGAGACATCGACGCCGGCGAAGCGCGCCGGCGCATCCAAGAGGCACAGCGACGGAGAGACGAGGACGTAGACGAGCGAGCCGAGGCCGGTATGCGCGCGGCGCTGGCTCGACCCGAGTTGGGCCGCGACTAGACACAAAGCGAACGGGGGGGAAGCGGTTGAGCGATCAGCCGGCCAATCTGCGCAACCGCGTCTTCTGTTCCTCGTGCGGTCGTTCGGACCAGCGGCGCCACGGGTCCATCCCGCTGGGCTGGCAGGAGATGCCAGATGCGAACGGACGTCACCTTGCCCTGTGTCCCGAGTGCGTGCGCCGGAACCTGTGGCTGATCGAGGCTCGCCTCGACATCGACCCGAGTTCGGGTTTCTAGCCGCTTCCGCAGGGGAATAGAAGTTCACCCGAAAATTCGGCCACCCCCCTAGATTTTTTTCCGGACATACCCCACCATTTCCGCCAGGGGTCGACATTCAGGGTGCAGGTGGGCCGCTGCAGGTAGCGAATCGTGTGGTCGGGCGTCTGCGGAGACACCCGGAGGGAGTTCGCGGAGCCCGCCGAGTGGACGCTGCGAGATGAGTCCGCGTCACGCGAGAGGTGTTCGATGGCGTCGCGCTCTAGCGCCGGGTTGGCCGCGGGTGGCCGCGTTCCCACGGCGCTGCACGCTGCGCCGGAGCGCGTCGTGACGAAGGGGTCCGCCACGTCTTCATCAGTGAGTCATAGGTCCTCGCCGCCGTTGCTCGGCCGAGAGCGGGAGCTCGCCGCGCTTAGCGCCGGGCTCGAAGACGCCCTCGCCGGACGAGGGCGCGTCTTCACCCTCGTCGGTGACGCAGGTATGGGCAAGACCAGCCTGGCCGAGTGGCTCTCCGACAGGGCCGCTGAGAGGGCCGCCGCCGTGCTGTGGGGACGTTGCTGGGAGGCCATCGACACACCGCCGTTCTGGCCCTGGGCGCAGGTGGTCCGACAGATGGTGACCGAGCTTGGCCGTCCGGACGTTGTCGACCCAAGTGGGGGTGGCCGCCTCCTCCCGGAGATCCCGGCTCCTACGCCTGGACAGCAGGACGGCAGCCGCCTCGCGGAGTTCGATTCCCTCACGAGGTTCATGAAGGATGTCGCCGACCGCCGGCCGCTGGTGCTGATGCTCGAGGACCTCCACGCCGCGGACGACTCGTCTCTTCTGATGTTGCAGTTCTTCGGGCGGGAGATCCGTGACAGTCGCATCATGGTCGCGGCCACCTACGACGAGGCCGCGGCCCGCCGCAGAGGCACGCACGCTCGGATCCTCTCGGACATCGGTCGCGAGGGGCACCACATCTCGCTCTCGGGTCTGGGCGAGCGAGCCGTCGCGGAGCTCTATGAGGCGATCGCGGGGGAGGAGGCGCCGCCCGCTATCGCCCATGCTGTCTTCCGCGCCAGCGAAGGCAACCCTCTCTTCGTGGCCGAGGCGACCAAGATGTTGACGGCGAAAGGCGATATCCACCGGCCCGACTACTCGGTCGGCTTCCGGGTGCCGAGTGGGGTCGGCGACATGATCCGGCGGCGACTGGAAACCCTGTCGCAGGAAACCGGCGCCGTTCTCAGCATCGCCTCCGTTCTGGGGCGCGAGTTCGAGGTGGGCGTCCTCCAGAGGATGTGCGATCTCGACGTCGATGAGGTTTTGGACCTCGTCACGGAAGGGGTCGATCAAGACGTTGTCGAGGAAGCGGGCGCGCTCGGGCGCTACCGGTTCTCCCACATCTTGATCCGCGAGACGCTGTACGAGGATCTCACCGCGGCCAAGCGGATGCGCCTGCACCGGCGCGCCGCCGAGGTGTTGGAGGACATGTACGAGGGGAACCTCGAGGCCCGGCTCGCGGAGCTGGCGCACCACTGGTTCAAGGCGGCCCAGGCGGGCGACAGCAAAAAGACGATGGAGTACGCGACCCGGGCCGCGCAGGAAGCGACCGCGCACCTCGCTTTCGAGGAGGGCGCGCGGCTCTACCAGCGTGCTCTAAAGGCCGCAGACATGGCGGCGGTGGCTCCCGCGGTGCGCAAGGACCTGGAGGCGTTGCTCGCGGCGGCTCAGGCCAAGGTCGGAGAGGCGTCCGCGGGCACCGCTCCTGCCGCGCAGTCGGAGGACCGGTTCGAGCGTGAGGGGGACTTCTGGACCGTGACCTACCACGGCACCACGTCGCGTCTGAAGGACAGCAAAGGACTTCGCTTCCTCGCGCACCTCCTACGTAACCCGGGGGCGGAGATCCACGTCCTCGACCTCGTCGCCCAGGTCGAGGGTCAACAGCGAGACGCGGCGACCGTCGATCGGGCCGTGCCACTGGACTCGGACGGACTGGGGGACGCCGGCGATGTCCTCGATCCCGCCGCGAAGGCCGCGTACAAGCGGCGGCTGGACGAGCTGCAGGAGGAGATCGAAGAGGCCGAGGCTTTCAACGATCCCGCTCGGGCCGAGCGGCTGCAGGACGAGAAAGACGCGCTGATCCAGCAGCTGGCCGGTGCGGTCGGTCTCGGGGGGCGGGACCGGAAAGCCGCCTCGGTGGCCGAGCGGGCCCGGGTCAGCGTGACGAAGACGATCAAAGACGCCCTGAAGAAGATCGCCGAGAACGACCAGGCGTTGGGGGCCCACCTCGGCTCGACGATCCGCACCGGAACCTACTGCTCGTACACGCCCGACCCCCGCGTCCCTGCGATCTGGCAGTTGTGAGGGTTACGCCCGTGCGGTCGTTTCTCACGCTTCCTGACCATGAGTACCTTTCGGCGCGAGCAGCAACCCGACCCACGGGGAACGTCGATAGCGGCCGCTCCGACCCATACCAACCGGGCGACTCTCGTGTCTGGTGACCTGACGATGCAAGCGCTCAGGCGCACCGTCGGTTGCTACCTCCTCGAGGAGGAGATCGGCCGCGGCGGCATGGGGGTGGTGTACCGGGCGAGACGCGCTGACACGGGCGAGACGGTCGCCGTGAAGCTGATGCTTCCTGAGATCGCCGCCAACAACCACTTCCGTGCACGCTTCGTGCGAGAGGCGTCGCTGGGGTCGGATCTCGACCACCCGAACATCGTGCCGATATACGACGCCGGCGAGGACGCCGGAAGCCTCTTCATCGCGATGAGGCTCGTTGAAGGACGCGATCTGAAGACGTTGATCGAGGAGGAGGGACCGCTCGATCCGAAGCGGGTCGTCTCCCTCATGCGTCAGGTGGCGGCCGCGCTCGACGCGGCGCATGAATCAGGGCTTGTCCACCACGACGTAAAGCCTCAGAACATCCTGCTCGATGCAGTCGACGGCAATTCCGAGACCGCCTACGTCACCGACTTCGGCCTCGTGAGACCGGCAGGGTCGGAGTCAACGGCCAGTCGTACCGGGCAGGTCTTCGGGAGCATCCAGTACATGGCCCCCGAGCAGGTCGAGGGGATGCCGGTTGATGGGCGAGCCGACGTGTACGCGCTCGGATGCGTCCTGTTCGAGTGCCTGACGGGTCAGATCCCCTTCGACCGCCCGAACGAGGTGGCGGTCCTGTGGGCACACGTGCACGAAGCGCCCGCACGGGTGACGGATATTCGCCCGGAGCTTCCTGGCGGCCTTGACTCTGTCGTCGCGACGGCCCTTGCGAAGCGGCCGGAGGATCGGTTCCTCACCTGCGGCGAGCTGGTCGAGGAACTGGAGAAAGGCGTCGACCGCAAGCACCGCCCCGTTGTCATGCCGATCGTGCGTCCGCTTGTGAAACGGATCCCACGCGCAAAGACCGAACGCGAGGTATGGGCGCCGAACTACTTCCCAGAGCTCTCCCGCATCAAGAAGGTCTCGAACAAGGTCAACTGGATCCAGGTCGCCGGGGTGACCTCGATCCTGTGCCTTCTCGCGGCGGCGCTGGTGCAGTTCGCTCATCCTCGTGGTGTTCGAGGTGCGGTGACGGACGTTGCTGCCGCGGTCGGAACCGAGATCCTGGATGCGGGCGTCAAGGTGAGCTCTGCGTTCACGAAGGAGGATCCGGCTCAGGCGGCGATCGGAGGAACGACCGCCGACGCGCGCGGGGACAGAGGTCGCACGGCCTCGGCTGCTTCAGGTGAGCCCGCGCTGCGCGCCTCCGCGGGACCGCGTTCCGCAGGGTCAGGTGCTGCAACGTCCGACAAGGAAGGGGCTGATTCGCTCGCGCGGCCCTCGGGCGACTCGGGGTCAACCGATTCGGACGAGCGGGCTGAGACGTCGGTACGACAGCCCCGCTCCGGAACGTACGTATTCGAACAGACCGGCCACGAAGCGATCTGTCCAGAGGACGCGGGATGTACGGAGGGCGCTGACCTACCCGAGACTCAGGAGGTTCGGATCAGTTCGGTGTCGTCGACAAGCCCCACCGAAGCCGTCAACACCGTGGAGGTCTCACCACGATTCAGCGTCACGTCGCGGCTCACCTACAGCGGCGGCCGGGTTGGGTTGCTGGAGTCCGTGATGTCGTTCTCTACCAGCGATGGTGCCTATACGGTGCGGCTTCGGCCGCGTCCATCCACGGATCTTTTGCTCTTGCCGCTGAAGCCGCAGCGCCGGTGGGAGGGATCTTGGACCAGTTCGCCCGTCGAGGGCCGTTACTTCGGAAAGGTCCTCGGTCGCGGACGTACCAGGGTCGGGAGCGAGATCGTCCGGACGGTGCAGGTCAAGAACGTTGTGCGATGGGGCGGGAGCCACGCAGGCGTTCTCGAGACGGTCTCCCACATAGACCCAGAAACGCTCCTGGCGGTCGAAACGACCGGATACGTTCGTTCCACAACGGGTGAAGAAGGTGTCTCCTATGAGGCTAACTTCCGAACTCTTCTCACTCGCGGGCCGGGGTACCGAGATTGACCAGAGGGGGCAGGAGAGGCGTGGAGCGCAGGAGAACCACCACTTCGGGGATCTGCCATGACGAAGGGGCGATCGTGAGCACGACCGGTAGTCGTTCGAGGTTCGCCGCGACGGCGGCGTTCGTGCTCGTCGTGTTGCTTCCCGGGCTGGCTCAGGCCCAGCTGCCGTCGGCTGCGGGCGGACTGGGCAACAACCTCGAGTGGGTGAAAACCGTCGTCATCGACACCGTTCCTACCCAGGTCCCCGGTTACGCGAGCGTCTTCGGTGACACGCTCTTCCTCAGTGACGGGGTCCAGGGCGTCAACATCTATGACGTGTCGGACCCGTTGAACCCGCTCCTGGTGGCGGAGCTGAACACGCCGGGGCCGAGCTTTTACCCGGATCAGGTGGGTGCTTACATCACCTACGGGAGATACACAACCAACGGGAAGATCCTGCTGCAGGCTGGCTACGACGAAGACTCCCGGTATTTTCCGGGGGAGGAGGCGACGATGACGCTCTACGTCTTCGATGTCTCGGATCCCGCCAATCCCCAGCGTCTCGGGAAGCTCACGCGGAAGCTCGCGCATCATTACGGGGGCGCCTTCTGCATCCTCGATTGCAAGTGGGCCTATGACAGGGGTGGCGGGATAATCGATCTGCGCGACCCGAGCGCACCGAAGCCCGCCGGCAACTGGCTGAAAGGCTTGCGCTTTCACAGCGCGCACTTCACCAAGGGACCGGCAGCGACCGACATCGTCGAGATAGCGCGCGGCGTTGTTGCCACCGGGACGGTTCCCATGTATGTCCTAGACGTCAGCCGCCCGACGAAGCCGCGGGTCTTGGCCCGCTCGGATGGGTCGCCTTCCACCCGAGGAAGCATCGCGTGGCCGGATTTCGCTGCTGGCGGGCCCCTGTTGACCTCCAACGTCGGGGGTATCGGCGCCGGACGTGAGCACTGCGGCGTGGCGGCAGAGGATGAGGGCAGCTCGAAGGACAGCTTGTTCGCTACCTGGGACGGCAGCCACTGGCGGAAATCGAACCTCTTGACTCGCGTCGATCAGTACCGCCCCCGGAATGGCACGTACACGGATGGTGATCCCGCAGTGAGCGGATCGAATATCGCATACGGCGGAGGTTGCGCCGTGGGGTACTTCCACGTCCGGCGGTCGCGAGGCGGAACCTACTTGGCTGCGGTCGCGACGCGCGGGCATGGCATGAAACTCCTGGAGGTCGACCGCGCCGGTCGCATCAGCCAACACGGGTGGTTCCTTCCGCACGGAGGCAGCACCCTGAACTCCGTCTGGGTGACGGATCGCGTGATCTACACCATCGATTCTCACAGGGGGATCGACATCCTGCGCTACACCGGTGATCTGTAGCGGGGCGCTTGCCCACGCGTTCCGGGGCCAACTCCCGCCCACGATCAGAGCGGATACGACCGTATCGACCTGGCTGGCGCGGTCTAGCGACCGCGACCCGCCTCCCGCGTCATGATTCAGTGTGCTTCAGCGCGATGACGGCTGCTTCGAGCCGGAACCGTTCTAGCTGCTCTCGCTGTCGCTCGCCTCGTTCGATCAGCGTTGCGAGGTCGATGTCTGATAGCTCTGGGTGATCGTCCCGGACCCGCTCGAGAGAGCGCCACAGCGAGACCTTGCCTTCCACCGCGAGAGCCAGGCCTTCGATCTCTAGCAGCCTGCTGAGATCGGAGTACCCGGTTACCTGTCCGTTGAGCTTGAACCGGCCTGCCTTCTCCGCGATCCACGCTGCCATCTGCTTGATGCGATCGGGCTTGGCGTCGATCGCATCGAGAACCTTCAGAAGCACTCGTTGATCCTCTTCGAGCTCGGCGATGAACTGCGACAGGTAGTCGCCGAGCGGCGTTCCTTGATTGTTCTTGAGGCTTCTCTTCGCGAGCTCGTCGCCGGCGACGGACCCCGCGTAGTGATCGTTCAAGTAGATGCGCAGCAACTTGTTGGTTTCCATGAACGATGTCATGCCCACGAATGAACGTTCTCAACTTGTTTCTTCTGTGTTTAATGGGTAAACAGTTGCTTGTATCTCTGAACTTCACGGAAAGGGGAGGGCATGGCTGAAGACAGAGGTCTCATCGATACAGCGCGCGAGACCGTAGCGAACGTCGCCGAGACCGCGGGCGGGGTCGTGAGCACGGTGGCAGAGGTCACTGCCGATGTCGTTCGCCCCAGTGACAGCGGAGATGCGTCCGGCGCGAGCGCAGGCGGTTCCTCGGGCGGCGATTCGTCGTCTGGATCGGGCGGCTCTGGAGGATCCGGCGGTTCCGGCGGTTCCCGGGGCGGGACGTCCAGCGCGAAGAAGTCCAGCGGCCGCGGCTCGTCGTCGAAGTCGTCTTCGGGCCGGAGTAAGTCGAGCGCAAAGAAGTCCACCGGCAGGAAGTCGACGGCGAAGAAGTCGACGGCGAAGAAGTCGACGGCGAAGAAGTCGACCGGCCGCAAGTCCACGGCCAAGAAGTCCACCGGCCGCAAGTCGACCGGCGCAAAGAAGTCCACCGGCCGCAAGTCGACAGCCAAGAAGTCCACGGGCCGCAAGTCCACCGGCGCAAAGAAGTCCACCGGCCGCAAGTCGACGGCCAAGAAGTCCACGGGCCGCAAGTCGACCGCCAAGAAGAGCACCGGGCGCAAGACGACTTCGAAGTCCACGGGTGGAAGGTCCGGAGCCAAAAAGAGCACCGGCCGCAAGTCCACCGGCGCGAAGAAGAGCACCGGGCGCAAGACGACCTCGAGGTCCACGGGCGGCAGGTCGACCCCGAAGAAGGCCACCGGCCGCGCCTCCTCGGGCGCCAAGAAGACCGCACGCAGGGGCGGAAGCGCGGCGCGCAAGACGACGCGGGGTGCAGCCGCAGGCGCTCGTTCCGCGTCGCGCGGCACCCGCTCGACGGCGAAGAAGGCGACCGGAAGGGCGAAGAGCACGGCCAAGAACACCGGCAGGAAGTCCAACCGCTCGCGGTAACCACGCAGAGAGATCCACAGGCGGCTCCTCCGGGGGCCGCCTTTTTCGCGGGCGCCGTAGCCGTAACTAGGATGGCTGGATGAGGCATTACGTGCTGCGCGGCCCCCACGCGCTGACCGGTGACGTGCGCATCAGCGGTGCCAAGAACTCGGCTCTGAAGATGATGGCGGCGGCCCTCCTCGTACCGGCCGAGGTGACGCTCGGGAGGGTTCCCAGGATCACCGACGTCTTCTTGATGGCCGAGGTGTTGGAGCGTCTTGGCGCGTCGGTCGTCTTCGACGGGAACGACGTGAGGATCGACGCCTCCGGCGACCTCCTCGAGGAGACGCCGTACGACCTCGTGACGAAGATGAGAGCGTCGATCCAGGTGCTCGGCCCCCTGCTCGCCCGGCTCGGCAGAGCGAGGGTCGCGATGCCCGGCGGTGACGCCATCGGGTCGCGTCCGATCGACATGCACCTGCAGGGCTTGGAGCGTATGGGCGCGAAGTTCACCTCGCAACACGGCTACGTCGAAGGTGTAGCCGACCGCCTGCGCGGCACGCGCGTGCTGCTCGAGTTCCCGTCGGTCGGCGCGACCGAGAACCTGATCATGGCCGCCGTCACCGCGGAGGGAACGTCGCAGATCGAGAACGCGGCGCGTGAGCCCGAGATCCAGGACCTGGCGAAGTTCCTCAACGGTTGTGGTGCGCGGATCACGGGCGTGGGCACGCCGACGCTCAACATCGAGGGGGTCGAGCAGCTGGGTTCGTCTCAACACGAGGTGGTGCCCGACCGCATCGAGGCGGGGACGTTCGCCATCGGCGCCGCGGCCACGCGCGGAGACGTCCGATTGCTGGACGTCCGTCCGGACCATCTCGAGTTGCCGTTGCAGAAGCTCACCGATGCCGGCGCCGAGGTGAGCTGCGGCGAGGGAGAGGTGCGGGTTTCGATGTCGCGGCGGCCCAGCGCGATCGACATGGTGACGCTTCCATATCCGGGCTTCCCGACGGACCTGCAGCCTCCGATGATGGTCCTGCTGGCGCAGGCGGACGGCTCTTCGATCCTGACTGAGAACGTCTTCGAGGCTCGCTTCTTGTTCGTGGACGAGTTGAACCGGATGGGCTCGCAGATCCGGGTCGAGGGCCACCACGCGGTCATCCGCGGTGTCGAGAGGCTCTCAGGTGCACCCGTCCGCGCGCCCGACATCCGCGCCGGCGCGGCCCTCGTCCTCGGCGGCCTCTGCGCGGAGGGTGAGACGCAGGTTTACGACGTCGGCCACATCGCGCGCGGGTACGAAGACTTCGTCTCGAAGCTCAGCGCGCTCGGCGCCGACCTCACCCTCGTTCAGGAGAACGCGTGACCGACGGCCCGAGCTTCCGCATCGTCGGAGCATTGTTGAAGTGGCTGGGTCTCAGCGGGCTCGTGATGGGAGGCCTGGGCACCGGATACGCGATCATGACCGCGGTCCAGACGCAGACGGGCTGGGGGCTCAGCACGTTGGAGCGGTGCTGCATGACCGACGATCTAAACAAGGCGGCGTTGGCGCTGCTGCTCGGCAGCATGTTCTTCGTCCTCGCGGGCGCGGGGCTCGTGCTCATCTCCCGTCCGCTGATCCGCTTCCGCGGCTCGATCGGCAAGGTGAGGTGGCCGACGTGGGTCGCCCGCTCGCTCTACGTCTACAGCGCGTGCAGCATCGCCCTCGCGATCATCTTTCTGATGGAGCTTCGCGGCGTCCCGGCGCAGTGGCTAGCCGGTCTCGTCTCCTACTGCGTCTTGGTCGGGATCGGGCTGTTGATCGCGTCGTGGGGGCTGAAGCGGTTCGCAGACACGGGCTGAGTCGCGTGAGACGCGCCGCCGCGACGGTGGCCATCCTGACGCTGTCGTTCGTGCAGGCACCGTCGGTGGCGAAGCCGCGCGCCGAGAAGCTGGGCGCGGCGGTAGCCCCGCTCAGGCTCGTCCCGACCGGCTCCGAGCCGTTGTCGGTGGAGGGGCTTCATCGCTATCACGGGTCGCTCGAGCTGGACGCGGCCAGCGACGGCCTGGTCGTCTCCAACCGGCTGTCGCTCGAGAGCTACCTCTTGGGCCTCGCGGAGGTTCCTTCCACCTGGCCTGCAGAAGCCCTCAAGGCGCAAGCCGTCGCGGCGCGGACGTACGCGCTTTACACGTTGGCGCAGCCGCGGGGTGGCAGCGCGGCCATCTACGACTTCGATATCTGCGCGTCGGTCGAATGTCAGGTGTACACGGGCGCGGACGTGGGGACGCCGCTCCTCGGCGACCGCTGGCACGCCGCGGTCGCATCCACCAAAGGACAAGCCGTTCTCTATCGCGGACAGCCGATCCTCGCCCGGTATCACTCCACCTCTGGCGGCGCCACGCTGGACAACCCACAGGCTTTCCCGGACGAGCCCCCCTACCCGTACCTGCAGGGGGTGCCGAGCCCGGACGAGGAGGCCGCGCCGTTGTTCCGCTGGACCGTGGAGTTCCCGCTTCGTCGCCTCCAGACGATGTTGGAGCGAGGCGGGCTGTACCCGCCTGGTTACGGGAAGCTGATAAAGGTGACGTCGCGCCCGTCTAGTGCGGGCTTCCACTACCCCGATCTAGTCCTGCGCGGCAAGAAGGGCACAGCCGTCGCCACCGCGGAGGAGGTGCGCGACGTGGTTCGCGATCTTGCGCCGCAGATGTTCCCGGCTGCTTACCCGTCACCCGGCCCTACCTCTACCGGTCGGCTTCCAGAGACGCTTCCGTCGAACCGCGTCGATGTCTTCACCACTCGCGGCGTCGTGCGCGTCGTTGGGAGGGGGTGGGGACACGGCGTCGGCATGTCGCAGTGGGGCGCCTATGGGCTAGCGGCTCGCGGCGCCGGCTACGTCGACATCCTGACCCACTACTACACGGGCGTGCAGGTCGGCCCGGTGCGAGATCCTGGTCGCCTCGAGGTCGGCCTCGCGTGGGGGTCGGGTTCCGTCGCCGTGACCGGCGCGTTCGACATCGTGGACGCTCGCGGCCGCACGCTGGTGAACGGCGCGCTCGGCCGTTGGCGTTTCGATTGGTCCGGCACCGGCGTGGTCAGCATCGACCCACCCGCGGGCTACGGGCTTCCGCTCCGCGTGGGGCTGGTGAAGGCGCCGGACGTGGTCGAGGTGGGGGAGCCCGCCTATCTCACCGTCGCGTTGTCCCGGGCTGCCCGCGTCCGGACCGTTACTGCCGCTGCTTCAGGATACGACGATCCCGGAGCGAAGATCGCGCGCGCGGGGAGGCGCAGGATCGTGTGGCTGGCACCGCTCGAGCCCGGCAGGTTCGAGGTGCGGATCGAGGCGACGGCGGCCGGGCGCCGGAGCCGCACCCAGCCGGTGACGATCGAGGTCGCGGCACCGCCACCGATCGACGTCGGCGAGCCGGGAGAGGATCCCGAGGAGGATTCGCGGGTTGGGGACGCGCGGTTCCCGCTCTTGCTGGTCGGAGCGGCGGCGGCCCTCGCGCTCCTAGTTGGTTTCGCCCTCTCGCTATCGGGTCGCCGTAAACTCGGTCGATGAGCTCTGTCATGACGTTGGAGGATCAGGTCCGGGCGGCGCTCGAGCTGATCCGACCGGCGATACAGATGGACGGCGGCGACATCCGGCTGGACAGCGTCGAGGGAGACACGGTCACCGTCCAGCTGCTCGGGACCTGCGAGAGCTGCCCGATCTCGCCGGTCACCCTGAAGCAGGGGGTCGAGAGGATCCTGCGGGAGCGGGTTCCGGGCATCACGCAGGTCATCGCGATCGAAGCCTGAGCGGCTCCGCAGTGGAAACCACCACCCTCATCGAGCGCGCCCTCGAGGGCCACCGCCTCGCCGTCGGTCGCCTCATCTCGCTGGTGGAGGACGGCGGTGCAGATCTGGGGCGCGTGATGCGCGATCTGTATCCGCGCACCGGCGCCGCCTACTCGATCGGCATCACCGGTGCTCCGGGGGCGGGGAAGTCGACGCTGACGGAAAAGCTGATCGCTCGCGCCAGGGAGGACGCCCTGAAGGTCGGTGTCCTTGCGATCGACCCCTCGAGCCCGTTCTCGGGAGGAGCGCTCCTCGGCGACCGCGTCCGGATGCAGAGCCACGCGCTGGACGAAGACGTTTTCATCCGCTCGATGGCGACGAGGGGCCATCTCGGTGGGATCTCCCTCGCCACGCCGGAGGCGGTTCGGGTGCTCGAGGCCTCCGGAAAAGACATCGTCATCATCGAGACCGTAGGGGTGGGACAGGCGGAGGTCGAGATCACCGACGCCTGCGACACGACCTTGGTCGTGGTGAACCCTGGGTGGGGAGACGCGGTGCAGGCCGCGAAAGCCGGATTGATGGAGATCGCCGACATCTTCGTGGTCAACAAGGCCGACCGCAGCGGTGCTCGCGACGCGGTGCGCGAGCTGAAGCAGATGCTGTCTCTGTCCGAGAGCGACTGGAAGCCTCAGATCGTGCAGACGGTCGCCACCAAGGGCGAGGGCATCACCGAGCTCTGGGCGGCGATCGAGAAGCACCGGGCCTACCAGGAAGAGAACGGTTTACTCGCCAGCCGGCGTCGTCGGCGCATCGAGCGAGAGATCAAAGAGATCGTCGCCGAGCGCTTCCGCCGAAAAGTAGAGAGCGACGCCGCCGAGCTTCTATCGCGATTGACGGACGAGGTCGTCTCCCGCCGACTGGACCCGTATTCAGCCGCCGATCAGGTAGCCGCCGCGATCACCGACTAGCGCGGCCGTTCCGCTACTGGCTGCCGGTAAACTCTCGAACATGGCCGACGACCTGCGCAGACGCTGGCGCGAGCGGTACGAGCAAGCGAAGCTGCGAGACGACAAGGACTTCGACACACTCTCCAGTGAGCCGCTCGAGCCGCTGTACGGACCTCCCGATGGCCAGCTCGATCCGGAGATCGGAGTCCCCGGCGAGTACCCGTTCACCCGCGGCATCTACCCCACCGGCTACCGCGGGCGGCTGTGGACGATGCGTCAGTTCGCGGGCTTCGGAACGCCCGAGGACACGAACGAGCGCTTCAAGTTCCTGGTCGACCACGGCCAAACGGGTCTGTCGGTTGCTTTCGACATGCCGACGCTTATGGGGCGTGACTCCGACGACCCGCATTCGCTAGGCGAGGTCGGCCGTTGTGGCGTGGCGGTCGACTCGCTCGCCGACATGGAGATCCTCTTCCAGGATCTCGACCTCGAGCAGATCACGACCTCGATGACGATCTCGGGCCCGGCCCCCATGCTCTTCGCCTTCTATATCGCCGCTGCCGAGAAGCAGGGCGCGACGATCTCGAAGCTGGGGGGAACCTGCCAAACCGACATCTTGAAGGAGTACATCGCGCAGAAGGAGTGGCTCTTCCCGCCCGAGCCGCACCTGCGGATGACGGCCGACATGATGGCGTTCTGCGTCGACGAGGTGCCGAAGTACCACCCGCTTTCCATCTCCGGCTATCACATCCGCGAGGCCGGCTCCACCGCGGTGCAGGAGCTGGCGTTCACCGTTGCGTCCGGTTTCGCGCACGTCGAGCTCGGGCTGCGCCGCGGCCTCGACATCGACGCCTTCGCGCCCGGGCTCTCGTTCTTCTTCAACTCCCACATCGACTTCTTCGAGGAGATCGCCAAGTTCCGCGCCGCCCGCAAGATCTGGGCACGCTGGATGAAGGAGCGGTACGGCGCGAAGAAGGAACGCTCCTGGATGCTGAAGTTCCACACGCAGACCGCCGGTGTCTCGCTGACCGCGCAGCAGCCGTACAACAACGTGGTGCGCACCGCGACCGAGGCACTGGCCGCGGTCCTCGGCGGCACGCAGTCGCTGCACACGAACTCGCTCGACGAGGTCCTTGCCCTCCCCAGCGACGAATCCGTCGAGATCGCGCTCCGCACGCAGCAGGTGATCGCCTACGAGACCGAGGTGACGAACGTGGTCGACCCACTCGGCGGCTCGTGGTTCGTCGAGGAGCTGACGCGACGCACTGAAGAACAGGCGGAGGCTTACTTCGCGAAGATCGACGAGATGGGGCAGGGCTCCATCCTCGACGGCATGCTCTACGGGATCGAGCAGGGCTACTTCCAGAAGGAGATGGCGGACGCCGCCTTCAAGTACCAGCAGCTCCTCGAGCAGGGCAAGAAGGTGATGGTAGGCGTCAACCGCTTCACCAAGACGGTCCAGGAGATGCCCGAGGTCCTCGTCATCTCGCCGGACTTCGAGGAGCGCCAGAAGAAGGCGGTCGCCGAGGTCCGGGCGAACCGGGACGCGAAGAAAGCCGAGGACGCCATGCAGGCGCTGCGCGAGATGGCGCACGACGAGAAGCAGAACTCGATCCCGGTCCTGGTGGAGGCCGCAAAGGCCTATGTAACCCTCGGCGAGATGGTCGAGATCCTGAAACAGGAGTGGGGGGTCTACACCGAGCCCCCGATGTTCTAGCTCGGCCCGCGCTTTTCGACAAAACGTGCGCTTAACGCACGTTTTGTTGTAAAGCTCCGCGGCCGCTACGCTGCTCCTTCAGCTTTTCGCCGCTCGCGCCGACCTCTCGTAGGAGAGCAGAGCAACTTCCTGGGAGTTCGATGGACAAGCTTCAAGCTCAAGCGGTCGCGGCGGGGCCTACCGACGCGTTCCGAACCGTCGCGGAGCGCCACCGCACCGATCTACGGAAGATCCGCGAGCGGAACCGGCAGCGGCGGCTGCGCTACCTCCTCTATCTGAACGTCCTGGTGTTCGCGTGGCTGATGCGCCGCGTGATCGAGGGGCGCCCGCTGCAGTTCGGGCTTCCGGAGCTCGGCCCGGACGCGATGCTGTGGCTCTTCCCGGTCTTGATCCTGGTCATGATGGCGAGCTTTCTGCTCCTGCCGCTGGCGAACGGCCGCTCGCCGCACATCCGCTTCAGCCCGGAGCAGATCGGGATGACCTTTCACGACGTACGTGGGATCGACATCGTCTTGGAAGAGGTTGCTCGGACGCTTCAGATCTTCCTCACCTACAAGACCTTCCGCGACGACCTGGGCGGGAACCCCAGACGCGGCATCCTCTTCGAGGGAGCGCCCGGAACGGGAAAGACCCACCTGGCTAAAGCGATGGCCGCGGAGGCCGGTGTTCCGTTCTTCTTCGTCTCGGCACCGGCATTCCAGAGCATGTGGTTCGGGATGACGGCTTTCAAGATCAGGGCGTTCTTCAAAGCGCTGAAGAAGGCGGCCCGCAAAGAGGGTGGTGCGATCGGCTTCATCGAGGAGATCGACGCCGTTGGCATCTCGCGAGGCGGCGTTCACGCCGCGGCGCCCGACGGAGCGACCCGCTCCCACACGATGGTCGATTCGGGTTCGGGTGGGATGGTGAACGAGCTCCTGATCCAGCTGCAATCCTTCGACGTTCCACCGTTCTGGGGCCGCGTTCGCAACTGGGGCAAGGACATGCTGAACCTGCTCCTGCCCGCCACCCACCAGCTGAAGAAGAAGAAACAGGACTACAGCAATGTGTTGATCATCGGGGCGACGAACCGCGCCGACTCCCTGGATGCCGCACTGCTCCGACCCGGCCGCTTCGATCGCATCCTCTACTTCGATCTGCCGTCGCGCGCGGGGCGCCGTGACCTCGTGGATTACTTCCTCGCCCGCCGCGCGCACGACCCCGAGATGGACACCGACGAGAGACGTAACGAGCTCGCGTCGATGACCCTCGGCTACACCCCGGCGATGCTCGAGCATGTGCTCGACGAAGCGATCGTGTGGGCGATCCGCGACGGCCGCCGCGACATCACGTGGAGAGACATCCAGCGGGCCCGCCTGACCGAAGAGATCGGCCTCGGGCAGCCTGTGGCGTACACCGATCAAGAACGAGAGCTGATAGCGACGCACGAGGCAGGCCACGCCGCCGCCGCTTACCTGTGTAGCAAGGATCGCAAGCTCGAGGTCCTCTCGATCATCAAGCGGCGCTCGGCACTCGGCCTCCTCGCGCACTCCGATGTCGAGGAGCGCTTCACGAAGAAGCGCTCCGAGCTGCTGGCGACGCTGAAGGTGATGCTGGGAGGTATGGCCGCCGAGCAGGTCTTCTTCGGAGAATCGGGAACCGGCCCCTCATCCGACCTCACCGCCGCGACCGCGCTTGCGGCGCAGATGGTCGGCTCCTACGGGATGGGCTCCAGCTTGATCTCCTACGAGGCGGTTCAGGCGGGGCCGCACGGCGGCGCCAACATCGTCGCGAAGGTCATGAGCAACGAGGACTCTCGCCGCGAGGTGGACGAGCTACTTCACGCTCAGAAGGCGGAGGCGATAGCTCTCCTGGAGGAGAACCGGGATCTGGTCGAGGCACTGCGCGACGCGCTGTTGGAGCACGACGAGCTGCTGGGCGACGAGATCCTGACCGTGCTCGAGACGACGCGAGGGAGCCGCAGAACCAGCTGAGTTCGCGGCACGCGGGCTCAGGAGCCGGGGAACTGCGCGGCTTCTCCGTTCGGGCACTGGTCGAACGCGTAGTGGGTCGTGCTCGCGACCGAACGGAACCAGGTCGAGTTCACCTGCCACTTGAACTCGCGGGGGCCGTTGATCGTGCTCCACGGGACGCGCATGATGATCGTGTCGCCGTCGATCAGGAACTGCCCGGGGAGCTTTCTGGCTCCGTCCTTGGCTCCCGCGTACGCCTTCCACCCGTCCTGGTTGCCCTGCGCGGTGAAGCCGTAGGTGTCGTCTCCTCCGGCAGAGATGCCGAAGCCGATCACCATGATCGTGTTCTTGTCCGGCGTTTGCTCCGGCACGTCGCCGTTGAACGTCAGACGCATCTCGAACTCCTCGCCGAGGCCCTGGACGCCCGCTCGTAACAGCTCGGCATAGTCCGGGACGATGGCCCCTTCCTTCTTCGCGTCCGGCTCTGGTTCGTCGACGAACGAAGACCGACGCGCCAGCGTCGGATCGACCGGGCTCGGCGGCCCGTCGGAGGCGAATCCCGTCGGCGCGCCCTGACCGCCGGCCGCCGGTGGAGGTGCTGCGACGCCGCCACCCCCGCCGTTGCCGGAGGCCGGGCCTCCAGCCTCCGTGCCCTTGCCCGAGCCACCGCCCTTCTTTCCGGCGGCGCGGCCCGGCTTCTTGCCCGCCGGACCCTTCTTCTTGTCGTCGTCCTTCTGACCGAGCCGGGTTCCGTCGCCTTGTTCGGGCGGCGCCGGAGGAGAGCTAGAGCAGGCGGCCGCGACCAGCGCCACTGCAGCACACAGCGCGATCAGCGATCTGGTTGTCGTCACAGGCCTCGGCCCCCTCGGAGGATTCGATAACCCAGTATCCCCGCTGCCAGCGCCAACACGATCGCGATGACGGCGCCTGCGGTCTGGAGCGGATCGGCCGCGGGGAGATCCACGACGGTCGGCGACGGCGATGGCGAGGCCGCTGCAAGCCACACCCTCGTCATGGGGCGGCCACGGGCGGCGGCCACGTGGTCCACGAGGTCGTCGCTCCGGGGGGTTTCGTCAAGCCTGCATCCGACAACCGCCCGAGGAGGACGCGCAGGAGCCGCGCGGTCACGCCCCAGATGACATGCCCATGCCAGACCCACGCCTCGGTGGGGTACGTCCGCCCGCGCTCCGAGAACCCGGGCTCTCTGCGGATGTCCTCGACGAGGTCGTCGAGTGGCACCTCGAGCACCTTGGCCACCTCGGCCGGGTTCGGCGACAGCCGTGGGCGCTCGCCGAGGACGCCTACGACGGGCGTGACGACGTACCCGCTGACGAAGGTGGGAGTGTCGTCCAGCTGCCCGACCACGGTGACGGCCGCCGGATCGAGGCCGATCTCTTCGTGCGCTTCCCGCAGTGCTGCATCCGCCGCCGACGCGTCGGTGGCATCGATCGAGCCGCCGGGAAACGAGATCTGGCCCTTGTGCTTCGAGAGGTGCTCACTCCGCACGGTGAAGATCAAGGTCGGCTCCGGCGCGGGATAGAACGGCACCAACACGGCTGCGGCCCGTGCATCGGGGAGGGTGACGGAGGCCGGAGAGTGGTCGGCGAAGGCAGCTCGCAACCGTTGCTCCAACTCGCTAGCCATCGTCAAGGCATCGTAGCCTTCGGTCCTGCTCGGCCATCCCATGCTCGGCGATCCAAAGGAGAACACCGTGGGTGAGTTCGTGAACCTCGAGGTCGCGGGATCGGGAGTTGCAACCTTGCGGCTCGACCGTCCGAAGCTCAATCCTCTCAACCGCCAGGTTGCGACCGAGATCGGCGAGGCGGTGGACGCCGCGGCCGCCGACGACAACGTGCGGGCGCTGGTGGTGTGGGGGGGAGAGCGCGTGTTCGCGGCCGGAGCCGATATCAAAGAGATGGGCGAGCGCGACGCCGTCACGATGTACCGCTACATCGGCTATTTCCAAGACGTCTTCACGCGCCTCGAGAACCTGCCCGTCATCACCATCGCCGCGATCAACGGGTACGCGCTCGGAGGCGGCTGCGAGCTTGCGCTTGCGTGCGACTTCCGGATCTGCGCGGAGGACTCGCAGCTGGGCCAGCCCGAGATCCTCCTCGGCGTGATCCCCGGCGCGGGCGGGACGCAGCGACTCCCGCGCCTGATCGGCTCGGGACGCGCGAAGGACCTCATCTACTCCGGTCGGTTCGTTCCAGCGGCCGAGGCGGTCACGATCGGGCTCGTCAACGAGGTCGTTCCTGCCGCAGAGGTGTACCCGACGGCGGTCCGCTGGGCCGAGCGCTATGCAGCCGGCCCGCGCGTGGCGCTGATGGCCGCGAAGCAGGCGATCCAGAACGGGCTCGAGGTGGACCAGGCGTCGGGGCTCCTGATCGAACGGCAGGCATTCGCCGCGCTCTTCGCGACCGAAGACCAGAAGATCGGCATGACGTCGTTCGTGGAGGAGGGGCCCGGCAAAGCCAAGTTCGTCGGCCGGTAAAAAAAGGGCTTTACCTGACTATCTTCCCTCTGCGAGAGTGACTAGTTACCGCACAGCGGGGTGCGGTTATTCGGTCACCGCACTGCGGGTGCGGAGAAGGAGGAGCATCGGTGCATAGACGCACTATTCGGTCGATCGCGGCCGCGACCCTTGTCATGTTGCTCGTGACGCCGATCGCGGCGGCCCATCCCGACCAGCACGGGACGCCGGACGGGCATCTCACGGGCTCGGGCAGCTGGGGCGACTTCGACCTCGTCAGCAAGGCGACGGTCACCAACGTCAACGACCTCGTCGCCGACGTGGGTGTTGACCCGAGGGGGGAGTACGCCTACCTCGCGAACTGGGGCAGGGCGGATTGTGACGCCAACTCCGAGGCTGGTGGGACGAACAACCCGGATGCTGGTGTCTACGTCGTGGACATCCGCGATCTGGAAAACCCTCAGCAGGTCGGCTTCATCGCGCACTCGCAGGACAGTCGTCCCGGTGAGGGCGTGCAGGTCGTGGACGTCACGACCAAGTTCTTCACCGGCACGATGCTGGTGACGAACAACGAGCAGTGTGGCAAGAACGGCAAGGGCGGCGTCTCGCTCTTCGACGTTAGCGACCCGACGACCCCGAAGAAGCTGTCGGAGCACTTCGGTGACCGCGGCTCCGCCGACACGAACGACATCCACAGCGCCTTCGCGTGGGATGCGGGCGACAATGCGTATGTCGTCGTGGTCGATAACTTCGAGAGCAGCGACGTCGACATCCTCGACATCACGAATCCGAAGCGGCCGCGTCTGATCGCGGAGTACAACCTGAACGCTCTGTCGAGAGCGCAGGGGAACCCGATCGACCAGCCGACGCTCGGTCTCCAGGAGTCGTCACTCCACGACATGACGGTCAAGTTGATCGATGGTCGCTGGATCATGCTGCTGTCGTACTGGGATGGCGGGTATGTGAAGTTCGACGTCACGAACCCCGCGGCGGCGCAGATCCTCGGCGACACCGACTACGCCGCGGTCGACCCCGAGCTGCTGGCGGCAACCGGCACGTCTCTGCCACCGGAGGGCAACGGTCACCAGGCCGAGTTCACCCCCGACAACCGCTTCTTCATCGCGACGGACGAGGACTTTTCGCCCTACCGGTCGATCTTTACGATCGACACGGGCCCGAACGCCGGCGAGTACCAGGCCGGTGAGTTCGGCTTCACCCCACCGGTGCAGACCACCCTCTCGGACGGCAAGCTGAACGGGCCCACCGTCTTTGGCGGTTACGGGTGTCCCGGCGACCGTGACTCGATCCCGGCGGCGACCACGGTCTTCCCGAGCGTCGGAGCGGACGAGGAGCGGATCATCGTGTTCGAGCGCGGGCCGGTCAACGATCCCGACGCGTCCGGCGACGCCTGCTTCTTCTCCGAGAAGATCGAGTCCGGACAGCTCGCCGGCTACGACGCCGTGGTGATCGCGAACCATCACTCCGGCGCGCAAGGGGGGTCGGCCCCCGACGCGCACTTCTGCGGCGGCCAGGGACACGAGTACGAGAAGACCGCTCCTGCAGTGTGCATCGGGCACCGCGCGATGCACCTGCTCTTCGACAGCCCGCTGAGCTACGCCTACCCGGAGGCCTCTCCCGCTGTCGGTGACGTCGGTCAGAGCGTCAGCTTCACGCCCGTCTTCGACGGCTGGGGCTACGTCCACCTGTTCGATGCGAACACGCTGGCGGGCCTGGACACTTATGCCGTCCCCGAGGCGCATCAGGAGTCGAAGGCATTCGGCTTCGGCGACCTTTCTGTCCACGAGGTTGCGACGCACCCGACGAACTCAACCGGCGCGTACCTCGCGTACTACTCGGCCGGGATGCGCTCGATCGAGATCGACTGCACCAACCCCGCCGATACGAGTACGTGCGACCTGGTAGAGACCGGCGGTTATCTCGACCCCAACGGCAACGATTTCTGGGGCGTGGAGACCTTCGTCCGCGATGGGCAGACGTACGTGCTCGGCAGCGACCGCGACAGCGGCCTGTGGATCTTCCGGGACACCCACACACACCCCTGATAGAGGAGACGTTCTAAGACGAGGGCGGGGCGACCCGCCCTCGTTGTCTTTTCGGTCCCATCGTGCGCCGGATGTTCGATCACGCGCATAGGTTGTCGTTTCGATGCAAGCCCTCCCCGTCCACCGCATAACGATGCCCACGCCGTACGCGGTGGGGCCGGTCAACTGCTACCTGATCGAGGCCGAGCCGCTGACGCTGGTGGATGCGGGCATCAACACTCCGGAGGCGCAGCGCGAGTTGGTGGTGGGCCTGGAGCGACAGGGAAGGTCGCCGGAGGACATCGAACGCATCCTCATCACACACGCGCACCCGGACCACTACGGCCTCGTGAGCTTCCTGCAAGATCGCTCCGGCGCCACCGTTTACTTCCCGAAGCGCGAGATCGCGCGGGTGCGCGACAAGCAGATGCTGTTCGAGGTCGGACGGCTTCTGCTGGAGGCCGGTATGCCGCTCGAGCTCTTGTTCAAGATGGACCAGCAGCGCAAAGCGGGGCCGAAGCCGGGCATCCATCACGACGAGGTGGTGCCTATCGACGAGGGCGATCGGTTCTCGTTCTCGGCCCCCTCGGGCGACTTCGAGCTCACCACCTTGCACATGCCGGGGCACACGGGCGGGCACGTCGTGTTCCACGAACCTGAGACCGCGACGCTGTTCGCGGGCGATCAGCTGCTGCCGGAGGTGTCGCCGAACCCGCTGCTCGAGCCGTCGCTCGACGAGCCCGGCGAGAGACGACGGTCCTTGAAGGAATACCTCGGCTCGCTGGAGCGGATGGATGGACTCGACCTCGAGCTCGCTTACCCCGGGCACGGCCACCCCGTCTCCGAGCCCGGCGAGCTGATCCGCAGTACGGTTGAGCATCACCTCAAGCGCAAGGCAGAGGTGGCGGGCCATCTGGGGCGCGAGCCGAAGACCGTCTACGCGATCGCGACCGAGATCTATCCCGATGTGAGCGGCTACGACGTGTTTTTGTCGGTATCCGAGGTCGTGGCTCACCTGGACCTGGTCGTAGAGGACGGCGACGCGCTCGTGGGAACCGTCGAGGGAGTCACCGTCTACCGCTCGGCCCCGGCGTGATTTGGTACCGTTGCTTGCTATAGCAAGCACTCTCTTCCAGAGATCCCAGGAGGTCCTACGCCTTGAACATCGCGGTGTGCGTGAAACACATCCCGGACCCGAACGTCCCCCCGGAGCTGGACGGCAAGTACCTGAAGCGCGAGGGCGTTCAGGGCGTTCTGGACCCCGGCGACGAGTTCGGCGTAGAGGCGGCGCTGCAGCTGAAGGAGGCGCACGGCGGCGAGGTCACTCTCGTCTCGATGGGCCCGGTGGCGGCGCAGGAGGCGATCCGGCGCGGGCTCTCGATGGGCGCCGACAAGGGCGTCCTGGTGACCGATGACCAGCTGAAGGGCGCAGACGCGCTGGTGACGGCGCGGGTAGTTGCCGCGGCGGTCCGCAAGTCGGGTGACTTCGACCTCGTTATCGCAGGTGTCGAGTCGACCGACGGCTACACCGGGACGATGCCCGCGACTCTGGCCGAGCTGCTGGGCCTTCCCCAGGTCACGTTCGCGAAGACGATCGACGTCGCCGACGGAACCCTCAGGGTGAACCGTCAGACCGCAGAGGGCTATCACGTCGTCGAGTGCCCGCTCCCGGCGCTCTTGACCGTGACGGCGGGCGTCAACGAGCCTCGCTACGCCTCGTTCAAGGGGATCATGGCCGCCAAGAAGAAGCCGGTGGAGAACTGGTCGGTGGCCGACCTGGGTCTGTCCAGCGACGACGTGGCGGTCAAGCAGGACGTCGCCGACACGACTCCGGCCGAGGAGCGCAAGGCGGGCGAGGTCATTACCGACGACGGCACCGCGGCCAAGCGGATCGCCGACTTCTTGCAGGAAGCGAAGGTGATCTAAATGCCCACGATCTGGGTTTATGCAGAGATCGACAACGGCAAGCTCGATCCGGCCGCGCTGGAGCTCGTGACAAAGGCGCGCCAGCTGGGAGACGTGGAGGCCGTCGCGCTGGGGCCCGGTGCTACGGAGGCGGCGAACACTCTGGGCGAATACGGAGCCGAGATCGTCTACGCGAGCGACGACCAGGTCTACGCGGACTACGTGGCGCAGCCTCACGTGCACGCGCTGACCGAGCTGATCGGTGAGAACGCCCCCGACATGCTGTTGTTCGCGATGAACTACGACTCACGTGACATCGCGGGGAGGCTGTCTGCGCGCCTCGGCTCGACGTTGATGAGCAACGTGTTGGAGATCGAGTCGGTGGACCGCGCCAAGACGGCGATCATCGGTGGGGCCGTGATCGTCGACGTCGAGCTGCAGGGCTCGCCGAAGATCCTGCTCGCGCGGGCGAAGTCGTTCGTGGCCGAGTCCGTGGGCGGTGAAGCTACCGTCGTTCCGGTCGAGGTCAACATCCCCGAGGAAGCCAAGAAGGCAAAGCGCGTGGAGCGCCACGAGGAAGCCGCGAGCGGCCCGAAGCTGGAGGACGCTCCGGTCGTGCTTTCGGGGGGCCGCGGCCTCGGCGAGCCGGGGAACTTCAAGAACCTCGAGGAGCTGGCTTCGGCGATCGGCAATGCCGCCGTGGGCGCGACGCGCGCGGTGGTCGACGCGGGATGGGTCCCTTACTCGTACCAGATCGGCCAGACCGGCAAAACCGTGAAGCCGAGCGTGTACATCGCCTTCGGGATCAGCGGCGCGACGCAGCACATCGTCGGGATGAAGGGTGCCAAGCGCATCATCGCCATCAACAAGGACGAAGAGGCGCCGATCTTCCAGATCTCGGACCTCGGCGTCGTGGGCGACGCGCTGAAGATCATCCCGGCGCTGATCGAAGAGGTTAAGTCCCGCAAGGGCTGATCCCAGTGGCTTCCTTCGGCGACAAGATCAGGGGCTTCTTCAGCAAGCGGTCCAATCCGGCTCTCGCAGAGCTGGAGGTGTTCGCGGCCGAGCGCAAAGGCGTCGAGGGCTACATCGAACCGCGCACGGCCACGAACCCGACGACGTTGCTGCTCGTTGACCGGGACGGCGACCACCTGCGCGCACCGGTCAAGGAGCCCGAGGACGCCGCCGCGTTCTGCTCGAAGCTGTCGATCCCGGTCTACGACGCGCAGGTCATCGGATATCCCAAGCGGATGAAGGACTTCGATAAGAGACGCCGCTCGGGCGAGATCGTGTCCCTCGACGAAGACATCGCCGAGCTGGAGAAGCGTCTCGCACAAGAGCACCCGGACACGCCCGACAACTGATGAGCCGGGCTCCCGTGATGGTGCCCCAGAACCGAGTTCACCGCACGTTTAGCAGCACCCTGCCGCCGTAGGCTGCACCAGATGCAGGCTCAGGATGATGACGAGCCGTCGCCAGCGCGAGCCCGCGGCCAAAGCATCGCGTTGGTCATAGCAGGCCTTGCCCTCGTAGGTTTCATCCTCGCATTCGGGTTCTTTCTCGTGATCCGTTCCCTCTTCGACGCAGTGGACCCAGTGAACGAGATGCGCTCGAGCCTCGACGAGTTTCCGGTGCCTGCGGGGTTCGTCCTGGTCGAGGAGCGGTCGGATGGCGGGAACCTGGGTTTCTGGGGGGACCGCCCCGACGTGACAAGGTTCTTCGAGGGTCGAGACTCCACCGGCCGAACCTGCGAAACCCTTAGGAACTCGGTGGCTTCGTGGAGGCTCGCCGCGTCGACCATCGCGTTCGGAAGCAGGCCGTCAGCGGAGGGACCCGTCTGCACGATCTCGGGAACGAAGGATCTGGGCGACGGCTCCGCAAGAGTTCACGTGTTGGTGTGGGAAGCACAAGCGTTCAGGTCCGTCGACTCTGTGGAAGCGCGGCCGCCCGTAGATCAAGATGCCGTCGCGGTCATCGAGATCGACATGACCCGGTGACCTCCGAGGGCCGGGGACGGTGCCGCCAGGCCGTCGATAAGGGCACCCTTTAGGCCCGGCGCGGCGACGGCGCGGGCGAGATGGCCTCCCGGCCGCCCCGTATCCTGGGGTTATGCATTATCTGGATCACGCCGCCACCACGCCTGTTCTGCCCGAGGTAACCGACCTGGTGGTCAAGGTCCTCCGGGAGGACTTCGGCAACCCGTCTTCCGTGCACGGCTTCGGTCGACGCGCCAAGGAGCTGGTCGAGGACGCCCGCGAGCAGGTGGCCGCTTCCGTCGGGGCCCGGCCGGACGAGATCGTCTTCACCGGTGGAGGGACGGAGGCGGACAACCTGGCCCTGAAGGGGGCCGCGGCGAAGCTACGGGGCAACGGCAACCACGTCGTCGTCAGCGCCTTCGAGCATCACGCCGTCCTCGACGCTGCGCACTGGCTCGAGGGCCAAGCCTTCGAGGTCTCTCTCGCCCCCGTGGGGCGGGACGGACTGGTCGATCCCGGGGCGGTGGCTGAGCTGGTTCGGCCCGCCACGATCCTGGTTTCCGTGATGGCCGTCAACAACGAGGTGGGCACGATCCAGCCGATCGCCGAGGTCACGGCTGCGGTCCGCGCCGCCAATCCCAACGCGTTGATCCATACAGATGCGGTTCAGGCGCTGGGCAACATGCCCGTCGACCTGCATCGCTGGGGCGTGGACCTCGCCGCCTTCGCGGCCCACAAGATCGGAGGCCCGAAGGGCGTGGGCGCCTTGTTCGTACGTTCCGGTGTGGCCGTCGAAGCGACCGTCCACGGCGGCGGCCAAGAGCGCGGCCTGCGTTCCGGGACGTTGAACGTGGCGGGCATCGCGGGCTTCGGTCTGGCCGCGCAGACCGCGGCCAAGGAAGTAGACGAGAAGTCGGAGCGGGTGGGCGCGCTGCGCGACCGTTTGTTGGCCGGTCTCCGCTCTCAGATCCCCGACCTGACGGTCAACGGCAGTGTGGACGCGCGCGTGCCCGGGACGGTGAACGTCTCGATCCCCGGCACCGAGGGCGAAACGTTGTTGCTGTTGTTGGATCAGGCCGGGATCGCGTGCTCATCTGGCTCGGCTTGTGCGTCGGGAGCCGTCGATCCCTCGCATGTCCTCATGGCGATGGGGGTCCCCAAGAAGCTCGCGCTGGGAAGCTTGCGATTCTCTCTGGGACGTCCCTCGACCGACGACGATGTCGATGCCGTCTTGGAGGTCCTGCCCGGGATCGTTCAGCAAGCTCGGAGAGCTGCGTGACGAAGAAGAAGGCAGTCGTGGCCATGTCCGGCGGCGTGGACTCCTCCGTGGCCGCCGCGTTGCTGGTCGAGCGGGGCTACGACGTGACCGGGATCATGCTCAAGCTGTGGCGCGGCGAGGCGGCCAACAACAACTCCGGTTGCTGCAACCTCGGCGCAGCCGAAGATGCTCGTCGCGTCGCCGACGTCCTGGGGATCCCCTTCTACGTCCTGAACTTCGCGGAGCACTTCGAGGACACGGTCGTGCGGAACTTCCACGACGACTACGCGCAGGGGCGTACCCCGAACCCGTGCGTGAGGTGCAACCAGTGGGTGAAGTTCGGTGCGCTCCTGGAGCGGGGTCGCGCCCTCGGCGCCGACGTCCTCGCGACCGGTCACTACGCCCGCATCCGCTGGGGCGCGGACGGCTTTCAGCTCCTGCGGGGTGTCGATCCCGCGAAGGATCAGTCGTACGTCCTGTGGATGCTGGGTCAGAAGGAGCTGGCGCACACATCGTTCCCCGTCGGCGAGCTCACCAAGAGCGAGACGCGCCGCATCGCCGAAGATCTCGGACTGCGGACCGCGAACAAGCCGGATTCCCAAGAGATCTGCTTCGTGAGAGACGGCGACCTCGGCGCCTATATGGAGGCCAACGTGGCCACCGCTTCATTGCCGGGTCCGGTCGTGGACGCGGCTGGGAACGAGGTCGGGCGGCACCGCGGGATCGCCCGGTACACGGTCGGGCAGCGGAAGGGCCTCGGCGTGGCCCTCGGGGTGCCGGTGTTCGTGACCGCCATCGACGCGTCGACCAACACGCTCCACGTCGGCGGCACTGAGCAGCTGGAGGTCTCGTCCTTCACGACCACCGAAAGCAGCTTCGCCGCCGCGGCCCCCGCGCCCGGGGCTGCGATATTGGTCCAGCACCGCGCCCATGGCGACGTCAACCCGGGCCGCATCGCGGCGGCGAGCGACGGCGTTGTACACGTGGAATACGACCGGCCGGTGCGCGCCCTGGCCCGTGGACAGTCGGCCGCGTTCTACTCGGCCGCGGAGCCAGACGTGTTGCTCGGGGGAGGCGTCATCGCGATGACGGTTCCCGCACGCGCTACGGCCTGACGTGGCCGACCGCGAGACGCTCAACGAGGAGTTCGAGCGTGCGGCCAAAGGGTTCGCGGCGCGGACTGCGGGCCGCTTCGACAGCATGCGCGTTGTCGAGTTCGCCCGGGTCGATCCGCAGGACACCGTGGTCGAGGTCGGAGCCGGGACGGGAAACTTCCTGTCTCTGTTCGAGGGGCACGTGGCGCGGCTCGTGGCGCTCGATCTGACCGAGGGGATGTTGCGCGAGGGGGCCGCGCGTTACCCGTGGCTGGATTCCATCGTGGGCGACGGGCTCCGCTTGCCCTTCCGCAGCGCTTCGGTTGACATCGTCGCCTCCGCGCAAGCGCTCCATCACGTCTTCGAGCCCCTCGGGTTCGTCAAGGAGATGAGGAGGGTGTGCGCGCCCGACGGGAAGGTCTTGATCGTGGACCAAGCCGCGACCGAGAGCTACGAGCAGATCGCCTTCATGAACCAGCTGGAGGTCATCCGCGACCCGTCGCACGCGATGTCCCGGCCCCCATCCGCGTTCCGCGCCATCGTTATGGCAGCCGGTCTCGAGATCGTCGACGAGAGGTTGCACGAAGAACAGAGCCGGTTCTCGAAGTGGATGTGGCCCGGCGAGTTTCCTCAGGAGCGCATCGACGCGACCCGCGACTTCGTCGAGAGGTTCGGAGGTGAGACGGGAATGAACTTCGATCGCGACGGCGACGACTGGGTCTTCACACGGCGCCGGATCATGCTGCTCGCGAAGCGCGGCGGCTAGACAGCGGCTCCCGCGCCGCGTCGTAGGTCTTCCACCCAGGCGCGTCGGCTTTCCGGATGCCCCAACGCCTCGTATATCGCCTCGGCCTCGCCGAGGTCGCCGTCGAAGTAGACGCCTCCCATTCTCGCGATCGAGATGCCATGGGAAGGCCGCTCGACGACCTCGATCGAATCACCCGGCTGCACGTCGCCCTCCGCCACGATCCTCATGTATGCGCCGAACCTGCGGGCCGCGGCGAAGGTCTTCACGAAGCCGGGGATCCCCATCCGCGCGCGCAAGGTCGAACACGGGATGCGTGGATCGGTCACCTCCAGCACGACGTCACCGATCCTCCAGCGCTCGCCGATCAGGCACCCGGTGACATCGAGTCCCTCGGTGGTGAGGTTGTCCCCGAACGTGCCCGGTGGCAGCTCCCGCTCGAGCTGCTCCTCCCACCAGCGGTAGTCCTCGAGCGCGTACGCGTACACGGCTTTGTCGGCGCCACCGTGGTGTCTCTTGTCCACCTGCACGTCGTCGCCGACGGTGACGCCAGCGACGCGCACGGGTCCCTTCTGTGGCTCCTTGAAGATCCCCGTGACCCGCGTGCGCTTGCCCATCTGAACCGGCCGAGGCCGCCCGACGTTCACCGACACCAGCCTGCCGACCTTGCCCATCCCTTCAAGCTACCGCCCAGGGCGCTGTTTGCACGAGATGTCCGGAACGTGCAGATGGGCTGGTACCTGGTGCGGGTACCCGAGGCTGGTCGTGCCGGTTCCGCCCGCTGGCGCCGTAACCGCACACCTGTTCCCTCGTTTCGCACGCCTGTAGCTCGAGAGCCGCGCTCGATCAGCCACGTACACGAGGTCCCTCAGGCGGACCGAACGGAAGGAGTCGACATGAGACCAGGGTTTGCAAACACGGGCGGCGTCTGTGCGGAGCGCAAGGGCCGACGCAGCGTCAAGGTTCGTCGCATAAATATCACCGTCGCGTCGCTTCTGGCTCTGGCCTTGCTGATCCCCGCCGGTTCGGCGGCGGCCAACGAGACGCCAGAGCCGTTCCACGTCGGCACTCTCAGCCGCGGCGGGAGCTTGTTCTGGGACGGTGGTTACGTCCGCGAGGCGCGATACCTGCCACTGTCGACGCTGTACTTCTTTGAGCGAACCACCGTGCCTGATCGCCCTGGTGTCAGCGACCAATGCGCGACCGGCATTTCGCCCTGCTGGCTTTACTCATTCGACATCACCGAAGCCGCTGACGAATACCAGCTCCAGGTAGCTCTGGAGTCCTCTTCGAAGGAGGATTGCTACGCGCTCGAGCTGATTGATCCCGCTGGTACACAACGCCGGTTCCCCTTTGGATGTCCTCTGGTTACGGGTGGGTATCCAACAAGTGAGACGTTCAATATCGAGGCGTTCATAAAAAGCCCCGTTGTCGGACGCTGGCAGGCGAAGGTCATTCCGGCCGACACGGTCGACTGGGCGTTCCGCATGCGCGCCACCCTCGAGCCATTACACACTGACGAGCCATCGCTCCTCGCACCCAACCTGACACCGTGGCTGCCCTACGAGTTCGGCTTTGCCGCGCCGGCGAGCCCGAGATACGGAACGATCCGCGGAAACGTCGGCGGAAGCTCGGTCCGGCCGATCTCTTGCACCGTCGAGGAGAATGCGCGCCGCTGTCTGCGGTTCTCGTCGGGCGTGCACAACACCGGCGACGGCCCCCTTTATATCGACTTTCTCGAGGATGGATCCGCGGTTCAGCGCACCTACTATTCAGATGCGTATTCGGATCCGACAGAATCTCCCGACGGCGACTACTCCGACAACCTCTACGAAGAGTCACCCGCCGGTAGCGGTGAATCTCACCCCGCCCACGGCCATCGCCACATAGCCGACTTCTTCCTTTTCGAGCTATTCAAGGTGACAGACGCATCACCCGCCCCGCCGTATGACCCATCTGGGAACAGACTGATCCAGCTGGGCACCGGTGCCAAACATGGCGTTTGCACGTACGAATACGGGATCGGCGAATGGGATCACTTCAACCAGGACCCGTACCGGACGATCAAGAGACAGGTCGGCGGCGATTGCGACGACGATCTATCTCTCGACAAAGGTTGGGGGGACCTATACCCGTGGGACGTGCCCGATCAGTACGTCGACTACGCTTCGGTGGCAGAAGCAGACGGCAGTATGGCGCCGGGCTTCTACCTCCTCCGCATCACCGTCGATCCCAACGGTCACATCGTCGAGACGAACGATGGCGACAACACTGGTTATGCCCTCATCAAGGTGATCGAAGGGGATGTGCTAACGGGAGATCGGATCGTCATCTGTGAACGCGGTTTCGGGGCGAGTCCGTGGGACCCGCACAGCGAGAGCAAGACCGAGCCGTTCTGGTGGACGATCCAGCAGACCAGCCAGGCTCCTGCCAGCGCCGAATGTCCAACACCGACCACCGGCGAGGCGGGGCCGCCAGAATAGCAATCCTCCGGTTTCGTACCGTCGCAGACCTTGCCTGTATGCCCGGCGGCGGGATCGCCGCCGGGCGGCGGGACCCCCTTTGGACGCTGAGACGCGTCATAGGGCGGAGACGTCTCGTAACTGGCTGGGAAGATAGCTCCGTGACCAAGACAGAGGCGCAGCGGCGCGCGGCCGAGCTGCGCGACGCGATTGACCACCACTCGTACCGCTACCACGTGCTGGACGATCCCGAGATCGCGGACGCCGAATACGACGCGCTGGTAGGCCAGCTCATCGAGATCGAGGCCCAGTTCCCCGACCTCGTCACGCCCGATTCGCCGACGCAGCGGGTGGGTGCTCCACCCTCGGATCTGTTCGCGCCGGTCCGTCACCGCAGCCCGATGATGTCTCTGGACAACTGCTTCTCGCTCGACGAGCTCCAGGCGTGGGGCCGGCGGGTGGAGCGCGGCATCGGCGACCCCGACGGCTTCATCGTCGAGCTGAAGATGGACGGCGTCGCCTGCAACCTGATCTACGAGGACGGCGTGTTCGTGAAGGGCGCCACCCGGGGCGACGGTCGGACCGGCGAGGACATCACCGCGAACCTGAAGACGGTCCGGGCGGTTCCCCTGAAACTCCGCGGCACTCCTCCGAAGGTCCTGGAGGTGCGGGGCGAGGTTTACATGCGCACCGACGATTTCGAGAAGCTCAACAGCGCGCTGGGGGAGCGAGACCTAAAGACCTTCGCCAACCCGCGCAACGCGGCCGCGGGCTCGCTGCGGCAGAAGGACCCCAAGGTCACCGCCGAACGCAACCTGTCTTTGATCTGCCACGGCGTCGGGTACGTCGAGGGATTGCGGCTGACCGCCCACTCCAAAGCGCTGGAGATGGTGCGGGAGTGGGGGCTTAGGACGAATCCCGAGAACCGCCGGGTGGCGGACCTCGACGCCGTCTACGACTTCTGCCGGAACTGGGAGAAGCATCGACACGACGTTCCATACGAGATCGACGGCGTGGTCGTGAAGGTGGACTCCATCGCTCAGCAAGAGGAGCTGGGGTGGACCGCCAAAGCACCGCGCTGGGCCATCGCCTACAAGTTCCCGCCCGAGGAGCGGACGACGTTGTTGAAGGACATCAAGGTGCACGTCGGCGCCACGGGGGCGGCGACGCCGTGGGCGCAACTGGAGCCGGTCTTCGTCGGCGGGGTCACGGTCTCGACTGCGACGCTGCACAACGAGGACGAGGTGGCGCGCAAGGACGTCCGGATCGGTGACACGGTCATCGTGCGCCGCGCCGGGGACGTCATCCCCGAGGTCGTCGGGCCCGTGACCGCGACCCGCACCGGCAAGGAGCGCAAGTTCAAGATGCCCACGAACTGCCCGTCCTGCGGTGCCGAGATCGTCCGGCCCGAGGGCGAGGCCGTGGCGCGCTGCATGAACTCCGACTGCCCCTCGCAACGGCTAGAGCGGCTCTTCCGCTTCGCCTCGCGCGGCGCGATGGACATCGAGGGGCTCGGTTACAAGACCTTGATGGAGTTCATCCAGCGCGGGTGGCTTAGAGACGTCGGCGACATCTACTCGCTCGACCCCGCGGAGATTCTGAATCTGGAGAACTGGGGCGAGATCTCGGTCAACAACCTGATGTCTGCGATCGAGAAGTCGAAGACCCGCCCGCTGGGTAACCTGCTGTTCGGCCTGACGATCCCGCACGTCGGCGGCACCGTCGCCCGCGACCTCGCGGGGGAGGTTGGCTCGGTAGGCCGCCTGGCGCAGATGACGCAAGCCGAGCTCGAAGCCATAGAGGGGATAGGGCCTGTGGTCGCCGCGTCGGTCGCGCGTTTCTTCGCCGAGCCCCGCAATCAGGAGGTCATTGAGAAGCTGCGGCGAGCCGGTGTCGACCCGAGGGAGGCGCCGAAGAAGAAAGAGGGCCCGCTGCTGGGCAAGAGCTTCGTCATCACGGGAACGCTGGCGGACTTCACCCGCGACGAAGCCCAGAAGGCGATCGAGGAGCGAGGCGGAAAGGTCACGTCCAGCGTCTCGAAGAAGACCGATTACGTCGTCGTCGGTGACAACCCCGGCGCATCGAAGTACGACAAGGCCGTAGCCCTCAAGGTCCCTCTTCTAGACGAGGCCGCCTTCAAAAAGCTGTTGGCGTAGCCCTCGGCTCTCCAGGCAAGTAGGTTGCACCGATGGCCTCAGAGAGATGGCTCCGCGACAAGACCGAGCAAGCCTTCGGGTTCGTAGAGGACCTTCTGTATGTTCTGGTGGCTCTGGCTCTTTCGCTGGCGGGTATCGCCCTCTTCGGTTACGCCGTGTACGAGTTCGTCGACAAGATCAAGAGTGAGGAGCTGTCCAGCATCATCCTGAGTCTTCTCGACGGTCTGCTCTTGGTCTTCATCATCACGGAGATCATCCATACGATCCGTGTCGTGATTGACGAGAAGATCCTGGTCAGTGAGCCGTTCTTGGTCGTGGGCATCGTCGCTGCGATCCGGCGCCTGGTCGTAGTGAGCGCCGAGGCGAAGGACCTCTTCGGCAAGCCGGACTTCGGGGACGCCATGCTCGAGATCGGCGTACTGACGGGGACCGTGCTGGCACTCGGCGCCACGATCTTCATGCTGCGCCACACCGAACATTCCGAGCCTCGACCCACGCACGAGCCCGGGTAGGCCTGCACCCGCGAAGCGATCGCATCTGAAAGCAGAAGAGCCCCCGGGTCCTCCGGGGGCTCTTCTTTATTTCGGCTCTGCACCGTCCGTACTTCGTCGGTTGACGCCCGGTGGACCAGACCGGAACGAACGATGTCGGTGAACCGGTTGGGATTCTGGCCAGTGGCCTGTTGCAGGTGGTCAGAACCCAGTACTACGAAAGGCTTAGGCCACTAGCAGCCGGTCACCTCGTGAGGTCCGTCGAAACTAGGTAACAGTTTGGACCACCTCCTTTCTCACGTAGGAGAAATGAAAGCACATCCGCGACCCCTGTGCGCGCCACTTCGTGAGAACTTTCTGCAACTTTTTTGGTCGGTTTGGTGGGCGACCTATAGACTCCGTCGGCGGCTTGACCGGACCCGGTGGAGCCCGCTCGAGCCGGTCGCTTGAACCGGCATAGCTAAGACGACTACGGGAGGTATATGCGCATGCCATCTCTGGATGGAAGGGTGGCGATCGTGACCGGGGCGGGGCGCGGGATCGGCCGCGAGCACGCGCTGGCGCTGGCGAACGCCGGCGCGAAGATCGTCGTGAACGATCTCGGCGGATCCACCGCGGGAGAGGGTTCCGATCAGACGCCGGCGCAGCAGGTGGCCGACGAGATCAAGGGCCGCGGCGGTGAGGCGACCGCCAACTACGACAACGTCGCGGACTTCGAGGGCGCCGGCAGGATGATCGCGCAAGCCGTCAGCGACTTCGGGCGACTGGACATCCTCGTCAACAACGCCGGCATCCTACGGGACCGCATGCTGGTGTCGATGACAGAAGACGAGTGGGATGCCGTGATCACCGTGCACCTGAAGGGTCACTTCGCTCCGACGCACCACGCAGCGAACTACTGGCGGCAGCAGTCGAAGGCGGGGGAGACTGTGAACGCGCGCGTCATCAACACGTCCAGCCCGTCGGGGGTCTTCGGCAATGTCGGTCAGACCAACTACGGATCGGCCAAGGCGGGGATCGCGGCGTTCACGGTGATCGCGGCGCAGGAGCTGGCCCGCTACGGCGTCACCGTGAACTGCCTCGCGCCGAACGCGCGGACGCGGATGACCGAGAACATCTTCGGCGCGCTTCCGGCCCCCGCGCCGGGTGAGTACGACCCGCTCGACCCCGCGAACATCTCTCCCGTGGTCGTCGCGCTCTGCACCGATGAAGCCAAGGACATCACCGGCCAGTGCTTCTTCATCTACGGAAGCACCGTGAATGTCCTCAAGCCGTGGAACGTCGGGACCTTCATCCAGCAGGGGGACAACATGTGGGATCCCGATCAGCTGGCGGCTCAGCTGAAGCAAGCGTTCCCGAACGGCATTGCTCCGGTCGGGATGATGGAGATGCTGGGACGCGCCGCGGGACAGGCCGGCTAGGTGGATCGGAAGGGGCACTGATGACCGAGGACACGATCGAGTTCGACCTCCCGGTCGAGGCAGAGCACGTGAAGCGTTTCGCGGCGGCGGTCGGCGACGAGGCCAATCCGATCTACGCCGATCCCCAGGCAGCTCTCGAGCTGGGGTTCCCCGGCCCGGTTGCGCCACCCACCTTCGGGGTGACGCAGATCTTCCAGGTCCCTCGCGAGGAGCGAGAATCCAAGCTCGGTGCGAACCTGGACTACGGCCGCGTCCTGCACGGCGAGCAGGAGTTCGTGATCAAGCGCCTGCCGCTCGTGGGCGAGACCTTGAAGGGGCGGATGCGCATCTCGAAAGACTTCGAGAAAGAGGGGAAACGCGGCGGCACGATGCGCTTCGTCACCTACGAGACGGTCTTCACCGACGCCGACGGCGACGAGGTCATGACCGCGTACTACACGCTTCTGCAAACGGCAAAGGATGTCGGATGAGCGAGAACAGGATCGATACGAACCGGATCTTCCCCGTGCGCCTGACGCGCGACGGCGTCATGCCCGGCATGGAGTTCGAAGAGGTCGTGTTCGGCCCGCTTACCCGCGACGACTTCGTCCGGTACGCCGACGCGTCGGGCGACGACAACCCGATCCACCAGGACGAGGAGTACGCGCGCAGCCAGGGCGCACCCACCGTCTTCGCCATGGGCATGTTGAACGCGGGCTTCCTCGCGACCGCGCTTGGACACTGGGTCGGCGGCCCGCAGAACATCCGTCGTTACAAGACTCGGTTCACGAACCGGGTGTGGGCAGGTGACGAGCTCGCCTGTACCGGCCGTGTCGTTTCGATCGAGGACGACGGCCTCGTGAGGATCGCCCTAGAGGCGCGGCGTCGCGGCGCCGGACCCGAGGGGTTGAACCTGGACAACGAGCAGACGGCGATCGTCGGCGAGGCCGACGTCGAGCTACCCGCCGAGTAGAGGAGGAACGACCAGATGCCGCTGAACACCGCTCTTGTCGGCAAGACCTACGACCCGCAGACGTTCCCGGTTACCGCGGAGGCCATCGAGAAGTACGCGCGGGCGACGAACGACCTGAACGAGCGTTACCTGGCGGGGGACGATTCGGTGGCGTCGCCGATCTTCCCGATCGTCCCCGCGTTCCAGTTCCTGATGCAGGCCGCGATGGATCCCGAGCTTCAAGCGGATCTGATGCGGCTCGTGCACGGCGAGGAGGAGCACGTCCTCCACGGGCCGATCCGCCCAGGCGACACGTTGACGGTCCACCCCGTGATCGAGTCGATCGAGCAGAAGGACACGGGCGAGACCTTCACGGTGAAGATCGACGTCACGAACCAGAACGACGAGAAGGTGGCGGAGGTCAGGGCGACGTCGTTCATCCGCGGCTCCGGCGGCGGGGGCAAGAAGCCCTCCACCGGTGGCCCCACCGCTGCCGAGCACACCGCCGTGTTCCAGGACTCGGTAAAGGTCGACGAGGATCAGACATTCCGCTACGCGGAAGCGTCGGGCGATCAGAACCCGATCCACCAAGACGAGGCCTTCGCCAAGATGGCGGGTCTTCCCGGGATCATCCTGCACGGGATGTGCACGATGGCGATGGCGACCAAGGGCGCGGTCGATGGTCTCGCAGCGGGCGACCCGACGCGGGTGAGGCGGGTGTCGGTCAGGTTCTCGAAGCCGGTTCTCCCCGGCCAGGAGCTGACGACGAAGTTCTGGGAGCTATCCGGCGGCGGAGACACGAAGACCTACGGGTTCGAGACCTACAATCCCGATGGTGAGGCCGTGATCAAGAACGGGCAGGTCGAGATCGCGTAGCTAGGAAGCATCTCTTCTCGAGCAATGTTTCCCGGCACCGAAGCGTCTAACTGATCGGCTCCACCCGTTTTGGTCGCGGAATGTCCCGAAATCCGGGACGAAACACGACCAAAGTGGGGGACGCTGGAGGTCACGGACGATCGAGCCGAGGGGAAAGATGCGGTCCACGCGGGCGAGGTCTGGCTACATCACGCTGGCGACCTTCCTCGTGGTCATCGTCGGCGTTGAGGCGGGCGCAAGGCTGCTGGCGCCGAGCCTTCCGATCGATCCGGGGAAGTGGCCCCGGATAGAGATCGCCCAGAAGCTCAACCAGATCCGCCACTACGCGAACGAGGGCCAGCAGGTCGACGTCGTCTTCGCGGGCAGCTCCATGATGGCCGGGGGCGTGGATGCGGTCGCGTTCACGGAGGCATCGGGGGCCAGCAGCTACAACGCCGCTTTCGCCGGGCCCTCGATGCGGACGGTGACGCCGTGGGTCGTCGACATCGTTCAGCCTCTGTTGTCGCCGGAGGTGGTGGTCGTCGGGATCCAGAGCCGGGAGCTCAGCGACAACGGGCCGAAGAACCTCGTGATGTACGAGAAGTTCGTCGCGTCGCCCGGATACAAGCAGGCGACCGGCAGCATCGTGAGCCGCCTCGAGGGCGAGCTCGAGAACCTCAGCTACTTCATGCGCTATCGCCGCGCCTTGAGAGAGCCGGGGCAGCTCTTCCAAGCCGACTCCGAGCAGTCGTTGGCGGAGGCGGCCACGCGCCAGGTGATCGGGCCGCGGGGGACGCGGCTAGAGGAGCCGCGGGAGTACCACAGGCCCCCGAAGCTGATCCGGGGCCTCTATGAGAAGACGCTCGTGGACTTCGCGGTGGGGGGGCCGGAGTATCAAGCGCTGGTGGACCTGGAGAGAGAGCTGAGCGCCCGCGGTGTCCGCTTGGTCCTGTTGAACATGCCGGTCACGGACGACTACTGGGAGGCCCACGAGGACGCTGTTTCCGACCGTCTCGCCTATCATGAAGCCCTCACCCGCTTCGTCTCCGAGACCGGCGTGACGCTGATCGACGCAGAGGGCGCGTTCGGGACGCCCGCCGCGTTCCGCGACCCGGTTCACCTGGACGTGGAGGGGCGTCGGTCGCTGGCGGTGGCGTTGGCGGATCGCTGGTGGGACATCATGGACGCGGACGGTGCTGCGTTCTTGGTGGCATGTGGGAGCGGAGCGGATCCCGAGTGCCGCGTAGAGCCGGACCCGGCGGGGCTGGCGGAGGCCGACTAAGCCCTAGGAGAGAACGAGCAATAGCCCGAGCGCGGTGACCGCAACGGCCGTGGCTACCTGAAGCGCCAGCGGAGACCGCGCCTCACCGCCGCGGCCTCGGTCGAAGCCCAGCCCCAGCAGCACGCCGCCGAGGAGGCCTCCGATGTGCGCGAAGTTGTCGATGTTGAGCCCCGGGAGAAACCCCAGGATCAGGTTGGCGATGACGAAGAAGCCCATCCCGCGCAGGTAACCCGCCATGAACTGGCTGCGCCGGCGGTTGAACAGGTAGACCACCAGCACGCCGACCACTCCGAAGATCGCGCCCGACGCGCCAACGCTGCCCACGTCCGGCGGGAAGGCGTAGGAGAAGGCGCTGCCCATGAAGCCCGCTATCAGGAACATGATGATGAAGCGGACCGTCCCGAAAGCTTGTTCCACGTTCGGCCCGTAGATGAACAAGATGTACATGTTCAAGAAGAGGTGGAGCGGCCCGCCGTGCACCAGCATCGGCGTCAACAGGCGCCACCACTCGCCGGTCGAGACGAGCGACGGGCTTAGCGCGAGCGTCTGGACCACCTCTCTGCCAACCAGGATCTGCAGCAGGTAGACGAAGACGTCGATCCCGATGATCGTCATCACCGCCGGTGCCGTCGCCTGCATGGTCGAACGGATCTTCGGCGCGGTCCGGCGGGCGTCCGCGACGCACTCGGGGCAGTGCTGTCCGACGGAAGCGGGGATCGCGCAGCGTCCGCAGATCGGTCGCTCGCAGCGGGAGCACCGCAGCCTCGTCGGCTCTTTGGGATGGCCGTAGCAGTAGAGCTGGTCGTCCTGTTCGGCGACCTGGGTGTCAGAGGTACTCATCCCGCAATCGTCGCACGGTGTTGGACCTATCTTTCCCGCATGAGGTTCCGAGTAGCGACCTTCAACGTGCACCATTGCCGCGGCTCGGACGGACGCGTCGATGTCGCCCGCGTCGCAGGTGTCATCGCGACGACGGAGGCCGACTTGGTGGCGCTCCAGGAGCTCGACCGCGGCATGGAACGGTCGGGCGGTATGGATCAACCGGCTGAACTCGCAACCTTGCTGCAGATGGAGGTGGCTTTCTTTCCCACGCTGCATAGGGATGGCGGCGAGTACGGGATCGGCATCGCGGCGCGGCCTGGTGCGTCGGACGCGGGTTTCCACGCTCTGCCGCAGGTAGGCGAAGAAGAGCCCAGGGGGGTGATCACCGCGATCTGGTCGGGTTTACACGTCGCGTGCGCTCACCTGGGCACGAAGCCCCGCGTTCTGAACGCGCAGGTCCCGGCTCTTGCAACGTTCGCGGCAGGCCTGTCCCCGCCCGCCGTCGTGCTGGGGGACCTGAACCGCACCGCCCGACATCTGACCCCTCTGCTCGTGGGAGGCTTCCGCGGCGCTTTCGGCCACGGCACGCTGCCGCGCAGGTTTCCGAAGCGCCAGATCGACCACATCCTGGTCTCGAGCGACATCGACATCGTGAGCTCCTGGACCCTTCGAACCAGAGCATCGGACCACCTCCCCCTGATAGCGGAGCTGGAGCTGACCGGCTCCGCCTGAAGCCGCCGGAGCTCTGCCGTTTTCCATCCAGAAGTTGGTTTGTTACTTCTGTGATTTCTGTTAGCTTCTGAGGTGCGGATAGCTGTACGAATGCCGAAGGGGCCGGGGAGGCTCGTGTGACGATGCGACCTATGAGATGGGGCCTGGTCGTCCTTGGCGTGGCGCTCGCGCTCTCGACGAGTTGCGGCCGAGGGGAGGAGGGAGACGCACCCCTGTTGGACGTCGGCGACGAGCAAGCTCGAGAGCAGGCGGCGGACGCGCTGGCCGCCCTCGACGCGCTCGAGGAGCAGATCGAGGAGCTGGAACAGCGGGTGGAGTCGCTCGAAGACGAGCGGGTCCGTACCTCGAAGAGGCTGGATCGTGCCACCGAGCGGCTCTGGAGCTCGCTCTCGAATCTCAGAGCCGCGGTCGCCGACGCCAAGGCGGCGGGGGACTCGGCCTCGTCCGATGTTGCTTCCGCGCTGGGTCAGGCGGACGCGGCGGCGCGGGCCATCGCCGTTCTGGACAACCGGTTCGAGTACCACCTGCGCCAACACGGCGGCAGTTGACGTTGACGAACCCTGAAGGGGGATGCCGATGAAGGTGATGCGGGATCTCGTCGGAGAGACGTTGTCGCAGCGGTACCGGCTCGTCGCTCGCGTGGCGGGCGGCGGGATGGGCGAGGTCTACCGGGGCCACGACCTGCTTCTAGACCGGTCGGTGGCGGTGAAGATCCTGCAACCTTCGCTCGCATCCGATCCAGAGCTCGTGGAGCGTTTCCGGGCCGAGGCCCGCGCCGCCGCGCGTCTCACGCACCCGAACATCGTCGGCGTCCACGACTGGGGCTGCGAAGGCGACCGCACCTATTACATGGTGATGGAGTACGTCTCCGGAACCGATCTGCGCGACATCCTCGTCGCGCGCGGCAACCTCGAGCCTCGCCAGGCGGTCGAGATCGTCGCCGGGGTGTGCGAGGCACTCCAGGTCGCGCACTCCAAAGGGTTGGTCCACAGGGACGTCAAGCCCGAGAACATCCTTCTCAACCGCGGCGGCGAGGTGAAGGTCGCGGACTTCGGGATCGCGATCGTCGCCGACGCGGACCGCACCGCGCCCGGCGGGATGATCCCGGGGACGCTTCGCTACCTGTCGCCCGAACAAGCACGCGGTGCGGAGGCCACGGCTGCGTCGGATCTCTGGGCCGCCGGTGCAGTGTTATCCGAGCTGCTCACGGGGCTCCCTCCCCTTCAGGGGGCGGGAGGGGACCTGCTGCAGCGACGCGCCCACGAGCCTCCGCGGCCGCCGTCGTCGTGGGACAAGGGCATCCCGCACGAGCTCGATGACATCGTGCTGCGCGCCTGTGCCGTCGATCCCGCGCAGCGCTTCGGAAGCGCGGCCGAGATGGCCGGCGCGCTGCGCCGCCTCGCCGTGTTCCGTCTGCCAGAGTCGCCCCCACTGGACAGCCTTCTGGACCAGGTCACCGGCGAGATCGCGGTGGTCGGCGACGACGACCTCGCCTCCTACGTTCACGACGGCCCCGCCCGGCGCAGCCGCCGCAAGACGCGGCTGAAGACGGTCTTCGCCGCCCTGTTGATCCTCCTGCTGCTCGCCGGGACGGCCGGAGCCGTCGGACGGTTCGTCATGCCACAGATGGTGACCGTGCCCGACGTCGAAGGCATGCGGAAGCAGGAGGCGGCACGCGTCCTGGAACAGCTGGAGCTGGAGCTTCTGGTCGTCGATCGGGAGCACGACCTGGAGGTCCCGAAGGGCTCGGTTCTCGAGCAATCTCCCGCGGCCCGAGACGAGCTAGAGGAGGGCTCCGGCGTCGAGGTAGTGATGTCTCTCGGGCCCCCGAAGGTGAAGCTCCCGGACGTTACGGGCATGGCGCTGGAAGAGGCCGAGGAGAAGCTGGTGGGTGCCGACCTCTTGCCCGGTCCGGTCACGAAGGAGTTCTCTCTGGAGGAAGAGGGAACGGTTCTGGAGCAGAGTCCTTCGGAGGGACGGCTGGTCGTCGGTTCCAAGGTGACGCTGGTCGTCAGCAGGGGGCCGAAGCCGCTGGAGATCCCCGACGTGACCGGGCTGCCCGGAGCGAAAGCCGCAGCCAGGGTGAAGGACGCAGGGTTCGAGCCCGTCCTGGTGGACGCGTATTCGGACAAGGTCGAGGAAGGCCTCGTGATCTCGACCTCTCCCGGCCCGGCGGAGATCGCGGACGAGGCCAGCAAGGTCGAGATCTACGTGTCGATAGGGCCGGAGTTCGAGCTGATCAAGATGCCCGACGTGCGCGGTATGAGCGCCACCGCGGCGAGGAACGAGCTCGAGAGCCAGGGGCTACGGGTGGTCGTGCGGCGGCCGTGCGGAGGGTCGTCGGCAACGGTCGTCGAGACCGACCCGACACCGGGCTCGAAGATCCGCGAGGGAAGCCAGGTAGCGCTCTTCCTCTGCTAGCCCCTTCTCTGCTAACTGGGCCACCTCCCAAGGGTTGTTCTGCGACATCGGAACCAGGGCGTAGCCTGGCCCGGGTGCCGGATCTCTGGCGGATAGTGCTGCTCCGCTAGAGGGATGGCGGGTCGCGGGGAGAATCCACGACCAAAGCTTCTCGCGGAGAACGGGGGACAACCGAATTGCGCCTTTCCCGGTCAGGACACCTGGCCCTGATCGGTCTCGTGCTGACCGCGTCCTATCTCCCGGCAAGCGCCGTGGGTGCGAGGACGCCGTGGGAGGCGACCGATCAAGTAGTACGCGGCGTAAGCAACGCGGGTCCCACATACGCGGGTGTCCGGGGCGCGTTCGTGCACTTCAAGGCGGGAACCCGACACCAACGCGACTTCCTGCGCCGCCGTGGCCTACGACCCGTAGTCGCTCTAACGAGCATCGACGTCGTCTACGCGGAGGGCACCAGCCGCGCTTTCAGCACGATCTCGCGCGACCCACGGGTGCTGCGCCTAGAGGCGAACAGACAGTTGCCCCTTCTCAACGAGAGCGCAACGGTTGCCACCCGTGTGCAAGAGCTTCGAACTCCCGAGGCCCCGTATCGCAGCCCCAGTGGCGGGCCGATCGACGGCAGCGGCGTGGGAGTGGCGGTGCTCGACACCGGGATCCTGGGGACGCACCCTGATCTAAGCACCAGGATGGCCAGGAACTACAAGATCGTGTGCGACGGTTGTCCGCTGATCGAAACACCAGTCACCGACACGACCTCAGGACACGGCACGCATGTAGCCGGCATCGTGGCCGGGACCGGCGCTCAATCGCAAGGTCGGTTTGCGGGTGCCGCGCCGGGGGTGTCGCTCTACGGCTACGGCGGAGGAGAGACGTTGTACATGCTCTGGGCCGCAGTTGCGTTCGATCACATCGTCCAGCATTACGACAACTTCGACCCGCGCATCCGGGTCGTGACGAACTCCTACGGCCGCCCCAGAGAGTTCGACCCCGACAGCACGATCTCGAGACTCGTCGGCGAGCTGGTTGATCGAGGTACGACCGTGGTTTGGGCCGCCGGCAACAGCGGAGGGAACGGCTCTGCCGACAGGTTGGTGTCTGATGCCAAGAATCCTCTGCCGGGCGTGATCTCTGTGGGCAACTACGACGATCTCGATTCCGGTTCTCGAGATGGCTTGATGTACTCGAGCTCGAGCCGAGGACGCGCGGGGTCACCTGAGACGTATCCGGACGTTGTCGCGCCGGGGACCCACATCACCTCTACTTGCATCCAAGAGATACAGCCGGTGTGCAACCTGGGCTTCGGAGTTACCACCGCCTACCACCCCTGGTACTCGACGATCCAGGGGACCTCGATGGCAGCACCGCACGTTGCGGGCATCGCCGCACTGCTATATCAAGCTCAGCCGGCCCTGACGCCGGCACAGGTCGAAGATCTGCTACAGGACGCTGCGCACAAGTTCGCCGACGGCGCTCCCTACGAACCCGATCCGCAGAACCCGGGAGGAACCGTTTCCTTCGACAAGGGGGCCGGGCTCGTCGACGCGGTTGCCGCCCTGGAGCTCCTGCAAGAGCGGAGTACTACGCAACCGCCGCGGAAAAAGAAGGGAAGACGACCCAGATCCCCACGGTGAGCGCGGAGGTGCCGGAGCGCCCAGGAGCGGCAGTGCGATCCTGAGCACGATCTTTCCGCAGCCGGAGACTCGCGGACTTCAGCAACGTGCGGATCGCGTCGACGCTCGTCTTCTCCTGCGGCGAAGTCATCGGTCAGGTGCGGACGCGGCCTCCTCGTCAAGACCTTCCTGGGCCGATGCAACGCCAGGAGCCGCCAGCTCGTCTGGCTAGTGATGGTGCAGGCGAAACCTGCTGCCGGTCGAACTATCGAGGTTTGGGTCAGCCAGCGAGAGAAGACATGAACAGGAAGGCGTCGACGCTAGGAGCGATCCTCGCGATGGTTCTGCTGGTTTCGGGATCAGCCGGTCCAGGTGCAGCTGCGGGCACCGCGCCGGTCCCCGTCTGTGTAGTAGAGGGCCAAGACGACAAGTGTGAGGAAACGGCGGCGGACGTAGCCGCGCAGCTCGAGCAGCGCGAGGTAGTCGCCACCAGCCCGGATGGTTCGATCGTGTTCGTCGCTGGCCGGCACTCCGAGGCAAACTATGAGATCGGTGCTTACGACGCGCGGACCGGAGAGAGCCGATGGGTCGGTCGGCACGGAACGTCGGGAGGGCTTCCGACCGACATCGAACCTCTGCCCGATGGTCGTCACGTCGTGGTGACAAGCATCAGTGCGCGGCAGCGTCCGAGGGAGGCCAATGTCGTGGCTTTCTCTGTGGCCACGGGAGCCGTCGTCTGGAAGAGTCGTTTGGGCACGGGAGGAACCGGCGACAAACCTCGGCAGGTGCTAGCGCGCGGGGACGGGAGGATCCTGTTCGTTGCGGGCGAGACCCCGGAGCCGACCGGATTTGACTCCGACGTCTTTCTGACCTCCTACCGAGCCGCGACAGGGGACCGGCTCGCCCGGCTCGTATACGACGGGCCTCGTGGCCTCCACGACCTGCTTCCCCGCATCGCCTTCTCGCACAGTGAGAGAACGCTCTTTGTCAAAGCTCTGGTGGACATCGACATTGATGACTCAGGAATCCGGACGGTCCTGCTCGCTGTGAACCCGGATCCTCGACGACCCAGCCTTCGCTGGGAGGCGGTGCTCCGGCGCACGGCTCCCGCAGGCCCGATCACCGATGTTGGAGAAACCGTCGCCGTCACGGGATACGGGGGCCGAGAGGGCGGTCGGCTGGCGACCGTTGCCTTCGACGTTTCCTCCGGTGAGCGTCTGTGGAAGACGTTCTATCCCGTCGCCGGTACTCCGAGGACGTTCGTTGTCGACGAGGAGCGGCGGGCCGTTCTCGTGGCGGGGCACAGTGAGGATGGCGAGAGCTCGTTCGCAGCCGCGTATCGCTGGCGCTCGGGGCGAGAACTCTGGACTGTCGAGGACGAGACCATCCTTGATGACATGGTCCTCGCGCCAGCCCGCAATGACCGGATCTACCTCTCTGGCACAGCCGAGCCTCCATGTGAGCTCGTGACCATCGCCCTCGATAAGCCTTCGCGCAGCAGACGGTGGATAGCGCGATACGAAAGCCCCGCGAGCGACCTGGGGTGCAACCGCGAGATCACCCTGGACGCCGCCGCTGAGCAAATATCCGTCCTCGCCGCTCCGGAGGAGCCGAGGGATGGGTACGTGAGCGCGATCACCTATCGAGATCCCTGAACTTCGTCGAGCCTCTTGTGTGACGCCCGGGGGGTTCATCGGCTGCAGGAGAAGCACGAACTACAAAAACTACTTGCTGCGCCCGGAGCGTCTTGCTTGTCAACGGCTCTGCGGGCTTCGCTCGAACGGCTACACCGGTTCGATCCCGACGTCGGACTGGCGCCGTGGAACGCTTGGGGCTGCGCTGGTTCGGGACATCTCGGTCATTGCAGGCATGGTTTCGAGGCCGCCGAGTGTCTTGTCCTATATGGCGGTCAAAAGGCGGTTACCTGCGGTACTGGGTTTGACTCTCCTCGCGTCTCTGCTCGGTGTGGTGCATCCGCCAACCGCCGTGGGTGCGCCCGCGGTGCCAGAGAAGGTCCAGATAGAGGATCCCCGTGGCGACGCTCATCGACCCCGCGCGGTCGCAACCGCTGCAACCTACGTTCCCGAAGCCGACATCCTGAACGTCTGGTTCGACAACGGCGCGCAGGAATTCAGGGCTCACATGCATATCGCGGCCGCTCCCCCAAGTGATAGCTCGGTGACGTACGTGGTCCGGGCGGAGCCTCCCCAACGTGGACTCAGGACGGCGCCGCATATCTGCTTCCGTTTCAACGCGAACTTTCACGGAGCCGACCCCGGCACGAGCGGTCGCTTCGTGGACAAGTGCAATGGCGTCCAACCACGGTTCGCTGCCGTCACCCTTACCTCACTCGATGATGGCTCGGCGATCGTGTCTTGGAAAGTGGCCCGTCGGCTAACTGATACATTCAGCGATTGCAGTTATCTGCTCCAACCGACAGCCCGGACCCTGCAGCCGACCGCCGTCCTTAACGACGTCGTTGACGAAGCCGGTCCAGGCACGACCTACCGTATCCGTAGGTTCCGCGACGCGCCTGTGCCAAGCCTGGTGCGCGAGTCCGGGAGCCTCTCTCGTGTAAACGTCTCACCCGCCGAGCAGCAGGCGAACCGAGGAACGAAGGACGTCTCGGTCTCAAGGACGGGAAGGTTCGTCGCCTTCGAGGCGTCCGCGTCCAACCTCACCGAGAGGTGCTCGTTCCACGACTACACGATCTTCGTCAAGGACCTCAGGACAGGTGGCGTGCACCGGTTGGATCTCGGCGGTGACACCGCCTACCACGAGGACATCTTCGATCCTCAGATATCGAGTGATGGCAGCCGGGTCCTGTACGCGGAAGGCAATTATTACGACGGTCCGGACTCCTACTCCCTCTACGACATAGCCGACAGGGCACGCCGCCAGGTCGAGGGGCCGGCCGGCTCTAGCGTGTCGAGCCCGTTCCCCATCGGAGATGGCCGGTTCATCGGCTTCACCGCCACATCGAACACGAAGCCGTACAGCAGAGCGATGCTGTGGGACACGTTCCGGGATCGCTACATCGACCTACATCGTTCCTTTGGACGCGGCACACGACGAGCTGGTTCGGCGCTCGTCGACGCGTCGGCGGACGGGTCACTGCTCCTCATCAGCGCGCGGGCACGGGACAAAGGGGGAGCAGTCGGAACCGGGCTCTTCTTGCTGGACCGGCAGTCGGGCAAGGTGCGTCTGGTCGGCGTCGACGACGGCAAGTACGGTCCCCAACGGCTCCACCTTTCGGGCAACGGTCGGTTCATCGTCTTCAACTCGAAAGGTCGCAACTGGTCCACGTCCGACCGCGATCGTGAATGGGACATCTTCCTGCACGACATCAGGTCCGATAGAACACGCGTCCTGAGCGTGACGCCGGAGGGTCACCAGATCAGCCGCTATGTAGCGATGGGACATGGAGCGATATCCCACAGCGGCCGCTACATCGCCTTCTCGGCGACAAAACTCGCTCGAGCCGCGAAGGGTTCAGGCGCGTCCGTCTATGTCTACGATCGACGCACGAACCGGATCAGCGTCGCGAACAACAGCTACGACGGCTCCGACAGCGTGGGCTCCATTTGGGATGTGGACCTCGCTGCTAGGGGCGGACGAGCGTTCTTCACCTCGTACGACTCGAATCTTGTCCCCGGCGACACGAATCTGGACAGCGACGTGTTCAAGTACTCCTTCCGGTGACAGAGCAGCCACCTGACCAAGAGTTAGGCAAATGTTCCTAGAAAGCGGAAGCCGCCCTTTTTAGATCAACGTTCTCGCCGCACCACGAGAGCTGCAAGTTCAACCCTGGACTTCACCCGGGGGGCTGCGGGAGTGCGGGGCACGATTCCTCCAGAGCCGAACGTATCGGGTACTGGGGGTCGGGTCCGGGCAAGGGCGTCTTGTCCATGTTGTAGTAGCCGTCCGTCCAGGTGGCCCAGATCTCTTGGCGGCAGTAGGAATCCACGATCATCCACTCCTTCTCGCCCTCGGGCCGCTCCAACTCCTTGGCGTATCCGAACATCGGTCCCGTGATACGGGCGAACTCCTTCAGCCACTCGTCGTCGTCGCGGGTCTCCCGCGCGAAATAGGTGCCGTGGCCCTCGCTCATGAATTCTTCTTCGCCGACGGGTGGAACCTCTCCCCCGACAAGGGTTGTCGTGCCACCTGCGGTATGGATCGCTCCCTTGAAGAGACGGTTGCGAAGCTCGATCGCGGTTAGCTTTCCGTCCTTCAGCTCGCACTTCGGGCGGGCGGAACCACACTTGTAAGGTCGCCCAACCGCAACGACACCTCCTTCCTGGATGCGGCTCGGGCCCTTCAGCTCGAGGCGCGCCATGTAAAGGGCCCGGGCATAGGTGCCGGCGATTGTCGGAGCAGCGTTTGATGTGCCGTCGAAGCCGGAGGCTCCTGTACCACCCACGGTCTGCGAATCGTAAGCAGACGGATAGCGGCGTCCCAAACCGGCGACGTCGACGGGCTTGCCTGCCCCCACGTAGGAGCTGTGCTCGCCGGCGCCCGGGTTGGGGGGACCGTAAGGATTGTCCTTGCCGGGAGATACGGCTCCAACGGTGATGATCCAGTCCGGCCCCTTCTCCGACGACGCATAGGTGCTGTTGGGGACGGTGAAGAGGTTCTCGATACCGTTCCCGGCCGAGAAGACCACGCTTTGGCCGCGCTCACTCGCCTCGAGGCTCTCCGTCACCCCAGGTCCGTTGTAGACCTTCGCCACCCCGTCTCCGTAGGAGTTCGAAACCACGTCGATCCACGGCTGAGCCATCGCCCAGCGGAACGCGTCCGCCGTGTCGTCCTCATCGGTGTTGTCATCGTTGTTGATGAATACGAGGAGGCACTCGGGACAGGTCCCATGGATGTTGCCCACCGAGACACTCGTCACTCCCAGGCCGTGAGCCCTTGGCTCGCCGTGGAGCTTGTTGGCGCCGAACTCCACCGCCCCGATCACCTTCGTGCCCGGCATCCAGTAGTAGTTGACCTCGTCGAAGGTGCTCTTCTTGACCTTGTGCCATTCCGCCTTGTCCTTGGCGTCGAGCTCCATCAATGGGGCGTCGGGGTTCTTCTCATCAAGGGTCAGGTCGAAGCGGTTATAGGACTTGAAGGCTTTGTCCGGATGCGGGAAACCGGGGAGCCACTCGTGGGGTGGGCGATCGAGCGGGAGGTCGTTGGAGGAGTCGTTGTCCAGAGCTTGAGGCATCTTCGAAGCGAGGAAATCCCAGTGATAGGGCACGAAGTTGCGATCGATCGTGGCTACGACCGTCACATCGTCGGGACCCTTGGGCAAGACCATGGGCGGCCGGCCTGCCTCCGCACGCGGCTCCTTGGGCGGTGTTGCCACAGCCGGCGACAGCGAAGCCGCCAGGCACAGCAACGTTATGGCTGCCACGAAACAGCGACGCATACTCGTCTTCCCCCACGATAGAGCTCCCTACGGACTGCAGGTTCGCCGGATCGGCCTGGGGCTCCTGTTTGTCGGGCAAGGGCCTGACGTGGCCACTTATGGCAGCAGGATCGGCTCCCAGGAGGCTACTCCGGTTCGAAGCGAGGAGAACCCGCCGCACGTAGCAGCTCACGCCGAAGCTCTGCTGGTTCCTATCCGTCAGATGACGGATATTGCTATCACTACTTAGATCCCTATGCCCCAGCCGCGAAGCGTTTCGACGAAGCGCGGCGTGCAGTCGAGTCTCGCGACGTCCTCGAGAGCGACCCACCTCACCGCGGCGACGTCGTCTCCTGGCCGCGGCTCTATCTCAGCGCGCGGCGTCGCCTCGAAGTCGAGGATCACGTAGTGAGGGTCGCCGACGACCTCGAGGATCCCCAGAAGGTCTCCAACCTCGACCGCTAGCCCCGTCTCCTCCTGGACCTCGCGCACGACGGCTTGTTGGAGATACTCGCCACGCTCGAGGCGCCCGCCGGGCACCGACCACAGCCCCTTTCCCGGCTCCTGGTTGCGCTGCACCATCAGCAGCTTCCCGTCGCGCACGACGACGGCTCCGACTGCGATCTGCGGCGCGGCCACCGACTTAGGGTAGCGGGCATGGCCGAAGCGACCCTTGCTCCCGCGCGCCCCGGGACCGTGGGATGGGTGACGTGGACGCTGTTGGTGGTGGGAGTTCTGGGGGCTTCGGTCTCGGCGATCCTGATCCGGTACGCGCAGGAGGCCCATCCGCTGGCGATCTCGTTCTGGAGATGCGCGGCCGGGGCAGCATTGCTCCTGCCCTTCACGCGCGGCGGCTTCCGCAGGATGCAAAGAAGCGGATGGGTGCTTCCATCGGTCGCCGGTGTCTTCCTCGCGCTCCATTTCGCAACCTGGATCACTTCCCTCGAGCTCACGAGCGTGGCGAACTCAGTCCTATTGGTCACGACAGCGCCGATCTTCGTGGCGATCGCCGCCAGATACGTGTTGAAGGAACGGATGAAGGCGATCGTGTGGATCGGCATCGCTCTAGCGTTCGCCGGCGCGGCCGCGATCGCGGGCGGAGCCGAGGGGGGCGAGGCCTCGCTGCGAGGAGATCTCCTCGCACTTATCGGAGCGGTGGCCGTGGCCGGCTACGCGCTCGCGGGGCAGGTGGCGCGGCGCGAGCTCGGCATCATCGAGTACGCGGTCATCACGTATGGGATCGCGGCGGCGGTGCTCTTGCCGGTATGCGTCGCGACGGGCGTGGAGCTGTGGGGGTATACGGCGCAGACGTGGGCGGCGATCGCGGGGATCGTGATCGGGCCGCAGATCCTGGGCCACACGGTCCTGAACTACGTGGTCAAAGACCTCGATGCCACGACCGTCTACGTGGCGGTGATGGCCGAGCCGCCGATAGCCATCGCGCTCGCGTTCTTCCTGTTCCAGGGAACGCCGTCGCTGCTCGTGTACCCCGGCGGTCTCGCCATCCTGATCGGGATCCTCATGGTCTCCGTCGGGCGGCGGCAAGCACCCGAGATCCTGGAGTGAGCCCGGATCGCTGTCTGGTGATGGGGATCTTGAACCGGACGCCCGACTCCTTCTATGACGGTGGCCGCACGGGACTGGAGGAGTCCGTGGCACATGCGCTTCGTCTGGTGGAGCAGGGCGCCGACATCCTCGACGTCGGGGGCGTGAAGGCGGGCCCGGGACCCGAGGTGTCAGAGGACGAGGAGCTGGCGCGGGTTATCCCTCTGATCGAGGCGGTGCGGGAGGAGACCGATGTCACCCTCTCGGTGGAGACGGCTCGTCCCGCCGTCGCGACCGCGGCCGCCGCGGCCGGAGCTGGCATCCTCAACGACGTCACGGCGCTAGCAGACCCGGAGCTCCCGTCCGCGTGTGCACAAGCGGGAGTCGACCTGGTGCTCATGCATCACGGCGGCCAGATCAGAGGGCGTCCGCGCTCACCGGTCTACGCGGACGTCGTGGCCGACGTAGCTCGCATGTGGCGCGAGTCGGAGGCACTTGCCGCGGAACAAGGGGTGCCGAGCGAACGGCTGATCTTCGATCCCGGCCTCGACTTCGGCAAGAACACGTTCCACTCCCTCGAGCTGATGCGGAGGCTGCCGGAGCTGACATCGCAACGCGACCGCGTCTTGATCGCGCCGTCCCGCAAGGACGTGGTGGGCGAGACGCTGGCGCTTCCGCTCGAAGAGCGGTTGGAGGGGACGCTCGCGCTCGTCGCCCTCTCGGTCCTTCATGGGGCGGCGATCGTTCGGGTGCACGACGTCGAGGCGACCGTTCGCGTCGTGCGGATGGTCGAAGCGGTTGAGGGACGTCGGCGTCCCGAGGCCCCCGTACGAGGACTGTGGGAGTGATCGGTCCGCACGTTTCTGGCGTCGCTCTCAAAGCAGCTTGGGCGAGGGTGTAGCTGGTAACTTTCCGCCATGGGCAAGACGATCTTGATCGTGGAAGACGAAGAAGCCGTCCGCGAGCTCGAGAAATTCATCCTCGAGCAGCAGGGCTACGACGTCATGGAGGCGCGCGACGGTCTCGAGGGACTGGCGAAGGCCGAGTTCCGCAAGCCGGACCTGATCCTGTTGGACCTGATGATGCCCGACGTCTCAGGCGGGCGGATGTTCGACGAGATGAAGCGGCACCCGACCACCACCGGCATCCCGATCATCGTGGTGACGGGGAAGCCCGACGCGCACGAGATGTTCGACGACGCCATCGGGCCGGACAACGTGATCATGAAGCCGTTCGAAGCCGACACGCTCTTGGGAAGGATCCGAGACCACATCGGCGACCCCGCCTAAGTAGCCGATGACTTGACTCTCCCCGGTCCGCTCGCCGCGTTCTACGTCGCGGCCGCAGGGGTGCTCGGCCTCATCTTCGGAAGCTTCGCGACCGCGGTTGCTTACCGACTTCCGCGCCAGGAATCCATCGCATCCGGCCGGAGCAAGTGCCCGAACTGCGGCAACACGATCACCGCGATCCAGAATGTGCCGGTGTTCAGCTACGTCGTGCTGCGCGGGCGCTGTAAGCACTGCGGCAACCGGATCTCGATCCGCTACCCGCTGATCGAGCTCGTTACCGGCGCTCTGTTCGTCGGCGCGGCCTTGAAGTTCCAGCTCTCTGCCGAGGCCATCATCTACGCGGGTTTCTTCTGGACCCTGGTGGTCCTGACCGTGATCGACCTCGAGTACAAGCTCTTGCCGAACAAGATCGTGTTCCCCACCGCCATCGCGGGCTGGATCGCTCTTGCGATCGCTGCGCTGGCCGGGGGAGACCCGCGGCGGCTGATCGATGCTGCCGTCGGGGCGGTCATCTTCGGCGGCTTCTTCCTCCTCGTCGCGTTCTTGTATCCGGCCGGGATGGGTGGAGGCGACGTCAAGCTCGCCTTCGTCCTGGGGACCTTCCTCGGCTACGCCGGCGGTCCGGGAGTGGTCGTCGTGGGGATGTTCCTGTCGTTCTTCATCGGGGGCATCGTGGGTGTCGGGGTGATGGCACGAAGCGGCGGCGGCCGCAAGATGCAGGTCCCCTTCGGCCCGTTCCTCGCGCTCGGAACGGTGCTGGGCGTCTTCGCAGGTCGGGACCTTCTGGAGGCGTACCTCGGGACGTTCTAGCCGGCCGCCGGAGCGGCGATCTCGTCGCGCGCGAGGAACGTCTCGTCAACCAGCGCGCACAGGTGCGGGTCGAACTGCGTCCCCGCGTTGGCTTTGATCTCCCTGATGGCGTTGTGGAAGCTGACGGGCTTGCGGTACGGACGCATCGACGTCATCGCATCCAGCACGTCCGCGATCGAGAACAACCGCGCCGCAGCAGGGATAGCGGTTCCCGCCAACCCGTCGGGGTATCCCTTCCCGTCCCAGCGCTCGTGGTGGTGACGGATGACGTCTCGGACGCAGCATGGGAAGCCGAGCGGCGCGACCACGCGCTCGCCGAGGATCGGATGCGTCTGGAGCACACGGCGCTCGGTATCCGTCAGTCCCCCAGGCTTGCTGAGGATCGACTCGGGGATCCCGATCTTGCCGACGTCGTGAAGAAGGAAGGCGGCCTCGAGCACCTCGCTCGGCAGCGCCCCCTCAAGCATCGCGACGCGGGCAAGCCTCATGGCCATAGCCGTCACACGCTCGGCATGCCCACCGGTGTAGGTGTCTTTCAGCTCGAGTGCCGCCGCGAGAGCCTTCGCCGCGCCGATGTTGGCCGCTTCGCGATGGTCCGTAAGCTCCAGGCGCGAGTGCAGCTCGGCCGCTCCCCAGGCGTCATACATCACGCCCTGTTCCGTCACTTGCTGCACCGCGGCGGCGAGTTGTTCCGGGCTCGACCCCTGCTGGAGATATCCGGCGATGCCGAGAAGGGCCGCTTCGGCCGCCGCGGTCTGATCTTCGGGTTGCGCCAGCACGACCGTTCGTCGCTGTAAGCCCAGGTGGCCGATCAGATGCAGCGGTTGCAGGCAGTCTGGCCCTTCGCTCCCCAGCACGACAACGATCACGTCGACGTTCGCTGCCGCCGACGAGATGCTGTCGGCATCGACGGCGTTCGGCACGAAGATCCGGGACGCGCCTCCCATCGTGGAGGAGAGCCCGATCCACAGCGACGCATCGGCGCCGATGAGCAGCACGCGCGTAGATGCGTCGGCCTTCACTTCGCCCCGCTGTCATCGGGGAGCCGGTCGACAAGGTCCCTGAAGTTCGTCCGCACGAAGTCGGAGAGTCGGATGTCGGGCGATACGTGCAACTTCCTGCGGATCCGCGCCTTGTGGCTTCGAACGGTTCCCCGGGAGATGCCCAACCGCCTCGCGATCTCTTGCTCCGTGCGGCGGTGAGACAGGTGGAACACCACGTCCCACTCGCGCTCGGTCAGCTCCTCCGATAGTGCTACGGGGTTGAGCCCATGTCTGCGCGGATCGTCGGCTCGCCAGGTGCGGCTCCCGCCGGACTCCTTGGCCCGGAAGAGCGCGATCTCGGCGCGCGCGATGACTTCCTCGGCGGTCCTGCCGGACGAGAACTGCGCGACTCCGACGGAAGCGGATGTCGCCCTTCCACCGGCCTTGATCTCCTTCATCGCCGCACGACAACGTTCCGCCGCGAGATAGGCGGTCGCGAGCTCGGTGTCGGGCAGGATCGCGGCGAACTCGTCACCCCCATAGCGGTAGAGGGTGTCGGAGGTGCGAAGCGTCGTGCCCAGAGCGTCGGCCACCTCGGCGAGCACCTGATCGCCCGCCTCTCGGCCCATCTGCTCGTTGACCTCCTCGAGCTGGTCGAGGTCGATCAGAAGGATCGAGAGCGCGGCGCCGCTTCGTTCGGAGCGAGAGATCTCCTGCGAGAGCCTTTGCTCGAACGACTTCCTCTGCGGGAGCCCCACCACCCAGGCTGCAGACGTGCGACTGGCGGTCTCCTCTCGGCGAGCTCTCGTTCGCGCTGCCGCACCAACCCGGGCCACCAGTTCCTTGGGATGAGGCGGCTTCGTGATGTAGTCGACGGCGCCGCGCTCGAGGCCGGCGACCCGGTCTTCGGTCGTCCCCAGACCGGACAGGAAGATCACCGGGATGTTCCGAGTGGCGGGGTCATCGGATAGGGCGGTCAGAACCTCCGCCCCGTTCATCCCCGGCATCATCATGTCCAGGAGGATGACGTCGGGCGATTCGCTGCGCGCCTTTCGAATGCACTCCTCGCCGTTCTCGGCCTGGATGACATCGAAGCCCTCGCCGAGCTGCACGTTCGCGAGCATCCGAAGATCGGGATCGTCGTCCACGACCAGTACGACCGGACGGGATGAATCGGACGAATCAACCTTCCCCATGTGGGCGCTATCGGCACGCACAGCCATATGCCAAAGATGCGGCACGGCGGCCGCCGGGGAAATGAACAGAAAGGCCTAAATAACGTAGTCACAAGGAGCCACCTCGGGAGGTGGCCCTGGCCGCGGCTTACGATGACCGGATGGATGACGAGCTAGAGCAGCCCGGAGACGACGAGGCCCCGCTCGACGACGACGAGCGCGAGATGCTGCACCAGGACCTCGTTGACGTCCAGTCTCTGAAGGAGCTTCTGGGGCCGAAGGGGATCAAGGGTGTCGTCTTCTACTGCCCCGACTGCGACGAAGACCATTTCCTAGCGTGGGATCTGCTCGCGGGGAACCTGCGCGAGCTTCTGGATGCCGGCGAGTCTCCGGTCCACGAACCCGCCTTTCAGCCAGACCCGGACGAGTACGTCTCGTGGGATTACGCGCGCGGCTTCCTTGACGGGTACGAGTCATACGAACAAGAGGACGCCGGTGATGCGATCAACCGGGTCATCCTCGAGCTCCGCGACCGCGGCTGGACCCCCGAACAGGTGAAGTCGTTCCTCGCCGCGACCGACCTCGATATCAGGATCGGCGAAGAGGGCTCGGCAGCGGGAGGTTCCTAGCGTTGGAGCGGGTCCTCGCGTTCGCCAACCAGAAGGGCGGGGTGGCGAAGACCACCACCACGCTGTCCATCGGCGCAGCCTTAGCGGAGATGGGCAAGGCCGTGTTGGCGATCGACCTCGACCCACAGGCCGCGCTCACCTATTCGATGGGCGTCGATCCCGATGCGCTCGCGGAGACCGTCAACGACGTTTTGGTCCGAAGGCTTCCCTTGGAGAAGGTCTTGATCTCGCGCGAGGTCGACCTGGTTCCGGCGAACATCGACCTCGCCGGGGCCGAGGCGATACTGCTCGCGAAGACGGGACGTGAGTACGCGCTGGAACGAGCGCTTCGTGATGTGAGCGGACGGTACGACTACATCGTCATCGACTGCCCCCCGTCGCTCGGGATCCTGACGATCAATGGCCTCACGGCAGCGAACGAGGTCGTGATCCCGCTCCAGTGCGAGGCACTGTCTCATCGCGGTGTGGGCCAGCTGGTGGAGACGCTGGGAGACATACGTCACTTCACGAATCCGAACCTCTCGATCACCGGAGTGATTCCGACGATGTACGACGGACGCTCCAAACACGCGCGTCAGGTGCTCGCGGACGTCGGCTCCAGGTACGACCTCGCGGTGTTGGAGCCTCCCGTGCGGAAATCGATCCGCTTCGCCGAGGCGTCGCAGGCGGGCGTCTCGATCCTGTCCTTCGCCCCGACGCATCCCGGTGCGGACGCATACCGTGAGCTGGCCCGCCAGATCGACGAGCGGAAGGGCAGCCAATGAGCCGCGAAGCGCCGAACAGGCACTCCCTCTACACGAAGACCCAAAGACGCCGCGGGACCTGCACGATCGAGTGTTCCTCGTGTCGCGAGGAGACGCGCGTGAACTACCTCGAGCTGGCGGCGCTGCTGTGGCCGGTCCACTTCCACGTCCCACTCGTTCGGTATCACCACTCCTGGCTGCGGTGTCCGTCGTGCGGGAGACGGACGTGGGTCCGGCTGCACTTCGACCGTTGATCCATCCGTCGCGACACGTGCTCGGTTAGGGTCGAAAGAAATCCAAAGGGAGGCTGGATCATGGCGAGGAAGCCGTCGAAGGACATCGCGAGGGCCCGTAAGCAGGTAGGCAAGGCGGCAGGAAGCGTGCGCGGGGTCGGGAAAGCCGCTGTGAAGACCGCGGGCAAGGCGGTCAAAGAGGTTGCCAAGACGCGGGACGCGAAGACGGCGAAGGCTCAGACGAAGGTCGCCAAGGCGGCCGTCACGGCTGCTGCCGGAGCCGGCGTGCAGCTAGTCAAGACGGCGGTCGATGTGGGCAAGAAGAGCGCTCGCGGCCTCGCCGGATCCAAGGAGGTCAAGACGGCGTCGAAGAGCGTGCGACGCGCCAGCGACGCCAGCAAGAAGGCGGCCCGCTCTACGACCAAGAACGTCCGCAAGCAGGCCGACGTCACGGCCAAGGCCGCGCAGAAGTCGTCGGCGGCGGCCGCGAAGCGGGCTCAGGCGCGGGCCGCGACCGGTGCGACAAAGGCTCGCAAATCCTCCTCGGCCGCGGTGAAGACGGCGCAGGCGAAGACCGCGCAGGCGAAGAAGAAGGCCGCGCGCTAGCCAGTCCACGCTCATCCAGAGCGTCGGTCGTACCGATAACTGAGTTGTGAGCAACCAGGCGCGTCCTCATCCCTCTCGAGCCCAGTGGCTACGCCGTCTCGCCTCGCGACGGCGCGATCATGTGGGCTTCGTCCTCTCCGGTGGCGGCCCGCTGGGCGCGCTTCAGGTGGGGGCGATGCACGCTCTGTTCGAACGGGACATACGGCCCGATCTGGCCGTAGGGACCTCGGTCGGCGCTCTCAACGCGACCTGGCTGGCGATGGACCCGACGGCGGCCGGGGTGGCGCATCTCGAGTCGTCGTGGCGGAACATGAAAGAAGGAGACCTGTTCCCCGGCGGGAGGTTCAAAGCCTCGTGGGCCCGGATGCTGGTCAAGGGCAACAGGGTCTTCGAGAACAGCGGGCTTCGCCGCACGATAGAGAAGACGCTCGGTCCGGCCCGGTTCGAGGACACCCAGATCCCGCTCGCGGTCACGGCGACGGAGCTGGAGACGGGGGCCGAGATGCTCTTCACCACCGGGCGTGTCTTGGAGCCCTTGCTCGCCTCGACGGCGATGCCCGGGATCTTTCCTCCTGTAGAGGTGGAGGGGCGTGTCTACATCGATGGAGGCGTCGCGAACAACGTTCCGATCGCGCCCGCTGCCACGCTGGGGGCAACGACGATCTACGTCATGAACTCGACCAGTCACACACGGCAGCGCCGGCCATTGAACAGGCCGATGGATTACCTGCTTCACGCGTTCACTCTCGCCCGCGCTCAGCGCCTCACGCTCGAGCAGCTGTACCTCGCCGACAAGGTGAAGCTCGTCATGTTGCCGACGATCACGCTGGATTTCTTCGTCCCGTTCGCGTCGATGGAGCACACGGGCAAGCTCATCGAGATCTCGTACGAGCAGACCGCCAGGTTCCTCGACGGGCGCACCGAGGTCATCGAGGAGACGTCCCCCGACGGGTCTGTGGAAACGATCACCTCCGGCCGTTAGTCTCGCCATGTGGGCGACGGGGGCGACCAAGCGGCGAAGGCGAAGGACCAGGAGGCCGATGCGCGCGGGCTGACCCAACCGTCGCGCGAGCCGACCGACAACATGACGCCTTTCGAGGCGGCGACGTACTTCTTCCAGACGTCGGCCGAACGGCTCGGGCTGGCCGACCACCGGCGTCAGGTGCTGGCCAGCAGCTACCGGGAGCTCGCGGTTCAGGTCCCGCTGCGTATGGACGACGGGAGCATGACCGTCGCGCGCGGGTACCGGGTGCAGCACAACGGCGCCCGCGGCCCGTACAAGGGCGGTATCCGATACCACCCGTCGGCCGATCTAGACGAGGTTCGCGCGCTCGCCGCGTTGATGACCTGGAAGAACGCTCTGATCGACGTGCCGTTCGGCGGCGCCAAGGGAGGCGTTCAATGCGACCCGCGCGAGCTCTCGAAGATGGAGCAGGAGCGGCTGACCCGCCGCTTCACGGCGATGATCTCGTACATCATCGGCGTGAACAGGGACATCCCGGCGCCCGACATGGGGACGAACGCGCAGACGATGGCCTGGATGATGGACGCGTACGGCCAGAAGTACGGCTACACGCCCGGCATCGTGACCGGCAAGCCTGTCGAGCTCGGTGGCTCGCCCGGGCGCGAGGAGGCGACCGGCAGAGGCGTGATCATGTGCACGGGCGAGATGGCTCGGCGGCTGGACGTTCCCTTCGACGGGGCGTCGGTCGTGATCCAGGGGTTCGGAAACGTGGGCTACTGGGCTGCGGTTCTGGCGGCCGAGCAGGGCGCGAAGGTGTGCGCCGTCTCCGACGTCGCCGGCGGCATCTACAACCCGAACGGCCTCGATCTGGAAGCCGTTCTGAAGCACTACCGCGGCGAGGGCGGGCTGAAAGGGTTCCCCGAGGCGGACGCGATCAGCAACGAGGACCTCTTGGAGCTGGAGTGCGACATCTTGATCCCTGCCGCGATCCAGGGCGTGATCCATACCGGCAACGCCGACCGGATCAAGACGAGGCTGCTTGTGGAGGCCGCGAACGGGCCGACCACCCCGGCCGCCGACAGGATCCTGTGTGAGCGCGGTATCCCGGTCGTTCCCGACATCCTCGCGAACGCGGGAGGTGTAACGGTCTCCTATTTCGAGTGGGTGCAGAACACCCAGCGTTTCGTCTGGGACGTCGAACAGGTGAACGCCGAGCTCGGAAAGAAGATGACGACGGCGAGCGAGCAGGTGTTCGAGCGCAGCCGGTCCGACAACACGATGTTGCGCGACGCCGCGTTCGACATCGCGGTGGAAAGGGTCGCGCACGCGGCGGAGCTGCGCGGCTACCTCTAGATCGCGGTCAGAGCGTCGCTTTGAAGAACTTCGGGTACGAGACGTATCCCTCTTCTTCGATATCCGGGCAACCGCCGCGGTTGTAGAACTCCCGCGCGGCGATCTCGCCCAGCACCCACCCCGTCTGTGACGCGTTCAGCTTGATCGAGACAGTGGCTTCACCGTTCGAGTCGGTGACGCCGAGCCCGTAGAGATAGTTGTTCCCGAGGTAGAGCCCGACGCTTACGTCGACATCTGCTGCCGGAAGCGACGCGGGCGGCTCGAACGTCACGCCTGCGCCGACGGGATCCTCGTGCGCGGGCCGCGTCACGGTGATATCCACCTTTACGACGTCTCCCAACGGGTACGTCTTCTTGTGTGGCTTCGCGGTCACGTAGAAGGTGCGGAAGACCGTGGCCGTCGAGCCGCCGCACGATGCGGCGGCTGCGGTTCCTCCCGTGGCCGGCAGCAGCGCAGCGGACAGCGCGATCGCCAGCAGCGTTCGCACCACGAGACTCGTTCTCATGTCCGTCTGTTTCTCCCCGCGCCCGCTCACTCCTGCGCAGGAAAGTTCTCCGCAAAAGGGACATAGGGCGCGTTTGCGCAGGTCGAAGCGATATTTCTACCGCATGGAGGGGAGGAGACCCCGTGGGGCGCGACGAACCTTCGAGACAGCGAATGCTCCGGACCCCCACGGCAGCAAGACGAGGAAAGGCGACCGAGATGCGAAGCGGGAATCCCTGCAACTGGATGTCGGGACCCAAGGATGCGGCTCTCAAGGTCTCGGCCGTCAAGTGGTGGCTGGCGATCTCTCGCGACGCTCTCGTGAAGGACCTCCGGCGGCAGTCACTTCAGAGCCGGACGCCGGTTCGCTGCCGTCGCACGCCGACCTTCTCCTCGCCGATCGAGCACCCCGCGCCCTAAGCGTGGCGGTGTCTCGGCACTAGACTCAACCCCCTTCGCTGACCCGGAGGGGGTTTTCCATGCCAGTCGAGAAATCGATCGACCTGACCGCAACCGGTGCGACGCTGGACGAAGCCGTGTCCTCCGCGATCCACCGCGCGTCTCTGACGTTGAAGGGACTTACCTCGTTTACGGTCGAACGCATCGAAGGCACGATCGAGGACGGCGAGCTTTCTTACAAGGTTCTGGTGCGGATCTGGTTCGTGATCAAAGAGAAGATGCACGAGTAACGCCTCGTGATCGAACACCGCCGGCGCGAGCCGGCGCCGGGCATCTTCAGGCTCGTGCTGCCGTTGCCCTTCCCGGGGCTGGATCGCGTGAATGCCTACCTCCTGGCCCACGGGGACGGCTCGTTCACCCTTGTCGATTGCGGGATCTACCTGCCGGACCCGGCGCGGGATCACGGCTGGGATGACGTGGTCGAGGCGCTCGCGGCGTGCGATGCCGACCCCGCCGCGATCACGCGGTTGATCGTCACGCACCCCCACATCGACCACTACGGGATGGCGGCCCGGCTCGTCGAGACGACGGGGGCGGAACTGTGGATGCACGAGGCCGCGGACGAGGACCTGGAGCTCTACCGCGACCCGCAGGCGATCGTCGAGCGCTTACGCCAGATGTTCCTCGAACACGGCGTCGGCGAGGACGAGCTCCAGGAGCTGACACAGTATGAGGACTGGCGTCCGTTCGTCTCTGGTGTCGTCAACGCATCGCATCAGGGGGTGGACGGCGAGACCGTCCAGATAGGGGAGCGGCGCTGGGAGATCGTCTACACCCCCGGGCATGCCCGCTCGCATATCTGCCTCTGGTCGGAGGGCGACGGCATCCTGATCTCGGGGGACCACCTGCTTGGGACCATCACGCCGCACATCGACTTCAAGCGGGGCGCCGACGAGGATCCACTCGGAGATTTCCTGGCCTCGCTGGAAAAGGTCGAGCGTCTCGACCCGAAGGTCGTCTTGCCGGGTCACGGAGGGCCGTTCGACGAGGGGGCCGAGCGCGCGCGGGTCGTGGCGCGCCATCACGATCGCCGACTCGGCTCCATCTTGCAGGTGATCCGTCACCGGCCTGCGAGCGCCGACACGATCACGGACGAGATCTTCGGCGACAGCCTTCTGCACTTCGAGCATCGGCTCGCGCTCGGAGAGGCGCTGGCGCACCTTGCCTATCTGCGGCGTCGCGGCGAGATCGAGAGGATCGACGACGGCGGGGCGATCATGTACCAGAAGATCAAGCGGCGGATGCCCCGAGACGACGACGAGTGACGAGCCTCTCCATACACAACGCCGCTCAAGTCATCCCGCTGTCCGGCACCGGCCCCCTGCGCGGGGACGACCTTTCGAACCTCGAGGTCCTGGAGGGCGCAGCGGTCTTGTGCGAAGACGCCGCGATCACGTCCGTTGGTGACGCCGTTTCCGCCGAGGTCGAGCTGGACGCGACGGGCTGCCTGGTCGTGCCGGGTTTCGTGGACCCGCACACGCACCTCCCGTTCTTCGGCTGGCGCGCCGACGAAGACGCGGCGCGCCTCGCCGGGTTGCGCTACGAGACGTTGCATCGCGAGGAGGGCGGGATCTTCAGGTCGTCGCGGCTGCTCAGCGGCGCGGCCGACGAAGAGGTGCTGAGCTTCTCCGAGCAGCTGGCGCGATCGATGCTTACGCATGGCACCACCACGTTCGAGACCAAGTCCGGCTACGGTATATCGGTCGATGCCGAGCTACGCCAGCTTCGCCTCGCACGCGCTCTGGCGCAGCGCGTTCCGCAGACGGTGCAGACCACCTGTCTCGCGGCGCACGCGGTGCCAAAGGGGAAGTCGGAGGGGGAGTGGGTGGGCGAGGTCGCTCAAGACCTCCTACCTGTGGTGGTCGAGGAGAAGCTGGCCGAAGCGTGCGACATCTACGTCGAGACGATCGCCTTCGCGCTAGAACACGCCGCCCGTCTCGCGCACGGCGCGGAAGAGCTGGGTCTGCGGATGCGGGTGCACGGAGACCAGCTCGCAGACAACCAGACCGCGTCCTTCGCCGCGCGCTGGGGCTTCGCCAGCGTCGACCATCTCAATCACTGCTCCGCCGGTGGCGTCGCAGACCTGGCGGGCTCCGACACCGTAGCGGTGCTGCTTCCGGGCGCCACCTTCACGCTTCGCCAAGACGCGAAGCCGCCGGCACGCGCATTGGTCGACGCGGGGGCGGTCGTCGCGCTGGGTAGCGACCTCAACCCGGGGACCTCACCGATCCATTCGATGCCGTTCGTGATCGCGCTCGCGTGCCGCACCTACGGGTTGCGGCCGACGGAGGCGCTCGCGGCGGCGACGGTGAACGCGGCTTTCGCTCTCCGGCTCGATGACCGCGTCGGCCGAATCCAGGAGGGTCATCGCGCCGACCTCCTGGTGCTCGACCTCGATGACCTCGGCTCGCTCGCGTACCGCCCCGATCACGACCCCGTGGCCGCCGTCGTCTGCGGCGGTGACCTGGTGCACGTGACGGCTCGGGCCGAGCACCGGGTAAGGGTCGCGTAGAAAAGAAGACGACCCCGGGCGGAGAACCGGGGCCGTCTTCGTGTGACCGGGTAGTGCAAGAGCACCCCCAGCCCGAGCTCGGGAGCTGCTAGTGCCTCACAGCAAGCCCCTCTTGGCCGCGGCCACGACGGCTTGGATCCGGTTGTCGACGCCGAGCTTCTTCTGGACCTGCGCGATCTGGCGTTTGACGGTGGATTCGCTGACCGAGATCTGGCGCGCGATGGTGGAGATCTCGAGGCCCCGCGACAGGAGCTTCAGGAGGTGGAGCTCTCCTTCGTCGAGAGCACCCCGTCCTTCTTCGGGTTCGACGAGGTCGGTCATCAGAGACTGGTCGATGACGGTTTCGCCCGCCAGCGCGGCCCGGACTGCCGAGGCCAGCCGTCCCGCATGTGATTGCTTCAGCAGGTAACCGCAGGCGCCGGCTTTCATCGCATCCTGAACATCCGAGGGCTCGGTAGACGCCGACAAGACAACAACCTTCACGTCCGGAAACAAGCTGCGGATCTTGCGCGTCGCTTCGATCCCACTGCGCTCGGGCAAGCGGATGTCCATCAACACGAGATCGGGTCGATGCGCCTCCGTCTGCGTGATCGCCTCGTTGCCATCGTGCGCGATCCCGACGACATCCAGATCGCCTATCGCTCTGAGGAGGGTCGCCATGCCCTCCGCATAGGACGGGTGGTCGTCCACGATGACCACCCTCGGGCGCTGCGCCCTCCCGTCGTCGCTCTCGTCACCGAACTGAGGAAAGTTCAGCTCGTCGATCATCTCTCCGCCCTCTCGCCCTCGTTGCTATTGCAGCTTGAGGACACTGTGACGAAGAGCCGGTTAGCGGACTACGCACTACTCCACGCGTGAGTGTGTAGAACTACGCACAACGATGCTTGAAACGAACTGTTTCTAGTGCTCGCAGCTGGAGCGGCGGTCCCTACTGGCCCCTCCACGGCATCGATCGAGGCCGTGGCCACCGCGGAGCGAGTCGCGAGCCCGGCCTCCATAGAGGTCGTCGTAGCCCTTCCGGCCGAAGAGCCCGTCTCTCCCGGAGCCGCCGCGCAGCTCATCGCTGCCGCCCTGTCCCTCGAGAAGGTCGTCATCGGCTTCGCCAAAGAGACGGTCGTTGCCCTTCCCCCCGCGCAGCACGTCATCGCCTCCACCACCCACCAGGACGTCGTTGCCCCCGCGACCACAGATCGTCTCGCCGTCTTCGGTGCCCGGCAGGTAGTCGTGCCCGCGCGTGCCCACGATGTCGCAGCGTCCGTCCGCGGTGGGAGACGGAGAAGGCGTTGGAGTCGGAGTCGGAGTGGGAGTCGGAGTCGGGGTCGGGGTCGGGTCGGGAAGGGGGTTGACCCCAAGGGTCCCGTCGAAAGGCGGCGACGCGTCGACGGTTCGCATGATGTTCTGTATCGTTCGCTCTTCCTCTTCGAGAGGCCCCGCCATGGAATACGCAGTGACGCTGAAAAGGCGCTGCCCTGCCACGAGGCCCAAGCTCGCTGCGGGTGTTCTCAGGACCAGCGCGTCGTCCTCGAAGGCCAGGTCCACCTGCACATCGTCGGTGTGATAGCCCGCCCCATTGACACGACCGTTGGCGGGGCTGGTTTCGAGTCGGTCGTTGTCATCGAGCCGACCCCCAAATGCCCGCCGCACCCCATCCTCTCGATGCTCCATCGACAGGTGAAAGATCTCGTGCTCGGTAGCGAATCGGAGCGTGTACTGGACTCGCCGAGCTTCTGGAGCCCCTGCCGGGTACGAAGCCTGGTAAGCATCGAGATCACGCTGCATGCCGGCAGGCGTCACATCGGCCAAGTGGATACGCGCTACCAGCTCAGACCCGTGCATCTCCAACGACGCGGCACCGATGTCGAGCGCCGGCAGGTTGCCACCCGTCACCCTGTTCGGCCACTTGGCATCGCCGGTTGGATCGGTGGCGACACGGTCGGGGACCGGAACGTTGAGGTCCGGGCCCGCGAACAGTGAGGGACCGGTCACCTGCTTGCTGAAGTGGGCGAAGGGCCCGATCTTCTGGCCCACGATCGGCATACCCGCGATGCGCTCGCCGAACGAGCTGTGGTTGTCCATCGAAACCACCGTGAGGCGGCCGTCGGCGTCGAAAGAGACGTCGATCAGGTCCAGCAGCGATCGATCTCCTGTTTGTGGGTCACATCCGATCAGACCCCCTGTGCAGATGGGGCCCAGGTGTGCGATCCGCTCGCTGACCTCGCCGGTGCGTACGACGCGCGCTCCCTCCTCCTCCAAGGCGTTCGTGATTACGGCTCCGTAGGTCTTCCATTCGGCTCGGGGCGGAGCAGCCCCTGCGGGCCCCACGTGGTCGTCGGTCCCCATGTAAGCCAGGCCCACTCGGCCCTCGGACCCGGCGGTCACCGTCGCGAAGATCGCGCTCCCTAGGTCGGGAAGGCTGACCTGTATCGGTTCGGTCCAATGGGTTCCCGGCCATCCACCGTCCCGCGGGTCGTTGCCCGGGTCGTCGATGGGCGACGCGCTGAACATCACGACCGCCGGTTCGCTGGAGTCCTCTGGCTGGCTTGGGACCCACGTCGCGTACGCGTTCCCTGCCTCATCCAGAGTCAGCCACTGAAACAGCTCGACGCCGTTGTGGGGGATGGGCATGATCTGATGTACTCGCCACCCGCCCTCGGTCCCCTCGGGTTTCTGGTAGTTCGACGCGTGGACGGTGGCCACGCGATCGCCGCCCCCGAGATAGAGCCACCCCGCACCGGGGCCACGGGTCGAGTCGGCCAGTAAGGGACCCTTCTCTCCGCTGAAGGCCGGGATCTGAGGAGCCGGCTGGGGGATGGGGTTCCCGGCGCGGTCGATGCCCTGGATCACCTTGGTGATCAAACCCTCGTCGTAGGCCAGGAAGGCTTGCAAGGAGATGGGGCTCCCCGTGCCGGGGTCGGATAGCTGGAACCTGCTTGGATCGGCGCCCGTAACCCACTGTCGATCGGCGGGTGGGATCGCGGGGTTCGAGATCGCCTTCTGCTGGTCGACGGGGAAGTCATCGCCGTGGTTATTCGAGGTCGCGAACGCCACGTTTCCGGTCTCTAGGTCGGCGAAGTACACGTTGCCGTTGACCGGGTTCACCGCCGCGTCACTGTCGGCACCCCCCGCGGTCGCGCAGCCAGGCCGATTGCGTTCCGGGCACTTCATGTCGAAGAGGAGCCTGAAGCTGTCTCCTCCATCCTCCGAGCGGTGCAGCTGACTGCTCGTCGAGGCGAGACCCATCGGCCAGTCGACGAACATCCGATTCGGGTCCAGGGGCCCCCCTTCCTGACTTTGGGATGGCCGCTCGACTGACAGCTGGGGCTCGGGCCCCAGGAAGTGCGCGGACACGATCGTGGCCGGGCCGAAATCCAGCGTCGTCTGTTCGTCGAAGATGGCGGGCGTCGCTGCCGAGCTGGACACGAACCGAGCCACCCCGGTATATCCGTCCCGGTCATCGACGACCTGGTCGTACTGGACGCGAATGCGCAGCGGACCGCTGGGGCGGTCCACGAACATCTGGAGCGAGCCGAATTCGGGGTCGGTCGCGTCTACGTCATCACTTGACTCGCAAGTCTTTGTATCTACGTTACATACCCTGTATTGGTCCGCGGGGTCGGGCCAGGTGATCTCGATCTCGACGCCACCGGACTTGCCGGTCCAGTACTCGGGCGGGACCGCTACCTCAAGATCGAAGGTGTCGCAGTACATGTTCGGTTGATCGCAACCGGCGACGTTCGGGCCGGAGACACCGCCGGGAGGCGGAGGACCCTTCCAGGAGATGGAGGTCTGAGCTCCCAGTTCCCCCGGTCCCACCGTTCCGCTGCTCGGCTCGCTACTTCGGGCCGTGCCGATGCCGACCGCGGAGATCGTCAGGGCGCACAGGAGCCAGACCGCACTTCGTTTCATCGCCCCATATCCTCCACCCTGCCCGTCTGGCTCTGTGCATGTCATTTTGCACATATCGACCGTGCAAAACTACCTAGCCAAGCTCCGCTATCCGGTGCAAGATGGGCAAGAGCGGACATATCGAAAGGAATCGGACATGCCCAACTGCCCCGTGCCCGGTAGCGGCCACGCGCCTATCCCCTCTGGACAGAGTCACGTCGACACGCTGGTCAACGTGATCAATCACCTGAAGGATCAGGATGCGGACTATCTGGAGGGCCGCTGTAATCAGCTGCTCACGGTCCTCGGTGTGGATGAGTTAGTGCCCACGGGAGAGCAGGACCAAGACGTCACCTACTAGGTCAGGCCGGGGCTCTCAGTAATTGACGGCTCCGCGCCAGTTCCTGGACCGACCCGAGTCGCTGGAAGACCGGCGCCGCCTGCAAGACCTGACCCTCCGCCTCGTCTTCGTTGGTCCCGGCCAGCGTCTCGGCCAATAGCAGGCGAGAAAACGCTTCCTCCCAGGGAGAACCGATCTGTGCGAACCCATCCGCGGATCCCCGTAGGAACGACGCGGCACGCTCCGCCTCTGCGGACGCGGCGAGGCGACGCCCCTCGAGCCGGTCGGCGAAGAAACCGAGCGCGAGCAGTCCGCACTCCGCTGTCTCGCGCCGCGCCTCTTGGATGATGTCGGCTGCCCGGTCCCAATCTTGCTCGGCCGCCACGATCTCGCAGGCGGCTTCCAGATGCGCGGCCCGGTACATGCGTCGGGACAGGTCGTTCCAACCCCACGCCTCCTCGATTAGGCCCCTGTGGGCCAGAGCCCGGGCCGGCAGCGGCAATGTGTTGATCGCGCTCTCGAGCTCTCGTTTGTAATCCCGTAGGACATCGAGCCGGGCAGTTGCTGCGGGATCCCCGCGCAGCTCCAGGCAAAAGGCGATCGCCGCGGCGGCGCGCGCGCTGTAAGCCCCTGGGAGGCTGATGGGTTCGCGGTTTTCGAACCGGGCGATCGTCGCCTCGTCCTCGATCGCCCCGTCCCAATCCCCCGCCATGACTCTGGCGTGGACGCGCCAGTTCAGCCCGTGAAGATAGGCACCGAGGTCTAGCTCTTTGCCGATCTCCGCACTCCGCGTGGCGTGTTCGACGGCTTCCGGGTACATGCCGAGCAGGGTCTCGCTCACCGCGGCCATCCCATACACGTCACAGGTCTCGGACAGGTCCGACAGTCGGGGGACGAGTTGCATCCGCCTTTCCGCGATCCGCCTCACTTCGGCATAGCGGCCGTGGGGGTGCATGTGGCAGGCGCTCAACGCATCGAGGGCCGCCGAGATGAGGTCGGCGTCATCCAGCCGTTCCGCCGTGGCAAGGGCCTCGTTGGCGGCTGTTACCGCGTCTTCAGAGCGGTGGGACTCGGCGTCGAAGAAAGCCTTGCTGACCAGAAGCAAGGCCTTGGATGCATTATCGCCGTCCCCGACGGATTGCAGACCGAGGTCGATCGTGGCCTGTATCTCTTCGTCTGCAGGTCTTTCCTCGACCGACCCCCACTGTCGTGTCGGGATGATTGCGGCCCCCGCGCAGATCCGGCCGATGGCGCGCGGGTCGGGTTCTGGAAGAGATGTGAGCTCTTTCAGGGCGTCGGCGTAGACGGCCCAGGCCGCTTCGCTCTTCCCGCCCAGGTAGTAGATCTCGGCGGCTGTTTCCAGAGCGTCGACACGCTCGCCGGGCGCGGTTGCAAGATCGACCGCCTGCCATACCAGCTGCTCGGCTTGGATGCCGGCGAGACGCCGGGCGGCCGCACGCGCCGCGGTGAGGTAGTAGATCCGGGCGCGCAGACGGAATGCGGAATCATCGAGCAACTCGTAAGCCATGTTCGAGTGGTGCGCGAGTATCTCCGCAGCGTCCTGTGTCCGGTCTTTGTGCAGGTTTTCGATCCACGCGACCAGGCGCGCATGGATCTCGCCCCGGGTCCGGCGCGGGAGGCTTTCGTATGAGACGTCGCGGATCAGCATGTGCTTGAAGCTGTACTCCACGTCGTCACGAGCTTCAGAGACCGGATCGTGCAAGATCAGCTCGCGTCGTTGCAGGGTCCGCAGGATCGCATCCAGGTTGCTTCCCTCACATAGTGCGGACAGTGCTCTCCTGGAGAAGGACGCGCCGATCACAGAAGCGCGTTGGATAGCCCGCTTCTCCTCGTTGGACAGCAGGTCCAGGCGGGCGACGATGACCGTTTGCACGTTGTCCGGGATGATGACGTCGGCCCCTTCCTCAGCCAGCCGCCATCCCTGTGAACCGCGTTCCAAAACGGACCCTTCTGACAGTTGCTTGAGGATCTCGCCGAGGAAGAAGGGGTTGCCTCCCACCTTCTCGATCAGTCGCGACCTCAACGTGTCGGGAAGGTCGAGGTCGCCTGCGAGAGTGGAGATGAGGTCTTGCAGTTCGCCGGCGTCCAGCGGCTCTAACCTGATGACCGAGTAACCCTTCAACTCGGCGATCCACTCAGGTCGGGAAGCGAGGATCTCGGGTCGGCTCGGACAGAGGAAGAGGACGGGGGCGCTGACCGACTGGACCAGGTGTGAGAGCAATTCCAGCATCATCTCGTCGGCCCAATGCAGGTCGTCGATGACGACCACGAGCGGCTTCTCGCGGGCCGTCGCGGCCAAGAAGGCCCGCCAGGCGCGGAAGATCTCGCCCCTCAGCCGGCGCGGGTCCAGTGAGGCAAGAGGGTCGTGCTCGGTATCGACCGCGATGCTCGACATGAGCCCCGCGGCAAGACGGTCCGAGTCCTCGATCCCTTCGAAAGTGGAGACCAACTCAGCGACTCGGGTCCGGACCTGCCAGGGTGCGTCCGACGCTCGGAAGCCCGCCCGGGCCCCTAGGATCTCTCGCAGCGGCCACAGCGTGACCCCGTCGCCGTAGGGCAGACACTTCGACCGCACGACCATGGCGGAATCCGCGACGGTCCTCAAGAACTCTGCGACCAAGCGACTCTTTCCGAGTCCCGGCTCCCCGAGCGTCATCACCAGGTGTGCGGTGCCCTCGGTCGCCGTGGCCGACAAGATGCTGCGCAAAGTGTCGAGCTCGCGCTGTCGGCCGATCATCGGCGCCTGACCGATCGGGTCCGCCGGTTTCTCTCGCTGGCCCTCGACGGTGAAGGCCCTGACTGGGCCCGTCTTTCCTTTCGCCGCGATCGACTCGACCTCGCGAAGGTGGAAGAGATCGCGTACTGCCCGCGCCGTGCGTTCGCCGATCAGGATCGTTCCGGGCTCGGCTGCGCTCTCCAGCCGGGCCGCCACGTTCACGGAATCGCCGACCACCAAGAGCTGTGGGGCGAAAGAGCCGTGGGCCGACACTTCTCCCGTATTGATGCCGATGCGGATGCGGATCTGTTTGTCCTCGGGCCTGGAGCCGTTCATGTTGTCCACCCGCTCCAGCATCCGGAGTGCGCACGTCACGGCTCGGCAAGGGTCGTCCTCGTGTGCGACGGGGACGCCGAACACGCCCGTGATGGCGTCGCCGAGCACCTTTTCGATCGTGCCGCTGTGGGCGATGATCTGCTCGGACAGGATGCCGAACAGCTCCGCGAGCAATGCCCGTAACTCGTCCGGTCCCAGCCTCTCACCCATCGCGGTAGACCCGACGACGTCGGCGAACAACGTGGTGGCGATCTTGATCATCTCCGGCGCCTGGTCCTCTGAAGGACCCATCGACCCGCCGCAGGCAGGGCAGAACTTCGCCTCCGTCGGCGCCGGCGAGCCGCAGTTCCCGCAGGTTGCTCCTATGGGGGTGCCACAGGACATGCAGAACCGAGCTCCTGCAGGATTGTCGGCGGAGCAATGCAGGCAAACTGCCATAGCTGGAGGATACGGGTTGCCTCGCGTGCGAATCCAGTCAAAATGGGACACATGGACTCGCCGGTTCAAGAAGACTTCATCGCCGTTCTTCAGTCCGCAGGCGAGGGGACCCACCTGCCGGGCACGCGACGGCGCTATCCGCGCGGGTCGACCTTGCTGAACGAGGGGGACCGGTCCGAGCGTATGGCCATCATCGTCAGCGGCCAGGCGAAGGTCTCCTACTTCACCGACGAAGGCCGCGAGGTGCTTCTCGCGGTCAGGGGGCCCGGTGACCTGTTGGGGGAGTTCGCCGCGCTCGACGGTGAGCCCTTCTCCGCCACCGTGACCGCGCTCGAAGACATCGAAGCTCTGATGATGACCGTCGAGCAGTTCCGGACCGTGTTGCGGGAAGAACCGGACGTTGCGCTCACCCTGTTCAAGACCCTCAGCCGAAAGCTTCGGGATGCGGATCGCAAGCGGGTGGAGTTCGCCGCCTATGACTCCGTGGGCCGGGTGGCCAGCCGGCTGGTCGAGCTGGCGGAGAACTTTGGCGAGGACACCTATGACGGTGTGCGGATCTCACTTCCGCTCTCGCAGGAGGAGCTCGCCGGTTGGACCGGCTCCTCTCGTGAGGCGGTGGCCAAGGCACTCCAATCCTTGAGGAACAAGAACCTGATCGAGACCCACCGCAGGGGCGTGACTGTGAAGGACCTCGAGGGGTTGCGCGCTCGGATCAAATAACCCTGGACGCGCAGGAGCCGGCGGAGCGTCTAGCTCCACCGGCCCGAGCGGGGGGACTTGGATCAGTTGGTCGTTGCCGTCGCTACGTTCGAGCCTCCGCTGCGGTTGCCGCTCTCGTCGACCGCCACCACGAAGTAGGAGTAGGTGGTCCGACGGGTGAGTCCCATGTCGAGGAAGCTGGTCTCGGTGACCTGCTCGGCGATCATCTCGAAGCTGTCGAGCTCTCCGGTCGTGCTCCGCCACACCTCGTAGGTCGTGGAAACTTGCCGGCCGTAGGCCTCGCCGGCGGCGGTCCAGCGCAGTGCCACCTGCTTGCTTCCGCCCTTGGCCTTGAGGTCGCTGGGGCTGGTGAGCGACACCACGCAGGGGTCCGGCGTGCCGGCGGCGTGGTTGCTGATGCACACCTCTTCCAGGTCCCGTGCGACGTCGACGGGGCCGGGGTCGATTGCGATGCTCTTGTCTGTCCGGTCCTCCTTGTAGAGGAGCTCGACCTTCAGGTCGGCGGAAGCCTTTACGTCGGCCACCCGGACGGCGAAGCAGGCGCTCCCGCAGTTGCTGTAGGCGGTGATCGTCGGCGTGCCGCTGACGGTCTCGTCGGCCGTCACACAACCGCGGATGTTGGTGTAGCCGGCGAGGTGGATCTTGGTGGTGCCGATGTGGATGTCCTTCGCATCGGTCGAAACCGGCAGCGGAACGCACACCGGCTCGGGGCCGTTGCTCTTCTTGCTGTTGCCTGCCGCTGCATATCCAACCGCCGGTACCGCGAGCAGCGCCATCGTGATGATCGCAACCGTCTTCTTGAACATGTTTCCCTCCCGCTCTCTTGTGGCCGTCCCCCATGGATCCGGACCACTCATCTGCTTACGGGGTTCACTCTCGCGAGAAACGGGACTCCGCTCTACGCCCTGGTGCACGTTCGAATGTGTACTAATACGGGTTCAGCTGAGGGGGCTTCGGGCGCCGGACTGGCAGCCGGTGGTCGGCGACGGCTTGGTCTCAACCGCTTACGGCGCCCGCCCCCCTGCTCGAGCTCCCTCGGGGCGCTCAGGCCGCAGTCATCAAGTAACCCTGGACGCGCAGGAGCCGGTGGAGCGTCTAGCTCCACCGGCCCGAGCGGGGGGACCTTGGATCAGTTCGTCGTTGCCGTCGCTACGTTCGAGCCTCCGCTGCGATTGCCGCTCTCGTCGACCGCCACCACGAAGTAGGAGTAGGTGGTCCTGCGAGCGAGCGCCGTGTCGAGGAAGCTGGTGTCGGTGACCTGCTCGGCGATCATCTCGAAGCTGTCGAGTTCGCCGGTCGTGCTCCGCCACACCTCGTAGGTCGTGGACACTTGCCGGCCGTAGGCCTCACCGGCGGCGCTCCAGCGCAGCGCGACCTGCTTGCTTCCGCCTTTGGCCTTGAGGTTGCTGGGGCTGGTGAGCGTGACGACGCACGGATCGGGAGTGCCGGCGGCGTGGTTGCTGATGCACACCTCTTCGACGTCCCGTGCGACATCGACGGGGTCCGGGTCGACCGCAACGCTCTTCTGCGTCCCGTCCTCCTTGTAGAGGAGCTCGACCTTCAGGTCGGCGGAAGCGTTGACGTCGGCCACTCGAACGGCGAAGCAGGCGCTCCCGCAGTTGCTGTACGAGGTAACCGTGGGGGTGCCGCTGACCTTCTCGTTGGCGGTTACGCAGCCGCGGATGTCCTTGAGGCCCGGGACGTGGATGTGCGTGGTTCCGATGTGGATGTCCTTCGCGTCGGTCGAAACCGGCAGCGGAACGCACACCGGCTCGGGGCCGTTGCTCTTCTTGCTGTTGCCTGCCGCTGCATATCCAACCGCCGGTACCGCCAGCAGCGCCATCGTGATGATCGCAACCGTCTTCTTGAACATGTTTCCCCTCCCACTCTCTTGTGGCCGTCCCCCATGGACCCAGCCACGACTGACTTCCTAACGGGGTCAATGTCTCGAGAAACGGGAATGGGTTCTACGCGTTGGTGCACAATGGGAATGTGTACTAATGCCCGTTTTAGGCGAGTGGCCCTACTGCGGCTTCGACCGCCCCCTCGAAGACACGGCCCGCGATCATCTGGGCCATCGCTTCTATATCGCCGGAGAGGGGCCGGTCCTCTTCGAGCTCCGGCGACAGAGCGCGGACTGTTTCGAACCCGGCCCCGGTTCCCGGGGCCGCCTTCAGTGGGTGGCGCAGCCCGATGCCTTGAGCCGCGGCGAGCGCCTCGACCGCGAGCGCTCGCTCGGTGTTCGTGGCGATCTGGACGCTCTTTCGGGCGGACGTCATGCCCATGCTGACGTGGTCCTCCTGGCCCGCCGAGGTCGGGATCGAATCCGAAGACGCGGAGAAGCAGAGGCTGCGGTTCTCCGACACGAGGGCGGCCGCCGTGTACTGGACGAGCATGAACCCGGAGCGCCGCCCGGGATCCTTCGTCAGGAACGCGGGCAGCCCGTTGTTTAGCTCAGGGTCGACCAGCCGAGCGACCCTGCGTTCGGAGATCGTGGCGAACCCGGCCGTGAGGAGGCCCAGGTGGTCCAGCGCCAGAGCCAGCGCCTCGCCGTGGAAGTTACCAGCGGAGCCCACGACGCCCTCGTCGGCCAGCACGCTCGGGTTATCGATAGCAGAGGCGAGCTCGGCCTCCAACGTGGTACGGACGTAGGCAAGAGCATCGCGGTAGGCCCCGTGGACCTGCGGGATGCAACGGAGCGAATAGGCGTCTTGGACCAGGTGCTCCGATTCCCGGTGCGACTGGACGATCTCGCTGCCCGCGAGCAGCTTCCGCAGGTTGGCGGCGGTCACCAGCGGCCCGGCGTGCTTCCGCAACCCGACGAGAGCCTCCGCGAACGCCTGGTCGGTGCCGAGACAGGCCTCGACGGTCATCGCCCCGGTGATGTCGGCGGCCCGTGCCAGGCGCTCGACGCGGTGCAGCGTCAAGATGCCGAGCGCGAGCATCCCCTCGGTGCCGTTCACGAGCGACAGGCCCTCTTTGTAGGTGAGCTCCAGAGGAGCCCATCCCAGTCGCCGCAGCGCATCCTCGGTCGGGAGGCGCTCGCCGCGCAGACGGACCTCGCCGCGCCCGATCAACGGGAGCGCGAGGTGGGCCAGCGGCGCCAGGTCCCCCGAGGCGCCGAGGGATCCCTGCGACGGGACGACCGGGTGCATCCCGTGCCGCAGCATGTCCACGAGGCGCTCGACCAGCTCGAAGCGGACGCCGGAGATGCCGAACCCGAAGGTGCGCGCCTTCAACAGCAGCATCGCCCGAACGACCTCTTCCGGAAGCTCTTCGCCGACCGCAGTCGCGTGTGACAACACGATGTCGCGCTGGAGGGCCCTGGTTTCGGGGGCCGAGATACGAACGTTGGCGAGGTAGCCGAAGCCGGTGGTGACGCCGTAGACCGTGCGCTCCGACGCGACGACCTCTTCGATCAGGCGACGAGCAGGCTCCATCTGCTCCGCGAGCCCCGGCGCGAGCGACACGTGGGCTCCGCCCGCGGCCGCAACGACGTCGTCGGTCGTCAACGTCGAGCCGACCTGGATCGTCATGGGCGAGAGGATATTCACCCGGTCCCGGAGGCATAATCCCGGAGTGCTGGCGATCCGGGGCGAGGCAACGTTCACCGGCGAGGGCTTCGTCCCCGATGTCGCCGTAGTCATCGACGGCGGTCGTATCCAGTCCGTGGTGCCGGCGGGCGACGTGCCCTCCGATGTCCAGGTGGCGGACTGGGGCGACGTCGCGATCGTGCCGGGCACCGTCAACTGCCACGGCCACGCCTTCCAGAACCTGTTCAAGGGTTTCGCCGACGACCTGCCCTTCGACAGGTGGCGCGACGACGTCCTCTACCCGTTCTCGGCGGAGCTGGACCGCGATGCGATCTACACGGGGGCCGCGTTCGCGTTCGCCGAGGCCGTGTCGGCCGGCGTGACCACGATCGTCGACTTCTTCTACCTGCACGACGACGGCAACGAGAACGCGCTGGCGGTGGCGCAGGCCGCGCGTGATCTCGGGGTCCGCCTGGTCCTGGCGCGGGCCTTCTACGACCTGGACGCGCCCACGAAGGCTCCCGCGAGGTACCGAGAGTCACCCCAGGACGCGAGAGATCGTTTCCTCGCGCTGGCTCGCGACCTCGAAGACGATCCACTGGTCTCCGTGCAGCCGGCCCCGCACTCGTTGCACGCGGCCTCGCCGGAGACGATCCGCCTCGCCCTCGACGCCGCGCGCGAGGTGGACGTCCCGTGCCACCTGCACCTCGCCGAGGCGGCCTACGAGGTCGACCAGGTGCGAGAGCGGTACGGGACCACGCCGGTACGGCTGCTGCAGCGGGAGGGGCTGCTGGATCGCGATCTGGTCGCGGTGCACGCAGTGTGGCTAGACGACGAAGAGCTCGATCTCGTAGCCGCGGCCGACACCGCGGTCGTCCACTGTCCCGGTGCCAACGCGTTCCTCGGCGACGGCATCGCGCGCCTACCCGAGATGCTGCACCGCGGCATCCGGGTCGCGCTGGGCCCCGACGGCGGCTGCGCCAACAACCGCCAGAGCATCTTCGAAGAGATGAGGCTCGGCTCGTTGTTCGCGAAAGCGCGGGTCACCGATGGCTCCGCTCTCGACGCGCCGACGGCGTTCCGCCTCGGGACCAGCGCCGGGGGAGAGTTGCTTCGCCTTCCGGTGGGCGGGATCCAAGCCGGACAGCACGCCGACCTCGTCGCGCTGGACCTCGAAGACCTCTCGCTGCAGCCGCGGGCAACGTTCGAGCGCCAGATCGTGAACTCGATGCAGCAGAGCGCGGTGACGCGGGTGATGGTGGGGGGAGAGGTGGTCGCGGAGGCGGGTCGGCCCACGAAGCTGAACCGCGGGCAGCTGAGCCGCAGGATCGACGAGGTGACGCGGGGTTGGAGCCGGCCTAGCTAGGAATCAGTCGCGCGGCTGAGGCGTCATGGGGATCCGGACTCCGCGCTCGCCGGCGACCTCTATGGCGCGGCGGTAGCCGGCGTCTGCGTGCCTCATCACGCCCGAGCCGGGATCGACATCGAGCACCCGCTCGAGCCGCGCCGCGGCGTCGTCGGTGCCGTCGGCCACGATCACCATCCCGGCGTGGATCGAATAGCCCATGCCGACGCCGCCGCCGTGGTGGACCGACACCCAGTGCGCACCCGCCGACGTGTTCAATAGAGCGTTCAGGATCGGCCAGTCGGCGATCGCGTCGGATCCGTCGATCATGCCCTCGGTCTCGCGGTAGGGCGACGCGACCGAGCCGGTATCTAGGTGGTCGCGACCGATCACGATGGGCGCCGAGACCGCGCCGGTCCGCACGAGCTCGTTGAAAGCAGCACCGGCTCGCGCCCGCTCTCCGTAGCCGAGCCAGCAGATCCGCGCCGGCAGTCCCTGGAACGCCACGCGCTCCGACGCCATCTCGATCCATCGCCGCAGTCGTTCGTCCTCGGGGAACAGCTCGAGGATGGCGCGATCGGTCGCGGCGATGTCGGCGGGGTCTCCCGACAGCGCGACCCACCTGAACGGCCCTTTGCCCTCGCAAAACAGCGGGCGCACGTAGGCCTCGACGAAGCCCGGGATCTCGAACGCGTTCTCGACCCCCGCCTTCTTCGCCTGCGTCCTGATGTTGTTGCCGTACTCGAAACAGATCGCGCCGGCCTGCTGGAAGCCGAGCCACGCTTCCACATGCCGCGCCACTGATTCCAGTGACCGCTTCACGTACGTCTCGGGGTCCTCCCGCCGGAGCACCTGGGCCTCGTCGAGAGGCATACCCGCGGGGATGTATCCGTCCAGCAGATCGTGCGCGGAGGTCTGGTCGGTCACCACCGCGGGGGCGAACCCGTTGCGGAGCAGATCCGCAAAGGCGTCGGCGGCGTTGGCGAGCAGTCCGATCGACTCCGAGCGTCCCTCTTCCGCGGCCTCCTCGGCCCATTGCATCGCCTCGTACACCTCGTCCGTCCACCGGTCCAGGTAACGGTGCTCGACGCGACGCTCGATCCGGCTCGGGTCGGCCTCGACGCACAACGCGACCCCGCCGTTCATCGTGACCGCCAGCGGTTGCGCGCCGCCCATGCCCCCGAGACCCGCGGTGAGAACGATCTTTCCCTCGAGTGAGCCGCCGAACGAGCGGGCGGCGAGCTCGGCCAGCGTCTCGTAGGTCCCCTGGAGGATCCCCTGCGTCCCGATGTAGATCCAGGAACCCGCCGTCATCTGGCCGTACATCGTCAGGCCGAGTGCCTCGAGTCGGTGGAACTCGTCCCAGTTCGCCCACTCCGGCACGAGCATCGAGTTCGAGATCAGGACCCGTGGCGCGCGCTCGTGCGTTCGGAACACGCCGACGGGCTTGCCGGACTGGATCAACAACGTCTCGTCGCCTTCGAGCCGGCGGAGCTCTTCGATGATCGCGCCCAGCGCCTCGTGATTCCGTGCCGCTTTGCCGGATCCGCCGTAGACGATGAGGTCGTCCGGACGCTCCGCGACTTCGGGATCGAGGTTGTTCATGAGCATCCTGAGAGCGGCCTCTTGCGGCCACCCCTTACAAGACAGCTCGGCGCCTCGTGGCGCCTTCAGCTCATCCTCCGATCGTGATCCACCCTCTCCTTATACTGCCGCGCCTTCCGCCACACCATCGTTCATCTGCGGTTCACATCACCTTCTTAGTCTTGGGTGCGAGGGAGGTTCGATGAAGGAAGTACCAGAGGTGCTGTTCGTGTGCGTTCATAACGCGGGTCGGTCACAGATGGCGGCTGCGCTTCTCCACGACGCCGCCGAAGGGAAGGTTCACGTTCGTTCGGCAGGTTCGGCACCGGCCAACGAGATCCATGCCGGCGTACGCGAGGCGATGGCCGAGATCGGTCTGGACATCTCGCAGGAGTTCCCGAAACCGCTGACCAACGACGCCGTGCGCGCGGCAGACGTCGTGATAACGATGGGCTGTGGCGACGCCTGCCCGGTGTATCCGGGCAAGAGGTACCTGGACTGGGAGCTAGAGGACCCCGCAAACAAGCCGCTCGAGGAGGTGCGGGAGATCCGCGACGAGATCGATCGCCGCGTCCGCGAACTGCTGGAGGAGCTGGTCCCTTCCGCTTCGTAGGGGTGGGGCGGCTTAGCTGCCGGCGAGCCACGTCGCGACCGCCACCCCCGAAAAGGCCAGCCACGACAGGTGCCGGCCCCGCGATATCGCCGCCGCCACCACCGCGCACGCCGCGGCGGTGGCGCTGATGATCCGGAGGAAGGTGGCGGTCGGTACCTGTTCGTTCGTCGTCGCGAGGAGCAGGGTCGCGAGGCCGAGCAGCAGGATGCTGAACAGGTGCCACACGAAGCGGACGGTCCGCGGGAGGAACAGCTCGTCGCCGAACAGCTTGGGCAGCTGACTGCGCCGGACCAACGGTCGCAGGATGAACCGCTCGCCCAATACCGAGTGCGCGATGCTCGTCAGCACGAGGGTTGCGGCTCCGAATGAAAGCCACCGGTCCCTCGCCGCTCCCGCAGTGGCGATCGCGGTCACCGCTGCGACCACGAGCAGAGCGCCCCACATCCCGCCCCACCGCAGCCATGCCGCTCTCACACCGACACTGTAGGAGGTCGCCCGCACAGGTGCTGGTGCCGAGCCACGGGAGAGACAGCGCCATGAGTCATCATCGCGACGCAGCACTATCCAAGGAGTTGCTGGTGCCGCCTATTCGACTGCACGGCCGATATGAGCCTCGCCCCGTCCGGTTCCAAGAGATCTGGGAGCCGAGTGGTTGGCGGATCAAGGTCTATGGGATCGCGCATGGCGCTGCGGCACCCGCCGCAAAACTCGTCGCGGGGCTGAAGGCGGCCGCCGAAGGTGTCTTGCCGGAACCGGCAGTCACCGAAGCGCGGTATGGAGTTGGTTTCGTCTGCGCCCACCAGGGACGCACCGTCTCGATCGGTTTCGTCGACTGGTGGGAGAACGAAGACGAACTACACCACAAGATGTTCATCGCGGACGAACACGACCTCTCCAGACTTCGCCCCGCGCTCGAGGACGAACTGACGGCGTGTAGCTGGGATCTTGCGGTGATGGGCTTCGAGCGAAATGCCTGGGTCCGCCACATCCTGCAGGCGCAGGAGCCAGACCTCCAGGCGTACCTAAACGCGCACCTGAACGAAGACGTCTGACCGGACCGATAGGAGCGGCCGGCGCCACACTGATGAGCAACGACGGTGAGGGTCGAGGACGGAGATGTAGATGTTGATCAAGAAGGTTGACGAGGCTTTGTCCGAGGAGGAGTGGAAGCACTTCCTCCGCACGCATGACTTCGGCCAGTTCATCGCCGCGGGCGAAGGTCGTAGATGGCCGATCGTCGTGCCGACGCATTTCGTATATGCCGACGACATCATCTGGTTCCATCTCATGCGCAGCAACCCTGTATGGGAGGCCCTCAGCGAGTCGCCGCTGGGGGTGTTCACCGTCGTTGGCGCGTACACATATGTCACCTCGGAGATGAACACGCCTCCGGGGACATCGGCGGAGTTCGGGATCCCGACCAGCTATTACGCCGCAGTCCAGCTGCAGGGACGCGCCCGCGCCGTCCCGGACCCGGAAGAGCTCGCCGCTCTTCTGAACCGACAGATGGACCATTTTGAGCCCGACCGGGTAGGTCCTCCCGTGGCCACCGACAACGTCTATGGGAAGTCTCTGAACGCGATCCAAGGCGTTCGATTCGAGGTGGAGAGCGTCAGAGCGAAGTTCAAGTTCGGCGGCAACCGAACCGTCGAACATCAGCTGGAGATCAACGCCGCTCTCTTGGAACGCGGACGCGGGCTCGACTCTGAAGCGGCTGCGATCCAGCGAAATCGCCTGGATCAGACGAGACAGGCTGCGGATTGAGCATGCATTCACCCAGCGGCTAGGAGGTGGTCGTTCCCACTCCGAACCACTGCGAAAGGAGCCGGACGCCTTCGTCTCGAGAGGCGATCGCCTCGACAACAAGAGCGTCTTCTTCGCGAACCGCCCACTGGATCCAGGCGCAGCAGTGATTCTCCAGGTCGATGAGCCGTCGCAGCTGCGAGACCGTCTCGGGCGACGGATCGAACCGGAGTTCCACACCTCCGGCTATCGCGCGACGCGCAACCAATGCGGCGCCGAGCAGCTCCTTCCACTGCTGCTCGCGGGTACCCATCTGCGAGCCGTCGAGCGAGCACGCGATCGGGAGTTCCTGGTGAGTCATTCGGTAACTCTAGTTTTTCAAGCCGTAGATCACGAGTGGCGCCTCCTTCTACCCCCGCCGGGCGCGCCTCTATAGGGTGGCTGGGTGCAGACGCGTTATGGGGTGCCGGTGGCGGGCGCCGAGAAAGAGGTCCTGGCGGGGTTCCTGGACCACTACCGGCGAACGCTGCTGGAGATCTGCGAGGGACTTAGCGAGGAGGAGCTGCGGCGACCGATGGTGCCGTCCGGCACGTCGCTGCTCGGGCTCGTCAAGCACCTCGTCTACGTCGAGCGGGGTTGGTTCCAGGAGGCCGTGGCGAACGAGCCGTTCGAGTATCCGTTCGACGTTCACGATCCCGACGTCGACTTCCGCATAGAAGAAGGGGAGACCTCAAAGGAGATTTTCGACCTCTATCGCCAGGCATGCGAGCGTTCGAGGAGGGCGCTCGAGGAGGCATCGCTCGACGATCTCATCCAGAACCCGAAACGGAGCAGGGACTACAACGTTCGCTGGGTGACCGTCCACATGATCGAAGAGACGGCGCGCCACGTCGGCCACGCCGACATCCTGCGCGAGCAGATCGACGGCCGTACCGGGGCTGGTTACTCCTGAGCGAGCAGGCGAGCGAGGGCTCGAGCCAGAGCGCGAACCTCAAGCCGAGACCGCAGGGAGAGCCGGCTTCGGTGGCCAAGCTCCGAGAGACGATCGAGGGCAAGCTCGCCGAGATCGCCGAGGGCTATGCCGTGGACGAGCACGGCAGCTACGTCTTCGGCTTCGAGTCGGCGCGGATCTTCATCGTGCCGACATGGCTGGAAGACGAGACGACGGTCGCCCGCGTCTTCGCCATCACGAACCTGGGGGTCCGGGTGACGGCGGATCTGACCGCGTACCTGCTCCAGAAGAACCTCGAGTTCGTCCTCGGGGCGTTCGCTCTTGACGCGGGCGAAGGCGCGATCTGGTTCAACCACAACCTGCTGGGCGATCACATGACGCCCGACGAGCTGGAGACGACGGTGGGCGCTGTCGCCCAGACCGCGGACCGCTTCGACGACGAGATCAAGTCCCGCTTCGGGGGCCGCCTCTACATAGAGTCGCCGGAGGACGAGCTCCCGGCGCCGGTGATGCCCGGCTACCTCTGAGAACCAGGGGTTTGTCGTATGTACCGGATACGTTAGGCAGCTCCGGCTGGTGACTACCGAAGGGACTCTGTGACGTGAGGGAAACGCAGCCCCAGGTCGAGCTGATCGCCCGGCCCTCGCTCGACCTGGCCGCCCTGGAGCGCTTCTTGAAGGCGGTCGGAGGCGAGTCGTGGCTGCAGATGAGGACCGCTGACAGCCAAGAAGTCAATGCCGGACAGACCTTGATCGAAGCAGCGGGGCGGGCGTGCTTCGACGATCAGACCGACATCCTCACGGCTACGGGGTGGAAGACATTTGAGGAGCTACAGGTCGGAGAAGAGGTTGCCACCCTCAATCGGCACACGATGCTTCTCGAATATCAACCCGTCCTCGCGTGCTGGCGCTACCCGTACGTCGGTCACATGTACCAGGTCGAGGGGAGAGACGTCTCCTTTTCGGTGACCCCCGAGCACAGGCTATGGGCGTCGCGGCGCACTTTTCGGGATGCGGATTTGGAGGAAGGCGACTACTTCGCTCCTTTCCGCTTCCACACCGCAGAGACGATCGGGAGATCTGAGGTCAAGGTGATGCTGGGTGCGGATGGATGGAAGGGGCGATTCCCTGATCAGGTAGTGATCCCGGACGTGAACTGGACGCAGTCGTTGGCCAACCAGACGGGTTCTCTTGGGCAGAGACACGGAGTCAGCGGGGGAAGAACCCTTACCTCGCCGGACGACATTTGGGCCCTGGCGAAGCTGCTGGTCTATTACGCGACCGAAGGGTCCCTCGTCGACCAACCCGGATCCGGTCGCGGAATCACGATCTATGGCGACCACGAAGAAGGCGTCCGAGCGGTCTGTGACAAGCTCGGATTAAAGGTCACTACGACGCGCGCCCCGCGCAACGGCGTGAAGGCGATGAAAGTTTCCGGCGGTCTGCCACTGGCTAGATTCGTCGAAGAGACGTGCGGGCGTCATTCACGCAACAAGAAACTTCCTCGCTGGATCCTAGATCTACCAAAAGAACTGCTCCAAGAGGTATGGGATCTGTTGGTGGAGACGGATGGTTCTGAGACGGCCAGTGGGCGCAAGAAGCTCGTAACCATTTCGCCCTATCTCGTCGACGCTGCTCAGGAGATCCTCTCGAAGCTAGGCAAGGCGTCGTCGCAGGTTCAAGACCCGCGTGGCTGTACCAACGTCTTCGAGAAGCGACGTGGCCCAGCCATCGTCAATCGCACCGGTAGGACCCGGATGCAACGCGTTCCGTACGACGGCGAAGTCTTCTGTTGCACGACGCAGAATGGAATCGTTCTTGTGCGGCGCAAAGGCTTGGTTCACTTCTCCGGCAATTGCTACCGGTCGTGGGAAGAAGGGCTCAACCCGAACGTCACCCGGATCCGCAAGGACCAGGCCCAGTACTTCCTGAACCTGCTGAACTCCGGCCACGGCTCGGTCCTAGAACACGCCAACTACAGCTTCATTCTCTATGACGTAAGTCGTGTATTTACGCACGAGCTCACGAGGCATCGTGCGGGGTCGGCATTCTCGCAGGAGAGTCTGCGCTTCGTGCGGCTCGACGAGATCCCGTTCCGCATCCCCGAGGTGATGGAGCCGCTGCGCGGCCAGATCGTGTCGATCGTCGAGACGCTGGAGGAGTTCCAGATCGCGGCGGCCGAGCACTTCGACCTTGACGGCGAGGGTGTCCCGTTCCATGTGAAGAAAGAGATCACCTCGGCGATGCGCCGCCTTGCCCCCGAGGGTGTCTCGACCGTCATCTTCTGGACCGCGAACATCAGAACGCTTCGCCACGTCATCCAGATGCGCACGCACCCCAGCGCGGAAGAGGAGCTGCGGACCGTGTTCAACCGCGTGGGCGAGATCATGCTCGCCGAAGCCCCGCTGCTCTTCGGTGACTTCGTCGTCGAAGACGGCGCGTGGACGACCGAGTACCGGAAGGTTTGATCGCGCTGCTCGGCTGGTTCCTCGCACACGGAGGCGAAGAGGTCCACGCTCTGTTGGAGTGGCGGATCCTGCCGCGCATCGAGCTCGGCCCCCTTGCGATCTCACCTCATGGGATCGGTATAGCCCTTGGTTTCCTCGCCGGCGCGCAGGTGATGGTCCGCCGGGCGCGCAGATTGGGCGGCCCCAAGGAAGAAGACATCTGGAACTCGCTGTTCTACGCGCTGATCGGGGCGATCGTCGGCGCCCGCGTCGGCTACGTCCTCGGTCACTTCTCGGAGGTGACGGCCGGCGGTGACGACCTCCTGGGCGTCTTCAGGATCTGGGAGGGCGGGATCTCGTTGATCGGCGGGATCACCGGCGCGGTGCTCTTCGCTCTGCCGTATCTGTTCCGGCACAGGATGGGCTTCTGGAGGACGACCGACCTCGCCGCGCCCGGCCTCGCGCTGGGCATCGTCATCGGGCGCATCGGCGACCTGATCATCGGCGACCACCTCGGGAAGCCGACGGACTTCGCGCTCGGATGGCGCTGCCTGGGAGAGGTGGGCGGCGTGCCCCCTACTCCCGCCGAGACCTATGTCGCGGCCTTCGAGCGGGGACAGCCCCCGTCGCTGGGGTGCTTCGACCTCACGCTGCACCAGACCGCGATCTACGACTTCTTGTCCACGCTGGTCTTGCTCGGGGTCTTGCTGTGGCTCGGACGCAGGAGCCACAGAACCGGCTTCATGATCCTCGTCTTCACGATCTGGTACTCGGCGATGCGGGTGGTGACCGATTTCCTACGCGTCGACAAGCGGTACTTCGGTCTCACCGGCAGTCAGCTGATGACGCTCGCGGTCGGGCTCACGTGTCTAGTGCTGCTGGCTCGCTACCGGGGCGCTCCTCCACGTTTCGCTGCCGCCCCCGCAGGGCCCGAGCCGGAGCCCGAGCTAGCCCCGGCCGAGGCCGGACGGCAACCCGAGAGCGCCCCCGCGGAGCCCCACACGGCTCCGACCGAGGACGAGGCGCAAGAAAACGCGCTGCGTGACGACGATTCGGTCGCTTACGGGCGTTCCGACGACGCTCCGTAACCAAAAATCCGGACGCCGCCCCTGCGAGATGGCACGATAGGCCGGGAAACGAGAGCAGGTCGTGAGCTCGTTCAGAAAGGAGCGTGAACCGTGGCCGACAGCTACAACGGCTACTGCGTGAAGTGTCGGGAGAAGCGTGATTTCGAAGGCGAGGTCAAGGAGCTGGCTAACGGCTCGAAGGCGGCGCAGGGGCAGTGTCCCGTCTGCGGGACCAAGATGACTCGCATGTTGCCGAAGAACGCTTAACACCTACCGATCTTTCTCGGAGGCCGCTCTGTGGGGGCGGCCTCCGGCGCGTCCGGCGCCTACCGGACAGGAAGTGCGATCGCGAGCTGGCGGCACTGCGCGATCAAGGTCCCGTCCGCGGCCCACAGGTCGCCGTCCTCTTCGAAGAACCCGTCGCGCGCCAGCCGTGAAGTGAGCCTGAAGAGATAGAAGTCTTCGACTCCGGCGTCCGGCAGCGGGAGCGGCGTCCTGAAGTGCATCGTGATGTCGATCGTCGGGGCGACCACCGGCTGCGTCGCACGCGGCAAGATCGCCGGCGCCCACACGTCGAGCAGGCAGGCCGCGGCCGAAGCGTCTACGGCGCCGGGCTCCGCGAAGCGCAGCCATCCGCCGACGGTCGTCTCTTGCGAGCCTGAGTACGGCATCGGCCCGATGCCCCAGCGCATGTCGAAGTTCTGCACGAACGCCGGCAGCATCGCGTTCGCCTCCGGCATCCGCGCGCACTCGTCGGGTGGTGGGACCGCCGGCGGACTCGCGTAGTCGTAGGAGATGTCGCTCTCCCACGGGGTCGCGAACGCCGCCAGCGACGTGGCCATGGTGCGCCCTTCCTGCACCAACCGCGCGGAGGCATATGTGATCGACCGTCCGGTCCGCTCGATCGTAGGAAAGATCTCGACCGGGCCCTCTTTGGGAGGCGCGATGAAGTGCGTCGTGAAGGAACGGATCGCTCGGACTGGATCATCGATCGCCTCTGTCAGCGCGCGCAGGATCATCGCAGTGAGGTATCCGCCGTGGGGGCCGCGGAACACCCACCACTTGCCGTCCACCGTCGCTTCGTAAGACCCGTCTTCATTTCGGAAGACCGCGGTCGTGTCGGCGAAAGAACCCATACCGGCTCCCGTCTAGAGTGACCCGATGATCGATCGGGCCACGGTGACGGTATCGCGTGACGGCGACATAGCCACCGTCACGATCGAGAGACCGGAGAAGCGAAACGCTCTCGACTCTGCGACCGCGGCCGCGCTCGGTGATGCGATCAAAGAGACGGCCGACGCCAGGATCATCATCCTCACCGGGTCCGGCGGTGCTTTCTGTGCGGGCGGCGACCTCGAGGAGCTGGCGCGCTGGAGCGAGCTCGAGCCGGGCGAGATCGCGTCGGTCCTCTACGCCTCGTTCCAGAGGATGATCCGCTCCATCCGGGCCTCGGATTCGATAGTGATCGCCGCTATCGACGGCGCCGCGGTCGGCGCCGGCATGGACCTCGCGCTCGCGTGTGACCTCCGTGTGGCTTCGGAGCGGGCGAAGCTGGGCCAGGTCTGGGTGGGCCTCGGCGTGATCCCGGGAACGGGCGGTGCCTGGATGACCCAGGCGCTGGCGGGTCCCACGCGCGCCGCGGAGCTCTTGCTGACCGGGGACCTCATCAGGGCAGAGGAGGCCCTGCGGGCGGGGCTCGTGAACGAGGTTGTACCTCCGGAGCGCCTGATGGACGCGGCCCGCGCGCTCGCCGAGCGGATACTCCGCCATCCGCCGGAGGGGGTCGTGGCGAACAAGAGGGCGATGGTGAACGCGACACAGGCGCAACTAGATGCCGCGCTGGATCACGCGCGCCAGGTCCAGCCGACACGGTTCACATCGGCGGAGTTCAAAGCCGCCGTGCGCGCTCGCCTCGGCTAGGCCGACTGATGCGCACGATCGCCCGGTTCTTCTCGGGTCCGGTGATGTTCGCTGCCGGCCTCAATCACTTCCTCAATCCGAGCTTCTACGAGAAGATCATCCCGGAGGGGCTTCCGGCGCCGACGGCGCTCGTCTACATCTCCGGTGTCGCCGAGATGGTCGGAGCACTCGCGACGATGCACCCTCGCACGCGGCGTGCCGGCGGGTGGATCTTGCTCGGGACCCTCGTCTCCGTGTTCCCCGCGAACGTGTGGATGGCGCTCAACGCGGAGCTGTTCCCGTCGATCCCGCAGTGCGCGCTCCTAGCGCGTCTCCCGCTGCAGTTGCTGTTCCTGTACCTCGTGTGGATCGGAACGCTGCGCTCCCACGATGCAGCGTCGTCGCGCAAAACATTCGCTTAACGAACATTTCATCCCAAAGCGCGCCCGGTCGATGTGAACGATGTGCATCTGCAGGCTGCGGACGGAGCTTTGGGCTTGCGCCAAGAGGACCTCGACGGCAGTGTCACGTTGCGTTCGGCCTAGCCTGCGGGCTAGGTCATTGCGAGTGTTCTGACGGCGGCTTAGTCGCCGGCTATCTCGCCCGTTCCGGTCTGTTCCGTCTCGGTGCGCTCGGTCGACTCTGCCGCGACTCCCGCCCACGCGGGGCAGCGGTCCTGGAACGAGCAATTCATGCAGTAGGGCGACGGCCGCGTGCGCCAGTCGTTCGTCTGGACCGCCCGCTGAACGGCCTTCGCCAGAGCGCGCATCTGGCGCTCGAACGCGAGCAACATCCGCTCGTTCGGGTTCAGCGTCAAGACGACGGGGTCTGCTAGGTACACCAGCCTTATCTCTTTGGGGATCACGCCGAACGCTCTCCAGCACACGAGCGCGTAGAAGCGCAGGCCGAAGAACGCCGCGAGCTCGCGCGACTCGCCCGGGACGCGTCCCGTCTTGTAGTCGGTGAGGACCCACGAGCCGTCGTTGCGCTTCTCGAGCCGATCGATGATGCCGCGTAGCTGTACCTCGCTGAGGCTGTACTCGATCCACCACTCGAGCTCACTCGCTTGCAGCGCGCGCGGGTCCTCCAACTTGAAGTAGTTGCGAAGGAGCGTTCGGCCTTCCTTCAGCCACGCCGCCTCTTCGTCCATCCCCATCCCCGCGGGACGGAACTCCGGGTCCTCGCGCACCTGTCGCCACAGGGCATCCAACAGCTCTTGGGCCCGATCGGGTGTGCGCGCGGAGGCTTGCTCGCTGAAGAGCCGCTCGAGCACGGCATGGATCAGCGACCCGCGGGCGGCTGCGCCCGATACGGGCTCGGGAAGGTGGTCGATCTTCCTGAACTTGAAGAGCTGGGGGCAGCTCTTGAAGTCGGTGACGCTGGAGGGAGAAAGCCTCAGATCCGCTTCATCCATGGCCAAACCCTAGGTGGGTTACCGGGCCATGACGCGGATTTCGGGCGTATTAGAGGCTTCCGAGGAACTCTGCCAGCGCGCCGTTGAAGGCTTCCGGAGCCTCCAGGTTCGACAGGTGTCCCGCCTCCGGAAGAACCACCAGACGCGAGCCTCCGATGTGCTCGTGCATCTTGCGCGATGCATCCGGCGGGGTCACGGCGTCGTTCTCGCCGACGATGATCAGGGTCGGAATGTCGATAGCAGCGAGCTCGCCGGAGGAGTCGGGTCGCTGCTTCATCGCCTGAAGAGCCCCGATGAACCCGGCCGAAGGGTTGTCCATCAGCGTTCGCACGCGCTCGACCACATCGGGTTTCTTCTCGTTGGTAGCCTCGCCCAACAGCGCACCGGTGAGAGCCGCGATCAGATCGTCCCGGCCCCCCTCGCGCACCATCGCCTGTTGCTTGGTGCGCTTCTCTATCGCCTCGGGTGGATCGGCCTCGGCTTTCGTGTCGGCGAGCACCAGAGCAGAGAAGCGTTCTCGCGAGCGGCGCAAGCACTCGAAGGCGAGGTATCCGCCCATGGACAGACCCACGAGCACCACGCGGTCGAGCCCTAGCTCATCCAGCAGGGCCTCGATCTCCTCGGCCCACCTGCCGAGGCTGTATCCGTCGTCGGGTGCATCCGACTCGCCGAAACCGGTGAGATCGGGTGCAATGAAACGGAACCGGTCCCCGAGGGACTCGATCTGCGGCTCCCACATCTGCGAGTTGAGCGGGAACGCGTGGAGAAGCAGGACCGGGCTGCCCGAGCTACCGGTGTCGGTGTAGTGGAGCGTTCTTCCGGCGACGTTGAGCTCGGGCATGTCTGAACCTCCTAAGGGGTGCGTGACGACTTCGGGAGGATAGCCCCAACGCAAGAAGCCCCCGGAGCTGGTCCGGGGGCTTCTGTAGAGCCGGCTCGCGCTGGTTAGGCGGCCTTGACGCTGCGACCGGTCGTGTCCTTCCGGTGACCGAGCACCTCGCCGACGTGCTCGAAGACCTTCGGCAGGGCGTAGCCCGCGGCCGCGATCATGAGACCGGTGCCTACGTAGCCGAGCATCTCCGTGCGGACCTCGATGTTCCACTGAGCGAACAGCGAGAACTCCAGCGCCCATGCCACGAGCGCGCCCAACGCGATCGTCAGGATGGACTGGATCTTCGACAGATCCACGTACTCGTTCAGCATGTCTACGACCTTGAACGTGCCGATCCCGAGAAGAACAACGATCCCGAACTCGTACACCTGTGCACCTCCGTGTCCCCTTGGACGGCCATTCCGTCCGTGGCAGTTGTTTAGACGCCGGGGATAGCGGCGCGTTACATGCAAATAGTCACTTACAGGGGTCCGGTGTCGTTGCCGAGCGTGACCGGGAAGTCCACCCGCGCTACCTCGATCTCGTCAAGAGTGAACACGACCGTGTAGTCGCCGGCGTAATCGAACTTGACGTCGACGACTTCGTCTTCGAGTCGCTCGATGTGCGTCTCCGTCGGCAGGTGGAGCTCGCGTGGGACGCTTTCGTAGATGGTGATCCCGCCCGGTCCGTCCAGCCTCCATTGCTCGGTGAAGCTGCCGTGGTTCTCACTCCACGCCCTCAGCACGAGGAACGCGCCGGCCTCCCCGGGTTCCTCACGCAACAGCACCTCGTTCTCCAAGCCGGGGTGGACCTCGGCGCCCTTCATCACGAAGCGCTCCCTGTCGATCACCTTTGCGTAGACCAGCCTTGCCCCCACGGAGCCTCCTTTTATCGCTGCTCGTAAACGTCGACCACCACGTCGTGATCGAGGAACTCTTTCCGCCACCTGTCGATGCCCATCACCTGCACCGGCGAAACGACTCCGCGCAGGTCGAAGTCGTCTTCGGTCATCCGCATCGCGCCGGCGCTGAGGAACTCGGCGGTGAGGCCGTAGACGTCGCGCCCCGTCAGCACCACGTTGCGCCAGCGGGGATCGGTTCGCGCTTCCGCGAGGATCGTCCAACGGCCGGCCGTGCGTTGGCGCTCGCTCGGCCCCTCCGGAAGGCGATCTACGACCGTGGTGGCGATCTTCCGACCCGGCGCGGTCGAGGCGAGCTTCAGGAACGGGAAACCGGCGCGCAACAGGAACCGCTGGAGGGGATCGGTCGTGATGTAGAGCTGCAGCGACTCCAGGTCGATATGAAGAGGCGCAAGATGCGCCTCCGCCAGCGGGAACGACAGCGCGGGCTTGGGCCCCAGCGGCGCCGGCATCGGCGCCCAGCGCGACTCCTCACCGGGCCTCACGCGGCGCGTCTCTCCGTTCTCGATCCAGGTGCCCTCCGACCCCGCGATCCCGAGCGCGGATGCCATCGTCCCTCTGGAGCCGGAGCTGGGGAACGCGTAGGTGAGCACCAGCCGTGCGCGCCCCATTCCTTCGGTCGCGACGGTCGCGGCGACATCCGCGGGCACCTCGTCGAAACCCATGGCCGGCGCCATCGCTATGCCCCGCTCGCGCGCTGCCACGGAATGGCGCGTGAGCAACTGCTCGATGAAGACGCCCTCGCCGGTCGAGTCGATGTAGTGGACGCCGGCTTGCAGCGCGGCTTCGACGGCCGTCCAGCCCAGCTCGGCAAAAGGGCCGACGCAGGTGATCATCACCTTCACGTCGTGGAGCGCGCGCACCAACGCGCCAACGTCTCCTACCGCGGCAACCCGCACCTCGGGCTCACCGGTGTCGCGCGCCACAGACCGCAGCTTGTCGGGGTTCCGCCCCGCGATCGCAAAGCTGGCGCCGCGTCGCGCCAGCGCGTGCGCGGTGAGACGCCCGGTGTAGCCGGTCGCACCAAAGAGCAAGATGTCCGGCATCGTCGGAGACTACCCACTACCCTTCGCCGATGAGTGTCACGGTTCATCTCGTCCGCCATGGTGAGGTCGAGAACCCGAAGGGGATCATCTACGGCCGTCTCCCCGGCTACAACCTGTCCGAACGCGGGCGGCGTCAAGCCGAAGCCGCAGCCGACCGACTGGCGAAAGCTGACATCGGCGCGCTGTGGGCAAGCCCTTTGGAAAGGGCTCAGGAGACGGCGCAGGCGATCGCCTCGCGCCACCCGGGCCTGGAGATCTGGACGGACGACCGGATCATCGAAAGCGGGACCACCGTCGAGGGTGTTGGGCGGGACCTGCTGGCGCTGCTTCGCTCGCCGAAGCACTGGTGGCACTTCCGGAACCCGATGGGGCCGTCCTGGGGTGAGAGCTTCGGGGATATCAGAGCGCGCATGTTGGACGCGATCCAGGACGCTCTCCGCCAGGCGGACGGCAAGGAGGTAACGATCGTGTCGCACCAGACACCCGTGCTGGTCGCGCGTCTCGCGCTCGCGCGGCGACGCGTCCCGCCTTGGCTGGCATTCACCCCCTGTGGGACGGGGTCTGTGACGACGCTCGTTCTAGAAGAGGGAAGGGTGCTGAAGGCCGCCTACTTCGCGCCGCCTATCTGACGTCAATCCCGGACCTGTTCGTCCTCGCGCTCGAGCGTCTCGAGAAGAGGCGACGAGCAAACGGGGCACACCGGAGTGTCACCTTGGGTCACGTAGACGGTGCGTTGGCAGGTCGAGCAGAAAGCCTTGAGCGTCATCTCGGAAACGGTAGCCTGCCTTGGTTCTTTAATCCACCAAAAGGGGCGGATTCTCCTGAATCAGCGGTACGACGCGATCGTGATCGGCGCAGGGCACAACGGGCTCGTGTGCGGCTGCTACCTCGCACGGGCCGGGTTGAAGGTCCTGATCGTCGAGCGGAGCGACCGCATCGGCGGGGCCTGCGTTACGGAGGAGCTCTGGCCCGGTTTCCGCATCTCTACCGCGTCGTACTCGCTCTCGCTCCTCGTGCCCGAGCTGGTCACCGAGCTCGGACTGAAGCTAGACGTCAGGGTGAAAGACCCCGAGCTGTTCGCTCCATTCGAGACAGGCGGCGGCCTCACGCTGTGGAGGGACCCCGCGCGCCGCCGGGAGGCGATAGCGGGCGTGTCCGAAGCGGATGCGGCCGCCTACGAGCGGTGGGACGCCCTGTGGCAGGAGGCCGCACGAGTGTTCCAGCCGCTCCTCGCTTTCGCAGCGACCCGCAAGCAGGCGCGGCGCGCGTTCCGGCAATCGGATGTCGACAAGCTCTTCAACAAGACCGTGACGGGTTCGATCGCGGAGCTGTGCGAGGAGTACTTCGAGTCCGATCTCATGCGCGGCCTGATGGCTTCGCAGGGGATCATCGGCTCGGCGGCGGGCCCGCGTACTCCGGGCACGGCATACATCTATCTCCACCATGCCTTTGGTCAGGCGGCCGGCGAGACGGGACAGTGGGGTTTCGTCCGGGGCGGGATGGGTGCGATCACCGCACAGCTCGCGGACATCTTCCGAGCCTCCGGCGGCGAACTGTTGCTGGAGTCCGAGGTGGCGGAGGTGAAAGCGGGCACGAAACGGCGCACAGCCGGAGTCGTGTTGACCTCTGGAGCCGAGGTGGACGCGCCGCTGGTGTGTTGCAACGCGGACCCGAAGCGCGCCCTCAGCCTCCTGCGCGCGGTCCAACTCCCCCAGGAGTTCACCGAAGACATAGACCTTCTGCCGACACAGGGGACGGTGGTCAAGGTCAACTGCGCGCTGAGCGGTCTTCCAAGGTTTCGCGGTATGCAGCGCAACGGTGACGCGCCCGGGCCCGAGCACCTCGGAACGATCACCGTCGCGCCGTCGATCGACTATCTCGAGGAAGCTGCGCAGGAAGCGGGGCGCGGCGTTCCGGCGCGGAACATGTTCTGCGAGGCCTGGATCCAGACCGCCTCCGAGCCCCAGCTCGCTCCCGAAGGCAAGCACACGCTTTCGGTGTTCGCGCAGTACGCGCCCTACGACCTCGCCGAAGGAACCTGGGATGAGCGGCGTGAGGAGATCGGCGATCTGGTGCTGGCGGCCCTGGAGCGCTACGCCCCCGGCCTCGGGGATCTCGTGGAGGACCGGATGGTCCTCGGCCCCCCCGACCTCGAAGCTCGGTTCGGTCTGACGGGTGGCAACATCTTTCACGGCGAGCTCTTGCCGGACTGGCTGTTCGAGAAGCGTCCGGCCAACGTGTGGCACCGGTACCGCTCGCCGCTGCCCGGGTTCTATCTCTGCGGCTCCGGCGCCCACCCCGGCGGCGGTGTGTGCGGTGCGCCCGGACGCAATGCCGCGCGCGCCGTGCTGGCGGATCTCACGGCCGATTCCGGAGTGACGATGCCCGAGCTGGATCAGGCGCCGGCCTGACCCTCTTCCTCGGCGACCACCGTCGCCGGGCGCGAGCGGACGAGGTCCCCCGGCTGCACCGGATTCTCGTCACCGATCTGCGCGAGCAGCTCGCCCACCCACGCTTTCACACGCTCGAGCGTCACCGTGATGGCTTCGAGCGCCTCGTCGGTGCGGGCGGCCTCCAATGACATCTTGGCGACGGTTAGACCCTGGACGATCGTGTCGTTCAGCTCGAACGCCTGTTGTTGGCGCAGTTGCGAGTCCCGTAGCTGCAGCGCGGCAACCTCGGCGGCTTTGCGATCCGCGATGTCCCGCAGGATCGCGAGCGCGTATCGATCCCCGCGTCCGATCGGATCGGGGATCCCGGTGAGGGTGAGCTCGACCGGCACCTCGTGCCCGTCTTTGTGCAGCCCCACCAGTTCCACAGCGGTGGCCGAGTCGATCAGGTTTCCCGACCCCGTCTCCTGGTAGCGCGCGATCCCGGTCCTGTGGAGCGTCCGTAGGTTCTCCGGTACGAGCTCGTGCAGCAGGAGGTCCCTGGCCTCCTCCTCGGTGTAGCCGAACATCGCCGCCGCGCCGCTGTTCCACGCGACTATCCGCTCCGTGCGCGCGTTCGCCACGATGATAGCGTCGCGGACCCGCTGGAACAGCCTGCCGAAGCCGAGTTGCTCGAGGGTGATCTGTTCGCGCTCACTCATCCACTCAGCTCCACGCGGCCACCCTACCCAGCGGGTTGCGCCGGGGTTTGAGCGCGCGCGACGAGGGTATTCAAGACGAGCAAGAACGAAGCAACCCAACCTTAATGAGGCTCTCGCCTCGGGAGGTGAGGAACACCATGGGTATCGGAGCGAGCATCTTCCTGCTGGCGCTCGGAGCCATCCTGTCGTTCGGGATCAACGTCGACTCTGATGGCAGCGGCATCTTCAACATCGACACGATCGGAATCATCCTGATGGTCATCGGAGCTGTAGGCATACTTCTGTCGATGATGTTCTGGAGCAGCTGGGGTGGGCCCGGTGGCCGGCGCGACGAGCGCACCACCGTGATCCGCGACCGAGAGCGAGACATCGTCTAGCTGTGCCGCGCAACAGGAGCTGGTTGCAAAGGGCCGCCCCACAGGCGGCCCTTTGCGCGTCCCCACCGCAGCTTTTGCACAAAACGTTCGTTTAACGCACGTTTTGCGCGTCACCGTGGCTTGAGTCGGCTCGCCGACTCAGGTAGTGATGTGGATCGGGCTCCATTCCGCACGCACACCTTGGCCGTGACATGACACGCTGCCGTCGCTTCCGATGTCCTTCTCGGTCATGAGGCCGAGCCCGAGCATGAGAGGGCCCAACCGGTAATCCGGCAGCGCCTGGGCGCGCAGCAGCGCCCCGTCGACGCTCCATGTGATCCGGCTCTCGCGCGGTCGTATGGCGATCTCGTAGGTGTGGGCGCCGGCGCTAGCGAGGCGCTCTTCGCTGAACAGCGCCCAGTACTTCAAAGGCTGCAGGTCGGGGAGAGAGAGTCCCGGAAAGGGCAGTCGCGCGAACACAGCAGCGCAGAGGTCGTCGCGACAGAAGAGGTCGATCGCCGTTCCGGTCGAGAAGTCGAGACACAGGAACGACGCGAAGCCGTCATAGATGTCCCCCGGCAGACAGCCGCGTCCCTCGGCCGACATCTCGATGGTGAACGTGATCCCGCTGTCGGGTACGTCGAACGTCTCGGTCGAGAACACCACGTGCTTCGCGTTGTCGAGTATCTGGACCTTGTCGTGACGCCTGGTGAAGCGCGACACACCCGTTCTGAGGCCACCGTTCTGAACGATGCTCACCGCGTCCGGCTCGCGCAACTGAACCGTGCCGCCGCGGGACAGCGGGAACTCGCCGATACGCCACGCGGGCTTCGGCTCCAGTAGCGAGTCGAAGCCCGCGTACACGCGGGTATGCGGTTCTATCGGTTCCAGGTAAGCGCGTTCTGGAGCATCTGGTAGCCGGAGTAGGTCAACCCGTAGTTGGCCAAACCGTACGGATGGTCGAACTTGTCGACCGGCATCGGCAGCAGGCCGCCGATGATCCGGATCCGTCCGCCGTAGAGCCTGATCTCGCCGAACGAGATCTTGGACGTGTCTCCGGTTGTGGCGACCGCCCGCTGTAGGCCCTTCGCCTTCTTCCACGCGGCCGCGGTCACGTGCCATACCGGCGAGTTGAAGTCGTCGCGGTCGTCGGGCGTCTGGATCGCCATGCCGATCGGCACCGGTTCGTACGTCTGCCGTCGCCTGTTCTCGCCGCGTGATTGACCCTCGGCGGCCCCGGGCTGGTTGATCTTGCGAGCCAGCGGGTCCTTGTAGGTCTCCTCCCTCTTGCGCGTGGCGAAGTTCACGTAGCCCGCGTAGTGGTGGTCGACGCCGACCCCCTTGGCGACGCGCATCGGGCCGAGCATCTTCAGGGCCTTGTCGGTCAGGACCAGGTTGCCGTCGTTCCGTGACACCCACAGACGGAGCTTTCGCGCCAGCTTCGGGTAGACCTTGTTCGTCACCACGATCGTGTCCAGCCTCTTCCATGAGTTACGGGTTGCGATCGTCCGCGGGCGGAGCTTCACGAGCCCCGGCTTCGCGAACGGCTTGAGGTCCTTCCAGAAGTTCATGTTCGTGACGCGGTAGCCGATCTGGCCCGGATCCGGCCACCCCTTCTCCTTGGTGAAGTCCACCTCCGCGTCGTAGATGTCGGTCGGCGAGGCGCCCTCGATGCGGACCCGGTAGCGACCGGGCGTCGGGAGGTTTGCATGGAGCGCTTGGCCCGCCTGGATGTAGATCGAAGACTGGTTGTAGTAGGAGTTCACGACCTCCCACTCGCCCTCCGACTCGTCCTTGTGGGGGCCCTTCGCCTTGCGCTCGAGCAGCGCCTGCGACAGCGAGCACTGGCTAACGCCCTGGAGGTTCGCGCACGTGATCGGGACCACGATGCCGCCGTTGTAGACGCCGTCGCTCGGCCCCTTGACCGTGAACTCCTTGATGAACTCCTCGGCCTCGGTCAGGCGGAAGGTCGGGATGTCCTTCTGTGGGGGCAGCTTCGCGAACCGCGGGGGAGTCGTCGTGCGGTCGGATCGCCGCGACACGACACCGCGGTTGTGGATGTAGCCGACGCGGCCCTTCGTGTGGAACGCCGTGTTCTCGGGCTTGAGTGAGTAGTTGAGCATCGAGTAGATCAGCGACTTGTTGCCGTCGACGTGGAGCTGCTCGGCATCGGGATCGAAGCAGCTTCCGACGCCGCAGTTGATCAAGTGCGACAGCGACATCTCGTTGTCGATCCCGTCGGCGTTGAGGCCGATAGGGGAGTCGATCCAGTTCCCGAGCGCCCCCGTGACGGTGTAGTCGATCGTGTCCCAGATCGTTCCCCACTGCACGCCGTAGAGGCGCGGGTCGTCGCGCGGCTGGTCGTTCGACTTGATGATCGGGGAGTAGGCGAGGCGCTTTTCTGCGTCGGCCCACGCGCCCTTGACCGTTTGCAAGACGCGCTGGTTCTTGTCGAAGGGCCGTTCTGACCCGCCGATGAGGGTGAAGGAGAACGCGCGGTCGATGAGCTGTCCGTGCAGGTCGATGCCGCCGGTCCACTTGGGGTCTCCTTGTGCGTCCTTCGGACCGATCTGCTGCAGCACCCGGCCGAAGCCACGCGATTCGGGCTCCGACCACGGCGTGTAGGGCCGGAAGGTGAAGCCCTGTTCCGGCCAGTCGCGGTTCAGGTCGACGCCGTTGCCGTTGTAGCGCTGGAAGAACTGCGGGCCCTCCGTGCGCTCGCCGCGGATCCAGCCGTCGGGATTCGGGTAGATCATGTAGGTGACCGATCGCTTCAGCACGGACCCTGCGGTGAGTGACTTCTTCGGCGTTGCCTCCAGCAACGGGTGCGGTGCTTTGTTGTCCTCCGACTCACAGTCGACGTAGTCCGGGGCCACCTTCGCCTCGCACGCTCCCCAGGTCGCGAGATCCTCCGCCGCCCGCGTTCCGCCCTCGACGCCGGCTCTCTCGATCCCGTGGATCGACAGCGGGAAGACGAAGTACTTCTTGCCGTTGTTGGGCACCGTCTCGTCGGTGATGCGCACCATGTACAACGGTCGGCGATCGCGCGAGAAACCCGTCCCTTGCTGCTCGGGAAGAGTGTTCGGAAGACCCGCCGACCGGAACTCCTTGCAGGCAGCGTCTTCGTTCTTGACCGGCTTCCCCTGGCAGTCGAAGTCCTTGTCCAGCTGGTAGACCTCGACGAAGCGGGGGAACGTCTCCTCGAGGAAGGCGATCCCTTTCTCCAGCTCGGAGAACTGGATGAAGTCGGTCGCACACACGCGCCCCTTGGCGAACGGCGACGTGCCCGGCGCCGGCTCGTTGCAAGCGTGAGGGTCCGGGAAGATCCGCCCCAGGGCCTGGTACTCCGGCGGTGATCCCGCGACCGGCGTGGAGAGAGCCGGCGTAGCGAGGAACGCGAGCAGAGATATGGCGACGAGACAAGCGACGATCGTGCGTCGCATGGATGGACCCCCTTCGTAGAGCCTTCCGCCTGTGGTGACCAACAGGGATATTTCGCCGCAGGACGGCGAAATCCGCTTTTTGTCGTACCCCCTGGCTACCTTAGCCCTATGAAGCAGTCACCGATGGTTCACGAGCACCCGACCGGCGACATCTGTCGGGACTGCGACTGCGAGCTGGTTCTGGTCGTCACCCAGGATGAGGCGAACCTCTACCTGGAGTGCGAGTGCGGAACCGTCGTGGCGCTGTCGCCCGAGCGCGTTCGTCAGCTCTTAGCGGCGCAGACGGCGGCGTTCAGCGCCCGTAGCGCGTGAGGGTTCTGACGATGTCGTCTTCCACCGCGGAGGCGAAGGCCTTCGACATCCCGCGGGACAGGATCGAGAACTCGGCCCAGGTGTCCCGCTGCCGCAGCCACACGTAACCGGACAGAGCCGAGATGTTCTCCAGCGTTCCGGTCTTCGCTCGCACGCGCACATCCGTCAGCCGGTCCTCGAGGGTTCCTTGACCTCCGGTAGGAAGGCTGCGCCGCAGGGTCTCGCCCCACGTGCGATCTTCGGCGATCCCTAGCAGCCGCACCAGGGCTCCCGGCGAGACCTTGTTCTCATAGGACAGTCCCGACGAGTCGTGAGCCACCAGGGGGACCTCCTGGCGCTCCGCCCACCCGGCGATCGCTGCGGCCCCCTTTGCGATCGTGCCGGGGACGCCGAAGCGCTCGAGCCCGAGCCGCTTGCCGAAGACCTCGGCGAAGAAGTTCGACGAGCCGCGGTTCATGTAGCGGACCATCGTCGTCAGGGGCTGCGACGACACGCTGGCGACATCGATCAAACCTGCCGGCGCCTGTCCCGAGCCGGGATCTCCCGTCACCTCTACACCCAGGTTCTCCAACTTGCGCGTCAGAGCGGCTGCCGCTCGGTGCTCGGGGTTCGAGATGTGATCGCCGCGCCGGACGTTGCCCTCGAAGGTGAGGGCGGACGGCAGCGGGATGTACTCCGACGCGAAGTCGTGCTTCCATCCCGGCGCGTCCCAGTCATGCTCGAAGTAGCCGGTGTTGCCGACGACGCTTCCCTCGACCCTCGTGATACCGGCCGAGGTGATGGCAAGAGCGAGAGCGCGCAAACGTGTCGGCGTGAACGGGAGCTGTCGCCCGTACGCCGCACCCGCGGTAATGGTGGGATCGCCGCGCCCCAGGATCCAGAGGTCTCCGTCGACGACGCTCCCGATGAGCCCCGCGGTTGCCGCGGTGGTCTCTATCGTTTTGGTCGGCTCGAGCGTGTCGAACAACGCCATCGACAAAAGCAGCTTCTGGTTCGAGGCCGGGATCCGCCGCTGGGCACTCGTGCGCCGGTAGAGGAAACGTCCCTCCTCCCGGACCGCGACGCCGATCGCCTTCCCCGCGGTTAGCTCGTCCAGGCGCTGTTTCCACAGCTCGCGCGCCGAAGCCGCGGTGGGAGCAGCAAGCAGGATCGAGGTGGCCAGGAGGCCGGTGAAGACGCGCCGCATATGCACAGTGTTATCGACGCGCGGCGCTACTCCTTCACGTCGAACAGCGTCGGATCCACGGGGAAGAAGGAAAGCTGTCCGGGCCCGGGCTGGTGCCGGCTGGGGCGGTCGATCTCGACCGCCAGCCGGTGGTACGCCTGCTCGCGGGCCAGCTGGATAGCTCTCTTGCGAGCTTTGCGCTTCTCGTCCTCGTTCCGCTGTTCGGCGGCCGCGATCGCTTCCTCGACCAGCTGGGACTCCCATTCAGGCATCATCGCCTGCTGCTCCATCTCGCCTCCCATGTCCCCGTTCCTCGAAGGTGCCGCCGCGCGCGGCGGGAGCCGGAGTATCGGCCGAGCGACCCGAGCGAAGACGGATTTGAGCGGTTTTGTAATTCGGCTGCGCTGTAACTAGTGGATCAGCGACCCACGAAGACGGGGGCGGACACCGACGGGACCACGGAGTCACCTACGCGACCGTTCGCGAAGAGCATGTAAGGGCCGGGAGGGGCCACGTTGCCGTTGGGGGGAGCGGCGACCCGGAGCACGTTGCCGTTGCGGGAGATCACGGGAAGGCTCACCGTGCGCTGATCGGCGTCCATCAGGTGCGTGAGCGACGGGTTCCGCACGAGAACCACGCTGTCGATCGCCGCGGCACTGCGGTCTACGACAACCCGGAACGTGTCGTCGTATCCGACCTTGCTAGGCGCGTTGCGGATCGCGGGGCGGTCGCCGGCGAACATGTACGGGGGGCTGAAGATCTCGAAGGACGGGTCGCGGCCGTCGTTGGGAGAGAAGCCTCCCGGCAGCGTCTGGTGCTTGCCGTACAGCGTGGTGATCGGCGCGTGCCCACCCACCAGCACGCGGCCGTCCGGGAGCAACGTCGCGGAGTTGTGGTACGTGCGCGCATGGGTCGATGTTGCGACCGGCCGCCACTCTTCGGTCTCTGGATCGAACAGCTCGGCCTGCGTGATCGGGAAACCCGTGCCGGGGGCGACGACCTCATCCCTGTCGGCGCCGGAGAAAGCGACGACCTCCCCGGTGGGCAGCGCGATCGCGGTGGAGTACCAGCGCGAGTGGTTGAGCGACGACGTCGGGCGGCTCGCCACGGCGACCTTGGATCCAGTCGCCACCGAAGTGATCGCGCTGGTCGGGACGGCGACATAACCGCCAGGACTGGTCCCCAACACGCCACCGGCGGAAAGGAACTCGGCGCGTGTGTAGCGGCCCTCCTTGTCCGGCTCCAGCGGCAGCATGATGGAGAACGATGAGCCACGGAAGCCAGGGGTCTGCGTACCGAGGCCGGCCAGGCCGAGGTTCGTCCAGGACGCGGACTTCGGGTCGTATGTGGCCGTGAGGTTCCACAGCGCCTCGTCGTAGGACTCGCCCGCGGGGTTGAACGCCTGTCCCGCGGCGTTGTAGAAGACGTGTCCGTTCGGTAGCAGGTGCAGCCGCGGGTAGAGAGGCAACGAGCGGTCGGCGGTGGTGCCGTTGTAGGACCACTTGCCGGACTTCGGGTCGTAGGTCTCGGTCTGCACGATGTTGCGTCCGGAGTCCTCAGGATGTGACGGGTAGACCGGCTTCAGCAGCTTCTGTACGCCGCTCGCCACGAAGACGTCGCCGTTGCCCAGCGTGACGAGCGTCGGGTACCAGCGCCCGTGCTTCATGTCGCCGGACTGGGTCCACGTGTTGGTCTCAGGGTGGAAGATCCGCGAGTTCCGCAGTCCCTCGAGCTCGACCTGCTGCACGGGACCGACCTCGGGGTCGTTGTAGTACGCGGTCCCACCGACCGCCAGCACGGAGCCGTCGGCCAGCACGGTGAGGTCGGAGCAGAAGAGCGCGCCGTCGTTGTACTTCTCCTTGCTGGCGCCTTCCCCCAGCAGCGGTTCCGTCTCATAGCCGTCGGGGTTCGCGCCCGCGCGCAAGGGCGACGGCTCGCTCCAGCGCGGCTGGTCTCCCGACAGATCCAGGACGCGTGTCTGGTCGTTGATCGAGACCTTGCCGTATTCCGCTCCGATCGAGTCCTTGACGTTCTCGGTTCCCTCGAGGGCGTTCCAGTAAAGGATCCTGCCGTCGGGCAGCACCGCGATGCTGCCGGCGGTGGGCTTGCACTGGAGGTTTCCGTCGTGATCCCTGACGCAGTTCTTCTTCGACGCTTTGCCTTGGATCGTCGGCTCGGCGAACGCGCGCGAGAAGCTTCCTACTCGGGCTTTCGGCTCATTAGCTGCGGTGGAGGGCGAGCCGAGCGCCAGAACGAGCACGGAAACGAGGGCCGCGCCTAGGAAGCTACGGGCTGTTCTGACCTGCGGTCCGCTGGATGCCATGACATCTCCCTCTCCGCGATGTCGTTCGATGAGGGATGGTTCGCCGGATTGGTCGGATCACCTGGGGCCGGTGTTCGAGGAAGGCGACGCGCGAACCGAGGCGCCAGTCAGCGGTTGAGACGCGCCCGCTTCGCTGCGTCCATCTCCTTCGCCGCCTTGATGCCGCGGTCTCTCAGCGCGAAGAAGATCAGCCGCTTGCGGTCCATCTTGAAGAAGTGCTCGCCGTGCTTCTTGAGCGCCCGCTGGTCGATCGTGATGCCCAGGCCCGGACGGTTGGTCATCGTGAGCTTCCCTCGCTCGTGCAAGAAGGGCTCTTCGAGCATCGCGTCGCGAGCCTCCGGCACCCACCCCGGCGGGTCCAGTGGGTACTCCAGCTCCTTCTCGTCGGCGAAGCCGGAGGCCCCCATCAGCTGGAGGTTGACCGCGAAGCCGACCCCGTTCGTCCACGTGTGCGGCGTGTAGCCGAGGCCCTGCTCGCGGCACAGCTCGATGATCTTGAAGGTCTGGTCGATGCCGCCCGTGAACATCGCATCCGGCTGAAACACCGAATAGCAACGCCGCTCGATCATCATCTTCAGCTCGGGATAAGCGCCTGTGTGGAGCTCGCCGCCGGCGATCGGCACCTTCGAGTACTCCGTGAGCTCGGCGAGATCGTCGTATGCGTCCATCGGCAGCGGCTCCTCTAGCCACGCTACGCCGCTGCCGGCGCAGACGTCTGCGAACCGTCGCGCTCGAGGAAGGTCCCACAGGGGCGCGTCGGCGACCGCGGTCACACGCCAAGCCTGGTTCGCATCGACGCCGATCTTCATGCGGTCGCCCATCGCGTCGGCGAGCACCCGTACCTGCTTCTCGTCCTGGTCCTCGTCTTCGTGCACGCGGATCTTGATCGTCCGGAAACCTTCTTCGTAGCGTTGCTCGGCCTCGGCGATGCGCGCCTCCGGCGACCGCACCTCACCCGTCGACGCGTACAGCTTGATGTCGCGGGGCGCTCCTCCCAGCAGTTCGCACACCGGCCGTCCTTCGATCTTTCCTTTGATGTCCCAGAACGCGGGCTCGATCCACCAGTTCCGCCAGCCGAGGTAGCCCATCTCGCGTAGACGCTGTTGGACCAGCGCGATGTCGGTGGCGTCCTCGCCGATCAGGTACGGCCCTAGCAGCTGGCCAAGGCCCTGACGTTCCTTACCGAGGGCCGGTCCCGCGCTCCAGCCCTCGACGCCGTCCTCGGTCGTGACTTTCAGCAGCGTTGCCCGGTTCTCGTTCTGTGGGAAGCCCGGGATCCAGCTGGGCCGAAAGGTCGCCGGGAGCGGGGCGGCGAAGTGCCAGAGGTCGACCCGAGCGACGCGCGACATGGATGGAGCGTACCGAGACGGGCGCTCGTTTCTGGGCGATACCGGGCGAATGCGGCGAACCGGCCGAGGAACCCAGACGGATTCGCCGTCTCCTCTAGAAAAACCGCCCGCTGGTCATTACCTTTACGCCACATCTAATCGGGAGGTCTCTTCGTGCTGCGCAAGCTCATGGTTTTCGTCGTGGTCGGCGTGTTGGCAGCGGCTTTCGCGCCGGCAGCTCGCGCGGGGTCGGATGCCCGCGGGCAGTACATCGTCGTGTTGGATCCGGCGGTGGCGGACCCCGGCTCGCTCGCGTCGGAGCACGAGCGCAGCCATGGTGCCGAGATCAGCCACGTGTACCGGTTCGCGCTGAAGGGCTACGCGGCGTCGATGACCGAGCGGGCCGCGCAGCAGGTGGCGCTCGACGATCGGGTTCAGTTGGTGGAACTTGATCGAGCGGTCCAGGCGACAGGCCACTCGGCGACCAACCTGGGCAAACCGCCCACGGGAGTGCACCGCGCCTATGCGCCTCACAACGCCGAGGTCGGGATCGACGGCATCGACGACCAAAGGGTCGACGTCGACGTGGCGATCATCGACACCGGCATCGACACCTCTCACGCAGACCTGAACCTGGCCGGCGGGAAGAACTGCCAGAACGGGCCGAGCTACGACGACGGCAACGGGCACGGAACCCACGTCGCAGGAACGGCAGCGGGTCTGGACAATGGCAACGGAGTTGTCGGCATGGCTCCCGGAGCGCGTTTGTGGGCGGTGCGCGTGCTGGACAACTCCGGGAGTGGTTCATGGTCGACGGTCATCTGCGGAATCGACTGGGTCACCGCGAACGCGAGCACCATCGAGGTCGCCAACATGAGCCTCGCCGGATCTGGCTCCGACGGGCCCTGTGATAGCTCGTCGCTCCACCTCGCCATCTGCAACTCGGTTGGGGCGGGCGTGACGTACGCGGTTGCAGCCGGCAACGAGACCGACGACACCGCGAACCATGTGCCGGCTGCCTATGACGAGGTCATCACCGTCTCGGCCCTCGCCGATTTCGACGGCGAGCCCGGTGGAGCGGGGCTTCCGACGTGCCGGACCGACCTCGACGACACGTTCGCGAACTTTTCGAACTTTGGCGACGACGTCGACCTGATCGCGCCGGGCGTGTGCATCAAGTCGACGTGGAAGGACGGCGGCTACAACACGATCAGTGGGACGTCGATGGCTAGCCCGCACGTCGCGGGGGCGGCCGCTCTCTACAAGGCGACGAACCCGACGGCGAGCCCGGCGACGGTCCAGGCGGCTCTACAGAGCGAGGGTAACTACGTCTGGAGCAACCTCGACGACGGCGACGCGACACAGGAGCCGTTGCTGGACGTCTCGGACGCGCTCGTGTTCAACCCTGTGATGGTCGGGACGGGCTCGGGCGGCGGTGGCGGCGGGGAGCCGATCGCCTCCTTCACGCTGAGCGCGACGGGATACAAGGTGAAGGGGACGAAGAAGGTCGATCTCACCTGGAGCGGCAGCAGTGCCTCGAGTGTCGAGGTCTACCGCAACGGTGCGAAGGTGACGACGACCCCTAACGACGGCGCCCACACCGACACGATCACCCAGAAGGGCGGCGGGAGCTACACCTACAAGCTGTGCGACGCCGGCTCGACGACAACGTGCTCCAACGAGGCCACCGTTACCTTCTAAGAAGGGCTAGGCGGGGGCTCCGACCAGCGACCGCCGCTGCTGCCGCTTCATGCTGCGGACGTTGAAGGGCGCCGCGATCACCAGCTCGACGTTGCGGTCCTTGGCTTCGCCGCGGCCCTTGCCCTCGAAGCCATACTGAGGGTCGTTCGCCGCGAGCTCGCGCGAGATGGAGGCGAGATCTAGGACGGAATCGGTGCCGCTTGGTGTCACCGGAGCGGCGTGGTCCACCATCGTGCAGAAGATCGACAGGGTCCCGTCGCGGTTGTCGATGACCTCGATCAGCCGCGACTGGCAGGCCCAGTCGATGTGGGCCGCGGTTCCGATGTCCCAGAAGCCGCCGCCGTTCTTGTTCTTGCGCGGCTCGATGATGTTGTTGTGGGTGTGACCGTTGACCCACGCGATGACGTTCGGGAACCGGTGCACCAGCGCCTCGATCTCCGGCGCGAGCACGCGCGGCTCGTCGTTCTCGTCGGGGTGGAGCGGGTCGGGCGCGTGGTTCGGGTTATCCAGCGAACGCAGACCGTGGTGGCTGAACAGGATGACGAGGCGGTCTTCCTTGGCTTTGTCGTTGGAGGAGTCCTTGCCGTCTGAGTCGCGCACCCGGCTGGAGACCTCGAGAAGGCGCTCCTCGAGCCACCTGAACTGAGCGCGCCCGATGCTCCCCTCGGAGAAGCCGCCGGGGTTCACGGTGTCGAGCCCGATGAAGCGGAAGCCGGGATGGTCGTCGGTGAACCAGTAGGCGGTGGCGGCGTCCCGGTTCGCCTTGGTGAAGCCGTGGCCCACGGGCGTTCCGGTCGTCTTGAACATCTCCTCGATGTATTCCATCCGCGACACGAAGCGCCGCGCGGGGTCCGGCGAGACGACCCGGACTGGCGCCGTCAGGAGCGCGTTCGGGTTGTCGCGCAGGGTCTGGAAGCCGTCACACGGCTGCAGCCCGGGGGGAGGTCCGGAGATCTTCGCAGGCCCCGTGGCGCCGGCTTCGAAGAAGGCGTTGCGCTGCACGTTTCCCTGGACGAGGCCATCGTGGTTGCCGAAGGTCTGGTACCAGGGGATGCCGACGCCGGTGGCGCTGAACGGCTTCATCGCGGAATCGAGGAGACCCGGGTAGTCGGGGAAGCCCCACTGCTGCTTGTACTTGTCCTGGACTTTGGGGTCCGGGTGCCAGTACTCGGGGTCGTTCCAGTCCGCCGACTGCACGCCCTCATAGCCGCTAGCGCCGGAGTCGGGGGTGATGTTCTTGCCGCCGTCCATCGCATCGATGAACCAGCGGAGCTCGTTGAACTGCTCGTTGTCGATGTTGTCGCCCGTGCAGACGACGGATGCCAGCGGGGATCCGGTGAGCGGGCTCACGCGGATCGATCTGATCTGGCGGATCATCGCCTCCAGCACCTGGAGGGTCATCGTCTCCTGCGGTCGCTGCGCGGACGAGAACGGGATGCTCGAGCAACGGTCGTCCGAGTAGCGATCGAACCACTCGACCCGGGCCGGAGACTCTGCGTCGATGATGTGGATGTCGGTGAAGTGGGCGAAGTTCAGCAGCGGACGCCGGGCGCTTCCGAGATCGCGCTGCGATCCGGCGGAACGTCTGCGGGCGAGCTCCTCGCGCACGATGTGCGGCTCGCCCGGGCCCTCCGAGAGGCGGTAGTACTTGCCCATCGAGCCTTCGCGCAGCGCAGAGCCCTTCACGATCGTGCGGGCGAGCGTGGTGAGGTCGGCGACCGTGAGCTCGGCGGCCAGGGCGGTGGCGAGGCGAGGCCTCCACAACCCCGGAAGGGCCGCTCCTGCCGCGGCCGCGCCGGTGGCGCGCAGGAAGTCGCGGCGGGTCATGTCCATGAGGGGGTGGATTCGACATCTCGGGGACAGTTCCTGTTCATTTCTGGTCCACCTGCGCGACCCCAGGTGGGAGGATTGGCTCCGGATGAAGCGGCTTCGCCTCCTCGTGATCCCGGCTCTTCTCGCCTCGCTGCTGCCGGGCGCGAGCGTGCGCGCGCAGGCAGAGCCAGACCCCCTGGTCGGGGACTCGCTTGCGGCGCTATCGGGTCTCGTGGACAAGGCAGCCTGCTCCGTGAGGGACGCGCTCGACGACGACGCCGCGAACGGGCTCCAGCTTCCCTACGTCTTCTGCGACGACGGCGTGCCGCCCCGCGGCGGAGGAGAGGGCGCGATCCCGGTCCCGGTGAAGTACGCGGCGCGTAGCGACGGCGACGACTTCACCGGACTTCCGAAGCCGGCGTCGATCGAGGAAGCGGCGGAGGCCACGGCGAAGGACGACCTTCGTCCGGAACGGGAGAACCGGATCAGCCTGGACGTGGACGTGACGCTTCCTCCGTCTCCCGCGATGAAGAAGCTCGTCGGCGGTGACTTCGCCACGATGAGGCCACCGAAGAACGGTTATCCGGTGATCGTGTTCATGCACGGGTGCTGCGGTGGCAACAAGCGGTCGTGGGAGGCGTCGACCGTCGATGCATCCAACGAGCAGTGGCATCACTCGAACGCGTGGTTCGCGTCGCGCGGTTACGTGGTCATCACCTACACCGCCCGCGGCTTCCGCAACAGCGAAGATCGTGGCTCCACCGGCACGACGCAGCTTGACTCGCGTCGGTACGAGATCAACGACTACCAGTACCTCGTGGGGCTTCTGGCAGACCACGACGCGATGCGGCGCTCCGAGGGGCAGGCGCCGCTCTTCCGGATCGACCCGCGCAACGTCGGCGCGGTCGGAGGCTCCTACGGCGGCGGGTTCTCGTGGTTGGCGCTGACGGATCCGACCTGGAAGAGCCCGGCGCTGGACGTCCCGATCAAGCTCGGCGCGGCGGTGACGAAGTACGGCTGGACCGACCTCGTCGAAGCCCTGGTGCCTTCGGGCCACTACTTCGATCGCGACCCGCGTAGCGGCAAGACGTTCGTCGCTCCGACCGATGCGGCGAAGGCGCTGTCACGCGACCCGATCGGGGTGGAGAAGCAGAGCATCGTGGCGGGCTTGTACGCCAGCGGGAACCTGGCGGCGACGAACCACACGACCTTTCCCGATTACCTCCATGACGCGTACTCGCGCCTTCAGGCGGGTGAGCCGTACGACGGCGACCCGAACCTGGAAAAGGTGCTCGAGATGTTCCTGCGCGACCGATCCGCGTACTTCCAGCAGAAGTACTGGCGGCGGGTCGGGAACGGGATGACCGTTCCTGTGTATGCCGCGGCGACGTGGACGGACCCGCTGTTTCCGACGATGGAGACGATCCGCTTCTACAACAAGCTTCGCTCGTTGAACCGGGACTACCCGATCACGATGTATCTCGGCGATTACCAGCACTTCACGCAGAACAAGCCGAAGGAATGGGACGACATCTGCGGTGACGACCACCACGTCTGCACGGTCAAGGACTTCACACGGCCCGACGGGTCGGTGAACCTCATGAGGTCGCCGGCGCGGGTGCGCAAGGGCGTGAACTTCCGGATGAACAAGTTCCTGGACTTCTACCTGCGCGACAAGGGGCGGCGGCCGAAGAAAGACGTCTCCGCGACGACCACGATCTGTCCTGCCAACGCCACCGACAAGTACAAGGCCGATGAGCCGGGGGCCGAGCACCGCGCCCGCTCGTGGCGTGCTCTCGCGCCGCAGAGAGTGACCTTCGGATGGGGCGCGGGTGGGACGACCAGCAACGGCGCGCTCGACGGGCATGCGCAGGAGAGCGATCCGGTCGCGCGCGACCGCACCGCCGACAAGTGCTTCACCACGTCTCAGGCGAGCCCCGGCCCCGGCGTCGTCGTGTACGAGGACGACGTCAAAGAGCCCTTCACGATGATGGGCATCCCGACGCTGAAGCTGGAGCATCAGAGCAGCGCGCCGGACTACTGGCTCGCGGCGCGGCTGTTCGACAAGGCGCCCAACGGCACCATGACGATGGTGACCCGTGGCGTGTGCCGCGTGAATACGGCGGTTGCTCCGGACAGGAACTGCCGCCACTTCGACCTCTTCGGGAACGCCTGGATCTTCGAGAAAGGGCACAAGATCGTCATCGAGGTCACGCAGTCGGATCAGCCCTTCCTGCGCCGGGACAATTTCCCCTCGACCGTCACCTACTCGGGTGCCAGCATCGAGATCCCGGTCTCGCCCCTTTCGTTGAGGGTGGATTTCCGAGACTGAGCTTGGAACTTTCTGCTCGTTCCGTCGTCTAATGAGGGTATGAGGCTCGGTCGGACGATCCGCGTCGCCTGCATCGCAGGCGTTCTCCTGTTGCTTCCGGTCCAGGCGGCGAAGGCTTGCTCCTGCGCATTCGGCGATCCCCGCGATGCCTTCGCCGAAGCCGACGCAGCTTTCGTGGGGACCTTCCTGGAGAAACATCTTGCGGAGCCGCCGGATCCGAGCGGGATCTCAAGCTCCGGCGCAGACACCATCTACTCCTTCAGGCTGGACGAGGAGTACAAGGGCGAGCTCGGCGAGCCCGGCGACATCGTGGAGGTCCATTCAGCCTTCTCCGGCGCGAGCTGCGGGTTGGAGACGCGGGAGGGCGAGCAGTACGGCCTTTTCCTGGAGCAGCGAAAAGACGGCGCGTGGAGCTCCAGCCTCTGCAGACAGACGACGCCCGAAGAGATGCGCGAGGCGGCCTCGCCGCTACCGGCACCGACCGGTGAGCCGCCCGTGCGGATGCTGGTCGGTGGAAGCTTCGGCGAGGCGCAGGTGATGGGGCTCGATCGCCGCGGTCGCACCGTCGCGTACGGGTACGGCGGCACCGACGTCTACCGGATGGATGTCTGTCCGGGGGGGCAGCGCTCGCTTGAGATCGGCCAGAGGTATCCCGATCCTCCGCAGCTGTTCGTGCGCGACCTCGCGACCTTCGAGGTGGTGCGTCAGGTGAGCTTGCCGTACGGACGGCGGCAGAAGTACCCGAGGCACGATCCGACCGCTCTCGATTGTCGGAACCGACTCGGGCGACGCGTCGTGATCTTCTCGACGGCCTATGGGGAGCCGGAGGCGAAGAGCCTGGTGTTGGAGATCGAAGGTCGCACCGGCACCGTCATCCACAGCGGCACGGCGCGCAGCGCCACGTTCGTCGGCCCGCATCTCTATCTGCAGGAAGGGCGCTGGGGGCGGGACCTGGTCCGGCTATCGCTGCGCACGCGCGCCGAACGTTCGGTGATCAAGCTTCCGCCTCGGTTCTCCAGCGCGCTGGTGCCGAGCCCCGATGGGGACAAGCTCGCCGGGATCGCCTCCCCACCGTGGGATCGGATGGAGAGCGAGCCAACGGTCTTCTACACCGTCGACGTGTCGAGGCGACGAGCCACGCTCAGGACGCGGTCTCTCGGTACCGGTGAGTTCTACGGGTATCCCGGTTGGATGGGCCCCCGCCGCCCGGCGGCCTTCATCTCGTCTCCCACGCGGAGCTACGTGTTCGACCTGCGGCTGCGGACGGTGTCGAGGTTCGGTCGCTGGGAAGCCCGCGAGCCCACCGTCATCGGGAGGACGGCCCTCGGGACCAACTACGGTGGCGCGTTGCTGAAGGTGCGTCTGCCGGACGGTCAGATCCGCAAGGTGCGCAACCTCCCTAGCCCGGTGGCTTACTCGATCGTCGAGGTTCCCTAGCCCTCTACCTCTTCGCGCTTCGGTTACGGCACCCCCTATGCAACGTTCGTCCGGATCCGCTCGTCTCCTCTAGCGGTGGAGCCGAAAGCGCTCCAGCGGACGAAGGAGGCGCTGTGGCGGCGCACCGTTTGCAGCTCGGAATCTCATCCCTTGTGCTGGTTCTCCTCGCGCCGGGGATCGCGAACGCTGCACACCAGGATTCACATCATTACTGCTTGGGGTCTGCGGCCACGGTTATCGGAACGCCGGGCGATGACCTCCTGAAGGGGACGGAGGGTGCAGATGTCATCGCCGGGTTGTCGGGTGATGATTCTGTACTAGGGCTCGGCGGCGACGACTACATCTGTGCGGGTGAAGGTGACGACTTCGTGATGGCCGGCGATGGAGCGGACTTCACGTTCGGCGGCGAGGGCGACGACGAGCTCGCTAGCAGTGAGGGCAACGACCACACCTACGGAGGCGCGGACGTCGATCTCGTCATGGGTGACGCCGGAGACGACGTCGTCCGCGGCGGTCCTGAATACGACACCGTGTCGCTCGACCGCGACGAAGTGATCGGTGGCTTTGGGAACGACCTACTCCTGGACAGCGGCGGACTCGATGCTTTCGTCGGTGGCGAGGGGAATGACTCGCTCGGGTATGGCGCCGGTGTAGCGCTGATTGACCTCACGGAGGGCGTCGCGGTGTCTGAGAACGACACGGTCGACTCGGTGAGTGGGGTCGAGAACGTGCTCGGGTACGAAGGAACGGTGGACCGTGGGCGGGAGCGCGGGCTCGATCCGGTGATCCGAGGTGATGGGGAGGACAACATCCTCGTCGGAGGGCTCGGCGTCGATCACATCTACGGTCTCGGCGGCAACGACCTGATCGACGGCTACTGCGGCGCGGACGAACTCCACGGCGGCGCCGGCAGCGCAGATGTCGCGTCGTTCCGTGTCTCTTACTCGACCGTTACGGCCAGTCTGGAGACGGGCACGGCCACGCGCGGAGCTTGTGGTTTCGGGCAGCAGATCCTGATAGCTGGTTTCGAGGGCCTGGCCGGCGGCTACGGCAACGACAGCCTGACCGGTGACGGAACGAACAACTACCTCTATGGAGGCCCGTCCGGCAACGATCTCCTTTCGGGCCTTGGTGGCGACGACGTCCTGGAGGGCGCGGGCCACCGGGACGCTTTGAACGGTGGCGCGGGGACCGACCGGTGCCTGAACGGCGAGAACAACGTCGACTGCGAAGTGTCGGTCGAGCGGTTCGGGCCTAGGCAGCGAGAGGCGGTCGAGTTGCTCCGCCGCTACGCCGTGATCCTCGCGATCAGCAACCCGTTCGAGCCGGAGAGGTAGGCGGGAGGGGCGCCGAGAGCCTTGCGGTCAGGGGCCGAGTCGCCGGAGCAGGGCGACGCCCGCCGCGATCACGAACAACCAGGGTGACCACAGACGGGGTCGCGGTTTCTGCGTTCGCACCAACAGCCACCTGATCAACAACGCAGCGAGCAGGTGGAAGACAAGCATGCCTGCCCAACGAGCGATGGGTTCGTCGTCGGGCGGGCCCGCGGCGACTAGCCATAGTCCGAGCGATGCAAGCAACGCGAGCGTCCGTTGTAGACGGGTGCGGTCGACGCTGGAGCTCACTCGACCTTTGTCCGGCGAGGTGCCACGCATGGCCGCAGTGTAGAAGCGAGCCGAGCGCGGAGATCCACCCGCGGCTTTTCGCGCACCACGTGTTTTCTGTCTTAGGGGCGCGCTAAGTTGAGTCGATGACAGAAGTGGGGGAGTTGACCCGCTCCGGAACGCGGCTGGAGCCGGACCCGGATCAACAGCAGGTCGTGGATCACGACACCGGTCCGTTGCTCGCGTTGGGCGGTCCTGGCACCGGCAAGACCAGGTTGTTGGAGGAGCGGTTCGTGCGGCTCGCGCAGGAGCCCGGCTGCTCGTCCGATCGGATCTTGTTCCTGGTTCCGAACCGCGCTCAGAAGATGGCGCTCCAGGATCGCATCACGCGCCGCCTGCTGTTCGAGGAGGGGCTCGACGCGCTGATCGAGGTGCCCGTGTACACGTGGCACGGCCTCGCGTATCACCTCGTGTCCCGGCACTACGACAAGCTCGACTACTCCGAGCCGCCGGTTCTCCTCACCAGCCCCGAGCAGTGGGGGGCGGTGCGGGATGCGCTGGCGGCCGAGAACGAGGCGAACTGGCCGCATCACAAGCACCTGCTGCGCAACCGCGGCTTCGTCGACGAGGTCGTCGACTTCTTCATCCGCGTGGGGCAGCGGGCGATGGATCCTCCGGAGCTGGAGCCGCTGGCGCGGGTGCGCCCAGCGTGGGCCGAGCTGATCGCCTTCCACAAGCGTCACCACACGCACCTCAGGCAGCGGAGCCGCGTCGACTACCCGACGCTTCTGCGCGATGCGGTGGAGCTGATCGCGAACTACGAAGACGTGCGGGCCTCGTTGCACCTGCGCTTCCAGCACATCCTGGTGGACGACGGTCAGGAGCTGGCGTTGGTGCAACAGCGGTTGCTGCACTTCCTGACGGGCTTCACTACGGGCGGCGGCGCGGGGCGCTCGCTGGTGCTGGCGGGGGATCCCGACTCCGCCATCGAGACGTTCAGGGGCGCCGAGCCAGACTGGATCGAGGATTTCGAGAAGGAGCTCGGTCAGCACGAGACGGTCACCTTGCGGACCTCTTATCGGCTGGGGCCGCAGCTCGGCGTGGCGACCAGCACGCTGATCGCGCGCAACGACGATCGCGACCACAGGCCGTCCGCGTTCGCCGGCACCTCCACGCTGGAGGTCAAGCGTTTTGGCAGCCTCGCGGCGGAAGTGGAGGCCGTGGCGCGCGCGGTGCGGCTCGCGCACCTGACTCAGAACGTCCCCTACGAAGACATGGCGATCCTCTTGACGTCACCTCGCTCGATGCTGCCCCCGCTGGAGCGCGCGCTGACCGCCCTCGAGGTGCCTTTCTCGGTCAGCGCACCGGATCGCCCGCTGGGGAGGGAGGCGATCGTGCAGGCTTTCGCGGACCTCGCCCGGTTCGCATGCTCGGACCAGGTCGACAACGAGCAGGTAGCGCAGCTGCTGCGGTCGCCGCTGATCGACCTCGAGGACGCTTCGGTCCGCGAGCTGGAACGCATCGCGCGTATCTCCGGTCGCACGTTGGCAGAGGTCGTCGAAGAGGTGCCGAAGCTCGGCAAGGATCCCGATGCGCCCGCGAAGATCCGGGAGTTGATCGAGCTGCGCGATCTGCTGCGGGCGAAGAAGGATGCCCCCGCCGACGAAGCCTTCTGGGTCGTGTGGGACCGCTCGGTGGTGTGCCGCTCCCTGCAGGAGCGCGCCCGGACCAGCTTGAGCGATCCGGCGCACCGAGACCTCGATGCGCTCGTTGCATTCAGCCGCGCGCTCGGGCGCTTCGTCGAACGGCGGCGCGGTACCGGGACGTTCGCCGATTACCTGGAGGCGATCGGCCGCGCCGACTTCGGCTCCGACCCGTGGCTTCCCCCGGAGCGCTCTAGCGGCGGGGTGACCGTCGTCTCGTTCCACGGGGCGAAGGGCAAGGAGTGGTCGCTCGTCGCGGTGTGCGGCGTCGTCGAGGGATCGATCCCCAAGGGACGTCGCGCGACCGGGTTGTTCGACCCGTACTACCTCGACGAGACCGACCCCGTGCGGAGGACGCGCAAGAACGAGATGGAGGATCGCCGCGTCTTCTACGTCGCGCTCACCCGGGCCACCGAACGCTGCATCGTTACGACGTCGCCGGGGCCGACGCGCCGCGGCGAGCCGAGCCGGTTCATCGCCGAGCTGGTCGGCGAGATCCCGGAGGTCGGGGCAGTCGAGGACCTGCCGCCGCTGACCTTCGCCGAAGCAGCGGCTCGCCACCGCCAGACGCTTGCCGATGTCTCGCAGCCACCGGAGGAACGCATCGCGGCCCTCGCCGCCATCGCGGAGATCTGTCGCATGGACCCAGGCTGTAGCTCGGCGCACCCCAGCGAGTGGTGGTGGCGCTGGGACTGGACGGAAGGTGCGCTGCCGATCCGCGCGCAGCAGGCAGACAAGATCGACGACCTCCCCCCGGACAAGCTGCGCACCAGCTACTCGCGGATCTCGACCTACGACAACTGTGGCCTGCAGTACCTGTGCTCCGTCGTCCTGGGGCTCGACCCCGAGAGCTCGCACAACATGGCGTTCGGCTCGTGGGTGCACAAGATCTTCGAAGAGATCGAGACAGGCGTTATCCCGCCGGGCGACTGGGCCGCGCTGCGGGACCGCTACAACGAGCTCTTCAAGGAAGACGTCTTCCCGAACAAGGCGATGGCGCGGCAGTTCCGGCGCGACGGCCAGATCATGATCGAGCGATACGTGAACCTCTTGAAGCCGACTCAGGCCGCGATGGCCGAGGTCAGCTTCAAGGTCGACCTCGACGGGCACCGCATCACGGGCCGGATCGACCGCGTCGACGTGATCGGCAAGAACCTGATCGTCACCGACTACAAGACCTCGCGCAGCCCCGTTCAGTGGGAGGAAGCGAAGCGGTCGTTGCAGCTGGCGATCTACCACCTGGCCGCTTCGGCCGATCCCGAGCTGAAGGCCCTGGGCGAGCCGAACGCGATGCAGTTGGTGTATCCGGGTGCTGCGTTGTCACGGGGGCAGGTCGCCAAGCGCGCGCAGACACCGGAGGAGGCGCAAGAGGCGATCAAGCGCCTACCGGGCCTCATCGAGGGTGTGCTCGCAGAAGACTTCAGGCCCAATCCCGAGGCCGACTGCACCTGGTGCAAGTTCAAGCCGCTGTGTCCGCTGTGGGCCGAGGGTAAGGAGCTGCCGGCGTGAGCGACCCGCGGCGTTCCGCCGCCATCCGCGCGGCCCTCAAGGGGTACGACCCGACCGACGAGCAGTGGCGCGCGATCTCGCATCCACTCGAGCCGTTGTACCTGATCGCCGGTGCAGGCTCCGGCAAGACCGCGGTCATGGCCGCGCGCATCGCGTGGGCTCTCGAGACACAGCCGTTCTCGCCGTCGCAGATCCTGGGCCTCACCTTCACGAACAAGGCCGCGGAGGAGTTAACGGAACGCGTGCACCGGGCGCTGGCGGAGATCCACGACGAGAGCGGCGAGGACGTAACCGTGCAGACCTACAACGCGTTCGCCGCCGGAGTCGTACGGGATCACGGACTGCTCGTCGGGATCGAGCCCGAAGCCGGCCTGTTGTCGGACGCCCAACAGTGGCAGTTGCTGCTGTCCTGTCTCGATGACCTGCCGCCGTTCGAGGCGTTGGAGATCCGCTCCTCCTACGTCGTCGGGAGAGCTCTGGGACTCGCATCCTCGGTCGCCGATCACATGGTCGGCCTCGACGCGATCGACGCCGCCGCGGATCGGATCCTTTCGTTGACCGGAGCGGACGAAGCGATGGTGGATACCGCAGCCAAGCGCAAGGAGTTGATCACCGCCGTCGGCGCCTACATCGGGGCGAAGCAGCGCGCGGGAAGGATCGATTTCGGCGATCAGATCTCTAAAGCCGTCGAGGTCCTAGAGGGGAACGACGAGGTTCGCGAGGCGTACCGCCGCCGCTTTCCGTTCGTGCTGCTCGACGAGTACCAGGACACGAACGTCGCGCAGCGCCGCATGCTGCAGGCCCTGATCGGAGCCGGCGGCGCCGTGACTGCCGTGGGAGACGCGCGCCAGGCGATCTTCGCTTGGCGCGGGGCCACGATGTACAACCTCATCGGCTTCCCCGACGACTTCCCGCGGTCCGATGGCGCGCCCTACGACCCGGTGTCTCTGTCGGAGAACTTCCGGTCCGGCTCGAACATCCTGGACGTGGCCAACGAAGTGGTCGGCCGGATCGATCCCGAGCGGCGCCCGGGTGACCCGCTGCGGGCTCAGCCGGAGAACGGAACGGGCGCGGTCGCGTTGACTCTGTTCTCTGACGAGCGCACGGAAGCGGACTGGATCGCCTCGGAATGCGAGCGGCTGCACGGCGAGCCGACGGCGGAGGAACGTGACCCGGTGGCGTGGAAGGACATCGCGATCCTCGTGCGCCGCAAAGCCGCGATGGATGCGATCCTCCACGCGCTCGAAGAGAAGGAGATCCCGGTCGAGGTGATCGGGCTCGGTGGCTTGCTGAAGACCCCCGAGGTCACCGAGATCGTCGCTTGGCTGCGGGCTCTCGAATCGAAGCCGGGGGCGAACAGGTGGCTCGGACGGATCCTGCTCGGGCCCCGCTGGCGCATCCACTACCGGGACCTGTCGCTGTTGGCGCGCTGGGCCACCTCGCAGAACTGGGATCTGCGGCTGCGGCTCGCCGGCGGCGACGAGGAGCTCGCGCGCGACATGGAGCCCGGTGACGTCGCTTACTCGCTCGCGGAGGCGCTCGGTCATCTAGACGAGATCGAGCATCTGGGGGCCGAGGCCAAGAAGCGGCTGACCGCGTTCTCGCAGCGCCTGGCCGAGATCCGCAAGAAGTCGAACGCGCCGCTGCTGGAGCTGGTGCAAGAGATCATCCAGAGAACCGGGATCGAGGCCGCGTTGCAGTCGTCCACCTCGCGCACCGCGGGGGCGGCGCGCCAGAACATCTCGAACTTCCTCGACCAGGTGGCGAGCTTCGCTCCGGTCGAGGGCGAGGCGACGCTGCGTTCGTTCATCGCGTACCTCGATGCGGCCGAGGTTGCAGAGGAGACGCTGGATGCGACGCAGCCTGCAGACCAGGACTCGGTGAAGCTGATGACCGTGCACTCGGCCAAGGGATTGGAGTTCGAGTGCGTGTTCGTGCCGTCCGTGGCCGCGGCGGAGGGGCGGGGCGGGGACAAGGTCTACTCGATCTTTCCGAACACGCGCGGGTCGAACCCGCTCACCAGTTACGCGGAGCTCCCGTACGAGGTGCGCGAGGACGCCGCGCATCTTCCGGCGTTCGAGGGGAACCTCAGCAAGTTCAAGGCCGCGGTCAAAGACAGGGTGATCGAGGACGAGCGCCGGCTCTTCTACGTCTCGCTGACGCGGGCGAAGCAGCGCCTCGCGGTCAGCGCCTCGTGGTGGTACGGCCGTGACAAGACGCCGAAGGGGCCCTCGGAGTTCTGGGAGGAACTAGAGGCTCTGGCCGAACGCGGCCTCCTGGAGGTCGTGCGACGCGACGACCGCCCCGAAGAGAACCCGCTGTTCGGCGCGATGGAGGACCGTCGCCTGTGGCCGCCACCGCCGCGCGCTGCCATCGACGATCCGCTGTTCGAGGACGGGTGGGGCACTGCGGCCGACGCCGTCGTATCCGGAACGGTGTCCGTCGTCGACCTGCTGGAGCGGCTGCCCGAGGACGCCTCCCGACGTGCGACCGAGACCGTTGCAGCACACGGGCGCGACCTGGAGGTGATCGCCGCCGCTCTTGGTTCGCGGGCAGAGGTCAAGCCCCAGGTGCCCGACATCGTGTCCGCGACCAGCCTGGTCCGTTTGAACAAGGGCGAGCTCGACGCCTGGGAGCTTGTGCGGCCGCTTCCTCATCGACCGACGATGCAGCGGCGTCTCGGGACCGAGGTGCACCGGTTGATCGAAGAGAAGGCGCGCGGTCTCGCGCCCTATCCTGAGGAACAGGAGCTCGACGAGCCCGCGGCCGTGTCGGATCCCGCTCTCGTCCGGCAGCTGCTCGACAACTTCGAGGCATCCGGCTACGCGGAGCGCGAGTTGGCGGTGTTGGCGAGCGGCGAGCCCATGGTGGAGCTCCCCTTCACGATGCGGGACGGCGACCGGATCGTCAGAGGACGGATCGACGCGGTGTACAAGCGCGGTGACGACGGAGTGGAGATCGTCGACTTCAAGACGGGGAGCCGCAGCGGTTACGAAGACCTTGGCGACGGCGACCAGCTTGCGCTCTACGCGCGGGCTCTTCGCGCCAACCGGCTGGTGTCCGAGGATCAGGAGGTCACCCTCACCTACCTGTTCCTCGACGGGGAGCCGCCGCTGAGCCGTGCTCTTCCGGTCTAGGGACGAGCTGGCAGCGGCCTCACCTCCAGACTCAGCTGGCTCACACGCGCGTCGTAGCTGGCTAGAGCTCCGGTTTCGTCGCCTTCAACGAGAAGAACAGCGGCAGCTTCTCGTCGAGCTCGCCGGGGAGTCGCCAGGTCCCATCCTCTTGTTCTTCGAGAAGCGGGGACGGCCACTCGAGGAAGGGGAACTCGTGGAGGTGCTCTATGTGTAGCCCCGCGGTCGCCACCGCCGTCACGATCTCTCCCAACGAGTGGTTCCAGCCATGCTCGTGAGTAGTCGCGAACTCGGCCGATGGGTCGGCGTAGGAACCTTCCACCGGCATCCGTATGACGTCGCCGCTCCAGTAGCGATACCGGAGCTTCAGCTCCCCAAGCTCTACTTCGTCGTCGAAGGCCTGCAGGACGGGGTGGACCTCGGTCACGTAGAGGAAGCCCCCGGGCCGCACGAAGCGAGCGAGGACCCGCGCCCACTCACCGATATCCGGAAGCCATCCCAGTACCCCGCGTGACGTGTAGACGATGTCGAAGTCACCGGTGAGGTTGTTCGGGAGGTCGTACACGTCCGACTGCACGAACGTCGCGTCGAGGCCGACCTCGGCGGCGAGCCGGCGGGCCTCACCGATGGATTCGGCGGAGAAGTCGATGCCGGTGACGGTGGCTCCGAGCTGCGCCCACGACAGCGTGTCGAGCCCGAAGTGACACTGGACGTGAAGCAGGTCTTTCCCCCGCACGTCACCGACCTCTTCCATCTCGTACGGGCGCAGGCGGTTGGTCCGGCTGCCGTCCTTGAAGCTAGCGACGTCGTAGAAGTCGCTGGATACGTGGACGCGGGTCCGCTCGTCCCACAAGCCGCGATTGCTCTCGATGTAGGCATCCGCTCCGCCACGCTCTTCTCTGCGATCGGACTGTTCCACGGTGCCTCCTCGGAGCCAGATGATGTCCTCAGTTTCGCCCCCACGAGCGACACGTTCAAGGGGTTCCAGTGAGACAGAACCAGGGGCGGGATTCGGTACGGGATGATGGTTCGATGACCGCTTCGGCCGCTCCGCTGGATCGTTTCTCGGCCCCCACCACAGCGTGGTTCTCGAGCGCGTTCGAGTCGCCGACCGCGGCGCAGTCCGGTGCGTGGGAGGCGATCTCTTCTGGACGCGACGCTCTCGTGATCGCCCCGACGGGATCCGGCAAGACGCTCGCTGCGTTCCTGTGGTCGCTGGACAAGCTGGCGACGGCCGCGCCGCCGCCTCCGAAGGAGCGCCTCCGGGTGCTCTACGTCTCCCCTCTGAAGGCGTTGGCCGTAGACGTCGAGCGCAACCTACGTTCACCCCTCGCAGGCATCAGGGGGGCCGCGCTGCGCCTCGAGATCGAGCCTCCCGACATAGCGGTCGGGATCCGAACCGGCGACACCCCTCAGGAGGAGAGGAGACGGTTCGCGTCGACGCCGCCAGACATCTTGATCACCACGCCGGAGTCTCTGTTCCTGTTGTTGACCTCGCAGGCACGCGAGGCGCTGCGCTTCGTCGACACCGTCATCGTCGACGAGGTCCATGCCGTTGCTGCGACCAAGCGCGGCGCCCATCTCGCGCTCAGTCTTGAACGCCTGGACGAGTTGCTTCCGCAGCCGGCCCAACGGATCGGGCTGTCGGCCACGGTTCGGCCGGTGGAGGAGGTTGCCCGGTTCCTCGCTGGGGGCCGTGGCGTGGACGTGGTCGCTCCTCCGACCGATAAGCGTTTCGATCTGTCGGTGGTTGTGCCGGTGGAGGACATGGGTGCGATCGGCGAGCTCACCGGAGACCTCCGCAGCGGCGACGTCGTCGGTCCAGAGGAACGCACCAGCATCTGGCCGCACGTCGAGGAGTCGCTGCTGTCTCTGATCCGCGAGCACAACAGCACCATCGTGTTCGCGAACTCGCGGCGGTTGGCGGAACGTCTGTGCGGACGTCTGAACGAGCTGGCGGAGGAAGAGGTGGCGCGAGCGCACCACGGTTCCGTAAGCCGCGAGCAGCGAATGTTGATCGAGGACGAACTAAAAGCGGGGCGGCTTCCGGCGGTGGTCGCGACCAGCTCGCTGGAGCTGGGGATCGACATGGGTGCGGTAGACCTCGTGGTCCAGGTGGAAGCGCCGGACAGCGTCGCCTCCGGTCTCCAACGGTTCGGGCGGGGCGGTCACCAGGTAGGCGCCGTTAGCAGCGGTGTCTTCTATCCGAAGTACCGCGGTGACCTCGTCGAGTGTGCGGTGGTCGCCGAGCGCATCGCCGCAGGTGAGATCGAAGCGATCTCGTTCCCGCGCAACCCGCTGGACGTGTTGGCCCAACAGATCGTGGCGCTGGTCGCGATGGACGAGTGGAAGGTCGACGAGCTGGAGGGGCTGGTACGACGTTCCGCTCCGTTCGCGGAGCTCCCGCGCTCCGCCCTCGAAGGTGTGCTCGACATGCTCTCGGGACGGTACCCGTCGGACGAGTTCGCCGAGCTGCGTCCAAGGATCAACTGGGACAGGACCTCGGACGTGCTTACGGCTCGGCCGCAGGCGCAGCGGCTCGCGGTCACGTCCGGAGGGACGATCCCCGACCGCGGCCTCTTCGGCGTCTTCATCGCAGGCGAGAAGGGCTCGCGCGTCGGCGAGCTCGACGAGGAGATGGTGTACGAGAGCCGTGTCGGCGACACCTTCGTCCTCGGTGCGTCGACGTGGCTGATCGAGGAGATCACACACGACCGCGTGCTCGTGACGCCCGCACCGGGCCAAGTTGGAAAGATGCCTTTCTGGCACGGCGACGCGCCCGGGCGCGACCCGGAGCTCGGCCGCGCTATCGGCGGGTTCATCCGCGAGCTGACGAGCCTCGAGCGGGACGCGCAGGCTGAACGTCTTGCGGCCGCGGGGCTCGACGACCTCGCGGCCAACAACCTCGTCGCTTACCTGCAGGAGCAGAAGGACGCTGTAGGTGTGCTGCCGGACGATCGCACGATCGTCGTCGAACGTTTCCGCGACGAGCTCGGGGATTGGCGCGTGTGCATCCACTCACCTTTCGGCGCGCGCGTGCATGCTCCGTGGGCGCAGGCGATCGAGGCGAAGGTGCGTGATCGCCTCGGCCTCGAGGTTCAGTCGATGTACACCGACGACGGGATCGTGATCCGTCTGCCGGACGCGGACGAACCTCCTCCGAATGACCTCGTGCTGTTCGACCCCGAAGAGGTCGAGGAGTTGGTGGTCGGCATCCTCGGCGGCTCCGCTTTGTTCGCCAGCCGCTTCCGCGAGTGCGCGGCGAGAGCTCTTCTGCTGCCCAAGAGGCGGCCCGGGTCGCGCACGCCTCTGTGGCAGCAACGGCAACGAAGCGCGCATCTCCTTCAGGTCGCGGGACGTTACGGCTCTTTCCCCATCGTGCTCGAGACGTTCCGGGAGTGTCTCCAGGACGTCTTCGACGTCCCCGCGCTGGTGGGGTTATTGCGCAGCATCGACACACGTGAGGTCCGGGTGGTGGAAGTGGAGACCCAGCAGCCGTCTCCGTTCGCAAGCTCGTTGCAGTTCTCCTACGTCAGCGCGTTCATGTACGAAGGCGACGTGCCGCTCGCCGAACGGAGAGCGCAAGCGTTGTCGCTCGACAGGTCGCTGTTGTCCGAGATCATGGGCCGTCACGAGCTCCGCGAGCTGATCGACGAGGAAGCCCTCGTCTCACTCGAGCTGGATCTTCAGATGTTGTCGGACGACAGGAAGATCCGCACCTACGACTTCCTGCACGACGCGCTTCGCGCGCTCGGGGACCTGACGACGGACGAGGTAGCCGCGCGTCTGGAGGATCCATCGCTCGCAGACAGTTGGTTAGGCGAGCTCGAGCGGGCGCGGCGGGTCTTGCGGCTGCGTGTGGCGGGTGAAGAACGCTGGGTCGCGGTGGAGGACGCGGCGCGGCTCCGCGACGCGCTCGGCGTTCCGTTGCCGATGGGTTTGCCGCAGGCTTTCCTCGAGCCCGTGCAGGATCCGCTGGGCGACGTCGTCGGGCGCTTCGCGCGAACGCGAGGCCCGTTCGTTCCCGAGGCGGCGGCGCGGCGGCTGGGGCTCGGTGCGGCGGTCGTGCAGCGCGCGTTGGAGCAGCTAGCTGCCGAGGGACGTGTGATGGCGGGGGAGTTCCGCCCCGGCGGCAGCGGCTCCGAATGGGTAGACGTGGAGGTCCTGCGGAAGCTACGGCGTCGCTCGTTGGCGGCCTTCCGCAAGGAGGTCGAGCCGGTGGCGCCCGACGTGCTGGCCCGGTTCGCACTCGCGTGGCAGGGGATAGGGCCGGCCGGACCGCGCGACGCGTCGGTCGAGGCGCTGTACTCGGTCCTCCAGCAGTTACAGGGCGCGCCGGTTCCCGCTTCCGCCCTGGAGACTCAAGTTCTGCCTGCGCGTCTGCCCGGGTACTCGCCGGCCCTTCTCGACGAGCTCGGGGCCGCGGGAGAGATCGTGTGGGCCGGTGCGGGCGCGATCGGATCGACCGACGGATGGGTGACGCTCGCGCTCGCGAGCGAAGCGCCGCTTCTGTTGCCTCCGCCCGGCGAAGACGAGCCCTCGCCAACCGCGCAGCAGGTTCTCGATGCGCTTGCCGGCGGCGGGGCTCTCTTCTTCCGACAGCTGAGCCAAGCCGCCGGTTCCGTAGACGACGCCGCTCTCCTTCTTGCGCTGTGGGAGCTCGTTTGGGCCGGACGGATCACCAACGACACCTTGTCACCGCTGCGGGCACTCCTTGCCGGAAGGCCGCGGCGAACATCCGGGCGCCGCCGGCGTGGACCCAACCTCCCGTCGCGCCTCGGGCCCCCTTCGGGGTCCGGACGTTGGAGCCTTGTCCCCGAGCGCGCCGCTTCGTCCACCCGCCGCTTGCACGCCACCGCGCAGCAACTTCTGACCCGCTACGGCATCGTTACTCGCGGCTCCGTACAAGCGGAACGCGTCTCCGGAGGCTTCGCCGCGGTCTACGGCGTGCTGAAAGCGTTCGAAGACGCGGGTCGTTGCCGTCGCGGTTACTTCGTCGAGGGCCTGGGCGGCGCACAGTTCGCACTGGCGGGGGCCGTCGATCGCATGCGCGCGCTGGCCGACACACGGTCCGACGCGGTGACGCAGGTGCTCGCAGCGGCAGACCCGGCGAATCCCTACGGTGCAGCGCTGCCGTGGCCCGAGCGTGAGGGCGAACGAGGGCACCGCCCCGGGCGGAAGGCAGGTGCCGTCGTGGTGATCGTGAACGGGCACCTGGTCTTCTATGTGGAGAAGGGCGGCAAGAGCCTGTTGTCGTACCCGCACGCGGATGACGTCATCGAGCCGGCGGTGGACGCGCTGGTGCTGGCGGCTCACGACGGGATCCTCGGCAAGTTGGCGGTGGAGAAGGCGGATGGCGAACCGGTCCTCGATGCGCCGTTCGCCGGAGCATTGGTAGAGGCAGGGTTCCGTCCGACGTCGCGTGGGTTGAGGTTGCGTGCCTGAAGGCGACACCGTCTATCTCTCGGCGACACGGCTGCGCGCCGCGCTGCGAGACGAGCAGCTGACGAAGTCCGACTTCCGCGTGCCCGCGCTTGCAACGATCGATCTGTCTGGACGTGCGGTGGAAGACGTAGTGCCGCGTGGCAAGCACCTCCTCTTCCGGATCCAAGGCGGGCTCACGCTCCACACGCACTACAAGATGGACGGGAGCTGGCACCTGTACCGTCACGGCGAGAGATGGAGGGGGCCGCAGTTCGAGGTGCGAGCCGTGTTGAAGAACCGCTCGCGTGTTGCGGTCGGGTTCCGCCTTGCGATCGTCCAGCTGATCGAGACCAAGCACGAGGTTCAGGTCGTCGGGCATCTGGGCCCTGACCCTCTGGGCGAAGACTGGGACGCAGCGCGCGTGGTCGCATCGCTGCGCGCGCATCCGGACGAAGAGATCGGCGCGTTGTTGCTCGACCAACGGATCGTTGCGGGTCCGGGTAACGTCTACAAATCCGAGGTGTGCTTCCTGGCGGGCGTCGACCCGCAGACCCCGGCGGGCAAGGTGGCGGACCTCGATCGACTGGTGGATCTGCTGGCGCGGCTGATGCTGGCGAATCGAACCACCGGCACCCAGATCACGACCGGCGACCTCCGGCCGGGTCGTCAGCGGTGGGTATACGGTCGCGCGGAACAACCTTGTTTCAGATGCGGGACCCGGATCCGGCGGAGGGAGCAGGACGGGTTCGGCGGCGACAGAGTGACCTTCTGGTGCCCGACGTGCCAGCCTGTCGCCCCTGCATCGATAGCCCGCACCACGTCAACGGCGATGAGAGAGGGCTGAGCTTGCGAAGAACGGGTGAAGTCGTCACCCCGGGACCGTGGGGAGACGCCGGTTCGTCGGACACGATGACCTGGTTGGCCAGCCTTCTCTGTGACGAGGGAATGAACCTGATGGACGTCACCGAGGAGGAGCTAAAGCGCGGCACCCCGGTCTTCGTGCAGGCGGACTCGGACGTGCTCGAGGTGCAGAGGCGGATGGCGCACCACCACATCCGGCTCCTGCCCGTGCTCGCGGACGGCGTTCTGATCGGGGTGGTCGATCTCGTCGAGCTTGCGCGCCGCGAGGACCTCGATTCGGGAGAGGTGCTCCCGGGCTAAAGGAGGCTGGTTCCGCCGGCTCGCCGAAAGCCCTAGGCTGGACGTCACGACCAGGGGGTCAGGAGGCCTGATGTACGACGCTTTCAAAGACCAGCTGCCCGACATCGATCCGGACGAGACACAAGACTGGATCGAGTCGCTTGATCAGGTGATCGATCACTCTCCGGCTCGCGCTCGCTTCCTGCTCCACAGGATCATGTTGCACGCGCGCTCGCGCCAGATCGGGCTGCCGTCGATGGTCTCCACCGACTACATCAACACGATCGCTCCCGAACAGGAGCCTTACTTCCCGGGCAACGAGGACATAGAGCGACGGATCCGGCAGATCGTTCGGTGGAACGCGGCCGTCATGGTGACGCGCGCGAACAAGGCGCACGACGGCATCGGCGGGCACATCTCCACCTATGCGTCGTCGGCGGCCCTGTACGAGGTCGGCTTCAATCACTTCTTCCGCGGCCGTGACGCGACCGGGGGTGGTGACCAGGTCTTCATCCAAGGCCACGGCGCCCCGGGGATCTATGCCCGGGCCTTCCTGGAGGGCCGCATCAGCGAGGACCAGCTCGAGAACTTCCGCCAGGAGAGCGGCGGGAAAGGGTTGTCGTCCTACCCGCACCCGCGGCTCATGCCGAACTTCTGGGAGTTCCCGACCGTATCGATGGGGCTGTCTCCTCTGAACGCCGTTTACCAGGCCCGCTTCAACAGGTACCTGCAGCACCGCGGCATCAAGGACACGTCGCAGCAGCGCGTGTGGTCGTTTCTCGGCGACGGCGAGATGGACGAGCCCGAGTCGATGGCGGGGTTGTCGCTGGCGGCACGTGAGCGGCTCGACAACCTCATCTTCGTCGTCAACTGCAACCTTCAGCGCCTCGACGGGCCGGTGCGCGGCAACGGCAAGGTCATTCAGGAGCTCGAGTCGATCTTCCGCGGCGCCGGCTGGCACGTCATCAAGGTCGTGTGGGGCCGGGAGTGGGACGACCTCCTGGCGCGCGATTCGGACGGGGCGTTGGTGCACAAGATGAACTCCACGCTCGATGGCGAGTTCCAGAAGTACGTCGTCGAGTCCGGCGCCTATATCCGGGAGCACTTCTTTGGTCCCGACCCGCGCCTGCAGGAGATGGTGAAGCACCTGTCGGATGACGACCTGCGCAAGCTGAAGCGTGGGGGCCACGACTACCGGAAGCTCTACGCCGCGTACCGCACCGCGATCGACCTCAAGGAGAAGCCGGTCGTGATCCTGGCCAAGACGGTCAAGGGGTGGGGCCTGGGCCAGTCGTTCGAGGCGCGCAACGTGACGCACCAGATGAAGAAGCTCGCCGAGGAAGAGCTGCGCGTGTTCCGCGACCGGCTCGAGATCCCCATCGAGGACAAGGACATCAGCGAGGGCTGCGCGCCCTACTACCACCCGGGCAAGGACTCGACCGAGATCCAGTACATGATCGCGAGACGTCACGCGCTCGGTGGCTTCATCCCCGAGCGCCGCAGCCGGCACGTCGAGATCGAGTTCCCCAAGAGCGACCTCTATGACGAGTTCTCGAAGGGCACGAAGCAGAACGTTGCCACGACCATGGCCTTCGTTCGCTTGCTGCGGAAGTTGCTGAGGGACAAGAAGATCGGCAAGCGCGTGGTGCCGATCATCCCCGACGAGGCGCGCACCTTCGGGATGGAGTCACTGTTCCCGGACTTCAAGATCTACGCGGCCAACGGGCAGCTCTACGACCCCGTCGACTCGGCCCTCTTGCTCGCGTACCGGGAATCACAGCAAGGCCAGATTCTCGAAGAGGGCATCACCGAGGCGGGGTCGATGGGTTCGTTCACCGCGGCCGGCACGTCGTACGCGACCCACGGCGAGCCGATGATCCCGTTCTTCATCTTCTACTCGATGTTCGGCTTCCAGCGCATCGCGGATCAGATCTGGTCCTTCGGCGACCAGAGGGGCCGCGGGTTCCTGCTCGGTGCCACTTACGGGCGCACCGCGCTGAACGGCGAGGGACTCCAACACCAGGACGGACACACCTTGTTGATGGCGACGACGAATCCAGCGTGTCTGTCGTACGACCCGGCGTTCGCGTACGAGGTCGCGACGATCGTGCGCGAGGGGATGCGCAGGATGTACGAGCAGGACGAGGACGTCTTCTACTACGTCACGCTCTACAACGAGCCTTACCCGCAGCCCGTGATGCCGGACGGCGTCGAAGAGGGGATCCTGCGTGGCATCTACAGGTTCAGCGAGGCCCCAGAGCGCAAGCACAAGGTGCAGCTGTTCGGTTCGGGCAACATGGTGCCGCAGACGCTGAAGGCGCAGCAGCTGCTGGTGGACGAGTGGGACGTGAGCGCCGACGTATGGAGCGTTCCGTCGTACCAGCAACTTCGGGTCGACGCGCTGGAGGCCGAGCGATGGAACCGCCTGCATCCGGAAGAGCCGCGCCGGATGCCGTACGTGTCGCGGGCTCTCGAGAACGCGGAGGGTCCTGTCATCGCCGCGAGCGACTCGATCAAGGCGGTCCCCGATCAGGTCGCGCGCTGGATCCCCGCTCCGTTCGTTCCGCTTGGGACCGACGGCTTCGGACGCTCCGACACGCGCGCAGCGCTGCGGCGCCACTTCGAGATCGACGCGGAGAGCATCGTCGTCGCAACGCTCGCGGCGCTCGCCGAGTTCGGTGACCTGAAGCCCGAGACGGTCACAGAAGCCATCACGCGCTACGGGATCGAACCCGACCGCACCCCGCCGTTCTTCGCCTGAGCGATCGGCGTCTGATGGAGATCTTCCGCACAGATGATGCGCGCTTCGAGCACCTGCCCGGATACGACTTCGACCCGCACTATCTAGATCTCGGCGGGGCCCTCGACGGGTTGCGGATGCACTACGTCGACGAGGGTCAGGGCGCCCCGATCCTTCTTCTCCACGGCGAGCCGACCTGGGCCTATCTCTACCGCAAGATGATCCCGCCGCTGGCGGAGGGCGCACGCGTGGTGGTCCCGGACCTGATCGGCTTCGGACGCTCGGACAAGCCGACCGAGCGCGACTGGTACAGCTACGAACGTCACGTCGACTCGATCGTCCAGCTGATCCAGCACCTGGATCTCCAGTCGATCACGCTGGTGGTACAGGACTGGGGCGGTCCGATCGGGTTGCGGGTGGCGGTGACTCATCGGGACCGGTTCGCGAACCTCGTGATCCTGAACACCGGCATCTTCCGGCCCGGCCCGAACTGGCCGACCGAAGGCTTCATGAGGTGGCGCAACTTCGCGGAGCGCAACCCGGACCTTCCTGTTGGTTTCGTGCTGCAGGGGGCGACCTCTACCGACCTATCGGAAGAGGTGATCGCGGCTTACGAAGCTCCGTTCCCTACCGCGGAGTCGAAGGCCGGCGCCGCCGCCTTCCCGTTGTTGGTCCCCCTGCGCGAGGGTGACCCGGGCGCTGCAGAGATGGCGCATACGGGCGACGCGCTGGAGATGTGGAACAAGCCCGCGCTCGTCGCCTTCTCGGACCAGGACCCTGTCTTTCCGCAACGCGCCGGAGAGAAGCTTGCTCAGCGCATACCTTCGGCGATATTCGTACCGATCTCCGGCGCCTCGCATTTCCTGCAGGAAGACAAGGGTCAAGAGATCGCTGCGTTGGTGCGCGACTGGCTCGGCATCTGAAGCAACGGGAACTAGGCGGGCTGGACCTTCCGGCCCGAGGCATCCATACCGAACAGCTGAAAGGCCACATCGACGGACAGGCCGATGCCGAGCGCGAACACCGCGGTGCCGACGCCGATGCTTCCCCCGAGCAGGAACCCGAGCAGGAGAGCCGTGCCCTCGATGATGGCTCGTGCTATCCCCACACGGATCCCCGCACGGGTCGCGACCGCGATCATGAGGCTGTCGCGCGGTCCCGCGCCGAGACCGGCGCCTATGTAGAGCGCGGAGCCGATCCCCGTGACCACGATCCCGCCGAGCATGACGATGAACCGGATCCACACCGACATGTCATCGAGGCCCGCGCCGATCCCCGTCGCCAACATCAGGTCGGCGAACGCACCTATAAGGATCATGTTCGCGATGGTCCCGGGGCCGGGCTTGATCCCCGCGACGAGGCTTCCCAGCACGAGGACGAGCCCGATGAGGATCACGGCCTGACCGAACGTGACCGGCGAGTTGCGTCTCACCCCGTCGGCCAGCACGTCCCACGGTGACAGCCCGAGCGACGCGCGCAGGAACATGACGGTTCCGAGCGCGAACAGCCACAACCCCAGAAGCAGCCTCACCCAGCGGGTGAGGCCGGATGGGTTGTCTTTTATCTGAGCTTCGGGCCTCCGACGAGGCGACCGACGACCGCGTCAGACCCGAGGTTGCTCGCCCCGGCGGCCGTTGCGCAGATCGACGTGCATCCGTCGACGAACGCCGCCCACGGGGTGCCGTCGCGACCGATCACGATATCGATGAAGTCGAAGACGGCTCGACAACGACCCGGTCCGCAGGTGTCTCGGATCAGCGGGTCTTTCTTCTCGTTCACCGTGCCGCTGTAGAACAGGGGCTCGTCGTCCAGCGCGTTCGCGCTGATCGTCATGTAACCGTTCCACGTGACCTTCTTGTATCCCTCTCGGGTACAGGAACCCAGTGCGGTGCATTCGTTTGCGTTCTCTTCCCTGCCGGGACGGAACGGCGAGTTCTCGCTGCCCATGTACACGATCGCGACCTTCCCGGGTGCACCCACGTCCAGACCCGGCAGGTTGGCCTCTTTCACACCTGGGGGAGCGATCATCTGGGGCTTCGACCAGGTCTTGCCGCCGTTCTTGGAGATCACGAGGTACGGCAGACGGTCCCGAGCGACCCACGCGTAGTAGATGTTGCCCTTGGAGTCGGTGGCGACACCGGCCTCGTGCGTCGAGGTGCCGATCTTCGCAACCTGTACGCGGTTCCACGTCTTTCCCTCGTCCTTGCTGATCGAGAGGAACGGCTGCCCGCAGTGGCCCTTGGGGAGGTACACGGTTCCGTCGTGTCCGACGTAGCCGTGGGCGTGGAGCCCGCCGCAGAAGTTGTCGTCCTGCTCTCCGGCTTCGGGGTCGATGCCGGGGTAAGCGGGAGCCCCCGTGGGCGAGAAGGACAAACCACCGTCGAGCGACTTCGAGCACGACGAGCTACCAACGTCGTTCCAGCAGTAGTAGACGATGTTCTTGTAACCGACAGTCGGGCTGTTGACCGGTGGCCCCGCGAACAGCGTCTGGTGGTCGTTGACCGGGCGGCCGCAGGCGATGGGGTTGGTGATGTACGACTTCCCCTTGTCGTCGCTAAACGACAGGTAGGAGCACGCTACCGTCAGGTCGATCGTGAAGATGCGGTCGGTCCGCGGGTCCACGTACACGTACGGGTCGAACGACAGAGCGTGCGTGTTACGGCCGCCGGGGAGCTCCGGCGAGCGGAGGTCCCAGGTCTGCCCGTTGTCACCCGAGTGGGCCACCTCGATCCTGGTGTTCGTCTGGAACGCGGCGTAATAGACGTCGCCGTTCTTCGTGAGGCCCAGCGTCGGCTCCACGCCCTGGAGCTGCGTCCCGTCGACCTTGATGCGGTGGAGCTTCGCGTCGGGTGCATTGGCACGGGCCGCGGCGGTGTTCACCTCGGCGGCTCCACTGCGGTGGGCGACAGCGCGTCCTCCCGATCCGTCGTTGGAGCTGGCGTCGGCGGGTGGCACCTCGGGGAGTGCGCTGAAGGCCATGGCGAAGGTGACCGCAAGAGCAGCCAGGAACAGGGGGCGTCGCGCCTGCAGTCTCATCCGAGGAACCTCCGCAATGTCGGTTTTGATGGGTTGCGTCAAGGTTCGCCCCGTTAGGGGACGCTCCTGCGGTACGCGTCTGTTTTGCCCGATTCCGCCACGCCCACACCGGACCAACGTCGAAGCCTCAAGCCGTCAGCGGGATGAGCCGATGCACACAGTGACTAGTTCATCGGAACTAGAGCACTTCTAGCCACGGAGAGTGACGGTGAAGCCGGTCTCGGGGGGCGATGGCCGGGTGCCGAGGGGGACCTTCTTCCCAGCCGTCTTGTTGCTGTTCGGGACGGCAGCTTTGGTGCCGTTCGTGTTCAGCTACTTCGTCGACGACCCGTTCCGGTGGCTGAGCGACTCGGGGCCGGCGGTGCGGGTGACGGTTCTCCTCCTCGTCGGCGTCTTCGTCGGGATCACCTGGAGAGAGCACCGGCGCGCGGCTGCCGCGGCCGCGGCCGAGCGCCGGCGGGTCCTGCTCGACACCCTCCTCGACAGCCGGCTCGCCATCATCGAGCGGCTCGTCGAGGGGCCGGATCGGCTGAAGGGCGGATTACCGCTGGAGGACGTCATGAGGTTGCTCCTGCAGGCAGCAGTGGACGGCGCCGGCGCGCAGGATGGAACGATCGACTTCTTCGAGCAGAAGGACCATGACGTCGCCGTCGTCCAGACCATCAGCAGCGATCCGGCAACCGAGGTGGGTTGGCCACGCCTTCCGTCGGTCGAGATCCCGCTCGTCCTGCACGAGCAGCTGGTCGGGCTGTTGACCCTTCACCTTTCCAAGCCGTCCGAAGCGCTGGACCGCGTCAGGCTGCACGCGCTCGAGCGGTTCGCCGGCCGCGCGGCGAAGCTCATCGAGCGGGCGAAGACCGTGGGAGCGGAGCACGCATCGGCTGCGTATCTCGAGGCCTCGAACCTGGTGAAGTCACGCTTCTTGACGACAATCTCGCACGAGCTGCGCACGCCGTTGACGTCGATCATCGGCTACACGAAGACGTTGGATAACCACTGGGACCGCCTGGAGCCCGAGCAGAAGCGGGAGTTCGTGCGAGAGATCGACAAGCAGGGGAGCCGGTTGCGGAGGCTGGTCGAGCGGATCCTGGAGGCCGCGCGCGTGGAGCTCCAGGGGGTGGTGATCCAGCCTATTCCGCACGATGTGCGGACGTCTGTTCAGAAGGCGCTGGCCCCGTTCGTCGCCACCGAAGGGCATCGGATCAAGCTGGGGCTCCCGGACGGCCCGGTTGAGGCGGAGATCGATCCTTTCGTGGTGGATCAGGTGCTTTCGAACCTGGTGGACAACGCGCTTCGGTACACCAGCGGCGACGTCAGGGTGTCATTGGACTGCTATCGGAGCTCCGTCACGATGTCCGTCACCGACCACGGAGACGGGATCGATCCGAAGCAGCTGAACCTCGTTCTGGAGCCGCTCTACCGCATCGACGAGAACGTCCAGAGCGGCACCGGGCTCGGCTTGCACATCGTCAGGACCCTGGTCGGGAGCCATGGGGGCCGAGGGGAGATCCGCAGCGGCTCGACGGGCACCAGCATCGCTATCAAGCTCCCGCGGACGACCGGAAGCCGCATCAGTGGGATGACTGCACACCCGCGAGGGATGATCCAGGCGATATAGCCCGAGCGTCTAGAGCTTCTCGATGATCATGGCCATGCCCTGGCCGCCGCCCACGCACATCGTCTCGAGGCCGATCGACGCGTTGTCATCCGAGTGCAGGTCGTTCAGCAGCGTGCACATGATGCGGGCGCCCGTCATCCCGTAGGGATGTCCGAGAGCGATGGCTCCGCCGTGGACGTTCAGCTTGTCGCCGAACGGGTCGATGCCCACCTCGCGGCACACCGGGATCACCTGCGCCGCGAACGCCTCGTTCAGCTCGACGTAATCGACGTCGTCGATCGACATGCCGGACTGCTTTAGGACCTTGCGGATCGCCTCGATCGGTCCGACGCCCATGATCTCGGGAGCGAGACCGGAGACGGACGAGGCGATGATGCGCGCCAGCGGCTTTAGGCCGAGCTGCCCGGCACGCTCCTCGCTCATCACCAGGACCGCGGCGGCGCCGTCATTCAGTGGGCATGAGTTCCCTGCCGTGACCCTGCCGTCGGGCTTGAAAGCCGGCTGCAGGCCCTGGAGCTTCTCGAGCGTCGAGCTCGCCCGCGGCCCGTCGTCCTTCTCGACGACGGTCCCGTCCGCCTTCGTGTAAGCGGTGATCTCGCGATCGAAGAAGCCGTCGTTCTGTGACTGCACCGCCCGCTCCTGAGAGCGCTGCGCGAACCTGTCCATGTCTTCGCGCGACACGTCGTACTTCTCCGCCACGTTCTCCGCCGTCATCCCCATCGGGATGTAGACGTTCGCGATCTCGGCATCGTCGCCGAACAGCTTGGGGTGCAGCTCGTCCATGTCCTTCGGGTAGCCGTCGACCTGCGAGATCGACTCCACGCCGCATGCCACGAAGGCGTCACCCTCTCCAGCCTTGATCGCGTGGAACGCCATCCTGATCGTCTGGAGGCTCGAGGCGCAGAAGCGGTTCACGGTGGTGCCGGGCACGTGCTCGGGGAGGCCGGAGAGCAGGGCCGCGCGACGCGCGAGGTTCATTCCTTGCTTCGCCTCTGGGAAGCCGCAGCCGGCCATGACGTCGACGACCTCACCGGGGTTCACCTCCGGCGCCTTCTCCATCACGGACTTGATCGCGAAGGCGAGAAGGTCGTCGGGGCGTACGTCTTGCAGCGAGCCCTTCTTAGCGCGACCGATGGGAGTACGCGCGGCGGCAACGATGACTGCTTCGGGCATGTGAGAGCTCCTTTAGCTCGATCAGCTTAGGAACGAGAGCCTAAACCGCCCCCACCGCGCCTTCTTTTCACACCTCGCTCGCCCAGCGAAACCCCGGTGGAAGAGAAGCTCTACCCCGGCTGGATCTCTAGAGACGGAAGAGCACGGCCCCAGCAAGGTTCCGCACGTCTTGTTGCTTCCACACCACGCGATACGAACCGCGGCAGGCTCGGGGGACGACGACAAACCGCGACCGCCTATCGAGCCGATCGACGTCTACGAGGTTCCAGTTCCCACGGCGCTTTCTCTGGAGTTGCACGACGCTGCCGGGCTTAGGGGGTCTTACCTCCCCGCTCGCCTTCCGGCACGATTGACGGAGCAACCTCACGTCCGCTCGAACGAAGACGTCGACCGGGATCGAGGCGCTCGACGTGCAGTTGCCGCGAGTCACCGCCCGAGCCACGTACCCCGCGCTGATGCCGGACCGCATCCCTCTCGCCCAGCTTCCATCAGCGGCAACGTCTGCCACCGCTACGTGCCCCAGCGCGTGCTCGCCGTGCTCTCTCTTGAGCAGCTGCACCGCGGACACGGCACAGTTCTCCGTGTCGACGCGGCCGCTCAAGGTGAACGACTGCTTGTACTCGACCCGGTCACGGCTCGCTTCGATCGTCGCAGTGGCCGTTCCCGGGGGCTCGGAGGGTGCGGTATGGCTGGCCGCGGTGCTCGAGGACGGCGTGGCCGAGGGTGACTGTGCCGGAGGTTCCGTTGGGGTGGAGCCGGGCGCCGGACTCTCCGACGGCGGTGCGGTCGGTGGATCCGTGGGCTGCGTTGCCGACGGCGTGGGAGAGGGGCTCTCACTCGCGGACGGAGATGCCGTGGGTGACGAGGTCGGCGTGGGTGTCGGCGTGGGTGTCGGCGTGGGTGTCGGCGTGGGTGTCGGCGTGGGTGTCGGCTGATGCTCGCTTCGTTGCTCGGGCGTCGCCACCGCCGCCAGAGGTTTTTCAGTGTGACGCCCGTAAAGCTCGCCGACGTTCTGCGGCGTTGGGGGCAGCACGACGATCCGCTGTTCGGTGTCCAGCTCGGTCAGCGGCACCGTGGTTCCGGCGTTGTCGGAGTCGGCGATCAGCAGGAGGTGAACGCCGTGGGTGCCGATCGAGCCCTGCGAGTACTGCCGATCGCCCTCCGGCGGGGGTGGGGGGTCGGTAGCGGCGTCCCAGCAAACGCGTTCGGCGTCCAGACTTCCGTCACCGTCGCTGTCGTACCGAGCATCGTCGCCGTCGTCGACGCTGCGCCCGTCAAGGTGGGGCCCGGGGTTCGAGCCGGTGCCGTCATCGAAACAGGAGTCATCGCGGTAGTAGGGCACCGCGACCGCGGCGTGTGCCGAGCCCGGCGTCACCTGCTTGATCGCGGTCCGGAAGACGAGCGTCCCGTTGCGACCGGCGATCTGCTCCCAGTTGAGCCCCGAGTTGGCACCGGAGAAGGTCGGGTCCGGGCTGTCGATGTCGTTGTAGATGCACGCGTCTTGGAGCTCGTTCCGAAGCTGCTGTGGCAACTGGTCGTAGTACGGCTTCGCCTCGCCCGTGGGGCTGCAGCTCGGGTCGTTGGGTTCGCCCACACCTTGGGTCTCGTCACCCGTGACGTCATCGAGCGTGTCAGAGACTTCATCGTTGCCGTCGTATGTCACTCCGTCGGGACCGACGTGCAGGCGCGAGTTTCCGAAGCGCTCGTCGTTCTTGCCGTCGATAGGGGCGCCGTTCGGGTTGTAAGGGTTGTAGTAGGTCTCGACCATGCCCGCGTTGTAGTCCCACTGCGCGTAGATGCCGTCTAGCGGTGGGATCACGTGGACGCGCAGGAACGCGACCATCCGGATCTCATCGCGGTAGAAGACTTCGCGGCGAACGACGTTCGTTCCGGAGTCGGCGCCCCACGTCTCGCGGATCGTACGGACGGGTCCCGACAGCTCGCCCATCAGGATGGATGACCCGCCCCAGTTGTTGACCTCTTCTTCGAAGCCGCAACAGGGCGTCCGGCCGGAGGGCCGCTGCTGGAACGCACGCGCCTTCCACTGGTCGACCAGGTCGGGGCCGTAGGTCCAGTCGTCGTTCTTCGATACCTGGAGCTCGGTGAGCAGCCAGCGGCCCTCGTATCGGAACCGGTAGCGCGGGGTGGTGATCGTCGCTTGGTCTCCGGGCCGATGTTGCCGCGGGTACTCGACCTCTTCCGTCGCCGGATCGTCCTGCGTTACGCATGTCCCCGTCGCGGGATCGAAGTACGCGCCTTTGTAGGTCGCGCCGTAATTGCTGTACGAGCTCTGGGAGAACAAGAAAACGTCAGCATCGGCGTCCCGCTGGTATCGGACGTAGCCATTCGACGCATCGAAGGCAGGGGTTGGTCCGCCGGCGGTCGCCTTCATCACGTAGACGTAGCTCACGCTCGCGTTCGCCGGATCCGCAATCGTGACCTCGTATGAATCAACGATCCCCGGGGGTAGAGGCGCGTCGTCTCCGGCCGCGGGTCCCGCGTCCTTCGCCATGAACGCGAGCTCGTCGTCGGTATCGAGTCCGGGCACGGGATCGGTCGCCGGCTCGCTCGCAGGTGCCGCCAGACACGGATTGCTCGCGTCCTCTTTGGTCCACCGGAAGCCCTCGCGGTCGAAGGCGTAGGTCAGGTGTGGGTCGGTCTCGGAATACCAGGCGAACCCGGAGTTGTTGTTCGAGATGTAGTGCTGGAACATCTCGTCGACCTGGAACGGGATCTGCTCGAAGGCCGCGCCGGTCCAGCGGTAGCCGAGCAGCTGATCCACGGGGACACCTGAGTTCTTCAGGTATTCGGACGACGAGAAGTCGGGGTCTTCGTACTGGTTATGAGTACAGGGATCCTCACCGGGCTCACCGCCCTGAGCCTCGCACTGCTTTCCCTGGTGATGGGGAGCTTCGAGAGCGACGTCGCCGACCGTCGCCCAGGTCGGGAAACTCGCGCCGCTAAGCACGACCGGCTCAGTGTCTCGAGCCGCGGCGACAGGTGAGGAGTGTTCAGGCGGAACCTGCGCAAGAGCGCGGCTCAGCCCCGCGGCCGGGAACGACGACGCGATGAGGGCGAGCGGCACCCACAAAGCAGTTCGTCGCTTCACCGCAGCTCCGTTTCCGAGGGGACAGATATGGGACCTTTCGCCACAAACCCGTCCGCTTCCTGCGGCGCACAAGAGGCCCCTCGTCGGAGGAGCCTCTTGTAGCTGGTGCGCTAGCTGGCGGCGCCGCCTTCGTCGATCAGGAAAGCGATCTTCACCTGGACCTTGTAGTTGGTGATGTCGCCGTCGTCGCCGACCGACGCGGTGCTCGAGTAGACCTCTACGCCCTTGATGTTGCGGATCGTGCGCGAGGCGGTCTTCACCGCGTTGCGAACCGCGTCGCTGAAGGAATTCGGTGAGCTTCCGACCAGCTCGATGACCTTGACGGTGCCACCGGGCTCTTCGTGGTGCGACATGACTGCCCCCTTCGCTCGGTTCGACGGACCGGCACTGGCCTACCCGCCGCGAAGGGCGGAGGAAACCTCTAGCTGGGGGTGGTGACGGTGACGGGGTCGAGGTCCTGCGATGGGAGGTAGATGCTCGACCCTTCATAGATCGATCTCACGTCATACGTGCCTGGGGGACCCGTCAGCCTCACAGAGGTCGAAGCGGTTCCGTCGACCGCCGTTGTCGCTTCATAGGAGGTCCCGCGGAAGTCGAACCGGACGGCCTCCCCTCCGACAGGTGCACCCGCGGAATCCGTGAGTACGGCACTCAGCCTTGTGGTGGATCCCACCCGGCCGGACGTGGCACCGTTGTACGTGAGTGTGGTCGACGGATCGAGATCTGGCTCTTGGAAGTAGATAGGTGACGTCAGAGCGGCTACCGCCAGCCGCACGTCGCAGTACGAGACCTCGTTCTGGCCGAAGTACGTGGTGATCGTCTCCAGCGCGTCGCAGATGCTCTGCAACTGCTGTCGCGACTCCTGTGCGTCTTCGTAGAAGACCTCGGCACGGGCAAACGTTGCTCCGCGCGGCATCTCGAAAACATGCGAGAAATCGTCCGACGTCACGATGACCTCCCGCCGTCCCGCGTCGGTGACGAGCCGCAGAATTGCTCCTGCAGAGCGCGCCACGCGCACCTGCACGGGCGATTTCGGCGCGACGACGTCGCCCAGCATCGCTTCGAACGTCCCATCGCCGTTGCCGTCGGCGCGCACTTCGGCGAACGGGCCGCCGTACGCCGGGGGCTGGTGGGACATCGTGGTGCGCCCGGCCTTGATGCCATCTACCAAGCCCTGTGCGGTCGCGTCGTCTGCACATATCCAGGTGGTGGGCTGACCCACACCTTGAGCCGCGGTGGTTGAGCGCCAGTGGCTGTCGCTGCCGGCCGTCGCGGCGACGCGGTGCCCCGCCTCGAGGAACCTGTCGTAGAACTTCAGCGGGTACTCGTGATCGTTCGTCCCCGGCGCCGGTGGCTCGTAGGCCCACACGCCGATGTTCCAGATCTCTACGGCGTCTGGGACGAAAGCGTGACGGTATTTAGTGACCCATTCGTAATCGGACGGGTGATTGATCTGGAAGGCACCGCCCGCCGCGCGCAGCTCCGCGGCCACCCGTTCTACGTCGGCGAGCGTGTTGGAGCCGTTGTCGTAAAGCTTCGTGGCGCCGTGCATCTGAGCGTGGCCGCCCATCGAGTTCTCGTAGCTGGGGATGGGGATAACTCCATGCGAGCGGATCTGGTCGTAGTCGGCCTGAGCGCGGATGTCGTTGTGATCCGTGATCGCGACGTAATCGAGGCCGCGCGACGCGGCGAGCGCTCCCTCGTCACCCACTCCCCAGCCGAGGGTGTAGGCGTCCTCATGCCCTGTGTTGTCGTCTTCAGGTCCGCCGTATGAATCGTGCGAGTAGGTCGTGTGAACGTGCAGATCGCCTGCGAGCCAGTCGCACGGTTCGGCCGCGGTCGCGGTCCCGCCGCCACCCCAAGGCAGCGTCGCCGCCACCACCGCTGCCGCAGCGAGTGCGACGGTGAGAATGCGGTCTCTCATGGTTGCTTAGATCTGCCCCAGAAGCTGGATCGTGTATTCGAGAACCGCGTCGCCGAAGCAGTGGTCGATCGAGTAAGCGTCCTCGTATTCCGACAGTCCGAGGAGCGGCTGCCCAGGACCGACCGGCGACTGGTCCGGGACGTCTGCCGTGCCCACGAAACCCACTCCTTGCCGCCCGACGTGATCGGTCTCGAAGCTCTGGATGATGTAGCCGAGCCCGTCGTTGACGAGACCCAGCGCCATCGTCACACCACCGGGATTACGCTCCTCGATCGTGTTGGTGAGGTTCGAGAAGACCTCGCCGGGGCCCCCCGTGATCCAGAGCGGACCGATCTTTGCTGCGCTGACGGAGGTCCTGACGGAGATGTGAGACGCCGAGTGGCACTGCTTGTTCTCGTACTTGCTCTTGCCGACGCTGATCGCCGCGGGCGTCTTGTTGAACGTGCGGTCGAACACACCCGCGGCCCCCAGGTGACCGAGTGGGACGTTCGTGACGGGCTGGTCCCAGAACCTCCGCCCGATGGTGATGTTGGGGTTCTCAACGAGGCGACCGGTGCCCATCGCCGGGATCTGCTGTGCCAGGCCGGTTCCCATCTCGACCTTTCCGCCGCGGGGAGACATGTTGCCGAGCCCGGTCTGGACGAACATCCCCACGCCTCCAAAGGATTCTTCGACACGTTTCGCGAACACGCCGGGGAAGTCTGCGTCTCCGATACCGGCACCAGCGTCGGCGGTCACCGGGTGCGCCGCGTAGGCGCCGACGGTCGCGATCGCAGTGCCGGAGTCTGCCGGCTCACAGATGGGCTTGGCGGCCGGAGCGGCCGCCCCGCCGGGGTTGCTGCAGGTTTCGGTCGTAGGTTGATCTGAGGCCGCGACCAGACGGAACCACGACACTCCGTCATCTTCTGCGGACCGGTAGAAGTCGCGACGCTCTCCGTTGAACTGGCGCGCTATGACCTCGCCCGTCTCCAGCACGGCGGGTTGCATCGAAGCCAGGGCGGCTTGTACGGAGGTCTGCATCGCGTCCGTCGTCTGTTGCATGTACCAGCGGGGGACCCCGCCCCAGCCGCCGATGAAGTCGGGCGACGTGTGGCTGTGCGTCGAGGCGAACACGAAGCTTTCCGGTGCCAGTCCCGTTTGTTTCGACAATGACTGGGCGAGGTCGATGAAGCCACACCCTTTGCAGAGGTTGTCGTAGTGCGCTTCCCAATAGACCGCGTCGAGCAGAGTGAGAACCAGGGTTTCGCTGCCGTCACTCATCGCGATCGATCGCGAGTAGAGGCCGTACTCGTCATCCCACGCGACGATCGGGAACATCGGGCCGATCCCGTAACCGCCCATGTAGATGCAGTCGGTGTTCTCCGCCCATCTCACACGGAGATCGTCCGCGTCCTGGAGGCCTTCTTGGAAGCCTTGCTCGTCGGTGAGCGTCTTGCACTTCTTGGGGTCGGTCTCCCACCGGGCACCGGGGAACTGTTCTTGATACGCCTCAGGTGTCGGTCGCAACGAAACCTTCGCTGCTCCCGCGAGCAGCTGACCTGCCGCTAGGTCTTCTGCGGAGAAGCCCGCGGCCACTCTCCCGTCGCTGACGTGTGAGCGCTTCGGGTTGGTCGCTCCGGGCACCTGCTCGGTCGTTCCGAGCTCGCCGGTCAGGTCGTTGACAGGAACCAATCCGGCGCCTGCCCACGCCACGCCCACGGAGATGACGCCGACCAGGAACGAAGTCAAGATCTTCTTGACGGGACCTTTCAGCGCCCTCCGAGCCGCCGGCGCGCCGGGCGGGTTCTTCCAGTCGAATGTCATCGGGACTCCTCCGCGGGGACAAATGGGTTGAAATTCCCCTTTCGCCCCGCGTGCCGTGATTCCTCTAACTCCAGCTGCCAGGCTGTGGTCAGGTCCCATCTGGAACGCAAAAGGCCCCGCCTGCAGGCGAGGCCCTGAAGAAGCTTGATGATGTGAGAGTTAGCGGAAGAGGCCGTTCGTCGAGAGGATCAGGTCCGCTGCTGCGTCGTCCAGCGTGACCTCTTGCATCTGCATCTCCTCGAGGGCGTGCAGCCAGTCGCGGCCCTTGGCCGTCAGGTGGAGCCCGCCGGAGCCATCGCACAGGCCCGCCTGCACCAGCTCCTCGGTTGCTATCGCCAAACCATCCACCTCCTTCTCGCCGCCGGTGCCTTGGACTCCCAAAGGTAGCGATTGGTTACTTGACTGTCAGGTCTAAGAGCGTCCGGCGGCGCGTCCTGTGGTGAGGCCGCTCGGTGCCACACAGCCTTCGGTTCCCTTTGCGGGTAGTGCGAGCAGACTGCGAAAAGCAGTGGGTCGGTTGCCGGCGGGCGGGCCGAGCAACTTCAGCCCCAGAAGTGTGCTTTGCCTGTCTGAGCTTGTATTCGCATCCTTCTGTGTTGCCCGCGTTGGGTCGCGTGAGTCTCGATTGCCTGGATCGGGCCGGGTTGCCACAATCGCCCGTATGAGCAACCAAGGGAGCCGGCTCGGAGCCTTCGCCCCGCTCCTCGTCTTCGGCGTCCTGCTCACGTTCGTCATCGCTCTGGGAGCAGGGATCCTGCTGACGAGGCCGAGCGGCGAGGGGGCGGAGCCAGCGCGCCCCGCTGCGAGCCCCACTGCCTCCGCGACAGACCACCAACTAACAGACGCCGAAGCGATAGCCCGCTTCAAAGAACTAGACGCCCTCCGCGTGGAAGCAATTGAGGGGCGCGATAGAGACCTTGTATCCGCGGCGTTCGTTTCGAACAGCCCGGCGGAGAGGCGAGTACTGAAGACGATTCGGAAGCTTCGTCGCGACTCCGTGCGAATGAAGGCGACCCGGTACGACGTTCTTCGGGTAGACGTCCTTTCGAACGAACCGCGGGACATCAGGATTCGTCAGATCGTGGTCATTGAGACACGATTCTTTGACAAATCCGGCCGAGACGTGACCTCAACCGGCGCGGTTGAACGGCAGACACTCGAGTGGGTGATACAGCCGCAGGCGGGTCGTTGGCTGTTGTACGAGGGGACAATCACGGCTGCTAGGCGGCTGTCGGAATGAGGAGATGTTCCGGTCTGCTCGCGGCGCCCGTCCTGCTAATCGCTACAGGCGCGGTGGCGGATCCAGGTAAGGCGACCGCCGTGGTCACAACGTGGGGCGCCAAGAGCTTGCCCGGCGTTGGCACAACAGCCACGGGCTACCACCCGCCGACGACCTCAGGGGGCCCTTCAGGAAGATCAATGCCCGGTGAAGCGCCAGTTAGTTCGGGGCGGCCCCCTTATCGGTACCTTCCTCTTACTTGTGTCGCGCTTCCGGAAGGGAGCGGCGACGTCGTTGTCTCTCTCGATCAATCCGCATGTCGGATGCCGCCCGAAGCACCGGACCCGCGAGCCCCTGAAGACATGCCGTCGCCGTGGGAGCTTGCGTGGATCGCGGCCGATCGAGCTATGTCCATCGCGGAGTGGCCCGAGCTTCAGATCGCGCCTCGGCAAACCGGGCTCACCGGCCTCCGCTCGTTCTTCTGGCTCGAGGCTGAACCTAGACCCGTCTCCGCCAGCGCTTCCGTTCCCGGACTGGTCGTGACGGCGTATGCGGAACCGATCTCCTACACGTGGTCGTTCGGCGAGGGAGCGACGCGCACGACGAACCACACGGGCCGCCGGTGGACGCGGAGTCGCAACGGGAACATCGGCCACATGTACGAGCGGCGCGGCGTCTACCCGGTCTCGGTAGAGGTTCTATGGCGCGCGAGCTGGCGCATGGGCGGGGGAGGGTGGCAGCACCTCGGCTACTTCAGTAACGACGACTCGGTGAGTTACCACGTTCGCCAGATGGTGGCGATGCTGCGCCAACGCCGCTGACGAGTCTTCTTCGGGATGCGAGTGGCCTGAGCTGAGCGGCAACTACGTCTCTAAGAACACGTGAGCGACTGCAAGAGGTAAGCGTCACACCGCGATGTCACACCCCGTGGCTAGCCTTCCCGGATGACTCGGGTCCGCTACCTCTTGCTGTCGTGCCTCGTGGTGACGGCGTGTGCAGGCCACCAGGTCGATCTCATGACGCAGGCTCCCGCGACCCTCGCCGAGGAGCCGGGGGGGTATGAGGCCGCGAGCGTCGTGCGCGTGGTCGACGGCGACACGATCGAGGTCGAGATCACGGGTCGCAGTGACGGCCCCGGCGCCGGGCTAGCAGAGGTGGGCAGGGAATATCCGGTCCGCCTCATCGGGATCGACACACCTGAATCGGTGAAGCCCGGCACGCCCGTCGAGTGCTTCGGGCGCGAGGCCTCCAGCGCAGCCAAGGCTCTACTGGACGGGAAGACGGTGCGGCTCGTGAAAGACGTCGAAGAAACGGACCGCTACGACCGTCTACTGCGGTACGTCTATCTAGAGGCCGAGATGGCAAACGCGCGCCTGGTTGTCAACGGCTACGCGGCGGCTTACACCTACCCACCAAACATAAGGTGGTCGAGTCTCTTCGTGCAGCTGCAACGGGAGGCGCGGGAGAACGGCCGTGGCCTTTGGTCTGCAGCCAGCTGTGCGGAGGAGAATGGGGGTCCGTAACCCTTAGCGCGCTAGGTCCTCGCAGCAGTTGATGAGAGGTAGGCGAGCACCGCGAGGACGCGCCGGTGGCCTTCCGGAGCGGGATGCAATCCCAGCTTGTTGAAGATCCGTCCGATGTGTGTTTCGACGGTCTTGGGGCTCACATGCAGCCGGTCGGATAGCGCAGTGTTCGACCAACCCTGCGCCATCAGACCAAGGATCTCCTTCTCCCGCGGGGTCATTTCGGCGAAATGGCTCTTTGCCTGTTCCTGAGAGATCAACGCGTCGACCACTTCGGGATCGATGACGTTGCCGCCGACTCCAACGCGGCGGATGGCGTCCAGAAGCTCGTCGACCTTCCCCAGACGTTCCTTGAGCAGGTAACCCACACCCCCCCCGCTGTTCATTACCTTCATCGCATAGTCGGCTTCGACGTACTGAGACAACACGAGGACCCCGATCCTAGGGAAGCGGCTTTTGATGTCAGCCGCCGCCTCTAGACCTTCAGTCCGGAAGCCCGGCGGCATCTTTATGTCGGTCAGCACCGCATCTGGTTGATGTTCATCGACCGCTGCTCGAAGCGCGTGCGCGTCCGAGACCTGCGCAACAACGGTCATTCCGTTGTCCGCCACGATACGAGAGAGGCCTTCGCGAAGCAGCACTGAATCCTCTGCGATCACGAGACGCACGGGATCCTCGCAGTGATTCGGGTTCCTTCGCCCACTCGACTCTCCACCTCGAATTGGCCATCCAGGGCTTCTACGCGATCCCTCAGTCCACGCAATCCACCGCCGGAAGCCAGATCGGCACCTCCGACCCCGTCGTCTTCGATAACGACTCGGAGGAATCCGTCCTCAAAGGTGCCTGTTATCTGTGCTTTCGACGCGCCCGAGTATTTGATGACGTTCGTGATCGATTCGGCTATCACGAAGTAAGCGGTCGCTTCGGCCTTTTCTGGAAAGTCTCTTTCCGCGAGGCTCGACAGGGCAACCTGGAGGGGGATCGGCGTTCGTTGCGCGAGTGCCGCGACTGCCGCAGGCAAGCCTTGATCTGTCAAGACAGCGGGATACATCCCACGTGCCAACTCGCGCAGGTCAGTCAAAGCCTCCTTTAGTTCAACGCTCGCCTCCTTCAGCGAGCTAGCTGCTCCCTCCTTTCCTTCTTGAAGCTCGCTTTCCGCCATCTGAAGGGCGAGTGAGAGCGAAACGAGACGCTGTTGGGCCCCGTCGTGCAGGTTTCGCTCGATCCGCCGCCGTTCCGCATCTGCGGCTTCAACGATGCGAGCTCTGGACGCGTGGACTTCTGAAAGTTGCTCGAGTACCTCTGCTTGAAGACGTTCGTTTTCTACCGCGAGCCTGGCCGCGGCGGTCACGGCTGCGACAAGTCCTGGGTCGTCCAGCAATGCTGGGTCGTGAACTATGACCCCTATGGGTGCGCCGCCTCTTTCAAGCTTGGTAGCGATGCGATCGTCGTCGGCATCAGGTAAGACAAGGGCGTCCCCTTCAGGCGTGAGGTAATGCGCGGTCGCCGAATCCCAGATGCCCACCTCAAGTGAGGGGTCGCCCAAGGCGCGCTCCAGCGCTCTTTCCAATTGCCCCGCCGTCGGGAAGTCGCCAAGCTCGACCACGAGGTCACTAACTCGAGCGCGCCGTCCACGCAGGCGCGCGAAGCCCACCAGGAACATGAGCGGGAGAGCTACGAGCGAACTCGAGAAGATCACGAGAAGAACGTGATAGAGACGCACAGGCGGGTCGTAAAGGCCCACCTGCTGGAACTGGAGAAAGAGAAGGTACGTGAGATACGCCGATCCCCAAACGAGGGCCGGGATGAATATCGGATTGATCACTCGCTTCATCGGGGTGGTTGCGCGTACCCAGCGAGATATGAGTGTCGACATTATAAGGATGAGAACGACGAGACCGATCCGCCCGAAGATCTGGTCCTTCAAGTTGATCAACTCGAAGTCGTTTCGTACGAGAAGGAGGTTCAGTCCGCGTTGGCAATCGGAGCATCCGAATGCCCTGGGGTCGAAAAACGCGGCGAATAGGGCGTTGCCTGAGCTGGATATGACTTCGGCGCCTACCAAAGCCCGGCTCCACCGAGAGCGGAGCTTTCCGTCTGGGTAAGCCAGCAATAAGTAATAGAGCAGGGGCAGCAACAGGGTTTGGAAGGAGTATGAGAGCGTCCAAAGCAATGGGATCCTGGTGCCGATCAGGAGCGCCAACCAGAACGCCCAACCGCAGGCCACCATAACGATCCCAGTTCGTTTCTCGTGTCGTTTGACCCAAGCTGTCAGACCGGCCCCGATAAAGGCCCACCCAACCGCGACGTGCAGGAGTCGCCCCCAAAGCGGTCCGTCCGCCATCGGGTGGATGGGATCGAAGGCGTGGGGTAGCAGGAGGATGCCGCCGAGGACAGCAGCAGCCCCAATGAGTCCAACCAAAACGGAACTATTCATTCAGCGGAACAGCTCCGAGATCTTTGCGGCTGATAGCTCGGCCTTACTGATGAATCCGCGGGCGGGAGCCCGCTCGACCTCGTCACCGTAGTCAGCTGGCTCACGTGTCGATACAAGGATGACGATGGGACATCCGGGATAGGACGCTAATCGACGAGCGACCTCGAATCCATCCATGTCGGGTAACTGGATGTCCAGAAGAACGATGTCGGGGGCCAGACGAAGGCTCTCTTCGATGGCGGTCTGGCCGTCGGCGGCCTCGCCTGTGACGTTGAACCCTGCCTTTTCCAGAAGACGTCTAGCAGCTCCGCGGAAGGAAGGGTGATCGTCCACTATCAGAACAGTCGTGTTCACATTCCGATCATGAAGTAAGCCCTCGCTCGGGTGCTATAGGGGCATTCCCTGATTCTTGTTCGGCGCCGTTGATTTCAGGGAGCCCCCCGACGACTCCGTCTTGACGTTCGCCCAAAGTGACTCTAAGAGCAACTTCATTCAAAGCAAGGTGGAGGTGGCGAATGGACAAGCGGGGACACATAAACCTGCGTGGGTTGTGCGTCGTTACGGCCGGTGTGGTGACGCTTCTCTCATTAGCGCTTCCCGGCCTTGCGTCTTCTCCCGTCCGCACCTCGCTATCGCGCATATCCGGACCCAGCCCTCTCCCCGAAACCGCTGGGGATGTGGGCGGCTGCGCTTTTGACGTCAATGCGAACCTATGGGACCTCGCGAGAGACGTGGAGGCGGAGCCGACGCTGGCGGCAAGTCCCACGGACCCAGAGAATCTAGTGGCGGTATGGCTTCAGGATGGAGGTCTCGCCGTCATGACATCTGTGTCACACGATGCGGGCGATACCTGGACGACCGCACCTCTGCCCGGAATCACGTCTTGTACCGGAGGTCCGCATCAATACCGAACCGTTTACGACGTCCGGGTGTCCATCGGCCCAAGCAGCAGCGAGCATCCTGAGGGAATCGTTTATGTAGTTGCGACGCAACAGGGACAGCCGTTTCCCGACCCGCGCTCGGCGGATACGAGAGTAGTCGTGAGCCGTTCTGTCGACGGGGGACGCAATTTTTCAGATCCAGTCGTAGTGGCCGCTGGGGGTAACGACTTTCCCACGATCGCGGCCGATCCCCGTCGCCCGGGTGTGGCGCATCTCGTCTGGCAGAACGCCCCGCTCTTGACGGCCTTCTCTAGCACCGCCGACGGTGGTTTGACGTGGACGCCCGCCCGCGCCATTCGTTTACATCCGGATGAGATCGCTCTCAACCATGTCCAGGTATTGCCGAATAGTGATCTGCTCATCACCTATCAATCGTTCTCGACGCCTGGATTCATCGCTGGTGGGTTGCAAGGCGGGGAACTGGGTCTCTTCGCGATTCGTTCGGAGGATGGAGGCGAGTCCTGGTCCGATCCGGCGACGATAGGTCAACACATAGAAGGAATCCACGCTTCGGTTGTCGCGCCCGACGGCTCCGTTTACGTTGTCTGGGAGACGCCGGAGGTTGAAGGCCGACCCGGTTTGGTGATTAGTCGATCAAGTGACGGCGGGGCCACGTGGTTGCCGGCGCGACACATCGAAGCCGCCCATTTCTCGGCATTCCTGCCAGCGGTCACGGTGGCGCCCAATGGCACTGTCGGGGTCGTGTTCGATGATCTGCGCAACGATCAAGAGGGCGACGAAGGGAAGACAGCAGAGGTCCGGTTACTCCAGTCCACGGACGGAGGGGCGACATGGGAGGAACTAACCCTTGCATCGTCATTCTCCGTCGAAGACGGCGATTGGGTGACGTTTGCTGAAGGCACGCCCTTCGAGTCTCACAATCCATACCTAGGCGATCACCAGAGCGTGGTTGCCACGAAATGCGGGCTCACCGCCATCTTCGCGCTGGGCCGACCCTACGCAGTCGATGGCAGTGCGGACATGTTTGTGGGTACAGCAGCCGTGCCCTCGGAGATAAATGGTGAGGGGTGCCGGCATCGTCGCGCTGATTCCGATGAGCCTTCCGCACAACCTCGTGGCGGTTTCTAGGGCCTTACCCCTACGCGAAAACACGGGCGCGCCCCGACGACTCGGCGTCGGGAGATGCAGATGATCACCACGTAGAGGTTTGAAAGTCGGGGGAACGCGCAGCGCGTCCCGTAGGTAAAGGAGGAGATCAGATGTCCCAGGTTGAGACTCGTCTTGTTGCGGCACCCTTCGTGATCAAGAGAGGGACGACGCGGCGTGGTTGGCTCCGCACGGTTCGCGAGTGGTTGGCGGCGGAAATGCGCCGCTCACAAGACCGCTACGTGCTTGCGATGATTCCAACAGAGGTTGGACGCGAGACAGGCGCCCGCTGCTGATCAGAGTTGCCTCGCTTCTTGGTTGCGGCTCCTTGCAGATGACTACATTTAGCGATACCCGACCAACATCCGCCACTCGGAATTATTCCTGCAACTCCAACAAGAAGCGAGAGAGAGCCGCCGCGGGCTGTGGTCCCCCGACACCTGCGGCGGCGACTCTTAGCGCTCTCGCACGAGAAGTTGGAACAGGATCACGGGCGCCGGGCGGTGCTCCTCTTTATGGTGACTCCTTTGACGTCGCAACCCTGACCGACTGAGCGATGTCAGCCAAGAAACTCGTAGCCGTGCTCCTTGATGATCGCCTTGAGTCTCTCCATCTCCTCGGGACTCGGCTCCTCCTCGGCGGGGGGCGGAATCGTGCGGCTCGCGGCGGGCTCACTGGTCGCCCTTAGGACGTTCTCGAGACCTCCTGGCACCATGATGAACAGCATCCGGCAGCCCTGGTCACCCACGGTGTACCGATGCGGGATGTCGCGGGGGCCGAAGACGTAGTCGCCGGCGCTCGCCTCGATGGTCATGTCGCCGACCTCGAACGTGACGTCGCCGTCCAGGATCCAGAACCCCTCGTCGTCGCGGTAGTGGACGTGAAGCGGAGCCTCTATGCCGGGCGGTTCAGTCACCTCGATGATGGACATCAGTCCGCCGGTGTCGGCGGCCGTGGCCTTGATCTCTGCCAGCCCACCGAACCACCAACGCGCCTCCCCCTCGCCCTTTCGGACGATCGACGGCTGTAGGGCCGTTTCGCTTTGCTGCGTCATCTTTCCTCCTCCTTGTGAGCCGTCTCCTCATGTGCCAGAACCGCGATTGCGTAGCGCCAGTCGCCGTCGCTTCCGCGGTGGACAACATTGATCCCGCCGTTCGCAAGGACCACCGCCGTGTCACGCGCTTGCACGACCCTGACTGGCTCGGCGAGGTAGCTCAAACCGCTTTCCACGATCGCCCGTGCAAGACGGCAGATCGCGTCTGCGCCATGAGCCTCCCGAGGGGGACTGCCGGCAACCAAGACCGCGCCCTGCTCGAAGATGTCGCAAAGGGCCTGCGGATCACCCGTCAGGAAGGCGTCCTCCAGAAGGATCTCGAGCTCCTCGGGGGTTCGCGCTCCTGATCTCATTCCAGCAAGGTAGGAGGACACACGGTCGAGGTCGATACCAAGAAGTTGGTATTCCGTTGAGCGGCGGAGCGACCTAGCATGCTCGTGTGAGGACGGATGCCAAAGAACGAGCGACGGACCGGATCTCCGAGCTCGCGGGCCGAGGCCTGGACCTGAAGGCCTTCTGGGACGGTTCGGCGGAGGTTCTGTCCGGCGTCGTCCCGCATTTCGGTGCGCCATGCTGGTTCACGCTCGATCCTGCCTCACTGCTCGTGACCAGCCACTACGACCACGGGCAGATCCCCAGCCTTCCTCCTGAGTGGCTCGCTCACGAGTACTACGAGGACGACGTTCACAACATCGCCAGCGTCGCGCGTTCGGACCCGGGGATCTCGACGCTGCATGAAGCCGCCGGCGGAGACCCCAGTCAGACCCCCCGCTGGCAAACAAACATCCAGTACGGAGGTGACCAGGAGGTCCTTGTAGCTCTCCGCACGCGCACAGGTGAGGCCTGGGGCCTGATGGGTCTGTATCGAGAAACAGGAAAGCCGTGGTTCGACGCCGACGAGCTGGAGTTCCTGCGAGCGGTGGCGCCACACCTTGCCCAGGGCGCGAGACGCGGGCTGCTTGTTGGCGAGGCGTCAGACCCGGAAGGACCGGAGCCACCCGGGCTCGTCGTCCTGAACGACGATTGGAGCGTGGACTCACTCACACCGGGGGCGGAGACCTGGCTCAACGAGTTGCCCGACGGCGACTGGGAACGTCAGAAGCGTCTGCCTCCGGCAGTGCTTGCCGTGGCCGGTCGTGCACTTCGCACGGTCGAGGGGGACGACGCACCAGGCGAGGTCGCGGTTGCGCGAGTTCTGTCGAGCGAGGGACGCTGGCTGGTCCTCCACGGCGCCGCGCTCGTGACAAAGGCGACTCGCCGCGTCGCCGTGATCGTGGAGCCTGCGGATTCGATCCGGATCACGCCACTGCTCATGGCCGCGTACGGGCTCACCGACCGCGAGCAGGAGGTCACGCGTCTCGTCCTGTCGGGCGACTCGACGCGACAGATCGCCGAACGTCTGTTCCTTTCACCGCATACCGTCCAGGAGCATCTGAAAAACGTGTTCGAGAAGACGGGCGTCCGCAGTCGGCGCGAGCTCGTGGGCAAGGTGTTCTTTAATCACTACGAGCCGCGCCTGCGTGACAACGAGCGCCGCGCAGCCGAAGGTCGGCCGTTGCGGGGCGGCCCGATGCCGGCCCAAGCAAAGAGTTAGGTCGGCACTCCGGAGCTCACGACTACATTTAGCGAGACTTGACGAAACGTCCGCCACTCGGCCCTCTTCGTGCAACTGGAGCGAGAGGCTCGTGAGAACGATCGAGGACTGTGGGCGCCTGACACGTGCAGCGGTAACAGCTGACGCCGGGGCCGGGTTACTGAAGCCGTGGAAGAGGTGGGTCGAATTCGAGCCGCACGTACGGTTCCTCACCGCGAATCTCGTTCGTGGGCCAGGTGCCTCTTCCGAGATATCGGTTTCCGTCGAGTTTCAAGCGGACCTCGTATTCGAACGGCGCAGATCCGAGCTTTGTCGCTTCCTGACCCCAATCGTCGGGTCCGTCCCAGAAAAGTGACCCCTCCGGTCGACACCTCCCCCGTCTTAGCCGTGGTTCGAACGTGACTGAGCGGCCTTCACGTGATGTGACCGTGATCTGTGCGTCGACCGATCGCGGATCGCTTGCCAGGTTCGTGATCGACATCTCCACGCCGTAGCTGACTATTTCGTCGCTGTCGTCCGAGACGACTCCAAGGTAGGCCTGAGGTTCCGGTAGGGGCCCGTCGGTTGGTGTCGACCATCTGAAAGTGACGGATAGGTCACCGTCACCGCGGCCGAACAGAGTGACGTCGTAGGTGTCGGCATATCCCGCGGGCCGCAGGATGAATCGTCCGGCATCGTCACGTTCAAGAGGCGCTTCTTGCCGACGTCCGCAATCATCCTCAGCTCGCTGGAACCAGGCCGTGAATGTCCAGTCCTCAAGGGGGTACTCGACCACGATCTCGCCGGGGCTACCTACATGAAGGGGCGCGGCTGGGGGAAAGCCGGAGATGCAGCCTGTGTTGTAGCAATAGCTCCACGGTTGGAGCCGCGATGACTCGCTTCCGTAGTGAATCGTGACAGGTGGCGGGCCCTCGGGACCTTTAGATTCGCCCCCTTCTTCCGCGGTGGTCGCGGACTCGGATGGCGCAACGCCGCGAATAGGCGGTGGGGCAACGGTGTCGATCTCGTGCGCGGGCGGCTTGTTCAACCCGGATAGGGAGTTCATGGCTAGGTAGGCTCCTCCGCCGATGACCACCGTGCACGCGGCTCCAACCGAGATAAGTCTCCGTTTCCGGAGCCTCTGAGCTCTCTCTTGGACCGCGTGGAGGTCCGGAGGGCGAGTTGGGGAGCGAGCAGCGCGCTCGAACAAGTGCTCTAGGTCAATCGGCATCAGATATGTCCTCTTGCTGCAAGTCCTTCCGAAGCCTCGGAAGGGCTCGGTGCACCAGGGTCCGAGCCGATGCTGCGGGGATATTCAACGTTTCGCCGATCTCGGCGTAGGTGAATTGCAGGAAGAACCGCAGGATCAGGGCCTCCCGCGGGCGACGACGAAGCCTCGAAAGAGACGCCCGCAGCGCTAGCGCATCCGCAGGATCCCGGTAGTCGAAGCTGCTCAGGCTTTGCACCTTCGGGCCAAGACGCCGCTCGACTATCGCGCGGCGCAGGTGCGACCGAGCGAGGTTGAAAGCCACGTGCGTGACCCACGCCTCGGGCCGCTCCATCCGCCTCACCTTGGACCATCGGAGCCACGCTCGCGTCAGGGCCTCCTGGGCGAGTTCTTCCGCTACGGCGAGACTGCCGCAGTAGAGGTCGAGGGCCCCGACCAGGCGCGGATGGTTCTGCCGGCAGAACTCGGTCACCTCGTCGTCCAAAGGTCTCCCCGTGTTGATCTGTCACATATCCAACACGCTTGAACCCTTCACTTCGTTTCATCAGAGTCTGAATCCACAGACTGATCGACGACTTAGCTAGGCGCAGGAAGGCGGAGGCCGGCGCCGACGGGTCTGCCACGCCGAAAGGGCACGACTACATTTAGCGAAACCTGACGAACGTCATTCGGAAATATTCGTGCAACTCCAACGTGAGGCCCGGGAGGAAAACCGCGGTCTCTGGTCCCCGGATACATGTAGCGGCAATCCCTAGTCTGGTCCTTTGCGTCGGTGAACGGCGACCGCTCCAAGCGGCAATGAGAGACCGCGAATGACGAGGATGACAAGGGGTGTTGCACGGTTAGCGGCTGCGACCCCCCGGCCCCGATGTGTAAGTCTGGAGCAATGGGCTTCCGCCGGGTACTTGCCGGATTGGTCGCGGCGACACAACTGGTCGTCCCCCTCGCGGGGTCGGGACGTGCGCAGACCCCGCCGACGTGCACGTGGTCGATCGGGGTGATGGGAGCGCTCAGCGGTCCCGCGGCTCGCCTCGGAAGGCCAATCGCGAACGGCATCCGTTTGGCCGTCGACCTCGCCAATCGCGAACGGGACCTCGCCTGTGCTCTTGCCTTACACGTCAAGGACAGTCAAGGAGACCCTAACCAGGCCGTCCCGCAGGCCCGGGAATTGGTGGAGGACGATCAGGTCGTCGCCTGTATCTGCGGCTTCTTCTCCGGAGAGACGCTCGCTACCGGCTCGATCTTCGACGAGGGCGGTCTGCTAATGGCGTCGACCGGGACCAACCGGGTCATCGATCAACAGGGATTCGGCACGTGGTTCCGGGCGATCGCTGCCGATCCGAAACAGGGTGCCGCCACTGCGAGATACATCGTCGATGCCCTCCCAGCGGGATCCGTGAGTGTCGTGCACGACAACCAGGACTATTCAAAAGGGCTCGCCAAAGATGTCGCGGCCGGCGTAGGCGATCGTTTGGACGGCCTTTACGTGATCAATCCGGAAGAAAGCGACTACAGCGCGGTCGTGGCTCAGATCAAGCGACGGAACCCCGACGTCGTCTACTTCGGTGGGTACTGGCCCCAGGCCGGCATGCTGCTGCGCCAGTTGCGAGAGGTGCGGGTCCGATCTGTATTCGTTACCGCCGACGGAGCCATGCACGGGGGCCTCGGGCGCCCTCTTCAGGGGTATGACGGGCGTGCCCGAACCAAGGCCGCGTGTCCCTGCTCCGATCCAACCGAGATCGAAGCGGCATCGACATTCGTCGCCGAGTACGAAACCAGCTTCGGCGAGCGGCCGAGGATCTACGCAGCGGATGCGTTCGACGTCACGAACATCGCCATCGACGCCCTGCGAGGGCTCTCAGGGACCGAGACGCTCGAGCAAGTCCGAGCTCACGTCGTGTCGTACTTCGACGCAGCGGACGGCATCGACGGCACGGTCAAGGACTACACGTGGAACGAGCGCGGCGAGCTCGTTGCCGACGATAGCGACGTCTTCATCTGGAAGTGGCTGGACCGAGCACGGCGTTTCGAATACGTCGGAAGGGTCTCAGAGCTGATCGACCAGCCTTGAGCGAGCGCCCAGCAGCCTCTACCACCTGGTCTGGGCCCTCGACGGCGGAGCCGAGGCTCATCGCCCACGGCTACATCTAGCGATACTCGACGAACGTTCGCCATTCGGAGTTGTTCGTGCAGCTGGAGAGAGCGGGTCGGGACAACGGCAGGGGGCGGTTGGTCCGCTAAGACTTGTAGTTGGGCGAGATCTACCGATCCACGGGTGCGGCAGCAGGTGTGAGTTGTACGAGGGGGAGTCGAAGGTCTCTATCGAGCGACCTTCTCCACGACCATCTGCGGACGACGATGAGTGCGCTGGTGGTTGCTCGCGCTCATTTCGCCGACGATGCGGGTGCTGCTTACCATCATGGACATGAGATCGGTCGTCGTGGGCGGCCGCCGCCTAACCTTCGATGAGGTAGGGACATCCAACCGCCTATGCAGCTGCCGTAACCGCCTTTCTGCGCAACCACTTGGCACGCTAGCGCCGACTCGCGATTGTCTTCTTGCAGCGGTTGAAAAAGCTCCTGAAGCCGCAGGACAGATCAGGGGGAGCCGCGACGGAGGAGCGGTGGGAGGTCAAGGTCCTGGTTTGGCATTTCGATGATGGCTGGTTGACCCAAACTGAACGTCCGGTCGTAGCATCGTCTTGATGCAGTTGTCGCCGCCCGTGAAGACGGTTCTGGTTCTCGTCCTGGTCGTTGCGGCGGCGGCTTACCTGGTCCTTGTCGATCTTGCGGTGAACGCGGGTCGGATCCATCGCGGTGTTGCCGTCGAAGACCTGGACGTCGGCGGACTGAGCCGGACCGAGGCGGAGGAAGTCCTGACCGCGCGCGGTGAGGAGATGAAGACGGCTCCGATGATCTTCACCGCCGAGGGCTTCGACTGTCGCTTCACACCCGAGGACGTCGGCTGGGGTCCCCAGCCTTCCGACACGGTGACAGCGGCCCTCGGCGTAGGCCGCGACGCGACGCTGTGGGAGGACCTCGGCGATCGGTTCACAGCGTGGACCGATGGCGTGCGCATCGACTGGGCGGGCTCGCCGAACCCGGACAAGGTGGATGAAGAGCTGGATCGCTGCGAGGAACTGGCAGCCGCGATGGGCGTGACGATCGACCGAGGCCGACTCCGCTACAAGATCAGGCGGGCGATCGTCACCTGGCCGCGGCGGCCGTTCCGGATCCCGCTCGAGGAGTAGCAGCCCGTTGCTCAGCGCTCGTAGTTCGCTGCTCCCTCCTTTGCACCTCCCACCGCCGCCCTTTCCCTGCGACGACCCGCGCGCGAGCTTCCTCGACCGGAACGATCGGTGGTGCCTCGGAGGCGCTACGGGTCGCCTGGTTCGAGTTTCGTGACCGGAGCCTCAAAAGTGATCCCAGACTTCTGGAGTCCTTCACCTAACACGATCAATGTCTTGCTGCGGGCACCGATCTCATCGATGCTGACGACGATCGCTTCGAGGTGACTCGTGTCTTTCGCCCAGATCTTGAGAATGACGTCGTACTCGCCAGTGATCCATGCGACCTCCTCTACTTCCGGGAGCGCGAGAAGCTGCCGAGACACTCCGCCGCGCCGGCCTGTGACCTCCTTCACCTCCAGCAAAACGTAGGCGCAGAGCGCGTAGCCGAGAGCGGAGTAATCGATCCGAGCGTGGATCCCTCGGATGACCTTCCGGTTCCTCAGAGACTGAACACGAACGGAAGCAGTCGCAGATCCGATCCCTGCTAGCGCAGCCAACGCCTGGATCGTCGTACGCCCCTCATCCCTTAGCGCAGCGAGTAGCGCCAGGTCTGCGTCGTCCAGACGAGCGTCTGGATCTGGCTGCCTATCCGGCTGTCGGGCCTTCGGCTTACGGGCCACGTTCGATACGTCTCCTGGGATGTCTCATCCTAATAAAACGTCGGGGTCAAGGCGCAAAACCGCAGACTTCTTCGACGGTTGGCACACTTCACAGACAATATCTTCTTCCCTGGGCAAAACAAGTGTGACATTCCGCTGTGACCGAGCAGGAGAAGGGGTGAGAGGCGGCAAATACCTCTAGACCAGGCGGAAAGAGACGAAGAGCGGGGGCTTTTGTGCGGAGATTCAGGTTGGGTTCAGTACTTGCGATCGTGGTCGTACTGGCCGCGCTCGTTCCCGTCGCTATGGCTCGTCCGACTGCCGCAGTGTTGCCGTGCTACGAGCCGGAATCGAAGAGCAAGGCGCCGGAGTGGGCATCACAGATGCCCGAACCCCGAGAGACTCGCGTCACGAAGAGCGACGTACAGATCGAGAGTCGGGATGGGACGCTCATCTCTGCTCGCGTTTATCGCCCTGATGCTTTCGAGGGAAGACCCCTCCCGACCATCCTGGTGATGTCGCCGTACCACGCTTTCTTCGGGATCTATTACAAGGAGCTCGAGGATGCCGGGGTACTGCAGCGGGCCCAATGTGTAGCTGAGTACTTCCTGCCGCGGGGCTATGCGGTGGTCGCCGCGGACATGCGGGGAACACACAACTCCGATGGCTGCTTCGATTACGGCGGACCCGGCGACCAACAGGATGGTTACGCCACGGTCGAATGGATCGCAGATCAAAAGTGGTCTAACGGGAAGGTCGGGATGTATGGCGTCAGCCACGTCGGGATGAGTCAGTATGCGGCGGCGGTAGCTTCCCCTCCGGCACTGAAGGCGATCATTCCGATCGCGCCTGTGACGTCGTTCTACCGGTATCTCTATAACGGCGGAGTCCACTACGAGACGAACATGCTCACTCCGGCCGCGTACGAGGGTCTCACGGCGGCTCCACCGCCCACCAACGCCAGTGCGCCGAATTACTTCTCCAATCTGGTGCAGACCTCATGCAGTGGAGAAAACGTGGTGCGGGGCATGTCGCTCGACGGAACGATGACGAAGTATTGGAGACAACGGGACTACCCGTCGATGGCCGGGAAGATTCGTGCGGCCGTGTTTCACGTCCACGGGACCCGAGACGAGAACGTAAAGATGGACCACTTCGCGGCGATGTGGGACGGGCTGGAACGACATGACGTGCCTCGAAAGGCGCTGATCGGACCGTGGGATCATCAGGAGCCACCCGTCGACCACTGGTACCTCACTGCTCTGCGTTGGTACGAGCACTGGCTCAACGACAACGACACGGGGATGATGGATGAGCCGGCCATTACGACGATCGACCAGAAGGATCGGGTGCGGACGGCCGACGCGTGGCCAGCGCGACCCGGCCAACAGATGGTTCTGCATGCCGCCAAAGGAGAGCTGCAGGAGGACGCGGCCAGTGGTTCCGCCAACTACCAAGACGTGCCGGGTCTTTATCGCGGCGCCTTGAGAGAGGCGCAAGGCGCACGGCTCATCTATACCGGTACGCGATTGACAGCCTCAACCCGGCTTTACGGTTCGCCGATCTTCGACGTGGTCGCTTCGATAGACAAGCGCGATACGAACTTCGCCGCGCTTCTATACGACGTCGCGGCCGACGGCACCGCCGAGTATGTGTCACGGGGATACCTAGACGCTCGTCATCGCGACGGGTTGACCAAGCCGAAGGACGTCAAGCCCGGCAAAGAGTATGGCTATCAGATCGTCTTGCATGCGCGCGACTATGTCTTCGAGAAAGGGCACCGGCTCCAGGTCCTGCTTGCCTCGAGTGACAGTTGCACGTGGGCCATCGGGGGAAGCATCGGCCGGGCGCACTGCAGCTCCTCGGGTGTGGTGTCTGACACGACGGCCGCTAAAGTCACTGTCAAAGAGGGTGCCGGCCGCACGCGTCTTGTCTTGCCGGTCGCGAAGGTCTAGCGAAGCCGGGGTGGACCCCGCCCGTTCACAGAGGAGAGCCAGGATGGAGAAGAACCTCCGGTCATGACAGGTCTAACGAGGAGGAGCCACAGCGTCGTCGCGATGGCGCTGGTTGGTTTTTTGCTGTTGACGCTCCACCAGCCGGTCGTAGCCAAACGCCCTGCTCGCGCTCTGAAGTTGTTGAAGCACGTCGCTTATTCGGGTGGCACGGACATCACCTTCGCCGGCGACAGGGCCTTCTTCACGCAGAGCGGTGTCACGAACGGTCGGGTCAGGATCTTCGAAACGTCGGGTTTGAAGCCGAAGTTGATTGGCGAGTTTGCCTGTGGAGGAACCCAGAACGACATCGCAGCGCTGAGCGAAAACATCATCGCCGTCGGAAGCCATTTCGGAAGGTGCATGGCTCAGCCCGCCAGCGGCATCAACCTGCTTGACGTGAGCGACCCGAAGAACCCCAAGCAGCTCGGATTCGCGCTGCTACCGGTGGGGACTCACACGCTGACGGCGCACCCTACCGAGCCGTTGATCTACGCATCGAACTCGATCAACGACCCGACTTTCGTCATCGACGTGAGCAATCCCATGACGCCGATTCCGATACCGACCGGCATGCAGACGTGCCATGACATCACCTTTCACTTCACAAAGAACGAGGAACTCGCATTCTGCGCTGGAGGCAGCCCCAACACCCAGATCTGGGACGTGTCCTCTCCTCTCGCGCCTGCCGTGATTTCCACCATCAGCGACGAGCAGATCGCGTACCACCACGAGGCGATGGCGACGCCGGACGGGCGGTACCTGTTGATCGGCGACGAAGACAGCGGCGGATCATGTTCGGGCAACACGGACACGCGCGAGCTGGGTGCTCTGTCGATCTACGACATTCAGAACCGCGGAAAACCAAGGTTGGTCGGATTCATGAATGCGCCACGAGGTCCGTCGGTGTGTTGGGCGCACAATTTCAACTTTGTCGATAACCGCACCATAGTGGTCGCCTGGTGGCAGGCGGGAACGTCAGTGATCGATATCTCGAACGTCGCGAAGCCGAAAGAGGTCTCATTCTTCCAGCCAGACACGCATGCCGCTTGGTCGTCCTACTTCTACAAAGACCGCGTCTGGGTCAACTCGGCATCCGGTGCTTGGATCCTGGACGCGACAGACCTCTAGAAGCCAAAGTCTTCGTTCGCCGGGAAACATCCAACCCGGCGAGGTCTCCGGTCGACAGCATCGTCTTGATGCAGTTGTCCCCGCCCGTGAAGACGGACGCTTCGGCCCAACGTCCCGGGCGGTACCCCAGGACGTTGCTACCGGATCCCGACGTTATGTATGCGTCCGTGAAATCAACTCCGGCACCAACCAAGAGCCGGGACTACCCGTTGCCCTTCCTGAGGATGAAGTTCGCGGTCGTCGTCGCGCCCTCCGTCACCGTCACATGCTGGCTCTTGCTCCGGTAACTGCCGTACGCGTCCGCGGTGCACGTGTACGAGCCGGCGGCGATGGGGCGGATCTCGTAGTAGCCGACTCCCGCATCGTCGTAGTAACCGTCTCCGCAGTTGACCCAGCCCGAGAGCAGGTTCCCGGATTGATCGGTGATCGTCCCCGCCAGCGCGCCCGGTAGAGGCACAGACTCAGGCGTACCTCCCAGGGCTCGGAGCAGGTTCACCCGGCCGGCGCCGAAACAGACGTCGCGCCCCTCCGGCCCGAGGTCGTCGGCGGTCGAGGTAAGGATCGCCCTCGTGTCGGCGGCGGACGTCGCCAACTCCGACATCACCAGGGCCGCCGCGCCCGTGACGTGTGCCGTGGCCAATGAGGTCCCGCTCCCTTCCCCATAGCTGTTGGCGGGCCACGTCGACCCGACCCGCACCCCCGGCGCCGCGATCTCGACGTCGTCGTTGCAGTTGCTGAAGTACGCGTCGACGTCGTCTTTGTCTGTGGCGGCCACGGAGATCACATCGGGATGTGAGGCGGGGTAGGAGTAGCACGGGTAGCAGCCGGAGTTGCCGGCGGCACCGACCAGGAGCGTCCCCGCGGCGTACGCCTCCGAAAGCTCGGTGTCGAGGGTTCCCACCCCCAGCAGCTTTCCGCCATTGAAGCTCATGTTGATGATCCGTGCCTGGCCGGTCGTGCGCAGCCATCGGATCCCCGCGATGGCATCCGCCAAGTAGCCGACGCCTCCCGAGAAGAAGTTGAATACAGCGAGCTCGGTGTTCGGGGCTACTCCCGCAACGCCCTTCCAGTTGTTCGTGTGCGCCGTGATGATCCCCGCGATGTGGGTGCCGTGGCGGTCGTCATCGTGACAGACGCCCTCTTCGACCACGCCGATGCCAAGCACCGCCTGTGCGCACGCCTGGGTCTTGCCCACAAGGTCCTCGTGATCCTGATCTATCCCCGTGTCGAGGATGCCGACGCGGATGCCGCCGGTCTGCGGGAACTCCCCGGAACCGAAAGCGAGGTCCCAGGCCTCGGGTGCGTCGATGTCGGCGTCGGCGGTGCCGTACTCATCCCCGCCATAGAGCGCCTGTCCCGTGTTGTGGAGGTTCCATTGGTAGTCGAAGAAGTAGTCGTTCGGGATGGAGGCCGGTCGCAGCAGCCAGTTGGGCTCCGCGGAGGCGACCTTCGGGTTGCGCAGGTACCGCTCTGCGACGTCATCGGGATCGTCGCCCGAGGCGACCCGCACGACGTCCGCGTTCGCCCAGTCCATCCGGTTCACCGCCGTCGCATTCGCGGCCGCGTGAGCGACGGCGCGGTCGGCAGCGTGCGCGGTGGGCCCGAATTCCACGACTACGTGGAGGCCGTCGTGGACCGGAGGTCCATCGTCGCCTTGCGGAGCGGGCCAGGTCGTCGTATCCATTGCCGGCCCCGAGGCCGCGGCTCCCGCCGTGAAGGAGGCGATCAGCGTGAAGGTCAGGACGAGAATGATCCCAGCTCGGGCGCGTCCTGCAAGGACCGAGTTCATGTTGTTCCCCCTGTGTCGGTGGCTACCTATCGGAGGAGCGTGAGCTACAACGGAACACTTGTTCCATCCCGTTTTGCACACCACTGGCGTGTCTTTTCCGGTGCGCAGATTCGAGGCGGGACCGGCCGGAACATGACTCGAGGGGCCGTCCTTCGGTTGGGAAGTCTGCGGGAGCGACAGCTTTCGCCCGACCGGTGCAGAACCTGTTTCATGCTTGAATAGCTCCGTCTGCAACCGGTAACAGGAAGTCCGGCAGGAGCGGCGTCGATGACCGAGCGAACGATCCTTCTTCTAGAGGACGACCCGTTGTTGATGAGGCTCTTGGAGGTCCAGCTCGGTACCGTTGGATTCCGCACCGTCGAGGCTCGGACCGTCGGCGACGCGTGGCAAAGAGTGCAGGAGCGGCACTTCGACGCGGCGATCGTGGACGTTCATCTTCCGGATGTCCACGGCTGGGAGTTCATCGAGCGGCTCCGGCGAGACCGCACCCGCGAGCGATTGCCGGTTCTCATCGTGTCAGGCGGTATCGACCAGCGTGACCTGCGCAAGGCCTCGGAGCTTCGCTGCGACCTTATGCAGAAACCGTTCGAACCAGATGATCTCCTTGCGCGCGTCCAGCACCTAATCGGCTACGACCGAAAGGCACAGCTTCTAACGCACGCTGCGCGGGTGGTCCTCGATTCGTTCGCGCTGGAGGGAAATGTCTATCTTCCCCGCGGGGGCAACCGGTTCTCGGACGGCGTCGAGGAGCTGATGGTGGATGGACGATCCTTCGTCCCGATGACCGCGGTGCGGGCGATGACGTTCGATGGGCAGGTCCTGTACGAGGCACCGTTCGTTCAGGTGAGCAAGGCGCATATACGCGTGGTGACCGCCCTTGACGACGCGTAGCCGGCGAACCTAAGCCGCTAAGGAGAGGTGGTCGGCTCCGGCGTCGGCTCGGGTGTCGGCTCGGCGGTTGGTTCGGGCGTCGGCTCCACCGTCGGCTTCGAGCTCGGAACGGGCTGCGGCTGGGGATCGCTACCTCCAGAGCCCGCGCCTGAGCCCCGCGCCGAGCCCTGGTCGGAAGCGTCTCTAGTCTTGGTCGGAGACGGTGTGGGCGTCGGCGACGAAGCAACATCGTTCTGCTCCGTCACCGTTGGGACCGTGGGCGACGGCGCCTTCTTGTCCTCGGGCTTGGCCTCGCGCCGGTCGACGGTCTCTGAGTCGAAGGAGCGAGGCCGGACCTCGTCTCCGTCTCCACTCGCCCATACGCCCACGGCGAGGAGCCCGACCAAGGCTCCCGCGATCAAAAGGCCCGTCAGGACGCGCCGCCCGCCCGGCCGCTGATCGTCGAACGTAGCGGGCTCACCGAAACCAACAGGGAACAGCGCGGGCGCCTCAGCGGGGTCTTCCAGAGCTATAGCGAGCTCCGTCCCGTCGCCGAAACGTTCCTCCGGATCCTTCGCCAGGCATCTCATGACCAGCGCCTCGAGGTGCGGGTCGATCCCCGCCACGATCGTGCCCGGCGCCGCCGGTTGCTTGTCGACGTGGGCGATGGCGATCGCCGTCACGTTCTCCGCGTCGAAGGGGGGTCTGCCCGTCAGGAGCTCGTACAGGACGACGCCGAGCGCGTAAACGTCGGAGCGCGGGCTCGTGCCGGCGCCGGTCGCCTGCTCTGGAGAGATGTAGTGCGGCGAGCCGATCGCCTGGCCGGTGGCGGTGAACTTCTCGCCACCTTTGGAAGAAGCGATGCCGAAGTCCGCGAGCTTGGGGTCGCCTTCCTCCGTCAGCAGGATGTTGGCGGGCTTGATGTCCCGGTGCACGAGGCCCTGCGCGTGGGCGGCTCCGGCCCCCCGAGCGGCGCCCGCCACGATCTCCGCGGCTCGTTCCGGGAGCACTGGTTGCCCGGTCAGATCTGCTGCGGACCCGCCCGCGACGTACTCCATCACCAGATACGGCCGATCCTCGTAGTCGCCGAAGTCCAGCACGCCCACCACGTTCGGGTGGGAGAGCTGCGCTACCGACTGCGCCTCGGAGAAGAAACGCACCAGGAACTCAGGATCGTCGTGGAACTGAGGCGCCAGGAACTTGATGGCGACCGGCCTCGCAAGGCGTTCGTCGCGCGCGCACCAGACCTCGGCCATACCGCCCTTGCCGAGGGTGTGTTGGAGGCGATATCGCCCCTGGATGAACTCGTCCGCACGCATCTCTGGTTGAGTCTCCCAAACCGGCACTCTATGAACGCTCCGCCCGCAGGAAAACGGGGCAAAGAGGTGAAATCTTCCTTCTCAGCTTCGACGCGCCCGACAAACAAACGCGGAGGTTTCCCTTGCTTCGTCGTGCTCTCAGCCTGCTCCTTCTTGCCTCTTTCTTTTCGGCGTCGGTCCTGCAATCTGTAGGCGCCGCCCAGACGGGCCCGCCGAAGGTTCCCGATCACCTGCGCGCCTACTCGATCGTTCCGCCGGGTCAAGAGGGAAACGTGACGCCTGCGGAGCTCCTGTCCGGTGACTACGGTCCCCACTACGCCGACCAGCTCGAGATGTACGCGAAGTTGATCGAGGACGACGACGTCACGGACGACGAGCTCGGCAAGTACTTCCACTCGATGCAGTTCGGGCCGGGGGCCGAGATAGAAAACGAGTACTCGCCCAGAGAAGGCGTGACCGTTTACCGGGACACGTTCGGCATCCCCCACATCTACGGGACCTCCCTCGAGAACGCGAGCTTCGCGCTCGGGTACGTCTCGGCCGAGGATCGGATGTTCGAGATGGACGTGTTCCGGCACGCAGCCAGAGGCACCCTCGCGGAGTTCATCGGCCCCGGCGAGGACGACCAGTACCTAAAGATGGACATCCAGACCCGACGCGAGAGCTACACCGACGAAGAGGTGCAGAAGCTCTTCGATCGCTTCGACGAGAAGTTCGGCGAGGTCGGCAAAGAGGTGCAGACGGGCCTTCAGGCATACGTCGACGGCATCAACGCCAAGATCGAAGAGATCCGGGCGAACCCCGCGCGGTGCGACGCGGCATACCAAGCGACCGGGAACGCGTGTCCGCCCCACCCCGAGGACTGGGAGATCGTCGACACACTTCACCTCGTGGTGCTTCAGCTGAGGGTGTTCGGAGAGACCGCGGGCGGCGAGCTGGACCAGGCGGGGCTGTACGCGCACCTGACGAAGAAGCTCGGCAAGAAGCTCGGAAAGAAGCTCTACAACGACCTTGCTCCACAGAACGATCCCTCTGCCGCTACCTCTATCGCGCCGGACGAAGCGGGATTCCCGTCGCAGAGGACCGGGAAGGTTCAGCGTGCTTCATTCGCCATCCCGGACGATGCCGAAAAGCTCGCACGTGATACTGAGCTGGCAGAGAAGAACCGTCTCGAGGTGCTGCGCAGCATCGGGTTCCCAACGGGGTCGATGTCGAACGCGTTGTTGGTAGCGGGTAACGAGTCGACGTCGGGCAACCCGCTTCAGATCGGAGCACCGCAGGTCGGCTACGCGGTTCCGTCCTTCTTCATGGACATCGACGTGCATGCTCCCGGCGTCGATTTCCGGGGTCCGGCCGTGCCGGGCGCCTCGGCCCTCGTTCCCCTGGGCCGCGGGGCGGACTATGCGTGGTCCCTCACCACCGGCTACTCGGATGCGGTGGACACGCGCGTCGAGCTGCTGTGTGACCCAAAGGGGGGCGAGCCGACGATGGACTCCACTGGCTACATGTTCAAGGGCGAGTGCCGCGAGATGCAGTCTCGGAAAGAGACCTTCGTGGCGAAACCGACTCCGGTCGATCCGGGCCCGCCGCGGCAAGAGACGCGCACCTTCTATAGGACCAAGCACGGACCCGTCTTCGAGCGCGGGAAGGTGAAGGGGAAGCCGGTCGCGTTCGTCAAGCAGCGCTTCTTCTGGATGAAGGAGCTCGACTCGGTCCCGCAGTTCTACCGGTGGAACACCCAGATCAAAGACATCGATGACTTCGCCGCCGCGGCCGCCGACTTCACGATGTCGTTCAACTCCTTCTACGCGGACTCCGACGACATCGCTTACTTCCACGTCGGCTTCTATCCCAAGCGCGCACGGGGCGTACATCCGTCGCTTCCCACCTGGGGGACCGGTCGGTGGGAGTGGCAGGGGCGGCTTCCTTTCAGCCGGCACCCGAAAGTGATCAACCCGGCGCAGGGGTGGGTCGCGAACTGGAACAACAAGCCTGCACAGAAGTGGAACAACTTCGACGGCTTCAAGTTCGGGTCGGTGCATCGAGTGGAGTTGCTGCAAGACCAGATGCGGGCTCTCCTCGAGGGTGAGCGCAAAGCAGAGCTGTCGGATCTCGTCGACGTCATACGGGTGGCGGCGACGCAAGACGCGCGGGGCCGGTATCTCGGGCCGAAGATGGTTGCTGCTACCGAGGATGCGCTCGCCGGTGGAGACGTGAAGGACGCCGAGGCGTTAGAGGTCGTTCGCAAGTGGATAGCGGGGGGTGCCCATCGGAAGAACCTCGACCGCGATGACCAGATGGACGACGCCGCGGCCCTCGTCCTCTTCGACACCTGGTACGAGACCTTAGTCCACAAGATCTTCGATGATGAGATCGGTCCCGATGCTTACGACCTGGTTCCCGCCCCGATCACGCACCGCAATCCGAGGCACCAGGGCAACAGCTTCTTCTTCGACTTCTCGAGCTACCTCGAGAACCTGTTCCGGGGCTCCACGCGCAAGACCTACGCACGCAACTACTGCGACGACATGTCGACGGGCAAGAGCGAGAGCTGCCGGGACCAGATCGCCGCGTCCTTCGTTGCTGCGCTGGCGCAGGTGCGCAAAGAGCAGGGAGACGACATGAGCAAGTGGACCAAGGAGGCGGAGAACATCGTCTTCCAGGAGCTCGGGGCAGGCTCGGTCGACCCGATCCCGTGGCAGAACCGAGGAACCCACAACCACGTCGTGGAGGTGCTCTCGGACGCAGGTCGCTGACCGCGATCGAAGTGGCCGCCGGTGCAGGGATGGGGCCCCCTGTGTGGTACCTGGTGTCTGAGGGGACATTTCGGGGTAATCACCCTGAAAACCGACATCGAGGGGAGACCGGCGGATGGGCCACAGCAAGCCAGCGTCAACTTCACTGGCCGTACTCGGGACGGCCGTCGCGAGCGCCGTCGCGCTGGCGCTGGTGCTAAGCACCGCGCCGATTCTGGGACAGCAGGGCGACACCGCGCTAGCAGCGCCTCCACGTTGCAGTGGGGGAGGAGGCGAAGGCTCGCCATCGCCGACCTCCACATCCACGACCACGCCGGGCCTGCTCCCGACCAACCTGTTGCCGAGCCGGAGCCCCTCGCCGACGGCCTCGCCGACGGCCTCGCCGAGCGCGAGTGAGCCACCCCAGCAGGCTCCGTTACCCGCGCAGACCACCGCCACACCCACAGGATCGCCGAGTGAATCACCCGTGAACCCACCGCCGGACAGCACGACAAGGTGTGAATCCCAGATCACGCTCCAGTACAGCGGCAACAGACAGCGCTTCAGCGGCGAAGTCAGGTCGGGCAAGGCCGTCTGCGAGCGAGGACGCCGAGTGATCCTGAAGCGCGACCGCAAGCAGGGCCGCGACCCCCGGGTGGCGGCGACGGTTACGAACCGAGAAGGCAAGTACCGGATCCCGTTGCCCGACGACAAGGGCCGCCGCTTCTACACGAAGACGCCTCGTCAACAGGTCACAACGGCCGGCGGCGAACAGATCGTCTGTCTGCCCGATCGCTCCCGCAGCGTCAGCACGAGGAACCCGCTCTAGAGACACGGCTTAAGCACCATCGAGAGGCCGCCGCGTGAACGCGCTGCGGCCTCTCACCGTTAAAGGGGTCGAGTAGTCTCGCTCGCATGACGGATGCAAGGAAGCTTCCGCCGATGCCGGAGCTGATGATCGCCGGGCCCGGCGAGCTACACGAGCAAGACCGCGCGGTCCTCGGCCAACAGGTCATCGCCCACTACGGCGACGTATGGACGCAGATCCATACCGACGCCGTTGCCGCCGTCGGCAAGTTCCTTGGGGCGGCCGATCTTCCCTATCTCGTGCCCGGAACCGGGACGACCTGTCTCGACGCGGGGTTCTTCAACCTGTTCGAGCCGGGCCAGAAGGTAGCGGTGTGTAACACCGGGTTCTTCGGCGCCCGCCTGATCGGCATCGCCCGCCAACACCGTCTCGAGGTGGTGGAGGTTCCGGTCGACGTCGGCGCTCCGGTGGATCCAACGCGGGTGGCAGACGTTGTCCAAGGACTCGACGGTGTGCTCACAACCCACGTCGAGACCGCTACCGGAGTTCGCCACCCGATCCAGGAGATCGCGGAGGTCGCGCACCGCGCTGGTGCCGTCTGCATGGTCGATGCGATCGCGTCCGCGGGCGGCGAGCTGATCCACGTCGACGAGATGGAGATCGATCTCCTCGTGACGGGGACGCAGAAGGGCCTCGAGGCGCCGCCGGGGCTCGGCATCATCGCCCTGAGTCCGGGGGGCAGAGCCCGCGTCGAGGCGCGCAGCCAGCGACCCGACTCCTGGTACCTCGACCTCAAGGTGTGGGATCAGTACCGCGACGAATGGGGAGCCTGGCACCCCCATCCCGTGACGATGCCGACGAACCTCATCATGGCTCTGGTATCAAGCCTCGCCCGCATCGACGAGGCCGGCATCGAGGCGTGGGTGGCGGCGCGCGCCGATCTTGCGAAGAGGTGCCGTGAAGGGCTGCGGGACCTCGGGCTGGATCCGGTTCCGGAGGCGGGGGCCGAGGCGAACCTAGTGGTTGCGGCCTGGGCAGACGATCCAGCCTCGATCCAGAAGCACCTGCTCGCGAACGGGCTGATGATCTCGGGCGGCCTCGACCCGACGATGGGAAAGGCGATCAGGGTCGGGCTCATGGGCCGCACCGCGACACCGGAGATGGTCGACCGCGTGCTGTCGCTGGTGGAGGAGGCGCTGAACCGCTAGCCGCGGAGGCGAGTCGCTCGTTCTCCCAGTGGTTGGCCCCACTCAGCTTCGAGGGGCCGACCGCCGTTCCCTCAGTTGTTGTATGGGCGCAGGCGCGGTGAGTCGTCGCGCTCTTCGAAGAACGTTCGGTCGCCGAACTGCCCATTCAGTTGACTGATGGCGTGGAGACGCAAACCCCGATGATCGAGGCCGAAGCGGTCGACGGGTAGCGTCACCTTGACCGTCCGTCCGTTGGGCCTGCGAACGTCGTACGAGATCTCCGGTCGATCGAACTGGAACTTCAGGCGCCCGTTCTTGCAGCGGAAGAACCCGGAATGATCGTCGTTGTTGTGCCGCTCGTTCTCAAAGCTCCACAGGAGAAACGCGGCTTTCCCGTCGTCGTAGGCCTCCGCCGCTCCTTGGGCGGTAGAGGTGTCGTCTTCGAGCAGGTGGCAGCGCCACTTCTCGGCGGTGCGGAGGGTCAAAGTCACTTTGCCGGCGTCGCGCCGGAACTCGACGTAGCGGATGTCCAGACGTCCGCCGGTGTCATCTGGATCGTTAGCGCTTGTGGTGGTTGCGGCGCTGGCACTGGTGATGAGGGCCAGGGTGAGGAGCATTCCACCCAAGGTCGAGCGCAAGGTTCGTTTCATTTATCCGATCCTTCCGTGGCGTCTAGCGCTTGGTTCGCCGTGTGCTGCTGCCCGCCTGCGACGAATCCTTCTTTCCCTCATATACGAGGTACGGATGCCACATGGTTTTCCCTTCGAGGAACAGCCCCTCGCCTTGCTGATCCCACTGTTCCCTGAATCAACGGCGTGCGCGGTCAGCCGCGCGCTCGAGCTGACCTTGCACGTCTCCGGTCAGCGGATCGGCGTGGCCGGGCCAGGCAGCCGAAGGTTTCAGTGTCGCAAGCTTCCGGATGCTTTCCACCGCTTCTTCCGTATGGAGGTTGAAGGCGTCGGGCGCGAGGCGCGGCCGTCCCTTCAGGCCGGTGCGCGGATCCAGCGTGTAGAAGCAGTCGGTTGTCAACGCGAGGCGGTCGTGCTCGCGCCATAGAGCGATCTGTCCGGGCGCGTGCCCCGGGAGGTGGATCACCTCGAAGCCGGCCACGCGATCGCCCTCGTTGACGGTGCCTTCGATCGTGACGGGTCCGCCGTCCCACAGCCGGAACAGCTGCGGGTAGACCCAGCGGGCCGGTGGCGGCAACTTCGAGAAGTCGGCGTAGTGACGACCGCCGTCGCCTTCGGCGTCCGCGCGCTCGGACGGGTGGCAGAACACGGGCGCGTCCAGCGCGGGAGCGGCGCCGCGGTGATCTACGTGACTGTGACCCAGCACGATCCGGTTGATTCCGCCGAGGCGCGCCCCCGCAGCCGCGATCTGCTTGGCCATCGGCGCGATTCCCGCGTCGAACAGCGTGACGCCGTCGACGCCGCGCAGGAAGTAGACGTTCATCGTGGGCGGGACCCCGCCGCGCAGCAGCCAGACGTCTGCCGCGACGCTCTCGAGGTCTCTCATCTAGAAGGTGTTCCTCTTGCGCAACCTGCGCGGCCGACCGTCGGGGTCGAGCGCGACCCGATACACGGGTGCGGTCAGCTTCTGCATGATCGCAGCATCGTGCTCGAGATGATGGGCGCGCACCTGACCTGGGGGCCGCGGCCCCACGCGACCCCGCGCATGCCACGAATCGAGAGCATCGGCGTGCGTCTTGAAGAGGTCGAACCCCTCGTGGGGATCGATCATCTCCTCGTCCGAATCCAGACCGAGGTGCTCCCGCCAGAGCAGGAGCCGCAGGTCGCGGGCGAAGACCCTGGCTCCGTCGCCGAGCCCGGCCGGATCCGTCGGCTCCCGCTGATCGCGCGCCTCGTCGAGGATCGCGCAGGACAGCTCCGAGTCGTGCGTCCACGAGCGCAGGTTGATGTTGTCCGAGCCGATGGCGCACCAGACGTCGTCCACGACGCACACCTTCGCGTGAACGTAGATCGGCGTGCCGTGCTCGTTCTCGATGTCGTAGAAGGCGACGCGGTCGCCCCCCGCGTCTTGAACGGTCTGGATGGCTTGTCGTTGCCCGATCCTGTTCGTGACGCCCGCCACGGCCCCGTCCTGTTCCGGATAACGGGGCAGGATCACGATCAACCGCAGGTCCGGCGATCGCCGCAGGCTCTCTGCCAGCACGCCGGGCACCTCGCGCGACCAGAAGTACTGGTCTTCGAGGTAGATCAGTTTCTTTGCCCGCCTGTAGGCCTTGTGGTACGCCCGGGCGATGCTGCGCTCGCCGTTCGGCGCGAACGGGAACGGCGGCTTCTTCGCGGGATACGTCCGCAGCACCTGCACCGCCTGCGTCCCCATGGGCTTCGGTGCGTCCGGCATGGGCGGCAGAGGCGAGGGCTCATCCGGTTCGTGCGCGCGGTCCGCGAACAGCTTGCGGACGGGGTTGCGATGATCCAGCGGTGTCGGGTCCTCCCACCGCTCGCGGAACGTGTAGGCGAGGTCGTCGATCGCGGGACCTTTCACCTCTAGCTGGACGTCGTGCCACGGCGGCGTCTCGCCGTAGCGCTCATCTAACTCGTAGACCTGAGGGTCTCCCAGGTGGCGCTCGTCGTCGCGGCGGCCGTGGCAGAGGTCGATGCCCCCCATGAAGGCCACGTCTCGGTCCTCGTCGCGCGGGTGCCGGATGAGGAAGAGCTTCTGGTGGTGGGATCCCCCGCGACGCACCCGCTCGTCGAGCAGGACCTCGCCCCCCTTCGTGTTGATCATCTTGGCAAGCTCGAGATGCTCCTCCTCGCTGAACTTCATGATCGCTGGGTGTGAGCGCCAGATCAGGCCGCGGACGTGGACGCCGCGTTCGGCGACGTCGGCAAGGACCTTCCCAACCTCGGTCCCGGACCCCGTCAGCAGCTCGTCGTGATCGCCGCGCCAGTCGGTGAAGTGGACCCAGTCGCCCGGCTCCAGCTCACAGATCGCCTCGTAGAGCCGCTTGAAGTAGGTGGCGCCGTGGACCAGTGGGGTCAGGTGATTACCAGTGGTCCACGCGGTTCCGTCGCCGCGCCGGCTGTCGATCTTGGTCCAGGGGTTCCCGCGCTCCTGCGGCATGAGGAACCACTTCGTGCGCGCTGCGTCTGAACCCGCGAGATCCTCGTCTGTCATCGCCTGCACGATAGAGGGTCATCCGCCCCGCGGCAGGTCCTCGCTGACCGAGGTCGAACCCTCCCGCAGACGACAACTCAAGGAGCAGAGATGGTTCTTCGGCGGGTCCTGGGCGTGGTCACCGCCTGCGCGTTGGTCCTCGGTGTGGCAGTAGCGCCCGTGCACGGCAAGAGGCGGGCCACGCAACCCGCGTGGGGCGGCGCCGATAGCCCGATCCGCCCCGGTTCCTCGATGGGCGGGTGCACCTTCAACTTCGTCTTCTACACCCCCGGAACCGTGAGGAAGCAGCCGCGCGCTTTCATAGGTACCGCCGCTCACTGCACCGACAAGGTAGGGGAGCGTGTCGAGCATGCGAGCGTCGGCGAGATCGGCACCGTCGTGTACGACTCGGACCTCGTGAACAGCGAGGTCGACTTCACATTGATCGAGATCGACCGCGACAAGGTCTCGCAGACCAACCCCGAGGTCCTCCACTGGGGCGGACCGACCCGGTCCATCACCGCCGATGACCTCGCCATCGGCGACCGCATCGATATCTATGGCTACGGCGTGGGTCTCGGGGCGACGGAGCAGACCCGACCGCGCTACGGGTTCCTGGTCGGTTACAACGAGAAGGAGTACCAGGCGGACATGCCCGCCGTTAACGGCGACAGCGGCTCACCCCTTATCCACCACGAGACCGGTGCGGCCCTCGGCATCATCAGCCGCTACGGGATCGCGATCCCGCCGTCGACGGATCTCGGCCCGTTGATGCCGTGGATCTTCGAGGAGCTGAAGGCGGCCGGCTTCAACGTCCGGCTCGCGACCGTCTCGCGCTGAGGCCCTTCGGCGGTTACGGCTGACGCCCAGCGGGCCGGTTATCAGGGTGAGACGGGACACCCCCCACGCAAGGTCTAGACGGCGCTGCGTCGCCGGATGCAGGTGGGTGGAGCTTTCGCGCGACCCTAGGGGCCTGCCGCCTCCACGCGATGGCGCACCCAGATGTTCGGCTCCCAGTACCTTCCCTGGTCCGCGTCGCGGTCGATCTCGACGGGGGCAAGTCCCTCCGGGAAGACATACGTCCCCGTCTCCGGGAAAGCCATCCCGGTCCAGGACTCCCACTCGCCCACGCTGCCCGTGATGAGGAGCGATCGCGGCGCCGGCTTGAGAACGTCTGCTCCGAGCTGCACGTGCACCCTCAGCCACGGGTCGAAGAGCGAGCCGTCGTCCCTTCTCCACCGGGCGTACCGCTCGATCGGGTTCAACGGGTAGCGATCCTTCCAGTTGGGCCGCAGGGGGGCTAGCAGGTCGCGGAGCCCGTGCTCCGACGCGATCTGGCGCATCGCCCCCAGTGCTTGCGGGCTCAAGCGCCGGCGGCGGTGGTGGGGCGGGATCTCGACCGCCAGGGCACACAAGGTGTTGGGTGACTTCCCGCGCTCATGCAGCGCGAAGGCGTCCGCGAGCACGGCGTCGATCCCCTCGGGCAGGTCGTCCTCGCTGCCGTCCCAGGCGCACGGGATCGTGTGACCCTCAGCCAGGACCTCGTCGGAGTCGTCATCGTGGAGCACGAATTGGAACTCGGGGAAGACCTCGTAGAGCCGCCCCCAGAACTGATTGAGCGTGTCGCCGTGCCGGTTGTACTCGGGCCACACCTGCTCTGACAGGTCCTCGATCCGCTCCCAGAGCTCGGGGCGCTCGGAGTAGAGCACGCGCCGGATCACGAACGCAGCGTAGCGGCTACACCGCGGCACAGCGGTGGACGGCTTACGGGTAGTTGCCTGCTCTTCTCGCGGCGCCCGGCCGGGAATACGCTGATCAGATGGCGTTCTGCCGGGCGTGTGGATCTAGCAATCCAGCGGAGTCGACCTACTGTGGTACCTGCGGTGCGAAACTCGCGCTCGACGCGGACGGGCGAACGGATTCGGCTCGGAGGATCATCACCGCTGTCTTCTGCGACGTCGTCGGCTCTACCTCATTGGCAGAAAAGCTGGACCCCGAGCCCTACAGGAAGGTTCTCACTGCCTTCTTCGACGAAATGGCCGCGGTGGTCGAGCGCCACGGGGGTTCGGTCGAGAAGTTCGTCGGAGACGGAGTCAAGGCGAGTTTCGGCCTGGTAAGAGCTCATGAGGACGACGCGTTGAGGGCGGTCCGCGCCGCGGTCGAGATGCGCGAGGCGCTGGCGAGGTTGAACGAAGAGGTGCTGATCCACTACAACGTCGCATTGTCAGCGCGCACGGGTATCAACACGGGCGAGGTACTGACCCCCGAGCTCGACGAGGAAGCTTTCGCCGTTGGGGATCCCATCAACGTCGCGGCGCGTTTGGAACAGGCGGCTTTGCCTGGGCAGATCTTGATGGGTGAGTCCACGTACCGTCTCGTTAGGGACGCCGTCGAGGTAGAAGCGACGTTACTAGAGCTCAAGGGCAAGTCCAATCCCGTTACTGCGTACGCGCTGCTGCGTGTGGCTTCGGATGCCACAGGAGTCACGCGCGACTTCACCCGACCGGTCGTCGGACGCGCGGAGGAGTTAGCGAGGATCCATGACGGCCTCGCTCGCGTAATCGCGGACGAGTCATGCAAGTTGGTACTCGTGGTCGCTGGCCCCGGCGTCGGCAAGAGCCGCCTGCTTCGAGAGGCCGCCGAGACTGCTCAGCCCCGGGCGCGCGTACTGGCCGGAGCAACCGCCGCTTACGGCGACGCGGTCACCTATTCGCTGGTCGTCGAGATGCTCAAGCAGGCAGCCGGCATCCACGATCAAGATGATGAGCGAAGCAGCGAGTCGAAGGTTGCGGCGGTTGTGGGAGCACACCAGCATGCATCACTGATCATTCCAAGAGTTTGTCAACTGCTCGGTGTCAGCGAGGTAACGACGACAAGCGACGAGATCTTCTGGGCCGTGCGCAAATTTCTCGAAGTGGTTGCGCGTGAGCAGCCCACACTCGTTTTGATCGAAGACTTGCATTGGGCGGAGAGCCCCACGCTTCAGCTGCTGGAGCACATCACGGATTGGTGGGGGGGTGGTCCTCTTCTGATCATTTGCTCCACCCGACCTGAATTCGTGGACGACCATCCGAACTGGAGCAGAAAAGCCTCGGCGTTGATCAATCTGACACCCCTCAACAGAAGCGACTCCGAGCAATTGATGCGGAACATCCTCGGTGATCTTGAAGCCGGAACGGACACCGCCGCTCACGTGGCGGAGGTCACCGGCGGCAATCCGCTTTTTATCGAGCAGATGTTGTCGATGCTCATAGAGGAAGGTGCCATCCATAACCAGGGCGGGAAGTCGGTGCTCGTGGCGCCTCTGGAGCTCTCCATCCCTCCGTCGATCCATGCGCTGCTCACTGCCCGTCTGGACGCGTTGTCGCGCGAGGAGCGTGCCGTCTTGGAAGCCGGTGCTGTTGCCGGGGGCGAATTTTCACGAGCGGCCGTGGAGGACCTCACGCCGGAACTACCGTCGGGGGAGCTACGGGTGCACCTGCATTCGCTCGTAACGAGGGAATTCATCGCACCGCTTCGCTGGGAGGTGCCGGGTGCTGAAACTTTTCGCTTCCGACACGCGCTCATCCGCGATGCCGCCTACCGAGCTATCTCACGGGAGCGACGCGCGCAGCTTCACGAGCGGCTTGGAGAGTGGCTCGAAGCCAGGCGCGGGCGAGGGATCGACGAGCCCGAGGAAGTGATCGGTCATCACTTCGAACAGGCGTATGAAAATCTAGTAGCAGTAGGAGTTGCTAGTCGGCGCCTCCTTGAACTTGCCCGTCGTGCAGGTGAGCACCTGGCCGCGGCTGGGCTGGAGGCGCATGCGCGGCACGACATGCCGTCTGCGTCCGCGATCCTCAGCCGAGCAGTACAACTGCTCGCGCGGCTGGGACCCGTACCCTTCCGGGTGCTTGCGGCATTTACGGACGCTCTCGTCTTCTCCGACCGAGCCGCCGACAGCCAGCTGGCGATCACGGAGCTCGAGCGCGCTGCCGAACTCGGCGATTCCCGCGCCCAGGCGGAACTGCTGTTGTTCCGTTCCCATCAGTCGACGAGGTGGGATGTCTTCGGTACGGCTGAACCGATCCGGGAGTCGGAACAGGCCTTGAAAATCTTCGACGCGCTCGATGACGACGAGGGCCTTGCTCGAGCGGGGAACTATCTCGCCTACCTGTATGCGGTCAGCGGCAATGAAGAGGCGGCTCTTGTCCTCGCCGGGAAGACCCTCGGGCATGCTCGAAAGATCCATAACGTTCTGGAGGAGGGCTGGGCGCGCCGGCGCATAACGTCTTCCATGCTTCACGGCCTGGTTGGTGTCCGCGAGGCGCTTCAGGCAGCTGAGGAGTTCGTGGAGTGGTCGAGAGTGGTTCAGATCCGTGCCAACGAAGGAGAAGCGCTCGCGGCGCTGGCAAGAGCTCAGGCCTATCTGGGCCTGGTCGATGCCGCTGCCGACTCTTTCCGTCTCGCTAAGACGATCCTCCACGATGTCGGTGGCGTCCCCGACGCGGCCGTGACTGGCTTGGTGTCCTACGACATTGCACAATGCGTCGCTGACCCGCGAAGGGGTGAGCAAGATCTACAGCGAAGTTTGGCGTCCCTAAGCGAGACCGGCGAAACCGGCGTCAGCGCCAGCATCGCTGTCAGGCTGGCAAGCCTGCTACTCGAACAGCGCCGGTATGACGAAGCCGAAGAGCTGGCGGAAGAGGCGCAACGACTGGCTGCGCCGGATGACTGGGACGTTCAGATCCGTTGCGGCTCCACGCTTGGACGTGTCCTCGCCCACCGCGGGGACGTCTCGCGGGGAGAGCGGATCTTGCACGCGGCGCTTGAGCGGGTTAGGCAGACGGATTGGTTGTTCTTGCAGGCGGACCTGCTCGCGAACCTGGCCGAGGTGATTGCCCGTGGGCGACGGCACGAAGAGGCATTCGAACAGGCTCGGCGGGCGTTTTCGTTGTACAAGACGAAGGAACACACTGCCGGAGCACGCCGCGTGGAGCATTTGATGGACCAGCTTCGCCTGGAGCGGGATAGCAAGTTGGCACCAGGCGCCTCGCACTAGCTCACGATGTTTCTGAGCGTGGGGCGCCTCTGGAGGAACCTTTACGGCCAGTCCGGCGTCTATGGCAGTGCTGTTGAAGAGACCCCGCACGAAAGACGAAGGTGAGGCTATGAGCGTAAAGACGGTGGCGACGACGACTTTGGTAGCGCTCGCGTTGATGACGGGTCCAGGCGTCGCCCACCAGCGGGATCTGATCACCGCTGGCGGGAAGGTTGGGCCTATCCAGAACGGCCGCACGAACAACGCCGACATGAGAGACATGTTCGGGCGCCCCTCGTATAGAGACGTCATCCGGGTCGGGTGCAGCCGCGTCGTGAGGCTCCGCTGGAGGGGGCAGATCCAGAGTTTCGCGTACCGGGCCGACGAGCAGCGGCGCGTCGTAGACGTGAGGGTGCTGGCGCGCGAGGTCGAAGCCGCAGACGGGTCCAGCTACACCTTCCACACCCGTCGTGGCTTGAGGGTCGGCGACTCCCAGCGGCGCCTGCGGGAGCTGTATCCGAACGCCGACCCGATGACGCATGCTGGCCACACCCATTACAAGCTGGGCGAGGGACGCTACGGCACCAAGCTGCTGGCGAAGGTCGTAGACGATGTCGTCGTGCAGCTTGAGGCCGCACCTTACGAGTACTGCTGACGCCGACCTAGCTCTCGCTCAACCCTTCGCTCGTCGCGTCGGAGTTGTCGTAGATCGTCGGGTCCAGCCCGTGCCTGAAGGCGATGCTGATGCGCGGACCGGCGGATGCGACCTTCGGCACGCTGTGCAACCAGGTGCGCTGGGTGCGCCCGCCCGTGACCAAGAGGTCTCCTCGGCCCAGCATGAAGGCGCGCGATGATCCGCCTTCGCGTGGCTTCAACAGGAACCGCCGCGGCTCGCCGACCGACACCAGCGCGACCAGCGGCTCGGCGATGCCCTTGCGGATGCGATCGCCGTGCCACGCCACGCTGTCGCGGCCGTCGCGGTAGAGGTTGAAGCCGGCGGAGTCGAACTCGATGCCGTAGCGCTGCGAGAGCAGGGCGCGCATCTCCTCGAGGATCTCCGGCTCGAGCGGCGAGCCGGAACTCTTGCGCCACAGCGACGTGAGGCGAGGCTCGGTCACTTCGCGGTCGTACATCTTGCGCGACCGCTGCCCCCAGTCGAGCCGCTCGACCAGCTCGCCGAACAGCGCGTCGGACCCGCTCACCCACCCGGGCGCGTGGTCTACCCATGACTCCGTGTCCAGATCGACGCGGGTGAGCGAAGCGAAGCGCGCGTCAACGGCTGGAGCCTCGCCGGCCCCCAGCAGCGACGGCTGCCACACGAAGCCCGGGGAAGGGGACATGGTTCGAGGATAGGAGGGGGCGGAGCGAGCTGCGAACGCTAGAGCTGGATCGATCCGAGGTTGATGGTCTCGCCTCGGTCCACGCGGATCTGGATCGTCTTGGTCCCCGAGGCGCCGTCGATCTTCAGCGTGTAGCTCTCTGCCTTGGACTCGTACGGACGGCTGGAGGGACCGAGGTGCCATTCGAAGCTTCCGTCGGGACGGGTCTTCAGCGTCCTGTTGATCTTCTCGATGAAGAACTTCTCGCCGGTCGGGTTGCCGGGCGACAGGGGCGTTTTGAAGGTTTTCGTCAGCACCAGCTGGGCCGCTCCGCCCGCCACGCGGCCCTTGATCACCGAGTGGTAGCGAGGGTTCGCGCTGACGTCCAGCATGACCTCGAAGGCCTCCATGTGCTCCTCCGTGAAGGCGCCGACCTCGCGGTCGTAGGCGGGGTGGAACCCGAGCGAGCCGTTCTCGATGGTGAAGCCAAGCGCGCCGGTGGTCGAGTAGGCGTAGTCGTCGGTGGTCCCGGTGGTGGGGTAGCCGACCGAGCCGTTGTTCTGGTAGCCCAAGATGGCTGCCATCTTCGCCCCGATCGCCTCCAAGAGGCTGTCCTCTGGAGCTCTGCCGCCGCCCGCGCGCAGCACGGTCGCCTGGTACGTGTGGTTCGTGATCACTCCGACCACATTGCGCCCGAGGATGACGTCGCGCACGTTCTGGGTCTCCGGCTCCGAGAAGGGGGCCGCGCCGCGGTACGTCTGGTTGATGATCAGTCCCGAAGAGCCACCTTCCTGGTCACCCCACAGGTAGGCGTAGTTGCGGTTCGGGTCCACACCGTACGCGTCGGGGTTCTTCTGCACGACGGGGACCGTGGCACCCGTGAAGGAACGGCGGTTCTTCCTCCAGTAGCCCTCGAACCCGTTCCCGGCGCCGAGGAGCGAGACCTGAGCCAGAGACTCCCTCGAGTAGTCGAAGCCGTCGACGTTGACGATCGGGATCGCGATCACACGCACCTTCCGCAGAAGCGATGTGATCTCTTTGTCTTTGCCGTAGTTCTCGGCTAGGTGATGGATGAAGAGCATCGTGTATTCCGAGGCCGGCCATTCGCGCGCATGGTGGAGGCCGTCGATGTAGAAGATCGGCCGGCCGTCGGTCGCCGTAGCGTTGACGTTCGACGCGATCTCGACGCCGAAGATCTTGCGACCCTCGAGCGACGGGCGAGGCAGCTCGACGAGCTTGACCAGATCCGGCTTCTTCTTAGCCAGCTGCTTCATCTCGGCGTTGTAGTCGGCAAGGCGGCGGTAGTCACTCCGGTTCGGGCCCGGCAGCGACAGCACCGGCTTTGGACGTGCCGCTTCGGCCATATCGTGCGCGTAGAGGTCCTCGATGACGACCTCGTAGTCCATTCCCAGCGCATCGAGGCGAGCGAGGTCGCCGGGCCACAGCAGGAGCTCGATCTCACCATGCGAGTGGTTGTGGGTCTCGTCGAAGCTCTCGAAGAGAAAGCCCGCCTGCTCGGCATCTTCCACGTGCACGCGCACGATCATGGGTCGGGCCGGATCCGTCCTGCCGATGGGGCTCAGCGCGAGGACCAGCAGACCGACTAGGGCCGCGACGAGCGCGCGGTGGCGGAGGGTCATGCGCCTATGGTTCGCCCGCCGCCGCGGACCTCCTGCTGCGGCCCCCGTCGCGAATCGGACATCTCGGTCGTTGACATCAACCGACGCCGAAATCGGTCGTGAAGCCGTTGGAGCCGCTTCAGAGGCGGCGCGACCTGCCGATACGGAAGGTGGCTCTGTAACTGGGAGGGTCGTTCATCTGGGAGACCGAGCGACGGGGGCACACATCAAGGTCGAAGCACAGCCCGACGAGGTAGATCTTCAACGTTTTCTTCCGCTGGTCCTGTGCGTTACGACGGTTGTTGCTGTGGCGCCACTGTGGCTGGGGCTGTGGCTGACCGACGGTCATCCCGTCGGTGCCACCGTCGTCTCGATAGTGCTCGCCCTTGTTGTCGGTCGCGTGGGAGCCGCGTTGTGGATCCGCACCGAGGCTTCCCAGGACCTCGTATTCGACGACCTGCTTGCCTGGAGCTTCCTGCGCCGGCTGCGTTCGGAACGCGCCTTGATCGAAAACGTCCGGCGCCTGGGACTAGATGTCGGGGCGTCAGCGGAGAAGCAAGGACTCACGCGTGAGCGGCAGTTGAAGCTGTTCAAGGTACTCGCTGCCGATCTGGAGCGGGGTGATCAGTACACGCACGGGCACAGCCAGCGGGTGGCGCGTCACGCGGACATGATCGCCAGGGCGATGCAGCTTCCCCGCAAGGAGCGCGAGAAGGTCAGGTTGGCGGCGTTGCTGCACGACGTCGGGAAGCTGCGCGTGCCACGGGAGGTCCTGAACAATCCTGGCCGCCTGACAGAAGCTGAGTTCGAAGTCGTGAAAAGGCATCCCTCCGCGGGCGCCGACATGGTTGAGGTCCTGGGCGACGACGAGCTCACCGCGATGATCCGCTACCACCACGAGCGGATCGACGGGAGCGGCTACCCCGAGCGCCGCCGAGCGGAGGAGATCCCCCTGGGCGCGCGCATCATCGCGGTTGCGGATACCTTCGACGCCATCACCTCGCGTCGCCCCTACCGCGCCGCGTCCAGGCACAAGGCCGCTATCGAGATCCTGCAGCGCGAGGCGGGAAGACAACTGGACGTGGAGGTCGTGCACGCCTTCAACGCCTACTACTCGGGTCGTCGTTCGATCCGGTGGTGGTTCTTCCTCATGGCCGGATGGCGCCACGGTCTCGATGCGCTCCTCGTCGGTCTGCCGAGGTTCGGCCTCGTGGGCGTGGCGAACGCGGCCGCGGTGGGTGGAGCAGCCGTGGTGTTCGCGGCCGGAGCGATGATGCACGGCCTCGTTGAGACGGAGCGAGCACAGCCCGACGGGCGTCAGCGACAGGTGCGCGAGTCGAAGAGAGACGGGAAGAAGCCGCCGGTGCTATACGCGGCGGGCGAAGCCTCGGACGGTGTCTCCACCTCCCATGCACGAGCGGCCTCCAACGACAGCAACACCAAGCGGTCGCGACGGTCGGATGGCGACGGAACAGGGCGCTCCGGGGGCGAGCGGGACCGCGAGACTTTGAAGAAGAACGAGGGGGCAGCCGCGGACGACAAGCGGCCGGAGTCCGAGGGCTCGGAGCGATCCGAGGAGGTCACGGCCGCCTCGGGCACCTCCACCGACGGCGACGCGGGCGCGGTGAAGAACGAGCCCGGACCCGCCCCGGCGCCGGACGATGCTGCTGCGGCCGTTACCGACAAGGTAGAAGACACCGCTCCCGAGGCTCCGGAACCGGCGGCGCCGGCAACCGACACAGAAGGGAAGGACAACTGATTTCCCCCTGCGATGGCAGCGCCGGCGGGAGGCGCCTGCAGGCCTCACGTAGCGAGGAGTAGATCAGCCGAAGACGGGAACGATTCCCCGCGTGAGGCGGGTGGGGGTTGCGTTCGGCGCGTTCACGGCATCCTTGTCCTTGCTGTTCGCGCAGGCGTCTGGCGACACATCACCCGCGCAGGCCATCGTGGCTCCGCCGGCCGTTGCGCCGTACGCGACGGGAACTCCGACACCCACGCCCACAGTGACACCCGGGCCTACGCCGACGCCGACCCCACCACCGTGCGACGATGAGTGGCACCGCATCGACACCGACGACCGCCGTTCGGACCACTGGTTGTCCGGCGTCGCCGTCGCCTCCGCGGATCGCGTCTGGGGAGCCGGCACGGACTACAGCGGGAACACTTGGGAGCGGTCGCTGGTTCGAAGGTGGAACGGGCGGCGCTGGCGCCGGGAGGACACTCCGTCGGTCCGCGGGAACGCGACGATCCTGAGCGACATCGACGTGGGTCGCGGCGGAGTGTTCGCTGTGGGCCAGCACAGCAGGACGGTGTCGCGCACCTTCGTCATCAGGCGCCGGCCCGGGGGCGGCTGGCGACGGATGGACAGCGCGGACCCGAGCGCGAGCTTGAATGCCCTCGACCACGTGTCGGTCCTGTCGGGCCGAAGAGCGTGGGCGGTCGGGACGCGCTGGGACGCTTCGGGCAATCACCTTGTTCTGGTCGAGCGTTGGAACGGGCGACGCTGGTCGGTCGCGTCGGTGGGCATGAACGGTTTGCTCCATGGCGTGCACGCCAGAACGGCGAAAGATGTATGGGCGGTGGGTCGCACCGTTCGCAGAGGTCTGCTGCGGACGCTGATCTTGCACTTCAACGGTCGACGCTGGAAACAGGTTCCGAGCCCGAACGTCAACGACCGGCCCCACATCTTGAACGCGGTTCACGCTGCCGGACCGAACGATGCCTGGGCCGTCGGTTACCACTACGGCGACGTTCCGATCGCTATGCACTGGAACGGGACCCGCTGGCGCTTGGTGGACCTCCCTGACCTCGGGGGAAGGAGCGAAGCCGAGCTGCGAGGTGTTTCATCCTGGGGCGACGAGGTCGTCGCCGTCGGCTACGTAAGCACGCCCCGCGACGGTTTCGAGGCGCTGATACTCGAGTGGAACGGACAGAGGTTCGTCCAAGAGGACGTGAACAGGTTCGAGGACTCCACCCACCTGGAAGATGTCGAGCACGCGGGCAACGGAAGCGTCTTCGCTGCCGGGTATCGATCTACCGGCGGCGGAAGCGAGGTCGTTCTTCGACGCCCGCCGAGCTGCTCCTAGCTCTACAGCACGGCGCGATAGAGGCTGAAGCTGCCTTCGATGCCTCTGAGCTCGGTTTCGTCCACCTTCTCGAACCGGATCCCCGACCCTGCGACGAGCGACGGGACCGCCCCCGATACCAGCAGGTCTCCGGCTTGCGCTTTCTCGGCCACGCGGGCACCGATGTGCACGGCGATGCCGCCGACGTCGTCACCGCGCACCTCCACCTCACCCGTGTGCAGTCCGGCGCGGGTCTCCAACCCGAGCTCCTTAACGCGCTCACGGATCCGGCAGGCACACCGGATCGCCCGCGCTGGTCCGTCGAAGGTGGCGAGGGCGCCGTCCCCGACCGTCTTCACGAGCCGCCCGTTGAAGCGAGCGAGCTCGTTCCGAACGACCTCATCGTGCCGGTCCAGAAGCTCTTTCCAGCGGCGGTCGCCGAGCTCTGCCGCGGTGCGCGAAGAGCCGACGATGTCGGTGAAGAGGATCGTCGCGAGGACCCGGTCGGGTTCGCGGGCTCGCCGTGCGCCGGTGAGGAACTCCTCGATCTCGTCCACGATCGCTTGCCAGTCACCGAGGAAGGGGATGTGGTCCTCCCCCTCGAGCTCCACGTATCTAGCTCCGGGGATCTTCTCCGCGAGGTAGCGGCCGTTGTCGACGATCACGAGCGGGTCGTCCTTGCGGTGAAGCACGAGGGCGGGAACGCGGATGAGAGGTAATACGTGGCGGACGTCGGTTCGAGCCAGCACGTCGTACGCGGCCGGGAGCGCATCCCTCGTGACCGAGTTTCGTTGCCACTTCGCCGCCCACTCGCGGAAGTCGGGATCGCTGTGGCTGGCCGGGTTCAGGATGAAGGCGAACTCCTCCGACCCCCACACCTCGATCATGAACTGGATCTGAGCGTCTCGTTCCTCAGGAGTAGGGGCCCAGGGGTAGTCGTCCTGGCGAACGGTGGCGGCATACGAGCTGTAGAGGATCAGCGCCGAGATGCGATCGGGATGCGTGGCCGCCATCAATGCGCACAGCGAGCCGGATTCGTTGAATCCGATCAGCGCGGTCTGTTCGCTGCCCACGTCATCCAGGACCGCCAGCATGTCGTCGATGCCCTCTTCCAGCGTCGCGATCCCGTGCGTGCGGTCGGAGAGGCCCGTCCCGCGGCGGTCCACGACGATCAGTCTCGCGAAGCTGGTCACCGCCTCGAGGCTTTGAGCCACGGGAGCCCACGCGTCGTACAGGTCCAGGTTCGAGGTCCAGATCGGGACGAACAGGATGTCTATCGGTCCGTCACCGAGAACGCGATAGGCGATGTGGATGTCGCCGTTCTTGGCGTAGTGGACGGGCGAGGCCATAGGGCCATCTTCCTACGACGCCCCGCGGCGGTTGCAAGAGCACCGAGAGGGGAAGTAAGTCGGGATGGCCGAGGTGGAGGAGCGGTTCCAGGAGCTCGTCGCGCACCTCGACTACCCGATGTTCATCGTCACGACGTCGGATGGCGCCCGGCGAGCGGGATGCCTTGTCGGGTTCTGCACGCAGTGCAGCATCGACCCGCCGCGCTTCGTGGTCTTCCTATCCAACAAGAACTTCACCTATCGGGTGGCCCTGGACGCCGAAGCTCTGGCGGTACACGTCGTCCCCGCCGATGCCGGGGACTTGGCGAGTCTGTTCGGTGAAGAGACCGGTGACGAGGTCGACAAGTTCGAGCGTTGCGGATGGATTGAGGGGCCACTAGGTCTGCCGGTGGTGGACGGATGCGCGGACCGGTTCGTGGGCCGGATCGTCGACCGTTTCTCGACCCAGGGTGGGGACCACGTCGGATTCGTGCTCGAGCCGCTGGAGGCTTACGCCGGCGGCGGCTCCTTCCTTGCGTTCTCGCAGGCGAAGGAGCTGGAGCCCGGTCACGAGGCCTGACCTCCAAACCCGCGCGTCAGATGGCGCCCTGCGCCTGATCTTGACCACAGAACGCCGGGATCACGCCCATGATCCGTGACTCCGTTCGATGTCCGTGAACCTGTCACACCCCCTAAGTAGGCTGTTCCAAAGGCGGTTGTGGCGGTGCCGAAGGGGGCTGTGACGGGTGGCGGAAGAAGCGGAAGCGGGACGGGAGCCGATGGTGGGGAGGGTCCTCGGGACCGAGCCCTCGACCCCTCTGGAGTTCTGGGTGGGCGTGGCGGAGGGCGAGTACCTGCAGCTGGACGAGGTCGTGACGACCGAGAGGACCCCACCGGGCGGTGAGCCCGTGCAGATCGCGGGCGTCGTGACGCAGGTGACGGCGAAGATCGACGGCGCCCGCTTCGACTCCGACATCTTCTTGATCGAAGACGGCATCCTGCCCGGCGATCTCTCGGAGGCCGCGCAGGTGACCGCGACCCGGGTGGAGCCCGAGGTCTACGTGCCGCCTCTTCCGGGGGCCGCGGTGCAGAAGGCCCGCGGGAAGGAGCGCGAGAGAGCGCTGTTCTTCGACGGCATGACCAAGAAGCTCCCTGCGGGCGTGACGCGCGACAACGAGCCCATCTACATCAACCTCGAGTTCCTGGACGGAACCAAGGGGGCGCACGTCAACATCTCGGGGATCTCCGGGATCGCGACGAAGACCAGCTACGCCACGTTCCTCCTCTACAGCTTGTTCAACTCGGGCGCGCTGGGCCGCGACGCGCTGAACACGAAGGCCTTGATCTTCAACGTGAAAGGCGAGGACCTTCTGTTCCTCGACCACCACAACATCGAGCTGACCGACGACGACCGGTCTCGGTTCCGGGCGCTCGAGCTCGAACCGGGGCCGTTTCCGTCTACCGCTTTCTTCGCACCGCCCAAGCTGGACGACCGCAACGCTTCTCCCGACGTTGCTACGCGCCAGCGCGGCGTGACGTCCTTCTTCTGGACGATCGAGGAGTTCTGCAAGGACGAGCTTTTGCCGTTCGTGTTCGCGGACGCCGAAGACGACCGGCAGCACTACACGATGGTCGTGCACAACGTCGCGGCGAAGCTCAAGAACGAGCACACCCCCGTGGGTGACGGCGGCGTTTCCATCGACGGGAGTGCGATCCGCACGTTCGCGGAGCTCATCGACCTCATCATGCAGAAGGTCCAGGTGGACGACTGGGCGGGGCCGGTCATCGGCGCGGGGACGATCAACGCTTTCGTTCGTCGCCTCGTATCGGCGCGGCGTCCGCTCGAGCGGCTGATCCGCGGCGATATCTCGGACGCCGAGAAGCACAAGGTGCGGCTGTCGAAGCAGGTGACGGTGGTGGACCTGCACAACCTGCCCGACCGGGCCAAGCGCTTCGTCGTGGGCGTCATCCTCCGGCGCTCGTTCGAGGAGAAGGAGCGCTCTGGTAAGGCCCGGCCGCAGCTGTTCGTCGTGCTGGACGAGCTGAACAAGTACGCTCCGCGCGAGGGCAACTCGCCGATCAAAGAGATCCTGCTTGACGTAGCCGAGCGCGGCCGCTCGCTGGGGATCATCCTGATCGGTGCACAACAGACCGCCAGCGAGGTGGAGCCGCGGATAGTCGGGCAGAGCGCGATCCGCGTGGTCGGTCGACTGGATTCCGCCGAGGCCGAACGGGGTCAGTACGGGTTCCTGCGCGGCCCCCAGCGCGAGCGCGCCACGATCATGAAGCCGGGCACGATGATGCTCAGCCAACCGGAGATCCCGATCCCGCTCGTGCTCGAGTTCCCCTTCCCAGCCTGGGCGACCCGCCATTCGGAGGCCGGAGCCAACCCCGATGCGGCGGATCATCCCGACGACCCACTAGAGGGCCTGCCGACGCCCTAGCTTGCGCACCCCGATGTCAAGGTGCCTTCGGTGGACAGGCTCACTCCTTCGACGGAACCGTGAGACCACCGAGCGCGGCCCGTGGCCGCGTCCACCATCAGCGCGGCGGAGGGGCCGCCGTACTCGGATGAGGACTCCAATGTGATGAAGAGGCCGGGACAGGCGCCCGGGTAGAAGTGTCCTCCTTGGACCGAAGAGTAGGGGTACTCGCCCAGGCCGGTGGCAGTGATGCGCCCCTCGAACACGTCCGACCAACCGTTGCGCCAGGGTGCCTCGACCTCGATCACGTCATCGTCTGTCCGGTCGAGTAGCAACAGGTCGTCGCGGCCCTGAGAGAAGCCCGCGTACGCCGGGAGCGCCGCTTCCGGCGTGGACATCGCACGTCCTGTTCTGCTGCTGACGGTGGTGGCGTCGCGCAACGCTTTCCGCCCCGAGTAGGCCGTCTGCTTTGCCAACAGATCGGGGTGACCGTCTCCGTCCAGATCCCCCGGGCTATACAAGCCGGCGTAGAACTCGGCGCCCAGCGGAGCGTCCTCGACCTCGAGGAACTTGCTGTAGATGGCCCTGCCGCTGCCGCCCCGCGCCGTCACGCGAACTCCGGATCCGCGCTGTTCCTTGACGGGGGTTGCCGTCATCAGTTCCGAGGTCCCATCGCGATCTATGTCCCCGATTTCTTCAAAGAGCCACCCCGTGTGGCTCCACAACACGCTCCCTGCCTTTCCCTCCAGGGCGTGTAGTGGAGCATCCGACTCGGCGCCGTACCCGTACCCGTCCCCGAGCTCCGTCTCGAGCACGAGATCGGATCTCTGATTGCCGTCGAGGTCGGCGACTCCGGTCACCCAGGAGCTGTGTCCCGTAAGCACGGGCTCGCTCTCCCAGAGCTCGTCGCCCTCGCGGCCCTCCCGCGCTACGACGTGGCCTTCGCCTTGAGTGAACACGCGGGCGTATGGGTCCCACTCGTCGACGAACACGTAGTCCTCGAGCTTGTCTCCATCTAGGTCGGGGGCAGCAAGCGGAACGGCGCGTCTGCCTACCCGCGTCTCGATCGAGGGGTGACGCACGATCCTGCCACCTCTGCCGTCGATGACCAGGGCCGAGGTCGACGTCAACAGCGGCTCTCGCAGATGGCCCGCTTGGGTTTGACGCAGCAAGTAACCGACCAGCAGATCGGTTGCTCGCCCTGGCGCCGAGTTGATGTGGTCGAGCGCGACGATCCTGCGCTCCGGAATGGTCTGCCGCCACGCCTTCTTCCCGGACCCATGCAGGGCGGTGACGCTTACCGTCGCCGGATAAGAACGTTCGTCGTACTCGAAGATATGCAGCCCGTTGCGGACCCCGCGCCCGACCTTCGCTAGAGCCGGGAAGAAGAGCTTGTCGTAGGCGCTCTCGTACGCCTTCCATAGCGTCGTGCCGTCCGTTCCGTCCAGGACCTCTAGTGCCAGGCTGTAGGAGTAGTCGCCGGGAGCCGAGGCGTCGTCGAACATCTCAAAGCTGCGGGTCTGCCTGAGCACATCCAGGTAGCCGTCTCCGTTCATGTCCGGGACGGGGTCGTAGTAAGTCCGGGTCCTTCGGACCGTGTGGCTCAGTAGCTCGCGAGATGTCGATGCAGGCGAGGGGAACGACAGTTGGACGATGTCTTGTAGGAGAGGGTCATCCGCAGCCGCTGGAGTGACCCGGGTCGTCTCTGCTGGTTCCGGCGCGATCGCGAACGCCGGTGAGGCGATCGCAACGGTGATCATCCCGAGCAGGATCGCGCGCGGCCCCAGGTTGAGATCCATCCCCCTGTCCCTCTCCTATGCCGGTTATGTCCGGTTCTGATAAGGAGACGCACGGGTACGCGGGGACGATGCATCGTGGCGACGACGATTCTTAGCGGGCGGCGCGGGGGCTACGGGCGCTGTTGCGAACCAGCACGGCCCACGCGCCGATGAAGAACAGCAGCGCGAACGCGCCGAGGATCGCCCAGTAGGTGGTCGTCGCTCGCTGTCCGGCCGACCCGAAGGTCTCGAGCAGCGGCGGACCCAGCGGCGAGCCTCCCTCTGCCATCAGCTGTCGGATGCCCAGGTCATGACCCACGGCCTCGAACGCCCACCGGCTCGGCACGACCGCGGCTATCCACCTGCCGACGGTCGCCATGATGTTGACCGGCAGGATCGCGCCCGAGAACAGGACGGCCGGGAAGCACAGCATCGGCAAGGTCAGCGTCGCTTGCGACGGGTTGTCGGCCGCCGCGGAAGCGAGGAGGCCCAGCATTAGCGCGGCGAGTGACGTGAGTATCAGCGTGAAGGCGACCGACGCGTAGGTGGCGAGACTTGCAGACGGCAACCGGTCCAGTAGCCGAAGAACGAACAGCATCGTGATGTTCACCGCGGCGAGGAATGGCAGCATCACCGCGATCTTCGACACCAGATAGGAGCTGAGCTTCAGCCCGGCCAGTCGCTCGCGTCTCAGGATGGGTCTCTCGACGACGATCTGCAGCAGTCCGTAGGTGAGACCGAAGAAGAACGCGCCGAAGGTGATCCAGAACAGGATCATCAGGATGGCGGTCGGTTGCGGATCCGAAAAGGCGAACGCGTCGGGGCGGAACAGGATCACGAACAGTGCCACGATCATCGCGGGGGAGCCGAGCAGGATCGCCAGCGTCAGCTTGTTGCGCGTGAGGGCCTCTGCCGTCCGCGCCGTCAGCGTCCGTAGCTGACGCAGCGGACCGGGGCGCGCGGCGGTATCGGGCGTGGGCACCAAGCGACCCGTGGAAGGCGGCGGCTCCAGGCTCGCGGCGACCGCGGTGATCGCCGGATCCAGCAGACGTTCATAGACCTGTTCCACCCTCTCCACGCCGAAATGCTGCAGAGCCTCGCCCACGCTGCCTGCGAAAGCTAGTCGCCCTCCGGGCGCGAGGAAGAGCACTCGGTCGCAGTAGGAGAGGTCCTGGACCGCGTGCGTCGTGAAGATCACGGTCGTGCCTGCCTGCGCGAGACCCACGAGCACCCGCAGCAGGCCTGCCGAAGTTGCCGGGTCTAACCCCGAGGTGGGTTCGTCGAGGAAGAACACGCGAGGCCGCGTCAGGAGCTCGACCGCGATGCTGGCCCGTTTACGTTGACCGCCGCTCAGCGCCGCCACTGGGGTATCTCGGCGCTCCATCAGATCCAGCGCTGCCAGCGATGCTTCGACGGCCGCGGCTATCTCGCCTTCGCTGGACGCCGGCGGCATGCGCAGCGCGGCCGCGTACCGCAGCGTTCGTTCGAGCGGGAGGTCCATGTGGATGATGTCTTCCTGCGGCACGTAGCCGACCCAGGGCCGCACGGACTCGAGGTTGTCGTAGAGATCGGTACGGCCCAGGAGCACGCGTCCTCTATCCGGGGGGTTCACGCCGGCGAGCGTCTCGACCAGAGTGGACTTGCCGGCCCCACTGCCTCCGACGACGGCCACGATCTCGCCGGGGTGGATCCGCAAGGAGACGTCGCTCAGGATGCGCCTGCCTGCAGCCGTCCGCGTCAGGCGGTAGGCGTCGAGGCAGATCCCCCCGACAGCGTCCAGCGCCCTCGCCTGCACTGCCGCCTTCGCCATGTCCGGCAGCATCCCCGACTCCGCACCCGCAAACAACCGGGATTCCCAGGTTTCTGTCACAGGGCGTCGGTAGGGTGAATCGAAACTGCAAAGAAGAGGGGATGCGAGCTGAAAATCAGCGACCGAAGCGGCGGCCGAACGTGAAGATCCTCCATACCGCCGACTGGCATGTCGGAAAGACCATCCAAGGGCAGAGCAGAGCGCACGAGCACGAGGCGGTGCTCGCGGAGCTGGCGGCGGTCGCGGCCCGGGAGAAGGTCGATCTTGTGCTGGTGGCGGGCGATCTCTTCGACACCTCGGCCCCCACGCCGGAGGCCGAGCGGATCGTGTACCGCGGCCTGCTGGCGCTGTCGGAGCTGGCACCGGTGGTGGCCATACCGGGCAACCACGACTCGGACCGGCGTCTCTCCGCGCTCGCACCGCTGTTCGATCTCGCCCGGGTGACGATCCGCGCCGGTGTCAGCCGTGATCCCGTAGAGGTGCAGACCGCGGGCGGAACGGTCCGCGTCGCATGCGTACCGTGGCTCAGCCAGCGGTACATCGTGAAGGCCGCTCATCTGATGGATGAAGAGGCCGCGGACAGCCGCGCGCGCTACGAGGAGCGGATGGCGCTCGTGGTAGAGAGCCTGACGAAGTCTTTCCAGCGGGATGCGGTGAACATCGTGATGGCTCATCTGCCGATGGTGGGGGCGGAGATCGGCGGGGGAGAGCGGACCGCGCAGACGATCTTCGACTATTGGGTCAACTCGACATTGTTCCCCAGCGATGCCCACTACGTGGCGCTCGGGCACCTGCACAAGATGCAGTCGGTGATCGGGCCGTGCCCGATCCACTACCCCGGGTCCCCTTTGCAGCTCGACTTCGGCGAGACCGACCTGAACCGCTATGCGCTGCTCGTCGAGGCGGCCGCGGGCGTGCCGGCGACGACCGAGCCGGTGAAGCTTCAGGCGGGCCGCCGGCTGCGGACGCTCAGGGGGAAGCTGGCGGACCTCGAGCCACTCGCGGGAACCACCGGTGACGACTACCTCAGGGTGATCGTGAACGAAAAGGCGCGGGTCGGCCTCGGCGAAGAGGTGCGAGAGCTGTTCCCGAACGCCGTGAAGGTCATCATCGACTACGAGGCCACCGGCGGCGATGGCCGCAAGACTCAGCTCGATCGGTCGAGCCTGACCCCTCACGAGCTGTTCCTTCTCTACCTGGGCGAGAAAGAGGTCGAAGACGACGGCCTTGTGGCGTTGTTCGACGAGCTGCACGAGGAGGCACATGCGACCTCGACGGCTTGAGCTCGCGGGCTTCACCAGCTTCAAGGAGCCCACCGACATCGATTTCGAAGGCAGTGACTTCTTCGCGCTCGTCGGCGCGACCGGGTCCGGTAAGTCGTCGGTGATCGACGCGATGTGCTTCGCGCTCTACGGCAGCGTTCCGCGCTACGACAACCGCAATCTGGTCGCGCCTGTGATCAGTCACGGGAAGGTCGAGGCGAAGGTGCTTCTGGACTTCTCGATCGACGGCAAGGACTACACGGCGGTGCGGGTGGTGAAGCGTTCGGGTAAGGGCGCCACCACCAAGGAGGCGCGCCTCGAATCGGGTGGTGAGGTGCTGGCAGGTACGGCCGACGAGCTCACCGAGCAGGTGACGCGGCTCGTGGGGCTCAGCTTCGAGCACTTCACGAGGTGCGTGGTGCTGCCGCAGGGCGAGTTCGCCCGGTTCCTCCACGACAAGCCCGGCGAACGACAAGACCTGGTCGTGAAGCTCTTGAACCTCGGGGTTTACGAACGGATGCGGCAGGCGGCTACAGCGCGCGCCGCGACGAAGAAGTTCGACCTCGAGAGAGGGCAAGAGAGGCTGGGCGGCGATCTGGCCTTCGCCACTACCGAAGCGCTGGGCCAGGCGAAGGCCACAGTGAAGCGACTGGACCAGCTCCGCAAGCGTGTGAACGAGGCGAAGCCGCGGCTCGACCAGGTGGCGGCGGCCGCCCGGGAGGCTCGGGCCAGGGCCGAGGAATCGCGGCGCTGGGTGAAGCTGGTGTCTGCGCTGGAGGTGCCTGATGGGGTCGACGAGCTCGGCGACAAGGTTGCCGTTGCCGCCGAAGCGGTCACGGGCGCCGAGCGCCGGGTGACCGAGGCGCGCGCAGAGGTCGAGGCTGCGCTGGACGCCCGCGTGAAGCTGCCCGAGCGGGGGCCTCTGTCTACCGCGCTCGCAGCTCACGACCGGAGGTCATCCCTAGCGGCGAAGGTGGAGCCGATCTCGGCAGCTTCGACGGTCGCCGCGATGGAGGAGGCCGCGGCGCTGAAGGCGCTGGAGGAGGCCGAGGCAGCCGTGGCGGTCGCCGAGCGGGCGCGGGGCGAGATCGAACGGGCACACGCGGCACAACACGTGGCGACGCATCTAGAGAAGGGCGAGCCCTGCCCCGTGTGCCTGCAGCCGGTCGCGAAGCTTCCGAAGCACGAGGACGTCGCAGGCCTCGATAAAGCGGCTGCAGATGTAGAGCGCGCACGCACCGCTGTGAGCGCGGCGGGCAAGGCAGCCCAGCGGAAGTCGGCCGTCCACGCGAAGACGCAGGCCGAGCTGGACGTGCTCGAGGCTCAGCTCGCGGAGCTCGAACGGGAGCTTGCGGGCCATCCCGACCGAGTTGCCGTAGCCGCCGCTCTGGAAGCCATCGAGGAGGCAGAACGCGTGGTCGACGCGGCGCGCTCGCAGGAGGACGCTGCTCGGAAGGAGGCGGATCGCGCACGCCGCGACCTCGCCGCCTTGCAGCAGCAGGAGGCAAAGGCGCGGGCGCGTTTCGAGAGCGATCGCGACCGGGTCGCCCAGTTGGGCCCGCCTTCCGCTCAGCGACAAAGCCTCGCGGCCGACTGGCGGGAGCTGTCGGCGTGGGCGTCGTCCCGGGCGCTCGAGCTGGCGGAAGACGCGGACGCGTCCGAGGAGGCTGCGGCCGCGGCCGAACGCGATCGCGGTGCGCTCGTCGACGAGCTGCTGTCGGCGTGCAGCGAATGCGAGCTGGAGGTCGCGCGCGAGGAAGACCCGCTCGAGGTGGTGGTGGAGGCTCAAGCCCGCGCGAAGCAGCAGGCACAGGAGATAGCCAGCGGGATCGAAGCGGCGAAGACACTCCGCCGCGCGCTGAAGACGCTCGAGATAGAGCACAAGACGGCAGAGGAGCTGGCGCTTCATCTGTCGGCGCGTCCCGGTCGTTTCGAGACCTGGTTGGTGAATGCCGCGCTCCGGCGCTTGGTAGACGGCGCGACCCGGATCCTCGATCAACTGTCGAACGGCCAGTACGCGCTGACGACGGACGATCAGGGTTCCTTCCACGTGATCGACCGGCACAACGCCGACGAGACCCGCTCGGCGAAGACGCTGTCTGGAGGAGAGACGTTCCTGGCGTCGTTGTCGCTCGCGCTCGCACTCGCGGATCAGCTGGCCGACCTCGCTTCTGACGGGGCCGCGAGCCTGGAGGCGATCTTCCTGGACGAAGGCTTCGGAACGCTTGACCCCGACACGCTCGACACTGTCGCGGCCACCGTCGAGAACCTCGCCGAGAGCGGGCGAATGGTCGGGATCGTGACGCACGTGCGCGAGCTGGCGGAGCGGGTCCCGGTCCAGTTCCGCGTGAAGAAAGACCTCCGGTCGTCGACGGTCGAGAGAGTGGTCGCATGAGGTTCGCGGTCGAGGCATGGGCGACGGATTACGGGACCCCGATGGAGGCAGAGCTGCTCGAGCTGTCCGAGGACAAGATCGACTGCGAGGTCGAACGGACGATCGATCGCTGGGAGCCGCTGACTCCTGCGGCCGAAAACGCTCCAGAGCGGGTTCTGTTCACCGATGGGGTGCGGAGGATCGACGCGCGCGTGTGGGTGGACGACGAGGCCGGACAGAGCCGGCCGGGCGTATGCGCGACGTACGCGGCCGGTGCGGTCTGCTGCGACGGCAGGGCCAAGCTCATCGACTTCCAGGTAGAGCGCGGCTTCTTCTCCGCGGTGCGGGATGCGAGCTCGATCGAGTGCCGTCACGGGACCTACAAGGTGCGTCGCGCTGAGGGGGACGCCCCGGAGCAGCTATGGCTGGCGATCCAGCAGAGGATGGGCGAGCTCGAGGCGAAGATCGCGGCCGCGATCAAGGCTGATCTGGTGGTGGTGGACGGGCCGTTGAAGGGCGGGCAGTCACTGCCGAACGCGGTCGGCTACGTGAAGACCCATCACGTCTCTTATCTGCCGGCCGCCGTCTCGGGCGTCGTGGCCCGTCTGCGCCCGGGTCAACGGACGCCGCTGTTTCTCACCCTCGGGCGGTGGGGGCGGTTCTCGTGGTACGTGAAGCTTCCGGGGGGGCCGGGGGGTCACCCGTGGTCGGGCGTCGTGCGGTGCGAGACCGCAGCCGATCACGAGACCGCGGCCGCTATCGCGCTGGCGGCGAAGGTGACCGCGGCACTGCCTCGCTACGCATCCGAGGAACACAAAGACCCGCGCGCTCCGCAGAACCTGTACCCGATCGCCGGCTTGGAGCGCGACCTGCGCCGCAGGCTCGGCGACCCCGCGCTGCTGTATCGCGGACTGCGCGTGGCTGCGGCACAACAACGTGCCAGCGTTCCCGCACCCGTAGACCGCTTGACCGGGTAGGCCGGGGGCTCGGGTAGCCTCGTGAGCATGAACCCCAAGCTCTTCGAATCCCGCAAGCAGCGCCTGCGCGACGCGACCGTGATCGCGATATTCCGCGCGCGTTCTGCCGAGCAGGCGGTGGAATCGTCGGCGGCCGCGGTGCGCGGGGGTTTCGAGGCGCTGGAGGTCACGATGAACACGCCAGGCGCGACCGACGCGGTTGCGGAGATGGCGATGAGAGGCGAAGCCATCGTGGGGGTCGGGACGATCCTTGCTCCGGAGCAGGTCAAGGAGGCGTACGACGCCGGCGCGGAGTTCGTGGTGACTCCCGTGGTGGTCCCCGACGTGGTCGAGGCGGCGCACTCACTCTCGATCCCGGTTTGTATGGGGGCTTCAACTCCGACCGAGATCTTCCACGCGCGCCAAGCCGGCGCGGACTGGGTCAAGGTGTTCCCCGGCGAGAGCCTCGGCGGGCCGGACTACATCGCCGACGTCCTGGGGCCTCTGGACGGGACCCCGATCCTGGTGACCGGTGGTCTCACGGCCGAGAACTACCTCGGCTACCTGCACGCGGGGGCCGAGCTCGTTGGTTTCGCCGGCACGGTGTTCGACGCCGAGATCGCGGCCGAGGGCGACTACGAGGAGCTGGAGCGCCGGGCACTAGAGGTCACGCGTCGCCTTGACATGTACACCGCCGGCGGCTAGGTCACTTCCTCCTGGGTCACAGGAAGCGGCCCATGCCTCCACCCACGTCGACGCTGGTCCCGGTGATGAAGCTGGCGCGGTCGCTGGCGAGGAAGGCGACGATGCCCGAAACCTCGTCTGGTTGACCGAAGCGCCTTAGCGGCACCTCTTCCGCGGCCATCTGGCTGAAGAACTCCTCTTCGGACAGGTCCGGCGCGCGGCGTTGGTGGATGTTCTTCCACTGCGGCGTGACGACGTAGCCGATGTTCACCGCGTTCACGAGGATGTTGTCTGCCGCTACCTCCAGCGATAGCGCCTTCGTGAAGGCGAGACAGGCGGCGCGGTTGGTGGACGTCGCGAAGAAGCGATGGTCCGGCGCCTTCGCATGGACCGCGTTGATGTTGATGATCCGCCCGCCGCCCCTGGTGCGCAGGTGAGGCAATGCCTCGCGGGAGCACCTGATCATCGAGAACAGCTTTACGTCGAGGTCCTCGTGCCAGTCTTGATCCGTCAGCGTCGCGAACGTCCCGGGACGGGCGCGGCCCGCGTTGTTCACGAGGATGTCGATCCCGCCGAGCGCGCCGGCGGAGCCGGCGATGAACCGCTTGACCTGATCGGCGTCCGTCACGTCGGCAACCTGCGCGAAGACTTCGACGCCCAGGGAGTCCAGCTCGCTCGCGGCCCGCGCCACCTCCTCTTCGTTCCGCGCGCAGATCGCGACGTCCGCACCCTCCCGCGCCAGCTCTTCCGCGATGGCGCGGCCGAGCCCCTTCGATCCACCTGTGACGACGGCTTTGCGCCCGAGCAGCCCCAGGTCCACGGCTAGGCGGTCCCGGGGGAGAGGCGTTGCCCGTCGGGACCGATCAACCCCATCAGCTCCAGCAGCCCGCTACGCGGCGGGTTGAAGATGTCGAGCTCCAGACAGGTGGAGTCGTAGGTGCGGGCGCCGTGCGGCACGTTGGGCGGGATGAGGACGGCCTCTCCGCGGCGGATCAGCTTCTTCTCGCCGTCCACCTCGAACTCGAACTCGCCCTCGAGCACGATCGACATCTGCTCTTCGTCGTGCCAATGGACCGGCGCGACCACGTTCGCCTCGAACGACACGAAGTTCGCCATCAGCTGCTCGCCGAGTATGGGTTGGAACAGAAGACCGGGCAGGATCTCGATCTGCTCCTGATCGTCCCACTTGAAGAACGATCCTCGTCCGGCAGGCTGCGCGCCCGCTTGTTGCGCGAAATATCTGGCGTCCTTGGACACTGGATGCTGGTCCTCTCTGTAGATGTCGCTACAGGCTACGGCGCACGCAGATGTCATGGCGCGGGGAGGGAAAGCGTCATCGGGCGGCGAACCAGTGCCGGGTGAAGGTGAGCAGGCTCTCTCTGGCCCTGGTGGCGCTCCTCGTGATGGGATCGGCTCCCGTCGCGTCTGCTCGGGTTCCCGACCACGTCCAGATCGAGCGAGCCGCCCACGGCTTCTGGCGTATCGGTCCACGGGGTGCGGATCGCTTCACCGCGGTGGGCGCCTTCGTCTGGGGCGAGCGCGGCGAGGACGAGCCCGCCGATGAGGCGCTCTTCGGCGCACTGTTTCGGATGCGCTGCATCCACGAGAAGGTCAAGAACGGATCGATGACGACGTGCCGAGGCACCGCGGGGGTGCACGGCGAACTCACCGATCGGGAGTTCCAGATGGACCCCCTGATGCGGGCCGCATCGTTGGAGCTGAAGAACAAGGGAACGACCTACCGGGTGGCCTGGGAGGCGGCGGGGCCCGCCGGGTTCTACTCGGCCACAGAGGGGTGCGTCACCCTCGGCAGCAACGGCGAGGAGGAGGAGAGTGGCGAGGGCCACGGCGGGGGCTCGTTCCAACCGGCAACCGCGACCGTCGACGCCTTCGGCCACGAGCTGACGAGCAAAGGCTTCTTCGGCGCCTTCATGGAGACCGGTGTGATGATCACCGAGTGCGACATGAAGCGGAACCTCGACGCGATGAAGGCTGGCGACTTCTCCAAGCTCCGCTTCGTTTTTCCCCGCTAGTCTCCTAGCCGACCGTCTCCAGCAGCTCCGCGATCGACTTCTCTATCCCTTCGGCCAGAACGCCGAGGTCGCGTGCCGCGTCGTAGTCGCCGAGGAGCCCGAAGCCGATCTGGCCGTTGTAGGAGAGCAGGGCGATCCCGATCGTGGTGTTGTCGCTCAGCGGCACCACCGGGTAGACCTCGAGCATCTCTCGTCCCATCGAGTACAGGGGGATCTGGGGGCCGGGAACGTTGGTGACCACCAGGTTGTAAGCGCGCTGGCGCGCCACGAGGCGCGATGCCTGGGCAAGGATCGTCGGCGGCGCGTACTCGCCGAGGGTCGTCAGCAGCTGGGCGCCGACCGCCTGACCGCTCTCCTTCAGAGCGCTCATCCGCTCGCTCACCGCGTGCAGACGCATCACCGGGTCCGCCTCCCAGATCGGCAACGGCGCCCAGATAGAAGCGACCCGATTGCCCAGTGCGCCCTTCTCGTGCTCGGCCCGCACCGACACGGGGACCATCGCGCGCAGCTCCAGCCCTTCGACCCGTTCGCCGCGGCCTTTCAAAAGTCTCCGCAGCCCCCCAGCTACGACCGACAGAACAACGTCATTGACGGTCCCCCCGTGATCGTTCTTGATCCGCTTTATGTCGTCGAGGTTCGCCAGCACCGTCTCGAACCGCCGGTGCGGACCGATCGCTTGGTTCAGCGTCGACTCGGGCGCGAAATCCAGGGTTCCGCCGACGAAAGCGCCGAGCGCCCTCGCCCCTTCGATGACGCGGTTCGGGAGCTTCGCGGGGTCCAGCACGGCCGACTGGAGGGTTCTGATCCCCTCCGCTGGTGACGTGATCCGTTCCCTCAACGCGTCCATCAACAGCGCGTCCGGCGTCGGCTCGGGCTCTGGGATCCACCGGCTCCGCTCGACCCGTCGCGGCTCGGGCGTGAGATCCAGCAACACCGACATGATGTCGGCGCCGGAAACGCCATCGACCAGGCAGTGGTGCGTCTTGGTGATCAAGGCGGTGCGTCCGCCGCCGAGGCCCTCGGCGAACCACATCTCCCACAGAGGCTTCGAACGGTCGAGCTGCTGCGACATGATCCGCGATACGAGCGCCTTGAACTTCTCGTCGTTCCCCGGTGCCGGAAGGGCGGTGTGGCGGACGTGGTACTCGATGTTGAAGTGGGTGTCGTCCACCCACACGGGGCGCCCGACCCCGAACGGCACCGTCGCCAGCTTCTGACGGAAGCGCGGCACCTCTGATAGGCGACGCTCGATCGTGTCGATGACGTCGTCGTACTCGGGCGGAGGTCCCTCGAACACCGCAACTCCGCCCACGTGCATGTGCGTGTTGGGCCCCTCGAGATGGAGGAACAGTTCGTCGAGCACGCTGAGGCGCTGGTAGCGGGACATGCGACCGATGCTAGCGCGCCTGGGTAGGGTCATACGATGCCCCGGAGCAAGGAAGGTCTGGTCCGGCTGCTCAAGCGACAGCGCATCGATCCTCGGGTTGTGGAGGCGTTCACCCGGGTCGCGAGAGTGGACTTCGTGCCGGAGGCAGCGCGTGCGGAGGCTTACTCGGATCGTCCCGTGGTGTTGCCCGAAGGTCAGACCACCAGCCAACCCTCTCTGATCGCGAGGATGATCGAAGCCGCGAAGGTGGGTCCGCGCGATCGCGTGCTCGAGGTGGGGACGGGGTTCGGGTATCAGACGGCGCTGCTCGCGCAGTTGGCGGACCAGGTGGTCTCTATAGAGCGCTCGGCGCTCCTTGCCGAGCAGGCGCGCAAGAATCTCGAGCAAGCGGGCATAGAAAAGGTGGCCGTGCTCGTCGGTGACGGGTGGAAAGGCGTACCGGAGGAAGCACCTTTCGACGCGATAGTTGTGTCCGCCGCGGCCACCGAGGTCCCTCCGGCGCTCCAGGATCAGCTCGCGGAGGGAGGACGGCTCGTGATCCCGGTTAAGGGCGCATCCAGCGACGAGGTCTTGCTCTTCGTCAGGCGCGGTGGAAGCGTCGAGAGGATCGCCTTGCTAACGCCGGCTCGTTTCGTGCCTCTCGTGAAGGATGGGGTGCAATGAGACGAGTCGCTCTCGTGTTGTGCGCTCTGCTCGCAGTAGTTTCCTGCGCAGACGCCACCGTTGACGTCCCGGCCCAGGTGGCCACGACTACGGCAACTCCCACAGAGACCGCGCCTGCGACGTCGACCCCGGTGCCGACGCCGTCTGTCTCGGTGACCCCGCCGCCGGCCGAGGAGCAGTCGCTGCGATTCCTCGTCATCGGGGATTTCGGCACCGGCTGGCCCGAGCAGTACGCCGTCGCCGACAGGATGTGTCGCCTGCGCCGGCGACGCCCCTTCGATCTGGTCGTGACCACCGGGGACAACATCTACGACTACGGTCACCCCGACCGGTTCGGACCCGCGTTCTTCCGTCCTTACGACTGCCTCTTCGAGGCCGGCGTCCGGTTCCGTTCGACGCTCGGCAATCACGACATCGCAACCGACAACGGAAGGCCGGAGTTGAACGAACCGCGCTTTGGCTTCAGGGGCCGGAACTACGTCGTGCGGAAGAAGGGCGTTCGGTTCGTCATGGTGGATTCGAATTCCCTGAGATGGTCGTGGTTACGCCGCGCTCTGGTCACAGAGGACGGTGACCGGTGGACGATCGTGGCCTTCCACCACCCGGTGTTCTCCTCCGGCGAGCATGGCTCCACCCCGGGATTCCGCCCCGGGCTTCCCCGGATGTTCCGGCGCAAGGGGGTCGACCTGGTCTTGAACGGACACGACCACAACTACGAGGCCACGCGCGCGCTGCGCGGCATCCGCTACGTCGTGAGCGGCGGCGGTGGAGCGTCCATCCGCGCCTGCGGGCCCCCGATCCCACAGAGCGAGAAGTGTCTCGCCAGGCACCACTTCCTGGAAGTCACGGCGGGTCCCGACCGGATCCGGGTGCGGGCCATCCCGCGGGATGGTCGCGCCTTTCACACCTTCACGACCACCGGACGCGACTAGGACCGCGGCCCGCTGGGTAGGAGGACCTCAGAGCCTAAGGAGGTGATTGCGTGAGCACCGAGGACAAGATCAGCAACAAGGCACAAGAGCTGAAGGGCAAGTTCAAGGAAGGCGCAGGTGACGCCACCGACGACGAGCGGCTGGAGAACGAAGGCCGCGCCGACCAGACCAAGGGAGACCTGAAGCAGGCGGGCGAGAAGGTGAAGGACGCCTTCAAGAGCTAGCGCATCGTTCTGGTAGACGGGGGCCGCATCGCGCGGCCCCTTTCTGCGTTTAGGGGCTCCACCTCTCGCCGCCGTATGCCTTGACTGCGGCCAGGTAGAACATCGCCTGATTCCACACGTGCGGTTGCGAGACCATCGTGACGATCTTGCTCGTCGGCTTCGGGTAGCGCATCCACGCCTCTCCGAGGATTCCGGTTTCGTCGGTCGTAGGCACCTCTGCCACCCACCTGAGACCGCGCTTCACCCGCCGCAGCTTGCGCGGCTCACCCTGCCACGCGTAGGCGTTTCCCAGCAGACCCCGCGACTCGCGCCACCCGCGCTCCGCCTTGCCGGCGAATGCCGCTGTCATCCGGCGCCAGTTGATGTCCGCCTGAGCATCCGATCGCTTGCTGCCGTAGGTCTCCAAGCCAACCGGCCACAAGAGCGTCCCGCCGACCTCGTAGTCGCGGGTGTAGCAAGAACATTCCTTGTCAAAGAAGTTCTGCTCGATCGCGGCCCGCAGCTCATCGCGTCGAGCGGCCCACTTCTCAGCGTTCGTTTTCGCTGTGTCCGTTCCGAGAGCCCGCGCGGCTTTGACGGCGGAATCGAGCCCGAGCCACACCGCCTGCGCGCCGACGAGAGTCCGCGTCGGCTGGGGGTTGTCTCCCTCGTTCGCCGTGCACTGCAGCCCCGTCGCGGGATCCCGACAGCCCAGCGGAGGGTTATCGCTCAGATAGTGAGCCGCCCGCTGGATCGCCTCGTAGACCGACAGCAGGTAGTCCCGATCTTTCGAATGCGCGTAGTGGTCCCACAGGGTCCAGATGCCGAGGCCGGTCTCGTCGATCTCGTAGCTGATCGGACCCCCCACGACGCCGTCGGTGTAGTAGTTCTGGGACCAGTTGCCGGGGGGCGTGGCCTCGCCGCCGATCGGCTTTCGAACGCTCGTGGCCTGCAGCTCTGCATATCGGACGTTATGCCTCGCGACCATCTCGGGGTGACCCGCGACGTGCAGCATCTCGTTGATGTAGGCGCCGTTGCGGATCCAATCCAGCCCCTGCGGTGCCTGCGTCGCGATCGACGCGACTATGAGCCCCCGCGGGTCAGCCGCCTGCCGGAGCGAGATCAAGCTTCGCTTCGCCAACCGCAGGACGCTTCGAGGTGCGTCGCGCGGCACCTTCGCCCCGCTCAGCCACCGCCTCCACCAGGTCGCTTTGGCGCGACGGATCTCACGTACCGAACGGCTGCGAGCCTGATCCAGGTTCGAGATGGCCTCCTCTTGCGAGAAGCCCGCCGCGATGTAGATCGTGGAGCTGCCCGAGCGTTTGCTCGCGAGAGAGATGTCATCCGCAAGCGCGGCATCGGCCTGCCCCGTCGCGATCTCCGAGTCAGAGAGGCGTGCGTCGCGCGCATCGTCGTAAGCGCTGCCTTCCCCGGAGCCGGATGCGTAAGTGTCCGCGCCGACGGCATGTCCGGATGACTCGCGGTCGAACGCCAGCACCAACGAAGCTCCCGATGGCTGTCCCGTGGACTCATCGGCGCCGACACGGGTGTGGACGATGGCGTCCGGCCCCTCGAGGTAGGTGCCGCCCGAGTCGTTGTCCTCCTCCGTGCACCAGTCCTGCGTGGGCGAACGGGGGGTCTTGGAGAAAACGGGGTTGAAGTTCGCGAACGCGATGACGCGCGCCCTCGTGACGGGCGACTCCGCGGTCCGGCGGACGTTCACGGATCTCACGAACGCATCCTGGTCGTGTGCCACGACGTCTCTTACGACGACCTGCAGGCCCTGCGTCCTATTCCGGAACGAGGTGATCACCTCGTCACCGTCGTCGTCGGCGAACCGCTGTGTCGACGGCCACGAACGGAGCCAGTCGAAGCGCCAGGGACGCAACCCCTTCTTGTAGCCGAGGCCGATTAACGACCCCTCGTTGGGAAGGGCGCCGAGACGCGGCTCCGCCCGGTCGGTCGTGCGGTACTTGATCTGGTCGTAGTACGACGGCGTCGGCCACTTCAGCACGGTCACGGTCGCGTCCTCGTTCACCGCGACCGACATCTGCTGGTTCCCGCTGACCGCGGAGATATCAGTGGGGCCGTAGTCCTCCGGCGTCTCCTCCTCGGGGTCGCGGCAGCTGGAGGTGGTCTGGGCGTGCGACCACTGCCCGCCCGGCACGGCGAGCACGAGCGCAACGAGAGGGAGCAGCGCAACCAGGCGCCGCGAGGGAGATGACGACACTGCTACTGAGGATATGTCCATGTCCTAGGTAGTTCGGCCACTACGGCCGCCGACCGAAATGCGGAAACCTGTCACAGGGCCCCGCTACCTTGAACAACGTCGTGGACACGGTCGTTGTTGCCATGCTCGGTCTGATCGCCGGCGCTCTTTTCGCGCTGGCTGCGGTTCGTCGCGCCGGAGCGGGCGTGGATCCCCGGCTGCAACGGACGGAGTCGCTGACGGCGGAGGTTGCCTCGGTCGCAGAGCAGGTCGAACACCTCTCTCGCCGCGTCAGTGAGGACACCTCTCTGTTGGCGCAGCGCCTGGAGGGGATCGACTCCAGGATGACCAGCACCCAGGTCGCAAGTCAGCACCTGGCGCAGGACATCTTCGGCACCTTGGGCGACGTTCAGCGGGCCACCGAGAGCGTGGCCGAGCAGGCCCGGCAGTTCGCCTCTTTGCAGGATCTGTTGAAGGCGCCGAAGGCGCGTGGCGGCCTAGGCGAGGCGCTGCTGGAGGAGCTGCTACGCCAGGTTCTGCCGCCCCAGGCGTTCGCGTGTCAGCACAGGTTCTCCAGCGGGCTGGTCGTGGACGCGATCGTCAAAGCGGGTGGTCGGAAGATCTGTATCGATTCGAAGTTCCCGCTCACGAACTACCAGGCGATGTGCGACGCGGGCGACGCCGCCGGCCGAGCGCTGGCGGAACGGGCGTTCGCGGCCGACGTCGAGAAGCACATCAAGGACATCTCCAGCCGCTATATCGTGCCGGCCGAGGACACGCTCGACTTCGCGGTGATGTACGTGCCTGCTGAAGGCATCTACGCGGAGGTCTTGCGGCTGGCCCACCGGAAGCGACCGCTCTTCGAGACGGCGATCGAGTGCCGTGTCGTTCCGATGTCGCCGCTGACGATGTACAGCTATCTCCAGACCATCTTGTTCGGCCTGAAGTGCCTGAAGATCGAGGAGAGCGCGGAACGCATCCTCGATCAGTGCGGACGGCTTCACCAGGGCATGACGCGTTTCGTCGACGACTACGACACACTCGGGAAGCATCTAGGCAATGCGTACGCGAAGTACGGGGACGCGACCCGGCGTCTGGACCGACTGCGCGGCGACCTCGATCGCGTCGTGGACTTCGCGGAGGAGGGCCCGGATGACTCCAGGCCCTCCCTCGAAGTGATCGCCTCCGACTGAGCGCCGCGCCACTCACGCGGGTATACGGGTGAGGTAGTCGTCGGTCACGTCGACCAGGTCCGCGACCAGCTCGGACGCCGAATCGAACCCGTCCGCCGCCAAACGGTCGCGCAAACCCGCGAGCGTGCTGGCCAACAGCACCACCACGAGGTCACCCAGGTCCGGCTCGTGACCGCCATCGCGCAGAGCCGTCATGACCTGGAGCCGCGTTCGGACTGCATCACCTCGCGGTGCTTGGCCCAGTAGTGGCGGCGGGAGGCCGACCCGGCCGTCCACCCCTCTGGGATCGTGATGCGCTTACCGCACGTGCGGCAAGTCGCCTTCGGTTTCGGCGCGCGCTTCTGCGCCGGTTTCGCTGGTGGCATGCACCCATCCTTCCTGCGATCCCGAGAGTCGCGGCGACCGACGAGGACGTTACTGGGAGGGTGTGTCAGGAATCCGGTCGAGCTCGCGAACACCGGGGTTGAAGATGAGGCTCAGCGCTGCCGCTACGTAGATCGAGCCGACCGCCGCGAGCGACGGGAGGATGCCGATCGCCTCCACCAGATACCCGCCGGCCAGCGCCCCGAGAGGCATCGCACCCCACGCGATCGCCATGATCGCGCCCACCACGCGCCCTCGCATGTGTGCCGGCGTTCGGGCGAACTCGGCCGCGGCCAGGATGGGGTTCAGCGGGCCCGATCCCAGGCCGCTCACGAGCATCCATCCCAGGAGCGCCCCCACCCCCGGCACGGTTAGGTACGGGAAGGCGCGGACGCTGACGATGAGGAAGGCACCGATGAAGACCCAGCGGCGAGAGAACCGGTGTCCCATCGCTCCGTACAGCAAGGCTCCGGCCAGCGCTCCGGCGCCGAAGGCGCCGACGGTGAGCCCGAACCCGACGGCGCTGTCCACGATGCGCTCGAAGTAAGCGGGCAGCAGGACGAAGCTGATGATGGCATCGAGGATGTTGGTCACGGTCACGGTCAGGATGACGACGAGCAACAGCCGGTCGCGCAACACGAAGGTCACTCCCTCACGCAGGCTGTGGAGGTAAGGGGCACCCCCTTCCTTCTCGCCGGCAGCCCGGTCGCGGCGGACCCCGGTCGAGACCAAGACCGCCGAGACCAAGAAGGTCGCGGCATCGACCCACAGCACGTTCTGTGCGCCGACCGCGGCGATAAGAAGGCCGGCGATAGGAGGACCGGCCAGAGACGAAGCTCTGCTCATAGCGTCGTGCAGCGACGCGGCGCGGTCGATCGTCGTCTGAGCCCGGTCGGCCACGTGGGGCAGGAGCGACATCCTTGCCGTCGTTCCGGGTGAGTCGAGCAAGGCTCCGAGGAACACGAGCGCGAGCAACAGCGAGAACTCCAACCCGATGGTGGCGTGCAGCAACGGGATGGCCGCGACCGCGGCCGCGCTCGCCAGGTCCGACAGGATGCTCGTGCGCTTGAGGCCGATCCGATCGATGAGCGGCCCCCCGAAGAAACCAGCGAGGACGACGGGCAGCAGCGAGAAGAAACCGGTCAGCCCCGTCTTGGCGACGCTGCCGGTCGTCTGCAGCACGAACCACGGGATCGCTAGATGGAGCATCTTGTTGCCGGTCTGCGAGATGAAGTCTGCGCCGAGCAGGCAGATCAAAGACCTCCGGTCGCGCACCGTCCCCGCGGCGGTCGCTGGCATCGGGGCACCCTACTTGCGGCAGGTCCCCGGTGTACCAGCCGCACCATGTAAGGCTCCGCCCGATGAAGGCGATCGCGATCGACGGCTACGGCGGGCCCGACGCGGTCCGGCTACAGGATCTCCCCGACCCGGAGCCGGGTCCGGACGAGGTCGTCGTTCGGTTGCGTGCGGCCGCGCTGAACCACCTCGATCTCTGGACGCTGTCGGGCTCACTGGGGATCGACCTCCGGTTCCCTTTCGTCCTGGGTGCTGACGGGGCCGGAGAGGTCGCCGCGGTCGGCAGTGCCGCCGGCGGGATCCGGCCGGGGATGAGGGTGTTGATCAACCCGGCCCTGTCCTGCGGAGCCTGCGAGAGGTGTCGCGCGGGTGAACAGTCCGAGTGCGTGTCATTCCGGATGCTCGGCGAGCACGTCGACGGGACGCTGGCGGAGCTCGTCAAGGTTCCCGCGCGCAACGTCTTTCCGTACCCGGATCACCTCTCTTTCGTCGAGGCCGCGGCGCTCGGGGTCACCTTCATCACCGCCTACCGGATGTTGTTCACCCAGGGCGCGCTGAAACCCGGCGAGTGGGTGCTGATCACCGGCATCGGCGGTGGCCTGGCCGGATCGCTGTTCCAGCTCGCGCGGCCGGTGGCTGGAAAGCTCTACGTCACCTCCTCGTCCGACGACAAGCTGCAGCGCGCTGTGGAGCTTGGCGCCGACGCGGGAGTCAACTACAAGACCGAGGACCCCGGGCGAGCCGTCAGGCGCTTGACCGCCAAGCGAGGGGTCGACCTCGTGGTGGACTCCGCGGGGGCGTTGGATACGTCGCTGAGGGCGCTCGTCAAGGGCGGCCGAGTGGTCGTCGCCGGGGCTACGGCGGGTGCCACGGCGGAGATAGACGTTCGGCGGCTCTTCTGGAACCAGCTCCGGATCATCGGCTCGACCATGGGGTCGGACTCGGATGTCGCGGAGATGCTTCGGATGGTGGCGGGGACGAAGCTCCGGCCGATGGTGGATCGGGTTTTCCCGCTGGCGGAGGCGGAGGAGGCGCTCAGTTACCTGAAAGCTCAGCAGCAGTTCGGGAAGGTCGTGCTGGAGGCCTCCTGACCGCATCACGCACGGCTTGGGCCACGGCCGACGTGGCCAGATGGCCGAGCACGTCGAGCTCGTAGGGGGTCGCCGGGTCGCCTTTGGGTGCGGCAACCGCGAACACCACGTCGCCGTCGTAGCGGGTGTGCGCGGGCCGAACCGCGATCGTGATGCCGTCGGACCCCCGCGACGCGAGGAAGCGGACGTCTCTCTTGTCGAGGGTCGCCTCCATCGCGACCACCGCCAGCACCGTGTTCATAGGCATCTCCGCCGACCGTCGGGCGGGCGCGGTGTAGGTGGGATCCGGAGCCGTGGTCCCGGCCAGTACCGCCCCGTCCTCGTCGAGCACGTCTCCGACCGCGTTCACCACGGCTAGGGCCGCTACGGCGAGGCCGGCCGACTCCGCGCGCCCTATGCCGACCCCGCCCTCGGCGCGGTGCTCGAAGCCGGCCCACTTCCCGACCGTCGCCCCCGCGCCTGCGCCGATCCGCCCCGTCTCAGCGTCGACGGCCGCGGCGTCACACGCGGCGCGGCCGCCGTCGGGTCCGGGACGCGCCGCCGGATCACCGCTCCTGAGGTCGAATATGACCGCGGCAGGCACGATAGGAACAGGCGTGACGGCGGTCTGGTAGCCGATCCCTCGCTCCGCGAGCCATTCGACGACTCCGTCGGCTGCGGCGAGCCCGAAGGCGCTACCGCCGGTCAGGAGCAGCGCGTGGACCTCCGTGAGCTTGCGGTCTGGGTGCAGCAGCTCGATCTCCCGCGAGCTGGGGGACGAGCCGCGGATGTCGCACGAGGTCACGTTCCCGGGCGGCGGCAGGATCACGGTGCAGCCGGTGCGGCCCGCGTCGTCGGTCCAGTGGCCGACACTGAAGCCCATCCCCAGCGACGCCGTCATGGCGCAATCATTACCGACCTCGGTACGCGACCCTCGCTGGTACCGTCGCTGCGATGGTTATGAGCGGCGGAGGTCGGTCGTGGTGAACCCGAGGATGTTGGTCATCGGGCTGGGATGCGCGCTCTCGCTCATCGCGGGGGCTTGTGGCGGCGACGCGCCGCGGGGACACAACGGCCACGACGCTTCTGGGGATCCTTCAACAGAGACAGGGTTCACGTTCGGAGAGCCCGCGGACGTCGCCGATGCGGATCGAACGATCGAGGTACGAGGCACCGACCAGCTTCGCTTCGAGCCCCACGAGATCGAGGTCGAAGCCGGTGAGACGGTGGCCTTCGAGTTCGTGAACGAGGCGAAGGTGCCCCACGAGCTCGTGCTGGGGGACGCGGCCGCGATGGAGGCACACCAACAGGGACACGAGCACGGAGCGGTTGCCGAGAACGCAACCGGCGAGGTCGCGCCGGGAGAGACCAAGACCATCGCCTGGACCTTCAGCTCGGCCGGCGAATTCGTCTACGAGTGCCACATCGCGGAGCACGACGAGGCAGGCATGAGAGGCACCATCAGCGTGTCGGAGCGCTAGACAGACGTCTCTGCCGCCCCTCCTCCATCGTCGTTCACGGTCTTCACGTAGTTGCCGATCGACGCCGCTACGGCCGTGACGGGCACCGCAAGGAACGCTCCGATCACGCCCGCAACCACGGCTCCCGCCGTCAGAGCGAGCAGGATCGCAACCGGGTGGAGGCTGACGGCCTTACCCATGACGATCGGTTGCAGGACGTCTCCCTCCACCTGTTGGATGACCAGGATCGCGACGCCCACGATCGCTGCATCCAGCGGCCCGCCCGTTACCAGCGCAACCAGCGCCGCCACGATCCCGGCGGCGACCGCACCGATGAGCGGGAAGAACGCCGCAAAGAAGGTGAGGACGGCGAGGGGGATCACGAGGGGTACGCCGACCAGCAACAGCGTCAGACCGATCAACACCGCGTCGACCAAAGCGATCACCGCGGTGCCGCGGAGATAGCCGCCGATCGCGGCCCACGACCGCTCGCCGATGGCGCGCACGTGACGGCGGTTACGCGGGGGGAACTGTCTCTCGAACCAGCGGAACATCTGGGGCCCGTCTTTGACGAAGAAGAAGACGAGAACGAGCGTCAGGAAGAACTCGGTCACGAACTCGACGGCTTTGGCCGCGCCGGACAGAACTCCGGCCGTGATCTTCTCTCGGTTCGCGGCGATCTGTTCGCCCGCTTGATCGAGGTACCTCTGGATGTCCGCCTTCGACACCTTGAGGGGGCTCCGGGCGAGGTAGTCGAGGACGTCATCGAATCCCTGACGCGCGCTCTTGCCTACGTCGTCCAACTCGTTCGCCACCGAAGGAGCGATCACTGCGATCAATCCGGCGAGGAAAAGGATGGTGCCCAACATGACCGTCCAGGTGGCGAGCAGCGGACGCCATCCCTTGTTCTTCAGCCGTTGTGCGAGGGGGCCGAGCAGCGCGGTGATGAACAGCGCGGCGATCACCGGGATCACCACGAGGCGGAGCTTTACCAGTAGCAGGACGAAGAGCGCGGCGGCAGCGACGACGACTACGAAGCGCCAGCTGTAGGTCGCGGCGACCGTCAGCAACGAGGTATGACCATCGTCTCTGTCCGGCGGCGGCGTGACAGGAGCTGGCTCGGCCAAGTCACCGGCGGTTCCGGCGTTTTGGTTGCCAAGGTTCTTCTTGAAGATGCTCATCGTCCCTTTCCAGTCGGATCGAGCTGGGTTACCCCCGTCGCTAGGACGGCTAACGGCTCGGCCTGCTGCATAGGATTCGCCGATGCCGGACCACGATCCCACCACAGAGATCGGGCTCGAGGCGGACGAGGTTGGTCCCGCGACCGAGCCGCAGCCTTTGGTGCCGGGGGTCGAGCCGGGGCACCTCGTGCCTTACGCCCAGGCGGCGGGACTCGCCTTCCTGAGCCTGCTGGCTCTCGGCGCGGTCTTCTTGATCGCTCTCAAGCTGCAGTTCCCGCGTCTCGGCGCCGGGGCCGACCCGATCGACGTGCTGACCAGCATCGTGATCTTGAGTTTGGCCCTTCTGCGCGCCCCGATCCACGTAGGCGGCCTCACCTTCACCGTCCTGCCGCTCGGCGCGCTCGCCCTGGTCTACCTGTTGGTGCGCTGGTCCTGCAGGACCGCGGCTCCGGCTGCTCCCGCGCGCCGCGGCCTTGTCGTCGGCCTGATCTTCGCCGCGCTGGCCGCGGTCGCCGCGCTCATCTTCCGCTTCCGGTTCGAGTCGCAGCCGATCTTCGCCGGGGCTTTCGGCTCGTTCTTGTTCTCGTTCTTGTGGGTGGCGCTGGCCGCGGCGGCCACGTTCGCCGCCCAGCGCGAGCCGCTGGCGCGCCGGCTCGGTCGCGCGCTGACGTCGCTCGCCGCCAGGCGCGCGTGGTTGTTCGAGGGGATCAGGACCGGCATCGTCATGCTGGGTCTGGGATCGGTGGCGGCCGCGGCCGCGGGCCTCCTGTGGGTGATCGTCGTGCTGCTGACGGGAGGCGGTCCCGATGCTCTCGGCGCCGGCGACCTGGTCGCCGCCCTGATCTACATCGTCGCGTTTGCGCCGAACCTGGTTCTCGCGGTCCTGGCCTTGTCTCTGGGAGCGCCCATCGAGACCGGCGCCGCACTGACCGTGGCGGGAAGGTTGCGCGGGCCTCTGCGTGAGGTATCCGTCTTCAGCGACGGTGTGGGCGCGGCCTGGTTGTTGCTGTTGATCCCACTGGTGACATGCGCGGGGGCGGGGTTCTGGGCACGGGGCAACGTCCGGGATCCGTCGAGCGCCGCGACGGTCCTCGCCGTGGCAGCACTGGTGTTCGGGTCGACGGTAGCGACTCTGGGCTGGCTTGGGGAGGCGCGCGTGGGTGCACGTATCGCGTCGGAACGTGGGTTCGGCGTGATCGCGCCTCGCCCGCTCATCGTGTTCGGAGCCGGCCTTCTGTGGGCTGCGGGTGCAGGCTTCGCCGGCTGGTGGTTGGCCGAGAGGCGATCTAGTTGAAGATCTTCGACCACTTCGAGGTAGGGCCGCTCGCCTGTAACTGCTACGTCGTGGGGGATCCCGAGAGCCGACGCGCGATCGTCATCGATCCGGGCGGTGATGCGGAGGTCCTTGCGCGCTCACTGCGCTCGCATCACCTGAACGTGACGGCGATCGTCGCGACGCACGCGCACTTCGATCACCTGTTGGCCGCAGAATCGTTGCGACAACTGACCGGCGCACCGTTCTACATGCACGATGCAGACAAGCCACTGCTCGACTGGTACCAGGAATCCGGGCGCATGTTCCTCGGGCTCGACCTTGGCCCACCGCCGGAGATAGACACGCCGGCGCTGGAGGGCGATCTGGTCGTCGCAGGTGCCGTGGCGTTGGAGGTGATCCACACGCCCGGCCATTCTCCTGGATCGATCACCCTCGCGAGCGACGATGTCCTCTTCTCGGGTGACACGCTCTTCGCCGGCTCGATCGGGAGAAGCGACCTTCCCGGTGGTGACACGCGCCAGCTCCTGGGCGTGATCAAGGAGAAGCTGTTCTCGTTCGAGGATGAGGTGCCGGTGTACCCGGGGCACGGACCCGCGACGACCGTGGGCGCTGAACGGCGCTCGAACCCGTTCGTGGGTGAACGCAGCGACCTGTGGTTGCCGCCTCAGTGACGAGGCCGGCATGAGGCGAGTTACGAAGCTCTAGTAGTCCGCTTCGTCGTCCGTGGTGGCGCCGCCGTCCTCTTCGGTCTCCACGTCCACCTCGGCATCCGCGTCCTCTTCCGTGTCCACGTCTTCCTCGACCGGTTGATCGACGCCTCCGATGGTCACCGCGCCGGTCATCTCATCGGGGTGGAACTTGCAGTAGAAGTCGAGGGTGCCGGGCTCGTTCGGAACGGTGAAGGTGCTCGTAGGGCTCTCGCCGCTCTGCGCCTCGAGCTCGAAGTCCAGATCTGGGATGTCGATCGAATGAGCGACGCCGCCGCCGTTCGCGAGGGTGATCGTCGCCTCAGCCCCCGGCTCCAGCGCGATGGTCGTCTGTTCGTAGTAGTTGTCGAACGCTTCCACCGTCACCGACTGTTCCTGTGCGGCGGTGTCCTCTTCTTCGGTGCCACACGCGGCCAGCAACATCGAGAGCGCGACGAGAACGAGCGAGAGCTTCCAGAGCTTCGACATGATTCCTCCTAGCCGAGATAGGGAGGAACTGCTGGGAGCGGAACGCCGGGATACCGGTCGATCTCACGCTCCAACGTGACCTTGACGTGATCCTCGCGGTTGGCGATGCGGCGGTCGGTCTCGCGGAACCCGAGCCGGTGGAGTCTTCTCAGCTCGCCGGCGTACGACTTGCGGACGCGGCCGTCGGGCGCGGTCAGATACACGTCGAGCGTGATCGACTGCGTGACTTTCTTCTGCTTCCCGTCGGCCATGGATCAGAGCTTAGCAGGCGGTCTTACAGCCACTTGCGATGCCGGAAGTAGAGATACAGCCCGATGCCCGAGACCGCCATCAGCGCGATCGCGAAGTAGAAGCCTTCGATCGACGACTCGTTGGGGATCAATTCGAAGTTCATGCCGTAGACCCCCGCGATAGTCGTGAGGAGCGCGAAGATCGCCGCCCACGCGCTGAGCTTGCGCCCCGTCTCGTTCAAGATCGCCGCCTGCGCGTTCCGCGTCAGGTCGAGAACAGCGTCGGTCAGGTCATCCGCGTTACGAACCTGGTCCGTGATCCGTAGAAGATGGTCGTGCACGTCGCGGAACAGGTGCTCGGTCGCGGTAGAGATCGTGGTGCCGTTGCGATCCGCGATCGTTCGCTCGAGAAGCCTGCTCTCCGGGATCGCGTACCGACGGAGGCGCGAGATCTTCTGTTTCACCGAATACAGGTCGCGCTGGATGTCGGCCGCCGGCGTGGCGAGCGCGACCTCCTCGAGTCTCTCGACCTCGTCCTCGATACCGTCGGTGATCGCCTGATAGTCGTCGACGACGACGTCGAGCAGGGTGTGGAGCAAGAACGAGGGGTGCTGGTCGGGCGCTTCACGCTCCCAGCGCTCCTTGGCGAGCTCGATCGTCCGTTCTGCACCCGCGTGGAGCGTCAAGACGAAACCCTTGCCGAGGAAGCAGCCGATCTGCGTCGCCTCTAGCTGGCCATCGACCTCGGCTAGCTCGTGGACGACGATGAAGAGATGGTTCTCGTAGCGGTCGATCTTGGGTCGTTGACGCGTGTGCCTAGCGTCTTCCACCGCCAACGGGTGCAGGTCGAATTCATCCGCGATCAGCTCGATGTCGCTGCCGTTCAACGTCCGGACATCTGCCTCGGCCCACAGGAGGTTGTCTCCGGCACCTCGCAGATCCGAGAGCGTCGTGACGTCGTCGACGTTCTGCCAGCCGGTCTCGGCGGAGTGGCACAGCGCCATCAACATGAGAACGAACCCCCTGTGACCATGGCGCCTATTGTCGCCGCCGGAGCCGGAGCTGCAAAATGGGAAGGGAGAAGCATCTTTCGGGGTCGAGCGAGCATGAGGAGCGGGACGTGACCGACACGAAGAGGTTCCTCGTCGGCGGCGAGTGGAGGACCGCTCAGGTCTCGTTCGAGGTGAAGAGCCCCTACGACGGAGAGCTGGTCGCAACGCTGGCGCAACCGAGCGACGCGGATGTAGAGGACGCGGTCGCGGCGGCGACGGCTGTTTTCGACGAGACGCGCAAGCTCCCCATCCACGCGCGCGCGGCCGCGTTGGATCACATCTCCGCGCGGTTGAAGGAGCGATCGGAGGAGGTCGCTGAGCTGATCGCGCGCGAGGGTGGGAAACCGTTGAAGTGGGCAAGGGTCGAAGCCGCTCGGGCGGTATCCACGTTCCGCTGGGCGTCGGAGGAATGCCGCCGGTGGAGCGGCGACCTGATGCGGCTGGACACCGAGGAGGCACTTGGCTCCAGGCTCGGCATCATCCGACGCTTCCCGCTGGGGCCGGTTCTCGCGATCACACCCTTCAACTTCCCCGTCAACCTCGTGGCCCACAAGATGGCGCCGGCGCTCGCGGTCGGAGCTCCGGTGGTGGTGAAGCCGGCGACGAAAACTCCGCTCGGGACCTTTCTCCTCGCGGAGCTGTTCCTGGAGACGGACCTCCCACCCCAGATGTTGTCGGTGCTCCCGATCGGAGGAAGCGAGGCGGGCGAGCTCGCGAAGGACGAGCGCTTCGCGAAGATCTCGTTCACCGGGTCGTCGCAGGTGGGCTGGGAGCTGCGCCGGGCGGATCCGAAGAAGGCGGTCACGCTCGAGCTCGGCGGCAACGCCGGCGTGATCGTGCACTCCGATGCGGATACCGATGAGGCGGCGCAGCGGATCGCCTTCGGCGGCTACTACCAGGCGGGGCAGTCGTGCATCTCGGTGCAACGGGTGCTCGTTCACGAGGACGTCTCGGACGCCTTCACCACGAGGTTGGTCGAAGAGGTCGCCCGATTGAAGACGGGGGACCCGATGGATCCCGAGGTCGACGTCGGACCGTTGATCGACCACGACTCGCTCGAGCGCGTCTCGGCGTGGGTGGACGAGGCCGTTCAAGGGGGCGCGGAGGTGCTCACCGGAGGCAAGCGGGAGGACCCGTTCTACCTGCCCACGGTCCTGGCCCGCACCACGGAAAACATGAAGGTCCGCCAGGAGGAGATCTTCGGCCCCGTAGTCACCATCGAGACCTACTCCGACTACGAGGACGCGATCGCACGCGTCAACGAGACGCGCTATGGGCTGCAGGCCGGCGTCTTCACGCGCGACCTGGGGCGGCTGATGATCGCCCACCGCGACATCGTCGTCGGCGGCGTGATAGCGAACGACATCTCCGCCTTCCGGGCCGATCAGATGCCTTATGGGGGCAGCAAGGACTCCGGCGTCGGACGGGAGGGACTTCGGTACGCGATGGAGGAGATGACCGAGGAACGGATCCTCGTGTTGTCCAACGTCCCGCTCTAGAACCGGCGACGGGATGGGGCGGCTCCTGCGTTACCTGTGGGCGGCGCCGTGGTCGCTGGTCGGGCTCACGTTGTCTGCGTTGTTCCGACGTCGTTACGTCCGGAACGGCGTGATCCTGGCCGAGGGGGCTGGCTGGCCCCGGCGGCTGGGGTGGCGTTACCGGGCGATCACGTTCGGCCATGTCGTGCTGTCGGTAGACGAGCTCGACGAAGAGACGATGCAACACGAGTTGGTTCACGTGCGTCAGTACGAGAGGTGGGGTCCCGCGTTCGTACCGGCGTATCTGGCAGCTTCCGCGATCGCCCGGATGCGGGGCCGCCATCACTACCTCGGCAACGCGTTCGAGCTGCAGGCTCGCAGCGCGGAGGGAGACGGACCGGCCCTAGGCTGATCGGCGCTCGCGCAGGGCCCGTCCACCATCGTCGCGGCGGCTCTCGCCTCCGGTCGAAGCCGATCCGGGCGGGCGCCGCGGGCGTCCAGCTAGCGCGCTCGAGAGTCGCGTCGCCCGCCGTCGTAGGCTCGCTCCAGGACGGAGGGAGGGTGCTGTGGCGCAGAGAGAGGACACCAAGGACCTGCGCAAGCTCGCGGACCTCGATCCCGATTCGATCCTTGACCGGCTGAACCGCAGCATCACGCGGAAGATGCCGAGTTACCGCGACCTCTACCTGAGATGGGAGCGTCTGAACTGGGCCGTCTCCGACCTCGACTTCTCGGAAGACCGCGCCCACTGGCTGGCCCTACCCGACGCCACGAAGGAACGTCTGCTGTGGACGCTCGCGGCGTTCTACGTCGCGGAGCAAAGGGTGGCAGCGACTCTGACGCCGTATGTGGCGGCCGCGCCCAAGCTCGAGCAGAAGATCTTCCTGACCACGCAGTGCGTCGACGAGACCCGTCACGCCGTCTTCTTCGACCGCTGGTTCCAAGAGGTGGTGGCCGCCGGCGACGGAGACCTGTCGCGGCGGCTGCGCTCGTCGCGTCAGTGGGTGGGACCTGGCTTTGCGCCGTTGTTCGACATCTATCTGGAAGACGTGACCCGGACGCTCAGAGAACGCCCCGGCGACCTGGCCCACTTCGCCAAGTCGGTGGCGGTGTATCACATCGTCATCGAGGGGGTGCTGGCGCTGACGGGGCAGAAGTTCATCCTCGCCTGGGCCCGCGACAATCAGATCCTGCCTGGCTTCAGGGCGGGCTTCACGGCTGTTGCCCGCGACGAGTCCCGTCACGTCGCCTTCGGCGCGCGCGTCATCCGAGACCTCCTGGATGAGGATCCGGCGCTTCTGGAGCCGATCCACGAAGGCATCCGCGAGTCGCTGCAGCTCGGCACGGCCCTCTACCAACCGCCCGGCGGCGACGTCACCTATACGAGCGCCTTCGGCTACTCGCTCGGGGACCTGTTCGCCTTCGGCGGCATCCAGCTGGAGAAGAAGATGCGCGCGATCGGCATCCCCGTACCGGAGGTCGAGGTCTTCGCACCCCCGATCGAGGCGCAGTGGCCGCCGCCGGGCGGGGGCCTGATCGCGTCGGACATGCGCCAGCGTCTCAGCATGGGGTTCGTGAAGGCGCTCGGCAGGACCTCGCGCCGGATGGCGCCCGGGCTATCCCTGATGATGCTGCACTTCGCGTTCCTCCCCGGTGCGGCGGAGGGTGTGGATGCGGTCTATCGGTTCGACCTGACCGGGCCCGGGGGAGGCACCTTCACGGTTGTCGTGCGCGACCAGACCTGCCGCATCCTTGTCGGCCACGGCGACCGTAGCCCCGACGTCGTCTACGAGCTGGCGGCCTCCGACTGGGTCGAGATGAGCGCGGGGCTCGTGACGGGCGATGAGGCCGTCTTGCTTGGAAGGCTGCGCATAAAGGGAGATCCGGTGCTAGGCCGCAGGTTCAACGATTTCTTCGCTCCGCCCGGCGATCCACCGGTACGCGCCGCGGCGCAGATGAGGTCACAGCAGGCCTCGCGGCTGCAGCGGTTGATCAGACCCCGGACGCGAAACGGCCCCCGGGTGGAGGGGGGCCGAGTCGCTTAGCTAGGAGAGCGGGCGGTCGCGGGTCCGGCCGTTCTCCCGTTGGGTGACGCTTAGAGGGTCGTGTGGTGCGTTCTCCCGTAGGTCATCTTCCGGTAGAGGTACAGAAGCGCCATGGCCACGATGATCGAGCCGATCCAGGCGACGCCGCCGCTGTCGTTGAGCTCGAAGACGACGGAGAACAGGTAGCCACCGATGACGGCGCCGACGATGCCGACGACGATCGTGCCGAGGATGCCGATCGGGTCGCGCCCGGGCATGAGCAGGCGAGCCAGGATCCCCACCACCAAACCGACGATGATGAAACCGACGATCTCTCCCACTGTGCCTCCTTGACAGTTGTGGCGGTTCTGGAAGTTCGAGAGGTGCTCCAGGTGATTACCCTGGGTCGGGATCGCCTAAACACTCCGGATTCTTGCGAACACTCAGCGTAGTCACCAAAGGAGGGGCTTTGTCTGTTTCGTCCGATGTTGATCGCAGCAAGTCGCACTTCGTCGTGACGCAGCGCGTCTGCGTGGTGACGGGCGCATCCAGCGGGATCGGCCGGCGCGTGGCGCTGGACCTGGCCGCCGCGGGCGCCCGGGTGTGCGTCGCCGCCCGGCGGGAGGACCGGCTCCAGACGCTCGTGGCCGAGATCGGTGGGGAGCCGGCGGGTCATTCCTACGTGGTCACGGACGTCTCGCAGCGGGACCACGTGAAGAACCTCGCCCGGCACGTCGGCGATACCTACGGCCGGCTCGACGTCTTGATCAACAACGCCGGCTTCTCCGGCAACGAGCGCGTCGACGGGCCGGAGTCCGTCGACGAGGTCGAGCGGGTGTTCGCCACCAACTTCTTCGGCGCGGTCTACTGCACCGCCGAGCTGTTGCCTCTGCTCGAGGCCTCGGCACCGTCGCACGTCGTCAACGTCGCGTCGATGGCCGGGCGGATCGCCGTTCCCGGCAACGCCACCTACGCCGCGTCCAAGTTCGCCCTGGTCGGCTGGACCGAAGCTCTTCAACCAGATCTCGCCCGCCGCGGCGTGTACCTGAGCTCGGTGGAGCCAGGTTTCGTTCCCACCGAGGGCTTCCCACAGAAGAACATGGTCGAGGACCGGTTCATGAAGTACCTCCTGGGCACCGACGCGCAGGTCTCGGAAGCGATCCTGGACGCGATCGAGAACAGGAAGCCGCAACGGGTCGTCCCGCGCTTCTACTACCTCTTCCAGCTGCCGCGCGTTCTCACGCCGGGCCTCTACCGGCGCGTGCTCGCGAAGGTGATGGACAGCTCCGTCGGCAGGAAGGCGGCGGACTTCCGCTAGTCGCGCGGGCCCGGCTTCGTCCAGACGAAGCTTCTCTCCTCGGGTCGGCCCACCCCGTAGCGACGGTGGATGTGGCTGGCCGACCGGTATGCCTCTTTCAGCAGCGCCTCGTCCGACAGCTGGACGAAGCGGAAGGCGTAGCCGTCGTCCGACACGTCGACGAGCGCGAACCCGAAGGGGTAGTCGCGAGCGATCGCCACCTCCTGGGCCGGGACCGTGTCGTAGTTACGCGTCCGCGCGTTGCGATGGGTGTGGCCTGCGAACACCCCCCACACATTGCCCGAGTCAACGGTCGCGTGAAGCCGTCCCGAATCGGCCTCTCGCAGGCCGAACAGGATCGGCGGGAACCCTACGAAGGGCTGTGGCGGATGGTGAAGGAACACGAACGCTGGCGGAGTGCCGGGCGCGGCGACGTCGGCCAGGATCTCGTGCTGGGGGACCGTGAACGAGCCGTGGACCAAGGCGCCGCCGGGTCCCTCCACGAAGGTGCCGGTCACGAAGTTGAAGGGAGCGAACGGCGATTGCGCGTGCGTCGCAGAGTCCATCACCGCGAATCGGAAGCCCTCGTGCTCGAGCATCGCACCGTCGGCTTCGCGACCAAACGCGTTTCCGTACAGGTCGCGGCCGGACAGCGCCTGGTCCTCGATCCCCAAGACGTCGTGGTTGCCCATCATCGTCATGCAGGGCGCCTCCAGCTTCGCGAGGGTCTCCGTGGCGACCTCGAACTCGGCCCTGTTGCCGTGGTCGGTGAGGTCCCCAAGCTGGATCACCAGCTCGGCTCCCGAAGCGTTGATATCGGACACGGCGGCGGCGGCCATGCGGTCGCCCGCGGATGACCCGCAGTGGAGGTCGCCCAGGATCGCGAACCGGAACCTGACCGGCCCCGGCGCCTCGACCTCGATCGTCTCTACCGGCTCGAACGGCGGGGGAGGCGGAAGGTTGTCCGGGAACCTCAGCACGGACCGCTCTCGGTTGCCGAGCTCCTTCATGCGCTCCGCCCTGTCCCCGATGAAGCCTTCCGTATGAGCCTCGACCCAGTCCCCGAGGCGGGCGGCGAACAGGTCGCCCAGCGGGACCTCGTCCGGTGCCTCTCCGACGATCGCCCGCAGCCACGACGCGTGCCCCTCGAGCACCGCCCGGTCCGGCTCACGCTCGATCTCGCCGAGCGCGTCCTCGAGCAACTCCGCTCGTGACGCGGCCAGTTCTGCGCGGTCGCTCCACTCCGGCGAGTGCTCGGCCCAGCGCCGGAAGAGATCGCTGCGCCCGGCCTCGATGAGCCACGACGAACGGATGAGGTCGGTCAGCGTCTCGCGCGCTAGGTCCATGGCGCGCCGTTGATACACCATCATTGTTGCAATGAGGTTGCGTCTCGCCCGGCGCCGGGGGAGAATCGCATCCACTTCCCCTGCACCGTCGTCGACGCAGCGCGTCCGAAGACAAGGGGGAGACGCTTCGTGAGCATCGCTCACCGCATCAAGGAGGTCCAGCGCATCAGCGACTGGGACCAGTACTTCTTGAACCTCGCACGCGAGACCGCAACGAGGTCGAACTGTGTGCGGAGGCAGCACGGTTCCGTGATCGTCAAGAACCGCCGGATCCGTTCTACCGGCTACAACGGCCCGCCGTCAGGTCACCCACACTGCAGCGACGGCGCGTGTCCGAGGGCGTCGACGGAGAACGTCAGCGGGTGGGGCTATGACTCCTGCATCGCCATCCACGCCGAGGCGAACGCGATCCTGTACTCGTCTCCGGAGGAGCGGGAGGGGGCGACGATCTACATCACCGGCGTGCCCTGCTTCACCTGCGCCAAGCTGATCGCCAACTCCGGCCTCACCGAGGTGGTGGCGACCGGCGAGACCTACGACGGGTGGGACCGGGTGCGCAACTTCCTGCTCGACTCGGGCGTAAGGGTGCGCATGCCCTAGCAGGAGCACTGGACACGGGGCGGCACACTGGTGGGATGGGCCTGCCGGTCGTTCCACCGTTGCCGCCGATGCTGGCGCGCCTGACGCGCGAGCTGCCGGTCGAAGACGGCTTCATCTACGAGCCGAAGTGGGATGGCTTCCGCTGCATCGCGTTCCGCGACGGCGACTCGGTCGATCTGCGGAGCCGCAACCAGCGGCCCCTGGCTCGCTACTTCCCCGAGTTGGTGGAGGCTCTCATCAAGCTCCCGGCCCGGCGCATCGTCCTCGACGGCGAGATCGTGATCTTCGGCGAGAACGGGTTCGATTTCGCCGCGCTGATGTCGCGGCTGCATCCCGCGGCGTCTCGCGTGGAGCGTCTGAGACGAGAGACGCCTGCGTGCTTCATCGCTTTCGACCTGATCGCGACGGAACAAGACGTGCGCGAGGTCCCGTTCGAGCGACGACGCCGGCAGCTCGAGGAGAACTTGACCGACGCGCCGGATCATCTCGTGGTGACCGCTGCGACAGACGATCCGGAGGTGGCACAACGATGGCTGGATGCGTCGACCGGCACGGGGGTGGACGGGGTGATGGCGAAACATCGAGAGCTTCCGTACCAGCCGGGGCGCCGGACGATGGTGAAGGTGAAGCCGGATCGCACGGCGGACTGCGTCGTCGGCGGGTTCAGGGTCTTCGCCGAGGATCGACTGGTGGCGTCTCTGTTGCTCGGCCTCTACGGCCCCGATGGGCGGCTCCGGCACGTCGGCGTCACCGCCTCCTTCACCGAGGCGCGCAGACGGGAGCTGTACGCCGAGCTCATGCCGCGGGTCGTGTCCTTGAGCGGCCATCCGTGGGAGGAGGGGTTCGGGCTCGGGCACAGCCCGATCGGGCGGCTCGGTGGCGCCGCCGCTCAATGGACGCCGGAGCTGCCCCAAGACTGGCTTGCGGTGGCGCCAGAGCTCGTTGCCGAGGTCGGCTTCGACCACTGGGACGGCCAGAGGTTCCGCCATCCCACGCGCTTCCGTCACTTCCGAGACGACCGCGGCGCCTCCTCGTGCACGTTCGACCAGCTGGAGGTGGGCAGCCGCTTCGAGCTCGAGCGTTTCTTGGCCTCTGGGTGAAGGAGCTTGTGGCGGCTCTGGACGACGCGGGATCGTCGCTTGAGCTCGAGTTAGGGGGCCGGGAGCTGCGGCTGTCCAGCCTCGACAAGGTCTACTGGCCGCGCACGGGCCACACCAAGAGGGACCTCATCCGTTACTACCTTCGTGTCGCACCGGTTCTCCTCGGCCACATCCGCTACCGGCCCTTGACGCTCGGGCGCTATCCCGAAGGCGTCGAGGGGCCGAACTGGTTCCAGACCAACTGCCCTCACCCGCCTCCGTGGCTGCAGACGCACCGCGTCTCGAACGACGCAGTCGGAGCGGTGACCCGCAACTACTGCGTCGTCGACGATCTCGCGGGGCTGCTGTGGGCGGTGAACCTGGGCTCGGTCGAGCTGCATCCGCTGTTATCTCGAGCGCAGTCGCCGGGGGAGCCGAACGCGCTCGTGTTCGATCTCGACCCCGGCGCACCCGCCACCGTGGTGGAGTGCTGCGACGTCGCGCTGGAGCTACGCGACGCTCTGGCGGAGGTCGGTCTGCCGTCGTTCGCCAAGACCTCCGGAGGACTCGGTCTGCACGTCCTGGTGCCGCTGGCGCGGGGGCACGACTACGCGCAGACCAAATCGTTCGCGCGCTACACGGCCCGCGCTCTGGCGGACCGGCGGCCGGAGACGGTGACCGCGTTGCCGCAGCGCGCGCAGCGCGGCGGGAAGGTCTTCGTCGACTGGTCGCAGAACGACCGCAACAAGTCGACGGTCGCGGCCTACTCGCTGCGCGCGCTGCCGTGGCCGGCCGCGTCCACCCCGCTGTCGTGGGAGGAGGTCGGCGTCGTCGCCGCGGAGCGGTCGGTGGAAGCTCTGCCTCTCGGCGCGGACGCGACGCTCACGAGGCTGGAGTCGGCGGGCGACCTCTTTGCCGGGATGCTCGAGCCCGACCAGTCATTGCCGTGACGCCGGTTCGGCCTCCAGCAGCGTGGCGAGGCGCTCGCGCTCGAGCCTCGTAACGCGGAATCCGGCCGCCTCGAGCGACCTCTTCAGCTCTGGCCGCGACATGAACAAGGTCGGAGCGGTGGGCGCGGACAGCAGCGGCATGTTCAGGAGCGACACGTAGAGCGTTCCGTCATCGGACAGCACGCGGCGCAGCTCCGCAAGCGTCGCCGCCCGCCCCGGCATCACCTGGAGCCCGTTCGTGCACAGGACCGAGCCGAACGCGCCGGTGCGGAAGGGCAGCCGGTGTGCGTCCGCCTGCACCACCACGAGGTTCGTCGCGCCGTGCTCGGCAGCCGCCACCTTCGCGTGGCGCACCATCCCTTCCGCGATATCTGCGCCGACGACGATCCCGGCGCTGGCGGCCGCTACGGGCAGCGTGAACGCCGCGGTTCCGACAGGCAGGTCGAGGATCGGGCGACCCGCCGCGGATCCCGCGGCGGCCGACCCCTGCGCTCGCACGAGGTCGTTCAGACGACCGCCGAAGATGCGGAACGCGCCGTTCACCACCAGCGGCTCGTAGACGGTGTCGGCCGCCCACGAGTAGATGCTCCCGATCAGCTTCTTCGGAAGGTCGCCCTTCGCCATCTAGCCGCGGGCCGGCGCCAGATCCTCGAACAGGCAGTCGGCGGGGGGCTTGTCCTCTCTCAACCCCTTGAACGACGGCGCCCGCAGCCTTCCGGCGGAGGTGAGCTCGCGGAACTCCACCCGCGCGACGAGCGTCGGCTCGATCCAGCGTGGGTTCCGCACGACCTTTCCGAAGCGGCTGCCCTTTGCCTTGCGCGGGTCGTCGACGAAGGGGCAGTCGTCGATCCGGCGCTCCTCCAGCTCCGGAAGCAGCTGGGCCAAGAGCCTCTCGTCGAACCCCGTGCCGACCGAGCCGACGAACCGGAGCTCGCCGTCTTCGTAGGCGCCAACGAGCAGAGCGCCGAAGCTCGAGGAGCGGGACCCCTCGCCTGGGGTCCAGCCTCCGACCACCACGTCGGCGTGATGGATCGTCTTCACCTTCACCCACTCGCGCACCCGCTTGCCGGGCTTGTAGGGGCAGCCGAGCTTCTTGCCGACGATCCCCTCGAGGTTCATCCGCCGCGCCGTCTCGAACAGCGCGACGCCGACGCCGTCGGTGTAGGGGGAGACCTGGATCAGATCGGATACGACCACGAGCTCGGCCAGCAGCTCCTTGCGCACCTCGAGCGGCTCCTGGATCAGAGAGCGCCCGTCCATGTAAAGGAGGTCGAACGCGATGAAGGTCGCGGGGATCTGCGCGGCCATGCGGCTGATGTCTCTCTCGTTCTGCAGGTTGATCCGGCTCTGCAGCCGTTCGAACGATGGCCTGCCTGCGTCCATCGCCACGATCTCGCCGTCGACTATCGCGTCGTTGCACACGAGCCGGTCGTGCAGCTTCGCGAACTCGGGATAGGTGGCGGTCACGTCGTTCTGGTTCCGAGACAGCAACGCGGTCGAGTCCCGCTGACATATGGCGAGCGTCCTCACGCCGTCCCACTTCGGCTCGAAGATCCACCCGTCGTCGTCGAAAGGCTCCGGCACCAGCGTCGCCATCATCGGCTTCAAGCTCGGGATCGGGTCCGGGGGCGGGGCTTCCCACTCGCGCAGGCGCACCAGCCAGTCCTTGTCGTTCGACGCCTTCGGGCGGAAGAGGTGCCACACGCCCTGCATCCGGCGCCCTCTCAGCCGGAACGTCACCTTGCCGGGGGCCTGCTCCAGCATCTCGTAGGTGCCGTTGTCGAAGATGCGGACTTCTCCAGCGCCGTAGTTGCCGGCCGGGATGGTCCCGGAGAAGGAGCCGTAGTCGAAGGGATGGTCCTCCACGTGCACCGCCAGGTTGGGGCGCCCGGGCTTGATCGGGAGGTTCTTCGGGACGGCCCAGGAGACGAGTACCGGTGTCTTCCCGTTCATCATCTCCAGGCGCAGGTCGAAGTGGAGGCGCGTCGCGTGATGCTGGTGGATCACGAAGGTCTCGCCAGGCCGCGCCGTAGTGGGATCGACGTCTCCGGCCACCTCGGGCTCGGGCTCGGGCGTCTGGTCGAACGACCGCTTCTTCGCGTAATCCCGCACCTCGGCCATCTACCCGGAGGTTAATGCAGCAGCCACTGGGCGAGGCCGACGCCGGTGTACTCGTCCCCGGGACCCTCGTCGTGCTTCACGAACACGTACACGTCGCGGCGCGCCGCTTCCTCGTCCAGCAACGACTTCCACTTCGCGCGCTCGGTGGCCGCGTAGGTGCCTCCTCGCAGACGGGCGTAGGCGATGGGGCCGGCAGGCAGCGCGTCGGGCGCCTTGCCCTCGCGGTCCGAGAGACACAGGGTTCCGCCGGCATCCGCCACCTTGTTTTCGATATCGGGCGTATGCCAGGACGGGTGCTTGAGGTCGAAGGCCGCGGGCGGCGCACCGCCGAGCTTCTCCAGGAACCTCTCGAAGCTCTCTTCGTTGCCGTCGCGCTTCAACGGGAACTGGAAGAAGAGGGCGGAGAGATGGGGGCCGAGCGTCCGCATCGATGCGGTGAATTCGTCTAGGAGCGTTCCGTCCTGCATCCGCGGCGAGATGGCGCGGTGCCCTTTCACTGCGAAGCGGAATCCGTCGGGCACCGCCTCTGCCCACTTCGTGAGCGTGGACTCCTCCTGGCGCCGGTGATACGTCGCGTTGATCTCGCACGCGGTGAGCTTGGTTGCGTAGTGCTCCAGGAACCGCTTCTGGGGAAGGTCCTGCGGATAGAACTGCGGCTTCCACTCGGGATAAGCCCAGCCAGACGTCCCGACGAACAACCCCATAGGCCAAAGCTAGCCGCGTCTGTGCGCGTCGGAGGCCTAGCGGGTCTTTATCTCTCGTGCCTTTCGGGGCGTCGCCCCGATCTCGGCGATGGCATCCGTCAGCGACTGGCCCGGCCCCTCCGCCACCTCTAGGAAAGGGTCTCCGACGTCGGCGACACGGTCGAACATCGTTTCGATCGTGAAGAGCGAGGGCTGGATATCGGCTAACTCGTCCCACCGGAAGGGGGCCGAGCACGTGGCGCCCCATTCCGGCCGAACCGAGTAGGCGGCGGCGATGTTGGCGCCCTCGCGGTTCATGTTCACGTCGAGGAAGACCTTGCCCGTGCGCTTGCGAACCTCCCACTCCAGGGTCGTCGTGTCGGGATCGGCCGCGTGGATCATGTCGCTGATGGTGCCCACGAAGCCGCGCACCTCGTCGTAGTTGTGGGTGCCGTCGAGGGGCACCATGATCTGCATGCCGGTCGCTCCCGACGTCTTCGGGTATGAGCGCAGACCCAGCTTGTCGAGGAGAAGCTTCACCAGCGCCGCCACGTGTTTCACCTCGTCGTATCCCGCGGGCTGGAACGGGTCGAGGTCGAAGAACGCGTAGTCCGGCCGCTTCTGCTCGGGCCCCCGCGAGTGCAGTGGGTGGAACTCGATGCAGCCCAGGTTCACCACCCACAGCATCTCGGCGACGTCGCATGCCGACAGGAAGTTGATGATCTTGTTCTCGCCCTCCGAGTAGACGGGGATGGTCGTCATCCACTTCGGCCGGTAGCTCGGCGCGTTCTTCTCGTAGAAGTACGCGCCGACGACGCCGTCCGGCATCCGCTTCAAGGTCAGAGGCCGCGCCTTGATGTGCGGAAGCATGGTGGGGGAGATGTTGAAGTAGTAGGTGAGCAGGTCGCCCTTCGTGTAGCCGTTCTCGGGCCAGAAGACCTTGTTCAGGTTCGTGAGCTTCAGCTCCTTGTCCCCGGCGCGGGCGATCCAGTGATCCCCGCGCTTGACCGTCGGCAGCTCGACCGGGAACTGAACGGTTGTCCCTGAGGGCATGCGGGTAGGTAATCACAGGCCGAGGTGTGTCTAGCGCGGGAGGTAACACTTCGATGAAGGTCGCTTTCGTCATGGACGAGATGTTCGAAGATTCCGAGTTCCGGGTCCCGTACGAGCGGGTGAAAGAGGCGGGGCACGAGCCGGTCGTCGTCGGCCTGGAAGCCGGGAAGGTCGTGTCGGGCAAGAAGGGCGACGAGAGGGTGACGATCGAGAAGGCGGTCGACGAGGTCTCGCACGAGGACTTCGACGCGCTGGTGATCCCCGGCGGCTACTCGCCCGACAAGATCCGCATCAACGAGAAGATGGTGGAGCTCACCCGGGGCATCGCGGGAGACGAGAAGCCGGTCGCCGCGGTATGCCACGGCGGCTGGATGCTGGCGGAAGCCGATGTCGTCAGAGGCCGCACCGTGACCTCATGGCCCTCGATCAAGACCGACCTCATCAACGCCGGCGCTCGGTGGGTGGATCAAGAGGTTGTGGAGGACGGCAACATCATCACGTCACGCAAGCCCGACGATCTGGAGGCGTTCAGCAAGGCTCTCCTGGTCCAGATGGAACAGCAGTCACGATGACCGAGCAGGAGAGGGAAGAGGGCAGGGAGGACCTGCTTCCGGGCGAGGGGGCGGAGCCGCTGCACGGAGGAGAGGGCGACCCGTTGGGAGGCGGCGTCGCCGAGCTCGAGGACTCCGACGAGGTATCCGAGGGAGTCCCCGAGCAAGACGCCTAAGGGTTAGATCTTCGGGCCTCCCGTCGGGGGGGCCGGGTCGTCGCCCGTAGGTGCAAGACCGGGCGTGACAGAGCTTTGCGTCGCCGTGGTGCCCCCCACGCCGCCCGCCGCCGTCCCTGCACCGGTGCTGCCGACCCCAGAAGCCGCGCCGGTGTCGGCATGATCGTGCAGGTCCTCGTCGTGGGTCGCGGCCCCCGGCTCGGGCGCAGGTGCCGACCGCTCGAGGCCGGTTACCGATTCGTACACCAATGCGGCCGCCGCGGCCCCGATCAAGGGCCCCGCCGAGTACACGATCAGGTCGCTCCACGGGATCCTGTTGACCTCGTACACGAGCGAGGCGACGAACGGGCCGAGGCTGCGGGCGAAGTTCGCCGAGCCCCCGGTCGCGGCTCCCGTCACCATGATGCCGCTCGCCAGGCCGAGCCCGATCACCAACCCGGACCAGCCCTTCGGCGCGCGGTGGTCCACGGCGACCGCCATGATCGCGGTCATCAGGATGAAGGCGATGAAGGCCTCGGACAGCAGCGCCTGCCACTGCGTTACGTCGTTCGACACGGTCGTTGCGCCGAACAGGATGTCGGTCGCGCCGAGAGCGGCGCCGTCCTGCCCATAGATGCCGGCGACCACGAAGGCACCGGCTATGCCGCCGAGCACCTGCGCGATCCAGTAGAGCGGCAGCTCGGTCCACCTGAAGCGGCGCGCGACCGCGAGGGCGAAGGTCACGGCCGGGTTGAAGTGCGCTCCGGATACGCCGCCCAACGCGTAGACCAGGAAGGTGAGCGCGAAGGCGAAGGCGAAGGCGACCCCGAGCAGGTCGCCGAAGGTCGACGCCGTCAGCGACTGGATCAGCTGCGATTGCGGGCCGAGAGAGCCGGCCCCACCGGCTGATTCCTCCACCGCGAGGAACTCTCGCAGGGGACCGAGCGCCAGGACCGTTGCGGCCCCGGTTCCCACCGCGACGAACAGAAGCGTCCCGACGAACTCCGCCAGTAGCCGCCTTCCCAGCGGTGCCTGTCCTTGTTCGTGATGTTCGTCCAGTTCGTGGTGCCGATGATCGTGCAGCGCGTCGCCTGCGACCGCCATCGAGCCTCCTTCCGGGCCTCCGGCCCTACGTCTCGAGTGTCCTGTCGTTCCCGCCGGGGCTCACCCTACAAAGCGGGCGCGAGGAGGCTAAGGGTTAGCCCTCGCCGGACCCGAGGGAGTCCGCTTTGCTGCGGATCTCGTCGAGGATCGGCGCGTTCTGCAACGTCGTCACGTCTCCGAGCTCGCGGCCCTCGGCTACGTCGCGCAGTAGCCGGCGCATGATCTTTCCGGACCGCGTCTTCGGGAGATCGTCGGTGAACACGATCGAGTGGGGGCGTGCGATCTTGCCGATGACCTTCGCGACGTGCTCACGCAGCTCCCGCGCGAACGCCTCGTCGCCCTCGCGGCCCGCCTTCGGCGTGACGAAGGCGGCGATCGCCTCGCCCTCCTGCGGGTGGCGCCGTCCCACGACCGCCGCCTCGGCAACGGCGGGATGATCGACCAGCGCGGACTCGACCTCGTAGGTCGAGATCCGGTGCCCCGCGACGTTCATGACGTCATCGACGCGCCCGAGCAGCCAGAAGTAGCCGTCTTCGTCGAGCTTCGCGCCGTCTCCGGGGAAGTACACCTCCTCTCCGAACTTGGAGAAGTAGGTATCGCGGTAGCGCTGATCGTCGCCGTAAATGGTGCGGAACATCGAGGGGAGCGGCCGCCTCAACACGAGATAACCGCCGCCCCCGGGGCCGACCGGTTCTCCGCTCTCGTCGACCACGTCGGCCTGGACGCCCGGGTACGGCCTCGTCGCGGAGCCCGGCTTCAGCGTGGTGACCCCGGGAAGCGGAGAGATCGCGATCGCGCCCGTCTCGGTCTGCCACCAGGTGTCGACGATGGGCGTAAGGCCACCCCCGATGAACTCCTGGTACCAGATCCATGCCTCGGGGTTGATCGGCTCGCCTACCGACCCCAGCAGCCGCAGCGACGACAGGTCGTGTTTGCGGGGGTAGTCCGGCCCCCACTTCATGAAAGTCCGGATCGCGGTCGGTGCTGTGTAGAGGATCGTCACCCCGTACTCCTCGACGATCGACCACCACCTGTCCTTGTCGGGGAAGTCGGGGGCACCTTCGTAGAGGATCGACGTGGTTCCGTTCGCGAGGGGGCCGTAGACGATGTACGAGTGTCCGGTCACCCATCCGATGTCCGCCGCGCACCAGTACACGTCCGTTTCCGGCTTTACGTCGAAGATGTAGCGGTGGGTCGAGGAGACGCCGGTGAGGTAGCCGCCGGTGGTGTGGACGATGCCCTTGGGTTTCCCGGTCGTCCCCGACGTGTAGAGGATGTAGAGCATGTGCTCGGCGTCGAGCGGCTCTGCCGGACACTCCGGCGAGGTTTCAGCTACCAGTTCCGAGTAGACAAGGTCACGCCCCTCGTGCATCGAAACGTCTTCGCGCGTCCGCTGCACGACTATCACCTTCTCGATCGATGGCGTCGAGGCGAGAGCTTCGTCGGCGTTCACCTTCAGTGGGACGATCTCGCCGCGGCGGTACCCGCCGTCGGCCGTGATCAGCACCTTTGCCTCGGCGTCGTTGATCCGGTCCCGTAGGGATTCCGCCGAGAAGCCTCCGAACACCACGGAGTGCGCCGCGCCTACGCGGGCGCAGGCGAGCATCGCGGCGGGAAGCTCGGGGATCATCGGCAGGTAGATCGCGACGCGGTCTCCTTTTCGGACGCCGAGGTCTTTCAGCACGTTCGCGAGGCGACACACCTCTTCGTGCAGCTCGCGGTAGGTGATCGAGCGTTTCTCTCCGGACTCGCCGATCCAGTGGTACGCGACGCGGTCGGCGTTCGTTGCGAGGTGACGGTCGAGGCAGTTGTGTGCAGCGTTCAGTCGGCCGCCCAGGAACCACCGGTGATGCGGCGGCTTCCACTCGAGCACTTGGTCCCACGGCGTGGACCAGTCCAGCGCTTCCGCCTGGGTGGCCCACCAGCTGTCCGGGTCGCGTTCTGCCTCCGCGTAGACGGCGGCGTCCTTCAGAAGCGCCTGTTCGGTGAAGGACGGGGGAGGGACGAAGGTACGGCGCTCGTCGAGAAGAGCCTCCAGCGTGCGTTCGACTTCTCGATCCACGCCGACAGAGTAATGGTTCACCGTGGCTCGCTCCCGCTGGGCGGTAACCAATGGGGGGCCGTCAGATCCAGTCGAGGACCAAGCTGAAGAAGAGGTCTGCGATGAAGATCACCAGGCCGACGATCACGACCGCGGCGACGAGCCGCAGAAACAGTGGCTTGCGCGTATCCAGCTCGTCCTCGTCGCTCCACTCCGTTGGCTCGTCTGGCATCGCGCGATCGTGACATGCCCCAGCGCGGCCGGGGCCGGACGTTATCGTCGTGGCCGTGAAGATCCTCATCCTCGGCGGTGACGGCTACCTCGGGTGGCCGACCGCGATGCACCTCTCCTCGCTCGGGCACGAGGTCGCGGTCGTCGATAACTTCCTTCGCCGCGGAATGGCGACGGAGTTAGGCGCGGATTCCCTGACTCCGATCCAGTCGCTGCAGGAGCGGCTGACCGCTTGGCGCGAGGTATCCGGCAGGTCGATCGCATCCTTCATCGGTGACCTCGCCGATCCCTCCTTCGTCGATTTCGTGATGCGCGAGGTCCGGCCGGACTCGATCGTGCACTACGGCGAGCAGCCGAGCGCGCCCTATTCGATGATCGACCGCAAGCACGCCGTGGCGACCCAGCGCAACAACGTGGAAGGGACCTTGAACGTCCTCTTCGCGATGCGGGACCTGGCGCCGGACGCCCACCTGGTGAAGCTCGGCACGATGGGGGAGTACGGCACGCCCGACATCGACATCGAGGAAGGGTTCATCGAGATCGAGCACAAGGGCCGAAGCGACACGCTGCCCTTCCCGAAGCTGCCGGGCTCGATGTACCACCTGTCGAAGGTGCACGACTCGCACAACATCCACTTCGGCTGTCGCGTGTGGGGCCTCCGCTCGACCGACCTCAACCAAGGCGTCGTCTACGGCATCCGCACCGAGGAGACGGATCTTGACGAGCGACTCTGCACCCGCTTCGACTACGACGAGGTCCTCGGGACCGCCCTCAACCGCTTCTGTGTGCAGGCCGTCGTCGGTTATCCGCTGAGCGTTTACGGGCGCGGCGGTCAGACGCGGGGCTTCTTGAACATCATCGACACGATCCAATGTGTCCGCCTGGCGGTCGAGAACCCTGCGGAGGCGGCCGAATACCGCGTCTTCAACCAGTTCACCGAGCAGTGGTCGGTGCGCGATCTAGCGGAGCGCGTACAGAGGGTCGGCTGCGACCTCGGCATCAACGTGACGGTCGAGAAGGTCCCCGACCCTCGTGTCGAGGCCGAGGAGCACTACTACAACGCGGCTCACACCAAGCTGTTGGAGCTGGGGCTACGGCCTCACCTCCTGAGCGACGATGTCGTCGCGCACTTGATCGAGACGATCCAGCGCTACAAAGACCGGATCCTCCTGGGGCCGATCGCTCCCAAGACCCGTTGGGACCCGCGGTAGCCGCACCGCACACGGGGTGGGAGTCCAGCAGCGGCTACTGCTCCGGCTTAAGGAGGAAGTGGTAGCTGATCCCGACGCCGTGGAAGCCGAGCTTCTCGTAGAGGTGCTTCGGCCAGTCTTCGTCGTCGGCGACGAGGAAGATCGTCTCGTGGCCCCACGCCTGCGCCTCGTGCAGGGCCCGCAAAACAACCGCCGTTGCTAGACCCTTTCCGCGGTGTTCCTCCAGCGTTGCCACGTCTTCGATCTGCGCGGTGAGGCCGTCTGAATACAGCTCGCACATCGAGGCGATCGTGTCGCCGACGTAGGCCGCGAACGGTCTCTTGTCCGTGGCGGCGTATGTCATCCGGGCGACCTTTCTCATGTCGCGCAACACGGTCTCGTCGTTGCCGAAGTAGGGCTCGCGGCGGTTGAACTCGTCCCGGGCGGCGACATACACGCCCTGCACCACCTCGTCCACGTCGGCTCGTGCCACTCGTTGCGGTTCGCGCTCGTGGGTCATGTAGAGGAGCCGGTCGACCCGCCACCCGCGCGAGCGCAGGTCGTCTGCCAGCTTCGTCCCGACCTCGGCGTCCGGCACCACGAGCTTGCGGTGCTTGAACGCATGCGGGGCCATGACGCGGTCGGCTTCATCGACCAGCGCCTCCACCGTCAGGTCGTCGTCCGGGCGATCCACCCGAAGGAAGTTGACGTCGTAGATCGAGGACACCTCGGGGCAGAACAGCGCCGTGCCCCAACGGAACTCCTCTTTGCGCGACGCCAGGCCCTCGTGCAACGCGTCTTCGAACGCCTGCGCGCGAGCGAGACCTGGAGCCGGGTCCCGCCGCACGATCACCCCGCGTGGATCTGAGCGACTATCGCCTCTGCCACCTCGTCGGTCTTCGCGGGAGGACCCACGGGGCGCAGATCGGCGGTCCGGTGCTTGCCCTCCGCCAGCACCCGCGCCACCGCACGCTCCAGACGGTCGGCGTCGTCCGCCTGACCCAGATGACGAAGCATCAGCACCGCCGACAGCGTCATCGCTACCGGGTTCGCCATCTGCTGGCCCGCGATGTCGGGCGCGGAGCCGTGCGTCGGCTCGAAGACGGCGTACTCGTGCCCCAGGTTCATTCCCGGAGCCACGCCCAGGCCGCCGACGAGGCCGGCGCAGAGGTCGGAGATGATGTCGCCGTAGAGGTTCGAGAGCACGATCACGTCCAGCTCTTGCGGGTGCCACGCGAGCCACATCGCAAGCTCGTCCACCTGGATCGCCTCGAACCCGACGTCGCGGTTCTCCGTCGCCAGCTGCTCCGCCGTTTCCAGCCACAGTCCGTCCGAGAACTGCATGATGTTCGCTTTGTGCCCCAGCGTCACCTTCCGCCTGCGATGCTCCTTTGCGTAATCAAAGGCGAAGCACACGATGTTTCGCGTGGCTGTGATCGAGATCGGCTTTACCGACACCCCTGCGTCGCGCGCGATCGGGAACCCGTGCACGTAGCTGAGGTATCCCCGCAGCTTCGTCAGCTCTTTCGAGCCGTTTTCGAACTCGATACCTTCGTATAGGTCTTCCGTGTTCTCCCGCACCACGACGATGTCGACGGCTTCGAAACGCGACGGCACACCCGCGTATAGCCGGCACGGTCTCACCGAGGCGTATAGATCGAGCTCTTGACGGAGTGCAACGTTAATCGAGCGGAACCCGGTGCCCACCGGGGTCGTCACCGGGCCTTTGATCGCGACCTTGTTCCGCTTGATCGACTCGATCACATGGTCCGGAAGAGGCGTCCCGTGCGACTCGATCGCGGGGGCGCCAGCCTCGTGCACCTCCCACTCGATCCCAGCGTCGAGCGCGTCCACGACCTTCCGCGTCGCATCGGAGACCTCGGGACCGATCCCGTCTCCTGGGATCAACGTCACTTTCGCCATGTCCCGAGACTAAAGGCCCGGACAAAAGGCCGGCCCTGGAGTCGGGCCTCGTCTTGCATGATGAGGCGATGACGAACCTGTCGGTGTTCGCTTCGACGCTGTTGACCGTGGTGCTCGTCAGCGCGGCCTGGGCGAAGCTTCGCCGGCCTCAGCGTTTCCGGGCGGCGCTGGAGAGCTATCGCGTCATCCCGCCCGCGCTCGTGTCACTGCTGATAACGCTGGTGCCGACGCTGGAGCTGATGTTCGCGGCGCTCCAGTGGATCGCTCCGCTGCAGCCGTTCGTCGGGATCGCGATGGCCGCGATGTTCGCGGCCTTCACGCTGCTCTTGCTCCGATCGGTGTTGCGCGGCGTGGAGGCCGATTGTGGTTGCTTCGGAGGAGCGGCCCGCGAGAGGGTGTCGTGGGTGTCGGTGGTGCGCAACATCGTTCTGGTCGGGCTTGCTTTGGCGACACCGTTCTCGGGCGCGGCCGGCTCGGCCTCCGCCTGGCTGCCTGCTGCGCTGACCGGGCTGGGCGGCGGCGCCGTGATCGTGCTCCTCGACCAGGCACTCGGCTTGATCTCTACGAGCGCGGGGGCCTCCTGAGGTGGACGTCTGGATCGTCTCCGCGGCGCTGCTCGCAGCCGCCGCCGGGATCGCCTCGAACTGGTCCCCCTGAGGGTTCTCGATGGTCGACACCATCGGTCCGATGGTGCGTTCAGACCAAAGAAAGGCGCGACGTGTCGAGCTCGCGCATGTCGCGGGCGGGACGCTCGGCGGCGCGATGACGGGGTTCGTCCTCGGCGCGGTGGGGGCCGTCATCGGGCTGGATCGGCGGGCGCTCGCATGGGCGTTCGCGGCTCTCGCTTCGATCGCCGCGGTGCTGATCGTGGTCGACTGGATCCACGAGGGGCGCAAGCTCGGCCTCGAGCGGCAGACGCCGCGCTCGTGGGGTCATGTCTTGCCGCGTCCGATGGCCGCCTTCCTCAACGGCTTCGACCTGGGTCTCGGCTGGAGCACGCGCATCTACTTCGGCTCGTACGCCGTGGCGATGGCGGCCGCGGTCCTGAGCGCCCACGCGCTGGCGGGGGCGGCGGTAGGGGCTTCTTTCGGCGGCGCCCGCGCGCTGTTCGTGGTGCTGGCTCAACGGGGCTCCCAGGGGGTTCTCTCGATCGACTTCCTCGCGCCGAGGCGTCGCATCTTCAGGTTCTTGGATGCGGCCGCGCTGCTGCAATTCACGGTCGTGGGAGCGCTGACCGCCGCCGCGATGGCGTGACGCGATATATCTACCGGCTGCAGATCGGCGTCGACGAGAGATAAGGGGGGAACAAGTGTCGAAGGCTGTCTCCACGCGGGGGAACGGGCTCGACGGCTACTTCAGGATCACCGAACGCGGGTCGTCGGTCCGCAGGGAGGTGATCGGCGGCGTCACCACCTTCATGACGATGGCATACATCCTGTTCTTGAACCCTCTGATCCTGTCGATCCCCGACCGGACGGGCTACACGCTGCCGCCGGAGGCGGTTCTCACCGTGACGGCTCTGGCAGCCGGTATCACCACCCTTGCCATGGGCGTGTTCGCGAACTATCCGTTCGCCATCGCCGCCGGACTCGGGTTGAACGCAGTGGTCGCGTTCCAACTGGTCGGCGGGAACCAGCTCACCTGGCCGGAGGCGATGGGGGTGGTCGTCGTCGAGGGGCTGATCATCTTGGTCCTGGTTCTCACGAAGTTCAGGCAGGCCGTCATGGATGCGGTGCCCATGCCGCTCAAGCAGGCGATCGCCGTCGGGATCGGCCTCTTCATCACGATCATCGGGCTGGTCGACGCCGGCTTCGTGACCGCGACCACGCTTCCGGTCCCGCCGCTGCAGCTGGGGACGGGCGGCGAGCTGCGCGGGTGGCCCGTCCTCATCTTCGTTGTCGGGCTTCTCTTGATCGTCTTTCTGTACACGAGGCGCGTGCGCGGCTCGTTGTTGATCGGGATCCTCGCTTCGACCGCGCTGGCGGTGCTGGTCAACGAGGTGTTCCTGGAAGGGCAGGGCTTCGCCGGGAAGGCGAACCTCGCGTCGCCCGTGGACATGCCGACCGGCGAGAACTTTGCCCTTCTAGGCGACTTCTCCTTCGGCTTCTTCGCGCAGATGGGGGCGCTCGCGGCGATCCTCGCCGTCTTCACCCTGATGCTGTCCGACTTCTTCGACACGATGGGCACCGCGGTCGGACTCGGCCGGGAAGCCGAGCTCTTGGACAAGGAGGGCCGGCTGCCGGACATCGACCGCGTCCTGATGGTGGACTCCGCTGCCGCGGCCATCGGTGGCGCGTTCTCCGCCTCTTCGAACACCACCTACATCGAGAGCGCTTCGGGGATCGCCGAGGGCGGCCGCACAGGGCTCACCGCTGTGGTCGTCGGCCTGCTCTTCTTGCTATCGATCCTGTTCTCGCCCCTGGCGGCGATCATCCCGCTGGAGGCCGCGGCTCCGGCCCTCGTCCTGGTTGGTTTCTTGATGATCACGCACGTGCGCGAGATCCCGTGGGATGACCTGGAGCTCGCTATCCCCGCTTTCCTGACGATCGTCTTGATGCCTTTCACCTACTCGATCACGAATGGGATCGGTGCGGGCTTCATCGCATACGTCTTCATCAAGCTGTCCCGCGGGAGACCTGCTGAGGTTCGTCCGATGATGTACGTGGCGGCGGCTGCGTTCGTCGTCTACTTCACGATCTTCTATCTCAGGCTCTATCTGACGTAGTTCGGCTGCATCTGTGGCTTCGGCCACAGCCGCACGGGCGTCGAGGCGGCATCCTCGGGCCGATGAACAACAGGGAGCGTCCGTTCGCCGCGTTCGTGCTCCTGGCGGTGCTCGTGCCGATCCGTCCGGCAGCCGCTGCCGTTCCCCTGTCGCCGCCGGTGGACGCGGCGGTGACGGTGCGTTTCGACGAGCCCGAGAACCGGTGGGCTCCCGGGCACCGCGGGATCGACTACGACGTTCCGGCGGGGACGCGCGTGCGGGCCGCCGGCCGGGGAACCGTGACTTTCGCCGGCGCGGTCGCGGGTCGTCTCGCGGTCACGATCGCGCATCCCGGCGGCTACGAGACGACCTACTCCGCGCTGACAGAGATATCGGTGTACGCAGGACAGGAGGTCTCGGAGGGGACCTGGATCGGCCGCAGCGGCAGCGCGCACCCCGGCGGTGAGCCCGGGCTCCATCTCGGCGTGAAGCTCGAGGGGAGCTACGTCGATCCCGAGCTCCTATTGGTCCAGGCGGACGTGACGGCTGCGCTTCACCTCGCGCCTCTGGTGTGGGAGCCCGACGCGTTGATGTCGGACGGCGTTCCCGCGGCGTGGAGGCATGCAGGCACCCACGCGGTGGGGTGCAGGGAGATCGCGCCGCTCGCGGGCGAGCCCGCCATCCCGCCGAACGACAACGTCGCGGTCGCGCTCGCCGGTATCTCCAGCAGCACCGACGACGGGATCCACGCCGACATGTACCAGCACGGGCCGGAAGAGCTTGGGTACCGGCGCGTCTACCGCTTCTCTTACGCCGGATCCGACGCGCATGACCTTCATTCGCCCTACGCGCGGACAGATACCTACGGGGACATCGCGGTCGCCGCAGAGCGACTGCGCGAGCTGCTCGTGCGCGTAGCCAAGCGGCACCCCGGCGCCGAGGTCGACCTGCTCGCTCACTCGATGGGCGGCCTCGTCGCGCGCCGCTTCCTGACGACGGCAGCCAAGGAGCAAAGACAGGACTTGCCGCGGGTCGAGCACCTGGTCACTTTTGCGTCGCCGCACGGCGGCGCGTCGATCGCATCGTTGCCCGACCGCCTGGAAGAGGAGACGCTGACGGGCGGCCTGCTTCTCGACGCGGCATCAGCCATCGCACGTACCGGCGCGCCGCTTCCCGATCCGCGCTCGGAGGCCGTGCGTCAGCTGGAGCCGGGATCTCCGTTCCTTCACGAGCTGGCGCGCGAAAGCGTCGTCTACGGGACCCGCGCGCTCGCCCTTGCCATACCGAACGACTTGATCGTGACCGCCGACCGGGCGCACTGGGAGGAGGCGGAGAATCGTGTAGTGGCTCCCGAGGGCTTGCAGGGACACAGCGCGATCGTCTCCTCCGATACCGCCCAGGCGCTGGCGTTCGCCTTTTTGCGCGATGCACCGGCGTCCTGCGAGGGGGGTTGGGATCTATGGGGGCCGCGCCTGGGCCGCGCCATCGGCATGGCGGAGCAACAGTCTTATCGGGGTCTCGCTGCGCTCGAGCAGCTGACTCTGGGTCGGGTGTTGAAGGTGGGCCAGCTCGCGCCGCGGCCGGGCGCGGGAGGGTGGGGGCACGTCGCGGGAAGAGCCGTCGGCGAGCTCCTCCACACCGGCGCTGTGGAGGCATCCGAACGATGACGTGGAAGAGCCCCCTCCGCGGGGGGGATGGGCGGATCGCGGAGGGGGCTCAGTGGTGTTCTCTTGTGCTTGATGTAGATAATGCCGCCTTCGGTGCCCCTTTGGCAGCCTCTAGGGATGCAGAACTATGTCCTTCGGGTTGTCTCTGAGGGACAAAGCCGTGGGTCGGCGGGGGGCACCCATAGGATTCACCCCATGGTCATGAACCGACTGCCGCTGGACGCCCCCGGCGCTGAATGCGAGTTCCACCGGGTGGAGGTCCGCCGCAGCTCCCGGCGGCGCAAGACGATCTCGGCGCAGATCGTCGGCGACGCCTTGATCGTCTCGGTCCCAGACCGCCTCTCCCGCGCAGAAGAGCAGCGGTGGGTGGAGCGGATGACGGCCCGGATGTCGGAGCGCAAGCGGCGTGACCGCCTCAACTCCGCGGACGATCTCGAGGAGCGGGCCGCGCACCTAGCCGACCGCTACCTCGGCGGCGTTAGGCCGCGCTCCGTCGAGTGGGTTTCGAACCAGAGGTCGCGCTGGGGGTCTTGCTGTCCGGACGACGGGACCATCCGGCTGTCGGTCGAGCTCGCTTCCTACCCACGTTGGGTGTGCGACTACGTGATCGTGCACGAGCTTGCCCATCTCGTCGTCGCGGACCACTCGGATCGGTTCTGGGACCTGGTGAACCGTTACCCGCTGACCGAGCGCGCCCGGGGCTTCCTGATAGCGAAAGGCATGGACGAAGGCTAGAAGGTCCCCCTGGTGTCCCACGCGATCACGTCGTCGATCCCCGTGCGCTCGAGGATCCCCACCGCGAGCGCAGCGCGCACCCCGTATCCGAACGCCACCACCACTCTGCGCTCGTCTTTGAGCTCTGGCGCGCGGCCCCATAGCTGCTCGATCGGGATCGTGGTCGCGTCGGTGGCCCCGGTCGTTCCGGGATCTGTCACATCGAGCACGCGCGCCCTGCGCGGCTGCGGCCCGCGATAGATCTCGGTGGACGCCGGGGTGCCGTGCACGTTCGCCCACGCGTTCAGGCCGTCCTGCACGGTGCCCAGGACTGCGAAGCCTCTGCCCCGCAAACACGCTGCCGCCCAGATCATGTCGGCGGCCTCGTCGTGCAAGAGGACGAGGGGGATGTCGAGCGGGATGCAATCCCGCGCGCGCGATTGGAAGCCCGGCCCGTTCTCGTACTGCAACGACAGCGACCGGGGGATATGCACGTCTAGATAGTTGCGGACGGGCCGCAGATCGACGAAGGCCGCGCCTTCGTCAACGGCGCCGAGCGCGCTGCTGAGGGAGAGTTCCTTCAGTGTGCTCGTAGACAACACGGGGTATGGATACCAGATGCTGGCACCGCTCTTCCTCGCTCTTCTGCTCGTGCCGCTTGTCGAGATCTATGTCTTGATCCAGGTCGGCGAGGTGATCGGGACCGCCCCCACGATCCTGCTCCTGATCTTCATGTCGATCGTGGGTGCGTGGCTGCTAAAGCGTGAGGGTTCCGCGACCTGGAGACGGCTGCGCGCGTCCATGGCCGCAGGACAGATGCCCACACGTGAATTGACCGACGGAGCGATGATCCTCTTTGGCGGCGCGCTCATGCTGACGCCCGGTTTCATCACGGACGTCGTCGGCTTGGCGATGATCCTTCCTCCGACGCGGGCGGTGCTGAAGGGAACTTTCCGGGCTCTCCTGGGGAGCTGGTTCCTCGGTCGCGCCGGCCTCGCCGGCACGGTCGGGCGCGGGATCTACGCGAGCAAGGTGGTGAGGTCGAGACGGAGTCGTGCGGCCTCTTCTACTGGTCGCCCTGATGCTGCTCCGAGCGCTCTCTCCGCAGAGCGTCGAGCCGACGAGGACGGTTCTCCGGATAGGACATGACCGGGCCGACCGCTCCCTGCTCGGGATAGGCGGCTCTGTCGTAGTCGCGGGCGGGCCTCCGGTACGCGTTGATCCGCACCCTCATCTCCTCGGGGTATTCGCCGACGTGCACGGGGACACGGAGCCTTTCGGCCACCTCGGTTGCTTCTTCCACCGAGTGGTAGACCCACCGCTGCCACGCGCCCTTCCCATCGACCAGGACGAGCTGTGCGTCGTGAAGCCCGATGCGGATGATCACCGCCTCCGTGCCCGCGCCGCGGTACTCGACGAACTGTCCCGGGGTCCTGATCGGCCCGTGCTCTTCCACGTCCTCGAACGGCCATGCGCGCGCCATGTTCAATCCTCCCGAGCTAGATGACGAGTCCGCCGTCGATACACAGCACCTGCCCGGTGACGTAGTTGGACTCGGCCGAGGCGAGGTAGACGAAACCGGGTGCGATCTCTTCCGGTGATCCGTAGCGGCCCAGCGCGAAGCGGGCGTAGCGCTGCTTCGCGGCCTCGGGATCCTGAACCAGCGGCTCCGTCATAGCCGTGAGCGCGGCGGGCGCGATCGCGTTGACGTTGATCGACAGCCGCCCGAGCTCCTTAGCCCACGTCTTCGTGAGGCCGACGATGCCCATCTTGGCGGCCGCGTAGTTGGACTGTCCGGCCGCTCCGATCAGCCCCGATGCGGACGTCACGTTGATGATCTTCCTGTGCTTGGTCGTGCCGGCCTCGGACTCTTGTTTCGCGAGCGGCCGCCATCTCTGGACCGCCGCTCTCCCGCAGGCCCACGTCCCCTTCAGGTGAACGTGGATCACTTGGTCGAACTCCTGTTCCGACATGTTGTGGAGCATGCGGTCGCGCAAGATGCCCGCGTTGTTGACGAGAACGTCGAGCGTCCCGAACGATTTGAAAGCCTTGTCTACGACAGCTTCGGCGGCTTCGACGCTGCCGATCGCGTCGTAGCTCGCGACCGCGTCCCCGCCTTGGGTGTCTATCTCCTTCACCACCGTGTCCGCGGCGTCGTGATCGAGGTCGTTGACGACAACCCGAGCGCCCTCTGCCGCGAACGCAAGGGCCACCGCACGACCGATGCCGGCGCCGGCGCCCGTCACGATGCAGCTCTGGTCGCGCAGTCGTCCGGACATGGTGGCGAATAGTATCGGTGGATGCCAGAGGAGCAGAAGATCGAGATGACGCGCGCCGAATACGACAAGCTCGCGGAGGAGCTGAAGCGGTCCGAGGATCGCCGACCGAGCATCATCGAGCAGATCGCCACGGCCCGCGCGCACGGAGACCTCAGCGAGAACGCGGAGTACCACGCCGCGCGCGAGGAGCAGGGCAAGAACGAGGCGAACATCCAGAAGCTCACGCAACAGCTCGAGCACGCCCGGATCGTCGAGGTCGTCGACGACGGCATCGTCGCGCCGGGCAAGCTCGTTACCTTCCGGCACGAGGGAGAAGATCCCGAGACCTACCTGTTGGCCCAGCGCGCGATGAAGGGCGGTGACCACGATGTGCTGAGTCCGGAGTCGCCTCTGGGACAGGCGCTTCTGGGGGGCCGGGCCGGCCAGACCGTTACGGCGAACGTCCACGACCGCGACCTCCAACTGGAGATCGTCGAGGTCACAACTCCTTAACGGGAGTCCACCACCGTCGTTCGGCGGACGACGAAGGCAACATCCGTCAGCGCACCGACGTCTGTGGTCGGATCGCCGCGCAGTCCCACGATGTCGGCGTTCATCCCCACGACGAGCGCTCCGACATCATCCAAGCCCAGCCACGCCGCGGAGCCGACCGTTGCCGAGCGGATGATGTCGAGGGGGGTCATCCCCGCCTTCGCCATCGCCTTCACCTCCCTTGGATCTATCCCAGGCCGCGGCCCGGCGTTGCCCAGATCGGTGCCGTAGACGACGCGCCCGCCGGCCTCCACGAAGCGCCGGAGGTTGTCCGTGGCGATGCGCTTGTCACGGCCGTAGCGGACGGACAAGGTCGGGACGATCGCCACGTCTTCGTTCACCATCCGCGATAGGAGGGGGTCCGGGATCTTCTCGCGACTCATCAGCATGTGAGCAAGCTCGTCGACCCCGGCATCCACCGCCTTCTGCAGCTCGTCCAGCCCGTATATGTGCGCGGTGACCTTCGACCCGTGCGCGTGAGCCGCCTCGACAACCGCTTCGAGCAGTTCGCGCGGCAGCGTCGGTCCGGCCGGAGGGTTCAGCGCGACCTTCACGACTGTCGCACCCTGCTCGATCGTGTCGTCGACCGCCCGCCGCGCCTCGTCCGCGGTCGTCACTCCGACACCCGTTCCCTCGGGCGCCCACCCGGCGGTGAGGGGATAGCCGCCGGGGACGGTGATCATCGGGCCCGCCGCGTGGATGCTGGGGCCGTTGTAGTCCGGCTGCCTCGAGGCTTCGACCATCGGGAAGATCCGCTCCGGCGGCCACGCCAGATCGCGGACGGTCGTGACGCCGTTCCCCAGCACCTGCTCGGGGGGGTAGAAGCCGATGTGCACGTGCGCGTCGATGAATCCCGGGAGGACCGTGACGCCGGTCGCATCGACAAGGTGGGCGCCCGGCGGGACGTCTGTCCGGCCGTTGCTGCCGATCTGGGTGATGGTCCCGCCTTCGACGACGATCGTGACGTTCTTCGTCGGCGTCAGCTCGGCACCCAGGAGCGCGGTCGCGCCCTCGATCGCTATCACCTCGGAGCCCATCGCGGGCACCGTACCGGCATCGCCCGAGGGCGAGCACGCGGTCAGCGCAAGCAGCGACAGGACTAACAGGAGGCGGAGGCGCACAGGGGTAGGGTGCCCGCTCCTGTAATTTAAGGATGCGGCCGGGACGCGGAGAACTCGAAGAAGAGGAACTACAACGTGGAGCAGGGCGACGTCATCTGGGAAGGAAAGATCGGGACGACCCCCCTCAGGGTGGGAGTTCCTCACTCCGAATGCATCATCGCGGAGTGGGATTCGCCCCGGGGGCCGCGCCACAAGATCGCGGACTCGCTGGAGGAGTTCGAGCGAGCGGTCCTGTTCCAGTTGCTCCTCGGCGCCGGAGTCACAGACGAGAATGTGACGCAGGAGGTCGTGAGGGCGGTCCAGGCGGCCCAAGAGGCGCGCCCGAAGCCGGCATCGGATCCCAGCGCACAGCGCCGGCGCAAGAACCCGAAGCAGCGTCAGCACCGCCGCTCCCGCAGGCCGCCGCGCCGCCGCTGATCCACCGCTGATGGCCTCGGGGCACGTTCGGGACGCAGACCCCGTTCTCGCCGCTCTGGCGCGCGGGATCCTCGGCACCGGCTACGTCCCGGAGGTATTGCCGAGGATGAACGAGACGCTGTCGAACGTGTCGTCCGAGGCGGATCGAAACCAACTGCTGGCCACGTTGCGCTTCCTCGATACCCGCGGGGGCGCTCTGGCTCTGACGGGGCGTCCGGTGCCCGGATCGTGGCTGTCTCCGACGGCCGCCGAGCAGCTGGTGCGGAGGTGGAAAGGCAGCCGGGTGCCGCAGCTCCGAGAGCTGGCGTCGGTTCTGATCTCCCTCTCGATGGCCGCGCTGTACGGCCACGCCGGCCCCGAATGGGACCGGATCCGTTATCCGGGGCCGGCGGGGCCGCCGCCAGACGTGCCGAAGACGATCATTCCGCTCGAGGTCGAGCGCGATGAGGTTCTGGACTGTGACGTCGTCATCGTCGGCTCGGGCGCCGGCGGCGGCTGCGCTGCCGGCGTGCTGGCTGAGGCGGGGCTGGACGTCGTGGTGCTGGAGAAGGGCGACTACCGCAACGAGTCGGATTTCACCCAGATAGAAGGAGAAGGCTTTCGCGACCTCTATCTCTATGGAGGCACCCTCACGACCGCCGATCTGGGGATCCGGCTCTTCGCGGGGTCGACATTGGGTGGTGGCACCGTCGTGAACTGGGCGACCTCGTGGAAGACACCGGCTCCGGTCCTCCGCGAGTGGGCGGAGGTGTCGGGCATCGACGCCTTCGCATCGGGCGAGCTGGAGGCGTCCCTTGACGAGGTCAGCGCGCGGCTGCGCGTCAACGTCGACTCCAGCGCCTCGGGGCCTAGGGACACGATCATGGAGGAAGGCCTGAAGCGCCTGGGGTGGCACGTCGACACGATGCCGCGCAACGTAGCCGGCTGCACCCAGGACGAGGCTTGCGGTTTCTGTACGTATGGATGCCGTGTCGGCGCGAAGCAGTCGTCCTTGCTGACCTACCTGCAAGACGCGGCGGATCGCGGCACCAGGATGGTCGTCGGGGCCGATGCGCGCCGCGTTCGGATCCGCGACGCGCGCGCCGTCGGCGTGGAAGCGACGGTCGGTGGTCACACCCTGACGGTCAATGCCCGCTGCGTGGTCGCGGCCGGCGGGTCGATAGAGACACCGGCATTGTTGCTGCGATCTGGACTCGGTGGCCAGGTTGGGCACAACCTCAGGTTGCACCCAGCGACCGCCGTCGCGGGGATCTTCGACGACGAGGTCGGGATGTGGGGCGGAGTGATGCAGGCGCGTTACTCGAACGAGCTCAACGGTCCCTGGACCGGCGGATACGGCGCGACGCTGGAGACCGGTCCCGCTCACGCCGGAGCTTGGGCGACGGTGATCCCGTGGACGGGCGCAGCCGCGCATCGCCAGATGATGACCGAGTACCGGAACACCTCCGCGGTCGGGTTCCCATCGCGAGAGCGCGGGAGTGGGCGCGTGAGGATCGACAAGAATGGCGTCCCCCGTGTCGACTACAAGATCACGGCGGATGACGAGCAGAGGATTGCGCAGGCCGTGGTCGCCGCAGGCAAGGTGCTCGAGGCCGCGGGCGCGCGAAGGATCTTCACGCTCCACAAGGTGCCGATCGAGTACCGGCCGAATGGTCCTCAGGCTCACGAGCGATGGGCCGACGAGACGCGCCGGCGCGGGTACCGGAACGGTCAACTGATGTTCTTCTCGATGCACCAGATGGGCTCCTGTCGGATGGGCGCCGACCCCACCACATCCGCGGTCGGCGCGCACAACGAATCCCATGAGGTGAAAGATCTCTACGTGATGGACGCTTCTACGTTCCCAACGCCCTCAGGGGTGAACCCGATGATCTCGATATACGGGATCGCGCACCGCGCCGCGAAGCAGCTCGCGCAACGTCTCGGTTGATCGTCCGCGTCTTGCGAGTCTTCGGGCTCGTCGTGCTCGTGCTCGCCCTCGTGCTCGGCGTCGAGGTCTGGCTCGCCCTCCGACGGGAGTACCTGCCGACCGACCCTCCGCTGGAGCTACGTGGCGTCTTCGGCCCGGCAGGTGGGGCTCCTCTCAACTTCGTGGTGATGGGGGATTCCACCTCGGCCGGCATCGGCGCGGGCGACGCGGAACATGCCTATCCGACGTTGCTCGCCGAGCGGCTAGCCGAGGCGACGGGACGACGCGTGAGGCTGACGGTCTTGGGGGTATCCGGTGCACGCGTTAAAGACGTGTTGAACGACCAGCTCCCGCAACTCGGCGCGGTCGAACCCGACATCGTCTTCATCGGCATCGGCGCGAACGACGTGACGCACTTCACGGACCTCGCCGACATCCAAGCCGACATGAAGCAGATCCTGGAGGGGGTGACGAGGCTAGGGACCGAGGTCGTCGTCGCGGGCGCGCCGGACATGCGCGTGGCCGCGTGGCTCCAGCCGTTGCGGTATCTGACTTATCTACGGGGTAAACAGGTCGCCGCGGCCATAGAGGAAGTCGCGCGCGCGCAGCGTGTCCCGGTCGTCGAGCTCGCGGAGGAGACTGGCCACTTCTTTGCTGAAGAACCCGCCGCTCACTTCTCCGAAGACGAGTTCCACCCGAGCGCCCTCGGATACCAGAGATGGGCCGACGCCATCTTCCCGGTGCTGATTCGGACAGTCGAAGGATGAACGAGCAGCTCCTCGACCTCATCGAGGCCGGGGATCTCAACGGCTTGTTGCGGTCCGTGGACGGGCTCGCGGGACGCAGGGCATGGGACGAGATGCTGGAGCTCGCCGACCGCTGTGATGACGCGATCGAGCGCGGCAAGCAGCTGTGGCCCATCATCGGTCACATCGACTATCGCATCGCGCTGGAGGCGCCGGGGGAATACGCGGCCGGCGTGTTGGAGTCCGAGCTCAGCCGCTTCCTGCTCGGCCCCCTCACCGAGGTCGCGGCCTCGACGCACACGTGGAGCGAGCTCGCGCCACACCTGACGAGCGCGCAGGCGGCGGCTTACGTCGCGCAGGAGCGCGTCCTGCGCGGCGAGGTCTTGACCGGTGACGACGCGACTCATCCCGAGATCCTCGACCTGCCCCTGGAGCTGATGGCGTGGGAGCCCACCTATGCGCTCGCCGCCTATCGCGCCGACCACGTGGAGGTCGCGGAGCCGTGGGAGCCTCGTACTCCGTTGGCCGAGGTGAAGCCGCAGCCCGCGGCCGAGGTGCCGGACGAGGAGGTCGTAAACGTGCTGCTGGACCTGGTAACGCCGTGGACGAACGAATCAAATGGAGCGGCACGCGCTGTGGTCGTCGAGGGTGACGCCCTCGGAGCGGCCTCGCGCCTCGCCTTCTCGTCCATGCGGATGGCTCCCCTCGAGCGCGCGGAGGCTCTCCAGCAGATCGCGTGGGCGGCAGCGTCGGGAGGCGCCCATGGGCGGCGGCGCGGTGCCGCCTTCGGCCGCTTCTCGGCTTGGTACACCTCCGCGGTCCTGTGCGGATACGAGTGGCCCGTCGCTACCAAGGAGCTTCGAGATGCGGGGTCGCGCTTGAACTGGTACCGCTGGGACGAAGGCGCCGCGGAAGAGGGCTGGGTGTTGCGCCTGGCGGTGGAGGACCCCGTTGATGGCTGGGCTGCTGCCGTAGCGGCGACCGACGTGCTCGCGGAGGTCTGAGCGAGGGCCAATCCGCCGGCACCCACAGGGCCGAACACTTCTCGACCGGGCAAAAAAGGACCCGGCTCTGCCTATAGGAGGCGCTTCATGCCCATAACCGCTCTCGTAAGAACGCCCAAGAGACTGATGATCGGCGGCCTCGCCGCGCTCCTCAGCCTTGGGCTTGCCGCGTCTACGCTCGCTCCCACCTCTGGTGAGGCGTCGAGCCACCGTGAAGCGCCTTTCACCGCGTCCGAGCCTCAGATCGACAACACGGACGTTTACGCGTTCACGAGCCCGGATGCTCCTCAGACGGTGACCCTGATCAGCAACTGGATCCCGTTCGAAGAGCCCGCGGGTGGTCCGATCTTCTATCCGTTCGCGGAGAAGACGCGTTATGACATCAAGATCTCCAATGACGGTGACGCCCGGGCGGAGATCATCTACCGTTGGGTGTTCAGGAACGAGCTGGACCAGCCGACCTCGCAGTTCCTCTACAACGACGGTCCGGTCACCTCGCTTACCGACCCGAACCTGCTCTTCCGTCAGAGGTACAACCTGAAGAAGATCGACCTTGGCGGTCGTCGCCGTCAGGTAACGAGCTTGGTCCGCAACGCGATCGCAGCTCCGAGCGACGTCGGCCAGGCTTCCATGCCTAGCTATGAGGACCTTCGCAACCAGGCGATCCGGGCGACCTCCGACGGTGGAAAGACCTACGCCGGACAGGCCGACGACCCGTTCTTCCTCGACCTCCGCGTCTTCGACCTCCTCTACGGTGGCGACTTCAGCGAGGTCGGGGACGACACGTTGCGTGGTTTCAACACGAACACGCTTGCGCTTCAGGTCCCCAAGACCGAGGTCGTCAAGGGCGGCAACGTCACCGCCAACAACTCCGTGATCGGTGTCTGGAGCACGGCTTCTCGCCGTAGCGCCAAGATCTCGGACCGCGAGACCGGCGCCGTTTCGTACCGCGGCAGATTCGCTCAGGTCTCTCGCCTGGGTAACCCCCTCGTCAACGAGGTCGTCGTACCGACCGGGCTGAAGGACTTCTTCAACGCTTCGAGGCCCACCAAGGACGAGCAGTTCCTGGGCGCGGTCAACGAGCCCATCCTTCCGAAGGTCGTCGAGGCCGTCTACGGCATCGAAGAGCCGGACTCGGACCCGAACAAGCCCGACATCCAGCGTGACGACCTGATCGCGGTCTTCTTGACCGGCATCGAGGGACTCACTCAGCCTCAGAACGTCGAGCCGAGCGAGATGCTTCGCCTGAACCTCTCGACCCCTCCGTGTGAGGAAGGCAGCTGCGCCGACTTCTCCCGTCTGGGAGTCATCGGCGGCGACAACGCCGGCTTCCCGAACGGTCGACGCCTGTCAGACGACGTCGTCGACATCGCCCTGCAGGTGTTCGAGGGCGAGCTGATCGGCAACCCCAACGACCTCGGTGACGCAGTCAACGCCAACGAGAAGGCGTTCGAGAACATCTTCCCGTACGTGGGTCTTCCGCACCGTGGGTCCGACCCCGCACCGCACGACGACACACAGCAGTAGCCAAGACGTTCTGTCGGGGAGGTCCGGCTACGGCCGGGCCTCCCTCTCTACTAAGACATCAGGAGAACTAGTGACGAAAGCAGGGGGGGCCGCTGCAGCGATCGCGCTGGCCGCGGCACTGTTCTTGGGAGGGACCCTCCTTCCGGGACGCGGATCGCAGCCGAGCGCAGCCACGAAGTCTGTGGATGCGGAGACCCTGTTGGCCCCCGGCCAGAGCGCCGACCTGGACCAGACCCTGGCCACGTTGCAGAACCAGATCGAAGAGGGCGGTCCCAAGCTAGCCGAGCAACAGGCCTCTCTCGCCATCGGCTACCTGCAGAAGGCGCGGGTCGAGGCCGAACCATCGTTCTACGACGAGGCCGAAGCCGCCATCCAGGCTTCCTTCGAGGCTCAGCCGGACGGAAACTTCTCGGCGACGATCGCTCGGGCGATCTTGGCGGGCTCCCGCCACGACTTCCACGGGCAGGTCCGGTGGGGCCAACGAGCGGTGGCGATCAACCGTTTCAACTCGCAGGCTCACGGCATCGTGGGCGATGGATACCTAGAGTTGGGCCAAGAGGACAAAGCGTTCGAGTCGTACCAACGCTCGATCGACCTCAGACCGGATCTCTCTTCTTTCGGACGTCTTTCGGCGGCAGCCCAGACAGTGGGTGACACCCGCGGCGCCATCGACGCGATGGAGCGGGCGCTGGGCTTCGCGGGCACTTCCAAGGAAAACGCAGCGTGGGCTCACTGGCAGCTCGGCGAGCTCTTCATCGGAAACCAACAATTCGAGACGGCCGAAGGTCATCTGGATCAAGCTCTGACTCTGGCGCCGGACTTCAATCCTGCGGTCGAGTCGACCGTGCACCTGACGGCGGCACGTGGCGACATCAAAGGTGCGATCGTGATCATGGAGCCGCTGGTCGAGGACTATCCGCTGCCCGGGAACTCCAACTTCCTCGGTGAGCTCTATCTGTTAGCGGGAGATGAAGCTGCGGCGGCCAGCGCGTTCAAAGAGGCAGACCGTCGCTTGCGTCTCTACGAGGAACACGACGTCCGCCCCGACGTGGACTTCGCCACTTTCTGGTCAGACCGCGGCATCCATCTGGACCGTGCGCTTCAAGTCGCGCGCAAGCTGTATTCGCAAAGGACGAGTGCGGCAGCATCCGACGCGCTGGCATGGGCGCTGTACGCAAACGGCCGGTATTCCGACGCCACTCCCTACGCCAGAGAGGCGATCCGAAGAAGCGTCAACGACGCCGGCTACCACTACCACGCGGGGATGATCGCGAGAGAGCTTGGCCACGAAGCCGAGGCACGTGGCTACCTGAAGACCGCGCTCGATCTCGACCCGTCCTGGTCCATCATCGAGTCGCATCGAGCTAGGAACGTGCTGAGCTCTCTCTAGCGCGGCCCCAAAGCCGTCCGCCCCTTGGTCGACTAGGCTCGCTGGCTAGCCGAGGGGGGCTGGTGGAACCACAGGGACTAGAGGTCGGGATCGTTGCAGCGACCTTTCTCTATGGGCTTCGACATGGGATCGATCTCGATCATCTAGCGGCGATCAGCGACATCACCGGATCGCAGTCCAAAACCTCACGCGCTCTCTTCCTCGCCACGACGTACGCGATGGGCCACGCGGGAGTGGTTGTGGTACTGGGGAGCATCGCCATCCTGATCGGCGAGCGATTGCCGCCCTCTGTCGACCGCGCGATGGAGCACGTGGTCGGCGTGAGCCTGTTGCTCCTGTCGTTCTACGTGTTCTATTCGCTGATCCGTTATGGACGTGACTTCAGGCTACGCAGTTCCTGGATGTTGCTCTTCGAGGGCGTCCGTCGCACGTTGCGGTGGCTCAAGGGATCCGCCTCGCGGGAACAGGTCGAGATCGAGCATTCGCACGAGCACGACGATCCTCATCACGATCACGTCACGGTGTCTCCTGCGTATGTAGACGGGCGCGGTCGGGGGAACGCGAAGGTCGACACCGCCCGCCGGCACCGGCACGTGGCGCTGCTGCCCGACGATCCCTTCCTCGAGTACGGCTTCGGGACGGCCGCGGCGATCGGGATGATCCACGGGATCGGAGCCGAAACCCCGACCCAGGTCCTGCTGCTCTTCACCGCAGCCGGCGTCGGTGGCCCGGTTGCGGGGCTGCTCCTGCTCTTCGTATTCATCTCAGGCCTACTGGTGTCGAACTCAGCGGTCGCGGCCGCCACCGCTGTTGGCTTCGCGCGCGGCAGACGGGCTCCTGCCATCTACCTGACTCTGGCTCTCATATCCGGCATCGCCAGCCTCGTTATGGGGCTGTTGTACGTCGCCGGGAGGGCCCAGTTGCTGCCCTCGCTCTTCGGCTAGCCGGAAAGCGTCCCTCCGGGCTCCAGATCGACCACCTCGAGGCCTTTGACGTCCGAGGCATGCTCTCGCAGCTGGTCCGGCCTGCCGGTGAGTATCGGGAAGGTTCCGAAGTGCATCGGGATGACCGTCTTCACGCCCAGGAGGCGGATCGCTTGCGCGGCCGAAGTGGGACCCATCGTGTAGTGGTCACCGATGGGGAGCAGCGCGATATCCGGCTCGAGAAGTTGCCCGATCAGCGCCATGTCGGAGAAGACAGCGGTGTCGCCCGCGTGATACAGCTTGAAGCCGTCCTCTAACTCCAGCACGTATCCGGCCGCCTCACCGCCGTACACGATGCGGTCGCCGTCTTTGATGCCGCACGAGTGCACCGCGTGCGTCATGTGGATCCTGCACCCTGCGACCTCGACCGTGCCCCCTTTGTTGAACTCGACGAGGTTCTCGAGGCCCTTCGAGCTCAGCCACCACGAGGTCTCGGCTATGGACACCATCTCAGCGGCAGAAGACCGCCCGAGCTCGACCGCGTCGTCGATGTGATCGAAGTGGCCATGGGTGATGAGGATGGCGTCGAGCGGCCCGGGATCCTTGAGCTCGTCCGGGCAGGCGGGATTGTTCATCACCCAAGGGTCGATCAGCAGCCTCTTGCCTGCAGGCGTCACGACCAGGAAGGTCGAATGACCGAGCCACGTGATCTCCACACCGGCCGGCAGGTTCGCCACGGCAGCCTCCTCGCGCATCGAGTTGTCCCGGCGCCGGACCCTAGTAGAAAGAGGCTCCGACGTCGGCTGCCAATCATTTCCTGAACTAGACGGATCATTTCCTGAACTAAATCGGTCGTCGGGGGGAGGGGCCGGGTGCTCGCTGGCGAAGCCCTCCCTATCCAGTTGGTGCCGGTTTGTATCGCTCTGAGGGGGGTTCTAGTGACGAGAACGCGTTCTGTGCCTGTCGGTGTGCTGTTGTTGCTGGTCATGTTGATGTCGTTGCTGGCGGCCGCGCCGGCCGTGACGACGAGTGCCGATGCTGCCAGTAACTACGACGACGACCACATCCTCGTGGGTTGGGACCGGACCTTGCCCGAGCAGGCTCGTGCGGACGTTCACCGCCAGCAGGGTGGCGAGGTCGCGAACCGCCTCGAGTTCATCGACGTCGACGTGGTGCGCGTACCGGAGAACCAGGACCCGAAGGACTGGGTGGCGCGCTACCAGGCCCACCCGCTGGTCGCGTTCGCGGAGCTGAACTACAAGGCCCAGCAGACGTCGGTTCCTTCGGACGTCTTGTTCGAGGACCAGTGGGGCTTCCACAACACCGGGCAGAGCGTCACGGGCAGTTTCGTGAAAGGCGTGGCGGACTGGGACATCGACGGACCGGAAGCGTGGGACGCGGCGTTCGGCGCCGGATCGTTCCCCTCCACCGGCGGGACGAAGGTGTCGATCGTCGACACCGGGATCGACCGGGCCCACCTCGAGTTGTTCAACAAGGTTCAGGACTGCGCCTCGGCTCTGGCCGCGATCGGTGTCATCACAGACGGCACCTGCACCGACGACAACCTCCACGGCACGCACGTAGCAGGGACCGTGGCCGCCAACACCGGCAACAATTCGGTCGGCGTGGCAGGAACCGCTCCCGACGCGCAGCTGGCCATCTGCAAGGCGCTTAACGGCGCCGGCCTCGGCTTCTTTGCCGATGTCGCCGCCTGTATCGACTGGTCTGTGAAGGTCGGGGCCAAGATCATCAGCATGAGCCTGGGTGGCGAATCAGGCAGCAGCGCGCTAGAGCGCGCGGTCAAGCAAGCGGACGCGGCCGGGCTGCTGGTCATCGCGGCTGCCGGTAACGGCTACGACTCGACGGCGAACTACCCCGCGATCTATCCCGAGGTCATGTCTGTGGCTTCCTTCAACCAGGGGGGCGTGATCTCGGACTTCTCGACCTGCAACTCCGATGTGGAGATCGCCGCTCCGGGCGAGGACGTCTGGTCCACGTTCCCCGAGAACAGCTACGGCGTCATCAGCGGGACCTCGATGGCGACTCCGCACGTTGCGGGAGCCGCGGCCCTGGTCATGTCCGAGCTCGGCCTCGACGCGCAGCAGACCCGCAGCAAGCTGAAGACCACCGGCGTCAGTGGCTTGTCCACCGGCGGTCGCAAGGAATGTGCGTCCTACCCCGCTCTGAACCTGGCGGCTGCGATCGGCGGCGGCGGAGGCACCACCGAGCCTGCCCCCTCGACCGACCCCGGCGCGATCGCCGGGAAGGTCTCCGCGTTCAAGGGCTCGGGTATCTCGGGAGCGAAGGTCGACTGCGGCACGGGTGGTAGCGCCACCACGGCAACGGACGGCACCTACTCGATCACGAACGTTCCGCCCGCCACCTACACCTGCACGGCATCGGCTACGGGCTACCGCAGCAAGTCGCAAAGCGTGTCCGTCTCGTCCGGCGCGACGACCACATCGGATTTCGTCCTCCGGAAGCTCTAGATAGCAACACGGTTCTCGAGGAGGGGCAGGCGATCCGCCTGCCCCTCCTTCGCGTGCGCTCACATCCGCTTAGCGGCGTCGTCTCTGTACCCTGTGCCCATGAAGATGCTCGCGTCGCTGTGCTGTGCGGTTTTGTTGCTCGCAGGATGCGATAGCGACGCGGCGACCTACGACGACGCCGCGGCCGTGGTCGATGCGATGGCCGAGGCGGAGATCGTCTGCGAGGGTCTCGAGACGACGACAGAGTTCTCGGACGCCGAGCATGAGTCGCTCGTGACCGAGCGCGGCCTCTGCACGGTAGATGGGGAACCGCTCGTCATCACGATGTTCGCGAACGCGGAAGATCGCGACGACTGGGTGGCGGTCGGCAGGCTGCTGGGCTCGGTCGCCATTGGCCCGAACTGGGTAGCGAGCAGCAGGTCCGAGGAAACGATCGCCCGCATCGCCGAGGCCCTGGATGCTACTCGTCCGGCGCAAGACGAAAGCTAGCTAGGAGGAACCGTGACGAAGCTGCGCAGGCTCATGAAGCTCGCCACATTGGGGCTGTTACTCGGCGCGATTCGCGAGGAGATGAACAAGCCCGAGGAAGACCGGACCTGGAACGGCATGGTCGCGGGCATCGTGCCGTATGACTTCCGACCGCCCACCTTTGACCGCCTTAAGACCGCGCTCTGGAACCCTGATGACGAGCGCTTGATCACGCCGCACCCGTGGGGTGTGGGCTGGACGATCAACATGGGCCGCCTCGTGCGCGTTGTGAAGGCGCTGGCGCGCTCCTAGAGGCCGACGGTCTTAGCGATGATGTACTTCTGGATCTCCGACGTTCCCTCGACGAGGGTGAAGATCCTGACCAAGCGGTAGATCCGTTCGAGCGGAAGCTCGCGCATCCAACCCATGCCGCCGTGGACCTGGATCATCCGGTCCGCTACTCGGTTCACCATCTCCGACGCGTACAGCTTGACGATGGAAGACTCCTGGATCACCGGGTCGCCGTGGTCGTACTTCCACGCGCACTCGTACGTCATCAGCCTCGATGCCTTGATCTCGACCAGGGAGTCGACGATGTGTCCCTGGACGTACTGGTTCTTCCCGATCGGACGATCGAAGGCGATGCGGTTCTTGGCGTGTTCGATGCCCAGCGACAGCGCGTAGTCCGCCACACCATTGCAGATCGCGCCGATCGACAGTCGCCCCATCGCGAGGAACTGCATCGCGGAATAGAAGCCCATCCCTAGGTTCTGCGGCCCGCCCAGGATCTGTTCCTCGGAGACCCTGCAGTTGTCGAAGATCAGCTCGAACTGACCCTCGCCCTCCACCATCCCGCGCTGGGCGCGCCCGACCGTGAAGCCTGGGGTGCCGCGTTCGACGATGAAGGCGGTGATGCCGCCCTGCGCCTTCTTCGTTCGGTCGTTGGCGGCGAACACCAGCGCGAAATCTGCCTGCTTGCCGTTCGTGATGAAGTGCTTCGTCCCGTTCAGCACCCATGAGTCGCCGTCCTGGGTCGCCGTCGTCTTCAGGTTCTGAGCATCAGAGCCCGCGTCCGGCTCCGTCAGCGCGAAGCACATCGAGCTTTCCGCGCTGATCAGAGGAACCAGGTACTGCTTTTTCTGTTCGTCGGTCGCGTTCAGCAAAAGACCCGTCGGCCCCTCGGGCCCGTAGGTGGTGAACCCCGCGAGCCGGCAGCCGGAACGCGCTGCGGCCTCACGCAACAGGACCATGCCCAGCTGGGGAAGCCCGCTTCCTCCGAGGTCCTCGGGGAAGTCGGCGGCGTAGAAGCCCAGCTCGGCAGAGCGTCGCCGGATCCGATCTCGCAGCTCGACGGGAACGTCGTCTTCTTCCGGGTCAAGCTCCGCCTCTTCCAGTGGCCGGAGCTCCCTGTCGATGAAGCCCGTCATGTTGCGCTGGAGCTCCGCGTACTCCTCGGGGATGGAGAAATCCATCACATCTCCTGTCTCGGCCGGCGTTCACCGCGCAGAATAGACGCCGCCCCGGGCAACCAGGCAGGGGGGTGTTGCGTCTCCTGTGTGATGAGGATGAGACCGGAACCATCTGTGATGGAGGGTGGGGGCGGTGTGGCGCATCTAGCCGACGCGGAGCGAGACCACGAGGTGTCCGCTCTCTTCCGCCGGCACTACGCGCCGATGTGCCGGCTCGCGTACGTGATCCTCGGAGACTCCGCGACGGCCGAAGAGGTCGTCATGGAGGCCCTCCTGAAGACCTTCAGCGGGTGGCGCCGAATCAAGGATCTGGACAAGAGCGAGGCCTACCTCCGAACGGCCGTCGTCAACGGTTGCAGGTCGAAGATCAGGCGCAAGGGGATCGAGACCCGCGCCGGATCCGTGCTCCGCCACCGTGTGCACGAGCAGACGCGGGGATGGGAGGACGACCATCGGGAGCGCGGACGGGATCTGTGGGCCGCCGTCGCAAGACTCCCGGAGCGGCAACGCGCTTGCGTCGTCCTCTACTACTACGAAGACCTTCCGGAGGGCGAGATCGCGGATCTCCTCGGATGCTCCGTCGGCACCGTCAAGTCACAGCTGTTCAAAGCCAGAGCCAAGCTGCAGGCAGTCCTCGCAGCCGGAGAGGAAGACCGATGACCGACATCGAGAGAGCGATCACGCACGCGTTGGGCTCCGCTGCCGAGGGGTTCGTGCCGAGCGACCTCGCCGCGGCGGAAGAGCGCTTCCTCCGCGGACGAAGAAAGCGCCGGTTCACATGGTTCGGGGCGGCAACGCTCACGACCGCCGCAGCCGTGGTGGCCGTGGCGGTCTTCCCGCGTCCTGAGCTCGCGCAGAACGACGAGCCGCTGCCGGTCGCGGGGCCGGTGATGACGACGATCCGGGTCGGAGAGTCGCCGGTGAGCATCGCCTCCACCGCGACTGCCGTGTGGGTTGCGAACAGCGGTGACGGAACCATCTCTCGGATAGATCCGGACACCAAGGAGGTCGTCGCCACGGTCGAGGTCGGGGGCTCTCCGGAGGAGGTCGCCATCGACGAGTTCTCGGCTCGTCCCACCGTATGGGTCTTTGACGCGCAGGCCCGCAGGATCGTCGAGATCCAACCCTCGACCAACACGGTGGGGTTTCAGTACAGCGACGAGTGGCCCGAAGGCACGCACCTCGACCTGGCGGTCAAGGACCTCACCTTGTGGATGGCGGATCCCGCGACCGGGACCGTCTACGTCGACTACCGGGGCGGACCTGCTCCCGAGCACCCCGGTTACGTCGCTTACGTCGGCCCCATGGATGTCGCCAAACGAGGTCTGTTGCCGGAGCGCGGAGGAGATGTCGCGCTCGAGGATGGCGCCGGTGAGGTCTGGGCTTACAACGGCGAGTCCGGCACGCTGACGCTGCTGCAGAGCGCGGCGGGGAGATTCAGTGAGGCGGAACGAGCGGACATCACGGACGTGCTGACTTCGGAGAACGGGGACCTTGCCGTTGGTGGAGACGCGCTCTGGGTGTCGGACGACTTCGGCGTGATCATGCGTATCGACCGCCGGACCTTCGAGAAGGAGTACGTCGACGTCGGTGGGCGCTACTCGAACCTGTCTTACGGCGGCGGGTACCTGTGGGCGCTGACCGCGAACGAACAAGACGACGGCACCGCCACGCTTCGGAGGATCGACCCCACGACGGCTGAAGTAGTGGGCGAGCCGATCCCGCTACAGGACGAGCCCGTGGACGTATCTGCGGACGCCGATGCGGTGTGGGTTGCTCACAGGAGCGGTGGGTTTGTCACGCGCATCGACGTCACCCCGGCGGACGCCACTCCGCCGGACGACGAGCGTTCCGGCGAACCCCAGGAGGCCGATGCTCTGGGTCCCGACGACCTGGTGATGGTCTTCAGCGGGCAAGGCCGCCGAGGCGGCGAGCTGCTCGCTATGTACGGAGACGGCCGGATCAGGCAGATCACAGCTCCGATCGACGCAGACCTCTATCCCTCGTTCGTCGACGCGGTGTATTCGAAAGGACCGGCCGTCGTGGTGGAGCGGCGGGACCTGAAGGGCCTCGGCTCCCGTCTCGTGTACGTGGACGTCCTCGAGCGAGACGAGATCGAGCTCCTGCCGGGCTCGCTGCCGGCGGTGTCGCCGCAGGGTCAGCTTGCCTACTGGCGCATGGAGAAGGAGACGCCGACGCTGTTCGTTACTCAGATAGGAACGGACCTCGGACGCCAGATATCGCTGGATGCGGCGCCCGCGTCGGTGACGTGGGACGCTGGGGGACGCTTTGTCTACGTCGTCACTCAAGAGCAGCGCCCGCGCGTCGTGTCGTACGACTCGACGACGGAGCTGGGCACCACAGAAGTCTCTTCCGACGAGGACAGGCTCTACCTGGCGGCGTCGTCTCGGGTCCCGAACACCGTCGACGTCATCTCGCTGGGTCGCGGTTCGGTGGTGGAGCTCGGTCGCCTCACATTCGACTCCCCGCAGCCCGGCGGATATCGCACCCTGGTCGACCTCTCCGACCTAGGCATCGTCGATGCCGAAGGCAGGGTGGCTTTCGACGAGCTGCGTCTGTCGGCCATGGGGCGGCTGGATGCCACGGTCGCCGATGACGGCACCATCGACTGGACGACCGGTCAGGAATTCGGTTGGCTCGTTGGGTACGGGCGTGACGCGTGGCTGGTCAAAGAAGATGGAGTCATCGTCAGTCTGGGTGAGATCGCCAACGGCGGCGTGGCGCTGGCACCGGAACTGGCGCAGCCTTAGGCCACGCGCACGCGCCACCTCTGCGGAGGCTCCCCGCCCCAAAACGCGGTCCAGCAGGCTGGTTGAAGGCGACGTCGTTGATCCGCCGAGCGGGATTGGGCGGTTGGAGCCGGTCTTCTGTGTCGATTTACAACTACCAATGAGCGACCGGAAGGGGGACATTACGAAGGGAGCTCGTACTTACAACGTCGCAGAAGGGATCTTTCATGAAGCCAGCAGTGGTCGGGGCGCTTCTCGTAATGACGCTATCGCTGGCAGCGATGCCGGTGACGACGGCGGAAGCCGCGTCGGTCACTCATGAAGTGCAATTCGCCGCGTTGACGGACGGGGTCGACGCCGAGGTGATCCGCGCGTTCCCGGGGTCGCTCAGGGTTCACAGCGGCGACCTGATCCACTTCACCGGCAACCTCAGTGAGGCGATCCCCGAAGCCGGTGTTCACGGAGCGGCGGTTCTTCCAAAAGGCGAGTCGCCGGCGGAGTGGTTGCCAGAGCGAGCGACGAACCTGGAGGGTCCCTGGGCCGCTTTCGTGCGGGATCCCGACGAGCAACCAGATCGGGTCGCGGAGGCGTGGAAGATCCCGAATCGCGTGATTTTCCCCAGTCGCCCACAGTGCGGAGCCACCGCCGATAACCCCTGCGAGTTCGACGGCACGGGTGACGGCGATCAAGGGGTGTTGGGCTCCGGCATGGGCTGGGGTCTCAACTCCTTCCTCGACTTCTACGTGCGCGTGACCGCAGAGCCCGGAACGACCTTGTGGGCACTGTGTCCGTTCCACCCCGCCATCCGGGTACGCATAGACGTCGTTCCGGAAGACGAAGCGGTAACGACTCCTGAGCAGCTCGCCAGCCGCCGAGACGCCGCCGTTGCCAAGTACGAGAAGAAGGCGGTCGCGTTGCACGAGGACTATGTCGACGCTCGCGTGGGCCGCCAGCGCGCCGACGGCAGCAAGGTGTGGCAGGCCTGGGCGGGCTTGGAGGAAGGCCCGATCTTCCTCGCAGGGATGTACCCAAAGACGCTGCGCGTTCGTGCGGGCGACTCGGTGAAGTGGAACTTCGGCCGCAAGGAGGTCCACACCGTGAGCTTCCCCCTAGACACCGCGCTGCAGACACCCTGGCTCACGGTGAAGTGCGACCTCGACACCGATAGCGGCACCGCCGAAGATGTAGATGGGGCACCAGCTCCTCCCTTCTGCCCGGGCGCCACCACTCAGGTGGAGTTCGATCTCGATCACACCTTCCCGCTACCGATCGGCAACGGGGCGTTCGCGGGCAGCGATGACTTCGAGACGTCGGGTCTGCGCGGCTACGGTTTGCCGGGCCTGAATAATGCGCCCTACCGGTTGCGCTTCAGGAAAGCGTCGGGTGCCGAAGGATTCACATACGCGTGCATGCTCCACTACGGGATGCGGGGGAAGATCGTCGTTCGCTGATCAGGCGAGCAGCTAGATCCGCTTCAGCAGCTCCTGTTTCTTCGTCTCGAACTCCAGATCCGTCAGGACACCCCGCTCCTTCAGCAACGCCAGTGCCTGGATCTGCTCGGGGATCGACGTTCCTGCTCCAGCCGCGCGGGGGCGCATCATCCGGTTGTTGTTGTCCTCGGTCTGCTTGTAGATCATCAGCTGGACCTGCTCGGGCTTGCGAACGTTGGCGATCCTGGTCTGGCCGCGCTCGCCGGCGGATTCCACCAGCAGGTCCCCTGCGCCGAGGATCCGGTCCAGCACGCTTTGGTTGAAGGTGACGTCGTTGATCCGCTCTAGCGGGATCTCCCGCGAGTGCTTCGCGATGACGCCGCTTCTCGTGATCAGCCGGTCGCTCGTCAACACGAACAAGGTGAAGAACCAGCGAAGGAAGGGGACCAGGGCCAGCAGGATCCACGCGATCGTGACGGCGCCGCCCGCCATGCTCTTCGCCGCCCCCGGGTCGCCGTCGACTATGGCTTCCGCGGCCTGGTAAGCGAGGAACAGCGCGACGCCTAGCACCACCGTCCAGAGCGCGGAGGGAACGACGGCGATCCAGTGCGGGCGCAGCTCGAACACGATCTTCTCGTGGTCGGCTAGGAGGTTCCGGGGATAGCCCACCTCGCAACGCTAGCCCTTTTCGGGCGCTGCGCCGGCCCCTCTAGGATTCGGCCCATGTCTTTGGACCGTGCCGCAGTCGATCATGTCGCTCGTCTCGCCCGCCTCGACCTCACCGAAGAGGAGCGGGAGCGGATGCAGAAAGAGCTCACGCTGATCCTGGGCCACGCCGAGAAGATCCAGTCGCTCGAGCTGGACTCGGTGCCTCCGACGTCGCACCCGCTGCCCTTGAGCAACGTGATGAGGCCCGACGTAGCTCGGCCCTCGTTGCCGCGGGCAGAGGCTCTGGCGAACGCGCCCGAGGCCGAGGACGGCCGCTTCCGGGTCCCGCGCATCATCGAGGACGCCTAAGTGAGCAGCGAGATCGTGTGGGCGTCGGCAACGGAGCTGGCGCGGCGCCTGAAGGCGGGGGAGGTGTCGTCGCGGGAGGTCACCGAGGCGCTCATAGCCCGGGGCGATGAGGTCGACCCCAAGATCCACGCCTACCTGCAGAGGACGGACGAGCGGGCGCTGGAGGCGGCGCAGGCTGCCGACGAGCGCCGCGCCACCGGCGAGGAGCTGTCCGCGTTCGACGGGGTTCCTCTCGCTTACAAGGACATCTTCGTGACGCGTGGTGTGACGACGACCTGCGGCTCGAAGATCCTCGAGAACTTCGTCCCCCCCTACGACGCGACCGTCGTGGCGCGCTGCGAGGCCGCGGGCCTCCCGATGCTCGGAAAGCTCAACATGGACGAGTTCGCGATGGGGTCCTCGACCGAGAACTCCGCCTTCGGCCCGACAAGCAATCCCTGGGATCTCGGCACCGTTCCGGGGGGCTCGAGCGGCGGGTCGGTAGCGGCCGTCGCCTCGGGCGCGGTGCCGTGGGCGTGGGGGACCGACACCGGGGGCTCGATCAGGCAGCCCGCGGCGTTGTGCGGCTTGGTTGGCGTCAAGCCGACCTATGGCCTCGTCTCGCGCTACGGGATGATCGCCTTCGCCTCGTCTCTCGACCAGGCCGGTCCGATCACCAGATCCGTTTCGGACGCGGCCGCGCTGCTCAATATGGCCGCGGGCGGAGACGACATGGACTCGACCTGCCTGAAGGAGCCGGTCCCGGACCTGCTGGATGGGATCCACGGCGGCATCGATGGCATGCGGATCGGGATCGTGAAGGAGTTCCAGGGGGAGGGCTCGCAGGCGGGCGTTCGGGCGCGGGTGGACGAATCGATCACCAGGTTGGAGAAGCTGGGTGCGACCCTGGAGGAGGTATCTCTCCCGTCGTTCGAGCACGGGATCTCCGCCTACTACCTGATCGCACCGGCGGAATGCTCCTCGAACCTCGCCCGCTACGACGGCGTTAGGTACGGCCGTCGCGCTTCGGGGGCCGACGACATCGTCTCGATGACGTCGCGCACGCGAGAACAGGGGTTCGGCCCCGAGGTGAAGCGTCGGATCATGCTGGGGACGTACGCGTTGTCGGCGGGGTACTACGACGCCTACTACGGCAAGGCTCAGAAGGTGAGGACGCTGATCGCGCGGGACCTCGAGCGCGCCTATCAGCAGGTCGACCTGATCGTCTGCCCGACCTCGCCGACGACCGCCTTCAAGTTGGGTGAGCGCACGTCTGACCCGCTTGCGATGTACCTGTCTGACGTGTTCACCGTTCCGGTGAACCTCGCCGGGAATGCGGCTATAAGCGTGCCCTGCGGACTCTCCGACGACGACGGGCTGCCGGTGGGGTTGCAGATCATCGCCAAGTCGCTCGACGAGAAGACCATGTTCCGTGCGGCGTACGCCTTCGAGCAGGACCTCGGGTTCGAAGAGAGGCCACAGCTGTGAGCGTGAAAGAAGACGTCTACGAGACCACGGTGGGGCTCGAGATACACGTCGAGCTGGCGACGAACTCCAAGATGTTCTGCGGCTGTGAGGTCTCGTTCGCGGGCGAACCGAACAGTCGCACCTGCCCGGTCTGCCTCGGTCTTCCGGGGACGCTTCCGGTTCCGAACGAGAAGGCGGTCGAGTACACGATGCGGATCGGCCTCGCGCTGAACTGCCACATCGCGGAGCACTCCTTGTTCCACCGGAAGAACTACTTCTATCCGGACATGCCGAAGAACTACCAGATCAGCCAGTACGACTCGCCGCTGTGCGAGCGCGGCCACGTCGATATCTCCGGCGAGTTCGGTTCCACCCGCGTCGGGATCACCCGCGTTCACTTAGAAGAAGACACCGGTAAGTCGGTGCACATGGGTGGCGCCGGCCGCATCGCGGACTCCGACTATTCGCTCGAGGACTTCAATCGCGCCGGCACGCCACTGGTCGAGATCGTGAGCGAGCCCGACATCCACTCGGCCGAGGAGGCTCGGGTGTTCGTCGCCGAGCTACGCGCTCTGCTGGAGTCCCTGGGTGTGTCCGACGTGCGGATGGAGGAGGGCTCTCTGCGTGTCGACGCGAACGTCTCGGTGCGTCGCAGAGGTGAGACCGAGCACGGCGCGAAGGTCGAGGTCAAGAACATGAACTCGATCCGCTCGGTCGGAAGAGCGCTCGAATACGAGGAGCGGCGGCAGCGCGAGGCTCTGGACGCGGGCGAGACCCTGTTCCAAGAGACGCGCCACTTCGACGAGAAGACGGGGACCACGTCATCGCTTCGGACGAAGGAGTTCGCCTTCGACTACCGCTACTTCCCCGAGCCCGATCTGGTGCCCCTGGCGCCGTCGCAGGAGTGGGCCCGGCAGATAGAGGAGTCGCTGCCCGAGCTGCCGGCGGCCCGCCGCGCGCGTCTCGCCTCGGAGTACGGGTTGGGGGAGGCCGACGTGGCGGTCCTGACCGCCTCCACCAGGACGGCGGACTGGTTCGAGGCGGCTGCTGCCGCGTATGGAGGTGACCCGAAGAAGGTCGTCAACTGGATCATCGCGGATCTCTACGGGCTGCTCAACGAAGCCGGTCTCGAGCTGCACGAGACGCGCTTCACGCCCGCGCAACTCGCCGCTTTGATCTCGTTGATCGACGACGGGAAGATCTCCGGCAAGCAGGCGAAGCTCGTGCTCGCGGCGATGTTCGAGAGCGGTGACGACCCCGAGAAGGTGGCGGCCGACAAGGGGCTGGAGCAGGTCTCCGACGTCGATGCCATCGCCGTTGCGGTGGACGAGGTGATCGCAGAGAACCCTGACGCCGCGGACAAGGTTCGTGGGGGCCAGATGAACACGATCGGTTTCCTCGTGGGGCAGGTCATGAAGAAGACGAGAGGGCAAGCCAACCCCGGCATGGTGAACGAGCTGCTGCGCCAGAGACTCACCTCCTAGATGGCAAGCGTCATCAAGACCGGGTGGCCGGTGACCCTCGAGATGTCCGAGACGATGCCCGGCCCCCCCGCGGTCGTGTGGCGTCTCATTACGGATTGGGAGCACCAGGGGGACTGGATGCTGGAGGCCTCGGATTTCGTGGTGCTCTCGGAGCACCGCGAGGGCGTCGGCGTTGAGGCCGAGGCGACCGTGAAGATCGGGGGGATCAGCACCCGCGACCGCGTGAGGATCACTGCCTGGGAGCCGGAGAAGCACCTCGGCATCGCCCACGAGGGCTGGGTCTCGGGCGTCGGCGACATCTTCCTTACGAAGCTGGGCGGCGAGCGGACCCACCTCTACTGGCGCGAGGAGCTCTACCCGCCAGTCGGGGTCGCGGGGGCCGTCGGCATGACCGCTTTCAAGCCGATCATGTACCGGATCTTCAAGAGAGACCTACGGGTCCTAGCGGCCTTGGTCCGCGCCGCCACGCACCACTGATCCGCAGCGAAGCTCTCCGCGGCTTCTTTGTCACCAGGTGTCAGCACAAGTCCGTCGGTCGACATCTCCGGACGAAGAACTAGCGGTCCTACCCCGCCGAGGCCCGAGTCGCTCCGGGCTCGGGTTCCCTGTGTGAGCGGTGTTGGGCGTGCAGGAGGGCGACGCCAGGGGGCGAACCTACTCCTCAACCGATAACGACCGAAGGGGACAACTCGACATGAACCGACGCCTCGCCCTCGCTGTGACGCTCGGCCTCGTGGCCGGCCTCCTGGCGGCTCCCGCCGGCGCGCGCCCGGCCGCGGAGGAAGACAAGTCCGAGAACGTGAAGCTGATCGAGCATTTCCCGTACGAGAACAAGAAAGAGGACTTCTTCGCCGGCGGGACCGACATCGCGTTCTCGGGCAAGTACGTCTACGCCATGCAGCAGGGCGAGAACGGCGGCGTCCACGTGATCGACGCGTCCGGCGCCAAGCCGAAGAAGGTCAGCTTCATCCCCTGTCCCGGTGGCCAGAATGACGTCGCAGTGGTCAAGCCCGGACTGATCGCCCTCGGCTACCACTCCACGCAGTGCGGCGGAGAGGGCGGCGGCGTCCGCTTGATCGACGTCAGCGACCCGAAGCGTCCGAAGCTCCTCGGTGCCGTCAACGACCTGCCCGGCGGCACCCACACGCTCACCACCTACCCCGGCAAGGACATCATCTACGCCTCCCCCGGAGGTCTCGCCAACGGTGGCGGTGTCGAGCAGATCTTGGATGTGTCCAACCCATCGAAGCCGAAGGTCGCCGCGACCTTCACGCCCAGCCGCGCCGGCTGTCACGACCTCGAGTTCTACGTCACCAAGAAAGAGGCACTCGCGGGCTGCGCCGGTGGTGGCGAGGCACAGATCCTGGACGTTTCGGACCCGCTCAAGCCGAAAACGATCGCGCATGTCCCCGTGCCCGCCCAGTTCCCGCACTCCTTCGCCTTCACCGATGACGGCAAGAACTTCATCGTCGGTGACGAGGCGATCGCCGGCAACGACTGCGAGGGCGGCCCCACTGGAGCGATGTGGGTCTACGACTTCAGCGTCCGCCAGGCGCCGCTGCTGGTCGGGTACCACGGCCCCCAGCGCGGGCCCCTCCCCGCTGGATCTTCGAACTACAACCGAGACACCTGGTGCAGCGCCCACCTCTTCAACTTCATCCCCGGCACCCACACCCTCGTCGCATCCTGGTACGCCGGCGGGATGAGCGTCATCGACTTCTCGAACCCCAGTCGTCCGCAGGAGATCGAGCACTACATGACGACCGGTGACGGCAACACCAACTACTGGTCGGCGTACTGGTACGACGGACGCATCTGGGCGAACGACCGGGTGCGCGGCCTCGATGTCTTCGAGGTCAAGGGGCTCAAAGAAGGAAAGCACAAGCACTAGCCGCAAGGGGAACGCTGGGCCGCGTCGTATCTAGCGACAACGGCTGCACCTACGAGGAGGACGAAGAATGAGAACGGTTCGCACGTTGATGGCTTCGGCGCTCATCGCGGGTGCTGTCGTTGCTCCCGCTCTGGGAGCAGACGCGAGGCCGGCGCCGAAGATCGACAAGAGCAAGAACGTCACGTTGCTCGATGACATCCAGTACGAGGGAGGATCTGAGGTCGCCGCCTCTGGCAAGTACGTCTACACGGGCCAGATCGACGGCGTCACGCGCCGCGGAGAAAAGAAGGACCAGGGTGGTCTGCATATCTTCGACGTCTCCGGTGCTAAGCCGAAAGAGGTCGGGTTCCTCCACTGTCCCGGCAACGACAACGACGTCGAGGTCGTGAAGCCGGGCCTGGTCGTGATGGGCTTCCACAACAACCAGTGCGCGCCGTCGGCCGGCAACGGCTTCATCACCGTCGACGTGCGGAACCCCAAGAAGCCGAAGATCCTGGGATCCATCAACACGGGCAAGAACCACACCCTGAAGCCCGTTCCCGGCACCACGCTCGTCTACACCGCGGGTGGCGGGCTCACCGCCAGCCCGAACGCGGGCCCTGCGATCGTCGACGTGAAGAACCCGGCGAAGCCAGAGCTTGTGGCGAAGCCGAAGACGATCACCTCGGACTGCCACGACATCTCCTTCGTCGTGACGAAAGAGAAGCAGCTCGGGTTCTGCTCGGGCGCGATCGGGACGGGCGAGGTCCACATCTTTGACATCAGCGACCCGATCAACCCGAAGCCGATCGGCAAGATCGTCAACCCGCTGATCCAGTATTCGCACTACGCGGTCGCAAGCTCCGACGGCAAGCTGCTCGCGATCGACGACGAGGCGTTTGCCTTCCACGAGTGCCACACCGGGCAGACCCCGACCGGTCGCGTGTGGATCTACGACATCTCGAACCCGTCGGTGCCGGTGCTCCAGAGCAGCTACGCGGCTCCCCGCGGCGGCGACGGAACCGTCGGCACCCTCACCGGCTGGGTACCGTCCTGGTGCCTGTCGCATGGGCTGGACTGGATGCCGGGCACCCACAATCTCGCCGTCACCTGGTTCACCGGTGGCTTCAGTGTTCTCGACCTGTCGAACGCCGTAACGCCGAAGGAGGCCGCTTACTTCCAGGCAGAGGACTCCGCGACCTACTCGGCCCTCTGGCACAACGGCAATCTCTACACGAACGACATGTTCCGCGGCCTCGACGCTTTCAAGATCACGGGACTCCCCAAGAAGTAGCCACGACAGGTTTCACCGAGAGCCTCTGGAGATCCTCCGGAGGCTCTCGTCGCGTCTGGATAACCTCGCCTGCGTGATCGACGCTCACCTCTACATGGCGTGCCTCAACCTGAGGAGACGGCGTGCGCTCGTCGTGGGGGCCGGCCCCATCGCGCTCGAGAAGATCGAGGGGCTCCTGGTGTGTGAGGCCGACGTGACCGTGGTCGCTCTGAACGCCGTGCCCCAGGTGATGGAGCTTGCCGCCGCCGGCCGCGTCCGGCTCCAGGAGCGGGCGTACGAGGAGACGGACCTGGACGGGTGTCTGCTGGTGGTGGCGGCGACCTCGGACACGACCCTGAACACCCGCATCTACGAGGACGCCGAAGCGCGCTCGATGCTCGTGAACGTGGTCGACGTCCCCCACCTGTGCAACTTCATCCTGCCCGCGGTCGCCCGCAACGGCTTCTTGACCGTGGCGATCTCGACGGCGGGTGCCAGCCCGGCGCTGGCGAAGCGGATGAAGCGCGAGGTCGGCGAGATGTTCGGGCCCGAGTACCTGGAGTTGGCGTCGCTCCTAGACGGCGCCCGCGAGTGGGCGAAACAGGCCCTTGCGACGTACGACGATCGGAGGGTCTTCTTCGAAGAGATCGTCAACGGGACGCCAGACCCGGTCGAGCTGCTGCGCGCCGGCGACGTGGACGCCGTTCGAGAGCTGATCGCGGCGCGTCAGCGCGACGCGATCACTCGGACAGAAGGTCCCCCAGCCGATTGAGCCCTTCGCTCAGGTCGTCATCGCCGAGGGCGTAGCTGAGGCGGGCGTATCCCGGGGCGCCGAAGCCCTCACCCGGAACGAGCGCCACCTTCACCTCTTCCAGGATGACCTCTGCCAGCTGATGCGCGCTGGCGACCTCACGCCCGCGGATCGTCGTGCCGAGCACGCCGGTGAAGGAGGGGAAGCAGTAGAAGGCGCCTTGGGGCTCGTGCGAAACGACGCCGGGCATGTCGTTAAGCAGCTTGTGCATCTGCTGGCGCCGCCGGTCGAATGCCTGGCGCATCTCGGCTACCGCGGATAGATCACCGGCCACCGCGGCGAGAGCGGCCGCTTGAGCGACGTTCGACACGTTCGACGTCGCGTGCGACTGCAACGACGAAGCTACGGAGATGACGTCGGCGGGCGCGATCATCCAGCCGACTCTCCATCCCGTCATCGCATAGGTCTTCGCGACGCCGTTGATGACGATGCAGCGGTCCGCAAGCTCGGGAACCACCACGGGCATCGAGGTGAAGGTTGCGTCTCCGTAGACGAGGTGCTCGTAGATCTCATCAGTCAGCACCCACAGCCCTCTCTCGGCGGCCCAGCGCCCGATGGCCTCGACCTGGTGATGGGGGTAGACCGCGCCCGTGGGGTTCGAAGGAGAGACGAACAACAGCATCTTCGTTCGCTCCGTGACGGCGGCATCAAGCTGTTCGACGCTTACCTGGAACCCCGTCTCCTCGGTCGTCGGCAGCTCCACCGGGATCCCGCCCGCGAGCTTGATCATCTCGGGGTAGCTGACCCAGTAGGGGGCGGGAACGAGAACCTCGTCGCCCGGGTCGATGACCGATAGGAAAGCGTTGAACAGCGCGTGCTTGCCTCCGTTCGAGACCAGCACTTGCTGAGGCGAAACCCTGAAGCCCGAGTCGCGCTCGGTCTTCGTGGCGATAGCCGCACGCAGCTCCGGGAGCCCCGGTGCGGGCGTGTACTTGTGATACAGCGGGTGCCGGGTCGCCTCCGCAGCGGCCTCGACGATGTGCGCGGGCGTCGGGAAATCGGGCTCGCCGGCGCCGAACCCGATCACGTTCTCGCCCGCTGCCTTGAGAGCTTTCGCCTTCGCGTCGATCGCCAGGGTCGACGACTCCGTTATCGCCGTGGCCCGGGTAGACAGGCGGTGGTGAGGCATGATTCGCACCCTAATCGTGAGCACGAGGAGTTCGATGGAAGACGCAGCACAGATCGTGATCCCGCCGGAGCTGCGTCCAAGCGACGGCCGCTTCGGGTCGGGCCCGTCGAAGGTTCGTGCGGAGGCCGTGGCCGCTCTCGCCCGGGCCGCGGGGGGTTATCTCGGCACGAGCCACCGCCGAGCGACCGTCAAAGACACCGTCGGACGACTGCGGTCGGGGCTGCGCGACTTCTTCCGGCTGCCAGACGATTACGAGGTCGTGATCGGGAACGGCGGGTCGACCGCCTTTTGGGACGCGATGGCCTTCGGCCTCATCGAGCGCAGGAGCCAGCACCTGGTCTTCGGCGAGTTCTCGTCGAAATGCGCGCAGGCCGCTTCGCTGGCGCCACACCTCGCGGAGCCTCGGATGATCGAGTCCGAGCCCGGAACGCACCCGCAGCCGGAGCCCAGCCCCGACATCGACCTGTACGCGCTGACGCACAACGAGACGTCTACGGGAGTAGCGATGCCCCTCCGGCGGCCCTCTCCGCTGGCGTTGACCGTCGTCGACGGCACCTCAGCCGCGGCCGGGTTGCGCGTCGACCCGAACAACTTCGACGTCTATTACTTCGCTCCGCAGAAGGGGTTCGCCTCCGATGGAGGTCTGTGGATAGCTCTGTGCTCTCCCGCCGCCATCGACAGGATCGGGCGCATCGCGGCTTCGGACAGATACATCCCGCCCTCCCTCGACCTCCAGATCGCGTTCGAGAACTCGATCAAGAACCAGACCTACAACACGCCCGCTCTGGCCACGATCTTCCTGATGGTCGAGCAGCTGGAGTGGATGCTCCACAACGGTGGGCTGGACTGGTCGACGTCTCGCTGCGACAGGTCGGCCGACATCCTCTACTCCTGGGCGGAGTCGTCGACGGTGGCGGTGCCGTTCGTCAAGGACCCCTCGCAGCGCAGCCACGTCGTCGCGACCATCGACTTCGGCGAGGGCACGGACGCGACAACGATCGCGAAGGTGCTGCGGGCGAACGGGATCGTGGACACCGAGCCGTACCGGAAGCTCGGCCGCAACCAGCTCCGGATCGCGATGTATCCCGCCATCGAGCCCGACGACATCGAGAAGCTGACGAGCGCGATCGATCACGTCGTAAACGCGCTCGCCTGAAGGTGAAGCTCCTTGCGGTACTCGCGGTTCTGCTGATCGGCTTCTTCGTCGCCGACACGGTTGCCGAGAACACCGCGGAGGCGCGAGCCGAGGAAAGGCTGGCGGCGGCGGTCCCACAAGCCGACGGGCTCTCGGTCGACGTTCAAGGGGCGTTGTTCCTTCCTCAGCTCCTCGGCGGAAGCTTCGACCGGATGCGTGTGACGGCCGACGAGGTAAGGCGGGGAGGGGTTTCGGTGGGCGACCTTGCGATCACCTTCCGGAACGTCTCGTTCTCGATCGGCGACCTGATGTCCGGCACGGGGGCACTCAGGGTCACCGGTGGTTCCGGAACCGCCACGATCTCGGAGCGGGCGGTGAACCAGGCGCTCGCGCAGGAGGACGTTGACGCAGAGGTCGCTCTGGCGGAGCGGGTATCGCTGACCGCCGGCGGCAGAACTGCGACGGTGGAGAACGTCACGCTTGCCGACTCCGGGAAGCAGGTGTTGTTCTCCGCGCCGCCACTCGAGCCTCTCGCCCTGGACCTTCCACGCTCACTCGCCAGCGTCGAGTACACGGATGTCGCCGTTGAACACGACCGGCTCGTGTTGTCCCTCACCATCGCGAAGGGCAAGGTCGAGCTCTAAACGCCCACTTGTACGATGCCTTGATGAAGGTCTTGGTCTCAGAGAAGCTCTCCGGGGGCGGGCTCGAGCGTCTCCGGGAGCATCTCGACGTCGACGTGCGGACCGGGATGACGCCCGATGAGCTGGCGGAAGCGATCCCGGCCTACGACGCGTTGGTGGTCCGCTCCGCGACCAAGGTCACGGCGACGATCATCGAACGCGGGGAGAACCTGAAGGTGGTCGGGCGCGCCGGTATCGGCCTCGACAACGTCGACGTGGAGGCGGCCACCCGTCACGGGGTCTTGGTCGTGAACGCCCCGCAGTCGAACGTGCTCTCGGCCGCGGAGCACACGATGGCGTTGTTGTTGGCGCAAGCGCGCAACGTCCCGCAGGCTCACGGCGCGCTGGTGGCCGGGTCGTGGGAGCGGGAGCGGTGGTCGGGGGTCGAGCTGTACGGCAAGACGCTCGGCGTCATCGGGCTCGGTCGGGTCGGGACCCTGGTCGCGCAGCGGGCCAGCTCCTTCGGGATGCGCCTGATCGCCTACGACCCTTACGTGGCGCCGGCGCGAGCGCAACAGATGGGGGTGACGCTGATCGATTCCGTGGCGGATCTCTGCTCCCGCGCCGACTTCATCACGATCCATATGCCGAAGACGCCAGAGACCCTTGGGCTGATCGGCGCGAAGGAGCTGGAGAACGTGAAGCCGGGGGTCCGCATCATCAACACGGCCCGCGGCGGCCTCGTCGACGAGGATGCCCTGGTCGACGCGTTGCAGAGCGGGCGCGTGGCGGGGGCCGGGATCGATGTCTTCGCGGACGAGCCGGTGACCGACCACCCGCTCTTCAAGCTGTCCAACGTCGTGGTCACGCCCCACCTAGGGGCGTCGACGACCGAGGCTCAAGACAAGGCCGGTCTCGCCATCGCCGAACAGGTGCTCCTCGCTCTGAGGGGCGAGTTCGTGCCGTATGCGGTGAACGTCGATGTCGGGGCCGACATCCCCGAGCTCGTGCGCCCTTATCTCCAGCTCGTCGAGCGCTTGGGACGGGTGGCGGTCGCGCTCGCGGGCCGGGGGATCGAGTCGCTGCGCTTCGAGTATCACGGCGGTATCGCGGAGTACGACACCAGAGCCGTCACGTTGTCCGGACTCAAGGGTGCCTTCTCGGCGGTGGTGCACGAACCCGTGACGTTCGTGAACGCGCCGTTGATGGCGAAGGAGCGCGGGATCTCGGTCGAGGAGTCCAAATCCTCGCAGTCGCTCGACTACGTGAACCTCGTCGAGGTGCACGCCGCGGGACAGGGTGAGACCGTATCCGTCGCAGGTGTCCTGGTAGGCAAGCGGGACACCGAACGCCTGGTGCGCGTGTGGGGTTACGACTTGGACATGTCGTTCGCCCCCAGCATGGTGTTCTTCCGCTACGACGACCGCCCCGGCGTCGTCGGCATCGTGGGGACGCTGCTGGGTGAGGCCGGCGTGAACATCGCGAACATGCAGGTGGCCCGCCAGAGCGAGGGAGGCGAGGCCCTGATGTGCGTCGCGGTGGACTCGCCTATCCCGGATCAGGTGCTCGCCTCGATCGCCGAGCGAGCCCAGCTGCGCGACGCGCGCTCCATCGTGGTCGGCGAGTAGGCTCCCCGCCGTCGCGAGCGCAGGGGAAAAGGAGCGAGAATGCCGATCGATCCGGTCGACAAGGTATGGATGAACGGCGAGCTGGTCGATTGGCAAGACGCGACCGTTCACGTCCTGACCCATGCGCTGCATTACGGCTCCGGAGTCTTCGAGGGGTTGCGCTGTTACGAGACCTCCCGTGGACCCGCGGTCTTCCGTCTGCGCGAGCACATGGAGCGCATGGAGCGCTCCGCGCGGATCTTCCAGATGGAGATCCCCTACAGCGTCGACGAGCTGATGCGAGCAACCTTCGACGTCATCGAGGCGAACGGACTGAAGGAGTGCTACGTCCGCCCGATCGCCTACAGGGGCTTCGGCGGAGAGATGGGGGTCAACCCCGCGGCGAACCCGGTGGAGGTGTCGATCGCGGTGTGGTCGTGGGGCGCGTATCTCGGAGACGACGCGGTGTCGCAAGGAGTGCGAGTCACCTTCTCGTCGTGGCGGCGCGGTGACCCCAACATCATCCCGCCGAACGCGAAGGCCACCGGCGCCTACATCAACGCGTCGATGGCGAAGCTCGAGGCCACGCAGGCGGGCTTTGACGAGGCACTCATGCTGAACCCGCACGGGCTGGTCTCGGAGGCGACCGGACAGAACCTGTTCATGGTCAAGAACGGGGAGCTGCTGACGCCGCCGCTGGAAGATGGGCCCCTGCCGGGCATCACCCGCGACTCCGTGATCAAGCTGGCTCGAGACCAGGGGATGCCGCTGTACGAGCGCTCCCTCACGCGCTCCGACGTCTACACCGCGGAGGAACTGTTCCTCACGGGCAGCGCGACCGAGATCATCCCGATCCGCGAGGTCGATGGCCGCACCTTCGAGCCGGGCCCGATCACGCAGACACTGCAGGCCAGATACACAGACATCTGCCGCGGCCGCGACGAGAAGTACCTGGACTGGCTCGACTTCGCTGAGTAGCACGGGGAGGCCCCCGTGGATCATGACGAGTAGGGGGTCACATGGGTCTGTTTGGACGCGAGGAAGCGACCGAGTACGAGATCCTGCCGGGTCAGAACCTGCGGTGCGAGATCTGCCACCACCAGCGGTTCTATTCGAGGGAAGGAAAGATCCAGACGACCGGAATGACGTTTCTGGACCTGGATTGGGCGAACGCAAGTGCGACCTGCCTGGTTTGCGAGAGGTGCGGCTACGTTCACTGGTTCCTTCCGACCTAGCGTCACGTGCCTCTCGAACCCTCGGATCCACGACGGCCGGCGCGACGGCTGCGTCCGGATCCTGGAACCAGCCGGCTGATCCCTTGGGCGGTCGCGCTCGGCGCTGTATCGCTCCTGGTCTCCCTGGGGGCGTTTTGCGCTTTCGTGGGCTCGTCCAGGTCGGAGATCGAGGTGGGGCCGGCGGTGCCTGGCGCGGAGAGGGTGGCGGGTCGTCTCAGCACGAGAGATGCTCTCGAGCAAGCTCAACGTGCGCAGGAGAGGTACCGCGCTGAGCACGGGACCTACACGACGACCTTCAGCGTCTTAACCGAGGAGGGGTTCTACGAGGGTGTGTCATTGGAAGCGCGCTACGCGGACGAACATCGCTACTGCGTCGAAGCCTCGCACTCCTCCGGCGTCATTCGGCACATCACCGAAGTGTCAGAGCGTCCGCGCCCCGGACCGTGCCCTTAGCGGGTCGACGCCAGCGGCTTCGACGGGACCGTGGGCTCAGGCTGTACGGAGCGCCTCGAGGTCGAGGATCGCCAAGCGGCGTCTGCTGGTCGCCACCACGTTTCGCTCGTGAAGTTGCTGTAGCGCCCTGGTCACGGCCTCGCGCGAGGCACCTACGCAACCGGCAAGCTCGCGTTGCGAAAGGGGGAGGATGACACCGCCGCCCTCCGTGCGCTCGCCGATCGCATCTGCTAGTTCCAGAAGGGTTCTTGCTATCCGCGCAGGGACATCGAGCCACGCCGCTTCAACGCGCTTCCGGTCGGCGGTCCGCATCCGATGGGTCACCGTCGCGCTCAAGAGCGACAAGAGACGTGGGTGCGTCTCCGCCGCGGCATCGAAGTCGGCGGCTTCGACAAGAAGCGCCTCTACCTCCTCGACCGCTGTGACGGTGGCTGAGCGAGGTTCACCGTCTAATGCGGCCTGCTCGCCGACGATCTCGCCGGCCCCTCTCATCGCGAGGACCGCCTCACGCCCGTCCTCGTCCACCACGGCAACCTTGACTCGGCCTGCTCTTATGAGGATCAGTCGGTCCGACGTCTCGCCCTGTCCAAGGAGCGTCTGGCCGCGACGGAAGCGCCGCGTGCGTCCACGCTGCGTCAGGGTGCGGAGCTCTTCGTCCGAGAGCGCAGCGACGAAATTCTTGTGCTTTCTCTCCACCCTCGGCTTTTCCACGTCCCCCCCCTCACTCCAGCTCGTCGCTGAAAGCGACGTGGTCCAGCATCGGCGAGTGCCGTTCTGCCGTCTACGTACTTTTACATGCTGCCGGCGAGACAGCTAGGGTCGACCCAACCTGTCCTACGGCTCCGGGACCGTGCGGTCGGCGCTGAACGGCGATCCTCGGTCGCCACTTCAGCCGGTCCTAGAACACCTCCACTTCGTTGGAGCAGTTGGAGGTTCCCTCTTCGCAGACCTTGTAGACATAGCTGCCGGAGGAGTTGGCGATCATCTCGGTGTAGGAGCCGTCGTCGGGCGTTGTTGCGACCACGACGCCGTTTCGGTAGACGACGACGCCGCCGATCAGGTCGGTGCCGCGCCAGTAGAGGGTGACCGTTGCCGTGCCGCCAGAGCGGAAGGCGGACGCTGTGAGCTGGAAGCTCCCTGCTTCCTCTTCGGACTTGACCGACACGTCCTGCGAGGTCGAGGTCGATGCCCCACTGTCGTCCGTCACCGTGAGCGTGACCCGATAGGTGCCGGGCTCGCTGTAGGTCTTGTTCGTGGTCGAGCCCCCGGCCGTTGTGCCGTCGCCGAGATCCCACGCATAGGTCGAGATCGTGCCGTCGGAGTCCGCAGACCCTCCGGCGTCGAAACTGCAGGTGAGACCGGAGCAGGAATAGGTGAAGCTGGCCACCGGCGGCTCGTTGCTGGGGGCGGGAGCAGGACCGCCTCCGGTTGTGCGGGAGGGGCTGTTGACGACAAACAGGTTCTCGTCGCCGACGTCCAGGAGCGGCTCCTGGATCCCGTCACCTGAATCATCGACCCATGAGGAACTGCCGGAAGCGGTGATCGCATCCCGAACCGACATCACGTCGGAGCGGGTCAGGGGATCATTGGCGCCGCTCGTCAGGATCGCAGCGGCGCCGGCGACATGGGGCGAAGCCATCGAGGTGCCACTGACGGTGCGGTAGCCGCCGAGCAACCAGGTCGAGAGTATGCAGACACCGGGAGCGGCGACCTCAACCTGGGACCCCCAGTTGCTGAAACCCGCGAGGGTGTCGTCTTCGTCACTGCGACATGTCGGCGCCCCCAAACCTCCCGCGCCACCGTCGAAATCCGCGAGGGCCGAGACCGTGATGACATCGGGATGGTTCGCCGGGCTGTGGTTCGTCGCGTCCAGGTCGCTGTTGCCCGCCGCAACGACGTGGACTACTCCTCGATCCACGGAGGTCGCGATGGCGTTGTTGAGGGCGGTGCTGGCGCACTTGCAGCCCAGGCTCATGTTGGCGACCTCGATCTCGTCGGCGCGCGCTGTAACCCAATCCACACCCGCGATGACCGACGAGAGCATGCCCGTCCCCGCTGCCGTTAGCGCCTTCACCGCATGCAGCCGCGCGCCCGGCGCAACTCCTACGACACCGGTGTCGTTGTCCAGCGCGCCCACCGTTCCCGCGACGTGCGTCCCGTGGCCGTGGTCGTCCTGACCCGCACCGGCAACGCAGGTATCGGCCGACAGGGCGCCGGTGCAGTTGGTCGACGAGACGATGTGGAGGTCGGGGTGATCGAGATCGATACCGGTGTCGATTATGGCGACATCGACATCCACGCGGACATCGTCGCTGCCATCGATGTCGAGCTGCTGGTTCGTCGTGGCGGCGGACCGTTCGATACCTGTCGGAACCGCCTGCGCGAACGTCTCCACTCCTCGGTCGGGCTCGACGTAAGCGACCCGTGGGTCCCGCTGGATCGCGGCCACCGCCTGCTCGTTCAGACCCGCCGCGTAACCCTTGAGGGCGTGCCGGTAAGTGAACCGTATGTCGGCACCGTGCTGACGCTGGTGGTCGGCGGCCACCTGTGCGGACGCGCCTGCCCACTGGTTCAACACGACGATGTAACGGCCGCTCGAGGGGTCTTCCTCCGCGGACGCCTGGATCGGCGTTGCCGGAACCAGCAGTGCCGCGCAGCCGACTACACACGCGGCGAGGCAGCGAAGCGAAGACCTGGAGTCGAAGCGGAATCCGAAACCCGACACGCGTCCCCTCCCCTCTCTACGGGGGCCGGCGGACGGTCAGTGACTGGCCGTCCGCCCAACCCGAGTGTTGCGGGGGATGGGCCCGCTGCTCCTGCAGGAGCGGTCGCGGCTGTCGGTACCCCTCTACAGGGAGGTCAAACCCAAATAGGGACAAATTTTCGGAACGCCGGGCGCGGCGTAGCCCCCCGTCCTGTCCCGAGGGATAGGACGGGGGGCGTACGTCTCTATGGAGCGTGGGGGTTCAGCTACCCCGCGCTCACGCGTCGCTGGTGATGGGTGAAGCGCAGATCGACACGATCGGGATGTCGTCGGAGCTACCCTCGACGACGACAGGTCCGAGCGTCTCGTGGAAGGGGTAGGCCCCCGTGCCGTCCGGTTGGGAGGTGACACCGGAAACGGTGGCCGACACACTTCCGCCGGTTCCCAGGCCGGGAAGAGCGAGCGCCACCACACCGGACTCGTCTCCCTCGCAGTCCGTGGGAGCGAGGGTGGGCGAGGGGGGGAGACCCTCATGCGACCAGGAGTAGGCGATGGCCACCTTCGCGTTTCTCAACGTTGGGGTCTTGGTGCGACGACCCCCGAGCTTGACGCCATAGCGGCCGAGACTCGACAGTGCGATCTCGTAGGTGCCACTGCTCGTTGTTTCGGCGACAACTGCCTGCGGCGAAACGTTCAAGAAAGCTGCCGCAACGGCAAGAGTGGTTGCGGCTCTTGCGAGGATCCTCTTGTTCGCCATCATGGAATCTCGTTCCTCCCGTTGAATCGAAGGGCAGCGGGCTCGGCCATCCTCCGGGCCCGACTGCCCTTCGAACCTTTCAACTAGATGGAGCTCATGCAGATGCTGAGGATGTCGCCGGGGCTGACGTCGTTCATCGCGACCTCGTCGATCTGACCCTCGGCCACGACGGTCCGCGCGCTGGTGGGGTCGGCGCTCGCCGTGCTGGAAACCTCCAGATAAGCGTCGAACGATCCCGTACCGCCGGACAGCGACAGCAGAGCGACCGGGGTCTCTCCAGCTGTCTCACAGGTGAAGCTGGTTGCCACCAACAGGTCGGGGGCCTGACCCGAACCGCCGTAGGTGAAGGCGATGCGACCGTTGTTGAGTGCGCCCGTCTGGATCGTCTTCTTCTTGTCACCGCTGAGCAGGTTGATCGTCGTGCTGGGGACGTTGACGGGCAGGTCGAACGAAATGGTGTCGGACTTGTCGGCGCTGACGCCGGCCTGCGCGCTCACTCCGGCGAACAGAGACGAGGCAAGGAACGCCGCGGCAACGAGAGCCGTTAGCTGCTTCTTCCAAACGAATGTCTTCATGGTGTGTTGTCTCCTCTGTGGTCTTGGTGGTGGTGATCGGGTTGTGATTACGAGGTACTAGGTGATGCTGCGAAAACCGCTATGCCCGTTCGATAGGCCTCTCCCTTCGTGGGGTGTGGGTAGTAAGCGGATACCTGCCGCGTGTTCGCCTATCGGCGGACCACACGAACTCGCACTCGCTTCCTCATCGTTCTCTCCTCTGTCTGGAGGACTGCTGTCGAGAACGAACTATGAAGAAGCGCCGGGTTCCGTTCGACGGCATAGGTCACGGAAGGAACGTGGGGTTTTACGCAGACGAGGGTGCTTGACACCGGGCGCTGTATGAGCGGTTGCCAAACGCAATGACAACTGCACGAGCAGGATGTCGTAGCTAGCAGCTGCGGGCTCACAACTCGAACTGGAGACAGATCGCGGCGGCCTCGCGTCCAGTTTGGGTGGTGGCACGGGAGCGTCAGGGAAGGTGCCTGCGCCGCGCTTGTAGGGTCGAGCGCATGGAACGGCAGACCGTCAGGACGCGCATCGAGCCCGCTCCCAGCGGGTCGATCCACGTCGGGAACGCACGCACGGCCCTCTTCAACTGGCTGTTCGCGCGGCACCACGGCGGTTCTTTCGTGCTTCGGGTCGCCGACACCGACGCCAAACGCGCGACGGACGAGAACTACCGAGCCGTGCTGGAGGACATGCGGTGGCTGGGCCTGGAGTGGGACGAAGGTCCCGAGGTCGAGGGCCCTCATGCGCCCTACCGCCAGAGTGACCGGTTCGACCACTACGACGCGGCGGCGCAACAGCTGCTCGCCTCCGGCGCGGCGTACCGCTGCTACTGCACACCCGAAGAGCTGGAAGAGGAACGATTGAAGGCGCAGGCGGAGAAGCGGTCGCCCGGCTACAGCGGCCGCTGCCGGAACCTGTCCCCCGAAGACATCGCCGTCTTCGAGGCGGAAGGACGTCCTTCCTCGGTGCGTTTCCGGGTACCCGAGGGTAGGACCATCACCTTCCACGACGAGGTGCTGGGCGAGATGTCCACCGACCTGGGCCTGACGCCGGATTTCGTGATCCAGCGTTCCGATGGATCCCCGACCTACATGCTGGCCGTCACCGTCGACGACCTCGAGATGGGGATCACCCACGTCATCCGCGGCAATGACCTCGTGGCTTCGACCGCCCGGCAGATCCTCGTGCGCGAGGCGCTGGGGGAGAGGGAGCTCCCTGTCTTCGCGCACCTGCCGCTGCTGGTGGACGAGAAGGGGAGGCCGTTGTCGAAGCGCTGGGGCGACGTCGCCGTGCGGGCATATCGCGACCAGGGGTTCCTGCCGGAGGCGGTGGTGAACTACCTCGCCCTGTTGGGCTGGTCCTTCGACGACAAGACGAACATCTTCACGGTCGAGGAGCTGATCGAGCGCTTCTCGCTGGACCGGGTGGGCAAGAACCCCGCGGCCTTCGACGTGGCGAAGCTCGAGTGGCTGAACGGGCACTACATCCGCGAGTCCGATCCGAACGTGATCGCGGACGCCCTGGTCCCTTTCTGTGTCCGGGAGGGTTTGCCCGCAGACACAGAAGAAGGGCTGGCGATACTGCGGAGCGTCACGCCGCTTCTAACCGAACGGATGAAGCGGTTGACCGAGGCACCGCCCATGGTGCGGTTCCTGTTTGGGCCGGTCGAGCCGGACGAGAAAGCCGCCGGCGTTCTGGACGGCCAAGAGGGTTATCTGGGCGAGGTCGCGGCCAGGCTGGAGGGCTTGGACAAGTGGACGGCCGCCGCGATCGAGGAAGCGCTGCGCGCGCTGTCGGAGGAGCGCGCGCTCAAGCCGAAGAAGGCGTTCCAGCCGGTGCGCGCCGCTGTCACGGGAACGCTCGTTTCGCCTCCGCTGTTCGAATCGTTGGAGATCCTCGGACCCGACGAGACGCTGGCGAGGTTGCGTCGCGTCCCCCTCGGAGCCGTCTGAGCCGCTGGTATCCTCTCGGCTGCCCTTGGGGCGTGGGGTAACCTGGCAGCCCGGCGGATTCTGGTTCCGTTAGTCCTGGTTCGAATCCAGGCGCCCCAGCTGTAGCAACTAAGGCCCGGTAGTCTAGTTGGCCAAGGACGCCGCCCTCTCAAGGCGGAGATCACGGGTTCGAATCCCGTCCGGGCTACGCAACTGCGTTCCCGCGCGCTCAAGATAAAGAGGAGACACAAGAGATGAACCCGACGGACCTGGTCGAGAGGCCGTACCTACGCGACGACCTGCCCGACTTCCGCGCCGGTGACACGGTCAGGGTGCACGTGCGCGTCGTCGAGGGCGAGCGGGAGCGGGTTCAGGTGTTCGAGGGCATCGTCATCCGCCGGCGTGGCAGCCAGCTATCGGAGACCTTCACGGTTCGCAAGATCTCGTTCGGCGTCGGAGTCGAGAGGACGTTCCCGATCCACTCCCCGATGATCGCCAAGGTCGACGTAGCGACCCGCGGCGACGTGCGGCGCGCGAAGCTGTACTACCTGCGGTCCCGGGTCGGCAAGAAGGCCAAGGTCAAAGAACGCCGCGACACGTAAGCGTGTCCGAACAACAGGGATACGACCCGCACCGGCCGCCGCCGGGGCCACCTCCGCCGCCGACGCAACGTCTCGATCCTCCGGCCGGCGCGGCGCCCCCGGCTGCCGCCCCCGTCGAGCCGGCCGCGGAGCCCGCGCCGAAGCGGCACTCGTTCTTTCGGGAGCTGCCCGTGCTGATCGTGGTCGCGTTCGTCGTGGCCTTGTTGATCAAGAGCTTCCTCCTCCAGGCGTTCTACATCCCCTCCGCCTCGATGGAGCCGACTCTCGTCGAGGGTGACCGCGTGCTGGTCGAGAAGCTGACCTACCGCTTCAGCGGCCCGGGACGGGGCGACGTCGTGGTGTTCGAGAAGAACCTCGTGCTGCCATCTTCGGCGCCCGAGGAAGAATCCGTCATCCAGAAGATCTCGGAGTCGATCAGGGGCCTCTTCGGCTTCCCGACCGGCACCGAGCAGGACTTCATCAAGCGCGTCATGGCGGTCGGCGGCGACACGATCGAGGGCCGCGACGGGCGCGTGTACGTCAACGACCAGGTGGTGGACGAGCCTTACCTCACCGAGGGCCAACAGACGTCGCCGTTCGGCCCGACCGAGGTCCCCGAGGGCAAGATCTTCGTCATGGGCGACAACCGCAACAACTCCGACGACTCTCGCAACTTCGGTCCCATCGATGCGGACAAGGTCGTGGGGCACGGGTTCCTGCTGATCTGGCCGCCGGAAGACTTCGGCACGCTCTAACCTGTCCTCTATGTCTTCCACGGCCGAGGACCCGTCCGTTCCGTCCGCGGCTGCTCCAACACCTGCCGCGGCCGGCGAAGCATCCGAGCCATCGTTACGTACGCCGGTCCCGCTCAAGCGCCGCAGCCGCTGGCGAGGCTTCTTGAAGCACCTGGCCGAGCTACCGATGCTCGTCCTGATCGCCTTCGGCATCGCGATCGTCATCAAGACTTTTCTGGTCCAGGCCTTCTTCATTCCGTCGGCGTCGATGAGACCGACCCTCGTGGAGGGCGACCGCGTCTTGGTCGAGAAGGTCAGCTATGCGCTCCACGACCCGAGGCGCGGCGACGTCGTCGTGTTCGAGAAGTCGGTGTTCGGCAAAGCGCCCGACCTGCCGTGGCCTCAAGACGCGCGGAACTTCCTGCGGGAGCTCCTCGGGTTGCCCACGGGAGGTGAGGAGGACTACATCAAGCGTGTCGTCGCCGTGGCCGGCGACACGATCCGCTACACCGGCTCGCCGCGCCGGCTCGTCGTGAACGGCGAGGAGGTGGAGCAGTCCTTCGTGAAGGGCGGCGCCGACAAGGTCAGCTCGACCATCACCCGCGCCGACTGCCGGCGGCTCGAGATGGAGGTGGCGGGAGATTCGTGCCGGGTTCCCGCCGGACGCATCTTCGTCATGGGCGACAACCGTGCGAACTCGGAGGACTCCCGGATCCTCGGGCCGGTGGACGAGGACAAGATCATCGGACGAGCGTTCGTGGTGATCTGGCCGGCGGAGGACTTCAGGAGCCTGTAGCTGGTGCTCTGTCCGGCCCATGACTTTGGCCTTCGGTAGAGTCCTCGCGATGGTTCAGGACGCTTCGGGGCTGATGGAGGCCCGCCTCAACGCGGCCGGCTTCGAGCGGGTCGCGGGATGCGACGAGGTCGGTCGAGGCGCCCTGGCGGGCCCGCTGGTTGCAGCAGCGGTCATCCTGCCCGAGGGCCTGGAGCTGCCCGGGCTCAGAGACTCGAAAACCTGCACCAAGCTCCAGCTCCAGCGTCTCGCGGAGCAGATCCACGAGCAGGCGCTGTCGGTCTGCATCGTGAGGGTGCGGCATGACTCGATCGATCGCGACGGCCTCAACCCCTGCAACATGCGGGCGCTGCGAAGGGCGCTGAAGGGCCTCGGCCAGGAGCCGGACTACGTGCTGGTCGACGCCTTCCGGTTGAAGAGGCTCCAGTGGCCGAGCTTGGCGGTCAAGAAAGCGGACGCGGTGTCAAAGAACGTGGCCGCGGCCTCGATCGTGGCGAAGGTCCATCGCGACGCCGCGATGCGGCGCTACCACAAGCGGTTCAAGCACTATGGCTTTGCGACCAACGTCGGCTATGGGACCCGGCACCACTGGAACGCCCTGAAGGAGCACGGTCCCTGCGAGATCCACCGGCGCTCGTTCTTCGGCGTCCTCGGATTTCCAGATCAGGATGGTGTCATTCGACCCCACGGGGCGCGAGACTTGATCGACGAAGACCCCGCCGACCACGAGCTAGAGGAGATCTAGGGATGAGCGTCGAGGACCTCGAGAAATACGAGGCCGAGATGGAGCTTCAGCTCTACAAGGAGTACCGGGACGTCCTCCCGATGTTCAAGTTCGTCGTGGAGACGGAGCGACGCTTCTATCTGGCGAATGAGGTCAACGTCGAGACGCGCCATCTGGGCGCGAAGGTCTGGTTCGAGGTCGAGCTCGCCGACGCCTGGGTGTGGGACATGCACCGGCCGGCGAGGTTCGTCTCGCACGTGAAGGTCGTCACCTTCCGCGACCTGAACGTCGAGGAGCTGGCGCAGCTCGCCGAGCGCGACATAGTCCCGGAGCCTCCGACCGCGTCGTAGCGCGCCGGACGAACATCTTTCCGGCGTCCCTAGTCGGAGGAGATCAAACCTGTCGCACCCCGTCTCTAACCTCCCGGGGGTGGACACGCGACATGTGCTGGGGCGACGCGGGGAAGACATCGCTGTGCGGGCGTACCAGCGAGACGGATACGCGATCGTCGCGCGGAACTTCCGCTGCTCGACGGGTGAGATAGATGTCATCGCCCGCCGCGGGCGGAAGCTGGTCTTCTGTGAGGTGAAGACGCGCGCCACCGACTTCTTCGGGGAGCCTTCCGAGGCCGTCACACGGGTCAAACAAGCGCGGCTGCGCCGCTTGGCCGCGGCATGGCTGTCGCTTCACCCCGCCCCGGGGATGGAGCTGCGTTTCGACGTCGTGTCCGTGATCGCCGATCGACAGGGGACTAGGGTGACGCGCCTGGAAGACGCCTTCTAGAGGGAGACTGCTGCACGTGTCGGAGTTCGAAGCGCTGTTGTGGGAGCAAGAGGGGCCGGTCGCCACGATCACGTTGAACCGCCCCGAGAAGAAGAACGCGATGTCGTGGGTGATGTTCAACGAGATCCGGGCCGCGTTCGACCGAGCCGCCGCCGACACCGAGGTTCGCTGTGTCGTCGTGACCGGCGCCGGAGGCGCCTTCTGCTCCGGAGCGGATCTCTCCGATCCTGCGAACCTCGTTACGTCCACGGGCGAGTTCAAGGAGCGGATGCGCGTCATCGACGGGATCGTCCGCTCGTTCGTGCGTTGCCCGAAGCCGACGATCGCAAAGGTGACCGGCGTGGCCGCGGGGGCCGGATGCAACCTCGCCGTTGCATCCGATCTCGTTGTCGCGTCCACCGACGCCAGCTTCGCGGAGCTGTTCGTGAAGAGGGGGTTGGTGGTCGACTTCGGCGGAACCTGGGCGCTGTCGCGGCTCTTGCCGTTGAACAAGGCGAAGGAGCTTGCCCTTCTCGGCGAGACGATCTCCGCACGAGAGGCGGACCGCCTCGGGCTCTTGAATCGGCTCTGCGACCCCTCAGAGATCGATGCGGTGGTGAAGGACCTGGCGCAGCGCGTCGCAGCGATGCCTCCTCAGACCGCCACCCTGATCAAAGAGAACCTGAACCGCGCCCACGAGAGAAGCCTCGAAGAGAACCTGGATGCCGAGTCGATCGCGCAGGCGTTCGCATTCGGAACCGAGGACATGCGGGAAGCGGTGCAGGCGTTCTTGGAGAAGAGGGAGCCGCGCTTCACCGGGCAGTGACGGTTTCTGTCTCACCTCCTGATTAGGTTCTCGATCCGCGCTTTCGGGACCGGGAACGGACCGGTTCATGCTTGCAATGACGGAGTCGGTTGCATTCGTGGGAGCCGATGCCCAGCTCGTGCGGGTCGAGGTCGATATCGGTGGTGGCGTCCCGGCTTTCCGCATCGTGGGGTTACCTAACGCCTCGGTTCGCGAGGCAGAACAACGGGTTCGCTCCGCGCTGCTCGCCTCCAACGAGCAGCTCTCGAAGCTCCGCACCACCGCCAACCTGTCACCGGGCTCCCTGCGTAAGGAGGGTGCACATTTCGATCTTGCTCTCGCGCTGGCTATCGCCGGCGCGGACGGCAAGGTGAAGTTCAAGGCGGAAGTGCTCGAGGGATGGGTCTGTGTCGGTGAGCTCGCCTTGGGCGGGACGCTGCGCCCGGGACGCGGCGCGCTTGCAGCCGCGATGGCAGCTCGCCGCGCCGGTCGACGAGGGTTGATCTGTCCTCTGGCGAACGCTCCCGAGGCGGCGCTCGTAGATGACATCGCGGTCGTCGGCGTGGAGACGTTGCGCGAGGCCCTCGACTTCCTCAAAGGGAAGTCACAGGCGCGCGAGGTCCCGCGCTTCGTTGCCCCCGCTCCACCTCCGTTCGCAGATCTAAGCGCGGTGCGCGGGCACGCGTACGCGAAACGGGCTCTCGAGGTCGCTGCGGCAGGTGGTCACAACCTCATGATGGTGGGTCCGCCGGGGTCCGGGAAGACGATGCTCGCGCAGCGGATGCCGGGGCTGCTCCCGCCGATGTCTTTCGACGAGTCCCTCGAGGTGACGAAGCTCCACTCCATCGGCGGCGTCTTGCCGCCGGGGGCGGGGCTCGTCACCGAGCGACCGTTCCGAGCGCCGCATCACAACATCTCGCTCGCCGGAATGGTGGGTGGAGGCGTCGGCTTACCGCGGCCCGGCGAGCTCAGCTTGGCGCATCACGGGACGCTCTTTCTGGACGAGATCACCCTGTACCGGCGCGATCTCCTCGAGAGCCTGCGCGGCCCGTTGGAGGACGGAGTCGTTCGCATCGCAAGAAGCGGGGGAGTGATCGAGTTCCCTTGCCAGATCTCGTTGATCGCCGCGATGAACCCTTGTCCCTGCGGGTTCCTCGGCGACACCAAGAAGGAGTGTCGCTGCGGCGACGTTCAGATCCAGAACTACGCCGCCCGCCTCTCCGGGCCTCTTCTCGATCGGATGGACCTACAGGCTCCGATGGAGCGGCTCACGAGCCGCGAGCTCCTGGGGGCGCCCGAGGGGGAAAGCTCCGCGGAGGTACGCGAGCGCGTCGTCGTGGCGCGGCAGGCACAGGCGGCTCGATACGGCGACGCCACCCTGACGAACGCGTCGGTCGGCCGGGGGCTGCTCGACGAGCACGTTTCCCTCGGGCCCTCGGCGCGGTTGCTGCTGGGCCACGCGATCGAGAACGACTCTCTGAGCGGTCGAGGACTGGACCGCGTCCTGCGTGTGGCCCGCACGCTCGCGGACCTAGAGCAGGAGCCGAGGGTGGGCGACCACCACATCGCTCAGGCCCTGGGGCTGAGGCTCGAGCACACGCAGCTGCGGGCCGTGTCGTGAGCGAGATGCGTGTGCTGCGACGGGACGCTCCCGGCTGGCCGCCGCTCCTGAACGAGCTTGGTCCCGCGCGACGGCCCGAGCTCCTCTACGTCCAGGGCCGCGACATCCCAAAGCGTCCGCTGATCGCGGTCGTGGGTTCTCGTCGTCCCACGATCGCGGGTCTCGATGCCACCAAGACGCTCGTGACCGGCCTCGCCGAGGCAGGGTTCGGCATCGTCTCCGGGCTCGCGGCCGGGATCGACGCTGCCGCGCACCAAGCTGCACTCGGGGCGGGCGGCTACACGCTCGCGGTGCTGGGATTCGGCCTAGACGTCGACTATCCCCGTCGCAACGCGACCCTAAAGCGGCGCATCGCGAGCGATGGCACGCTCGTGACCGAATACGAGCCGGGGACGCAGCCGTATCAATCCAACTTCCCCGAGCGCAATCGGATCATCGCTGGCCTCGCTGAGGCGACGCTCGTCGTCGAAGGGGCGCTCAAGAGCGGTGCGTTGATAACTGCGCGCCTAGCGCTCGACGCGAACCGACACGTTTTCGCGGTGCCGGGCAGCTTCCGCAACGTCATGGCTGCGGGCTCGAACGAGCTGATCCGGTCGTCGCAAGCCGCTCTGGTGACGGAGGTGCGTCACATCTTCGAAGAGCTCGCTCCGCGCCTTGGCGGCGGCGATCAGCCGAAGCTCGCGTTGGACGAGCCGCCCGTCCAGCTGGACGACGCCGAGGCCGCCGTCCTGTCGCTGCTCGACGACGTGACGGTGAGTCCGGACCGGATCTGCCGTGAGCTGCGATGGGACATGGGCGCGGTCGCGCTGGCGCTGAGCCGTCTCGACATGCGCGGCCTGGCGCTACGGCGCGGCATCGGCTACCAGATCACGACCTCCGGCGCCCGCGCCCGCGCCGCGGCCGCCTCGTCCTCTAGTTCTGGATGACTCCGATGCCCCGGACCCGCGCGATGCCCGACAGCAGGTCCCAGATCGCGTCGGCCCCCGCCCTAGCACCGGCTTCGGCTTCCTTCTCGGCAGCATCGTCCGAGACGACCTCCGAGATCGCGCGCGCCAGCTCCTGGGAGTGCTCGATGTCGAGCTCGCCGTGCAGGCGGAAGTACTCGAGGGCCGGACCGTCGACCCCGTAGTGGGCGCGGAGCCCCTTGATCTTGGTCTCGGCGACACCCGGCGTCTGTGACTCGTAGGCGTAGAGCATCCCGAGCGCGTACGGAAGCGATCGTTCCGCCATCGCCTGCCGGAACGCGTTCACGCAAGAGGCGGTCTCGGCTACGGGATCGGTCGAACGGACCTCGGCGTCGGCGGCGCCTACACCTTGCGCGAACTCCAACCACAGCCCCAAGTGGTCGCCCTCGATCTCGTCGCTCAGGTTCGCCCTGATGGTTGCCTGTGCTGCCGTGCCGTCCGGCAGCCGTCCCGCGATGGTGGCGAGATAGCCCGGAAAAGCTTCCACCTGGCGCCAGTACTGACTCGAATAGAACCTCAGGTCCTCCACCGTCAGCGTCCCCGCGGCCCACGCCTCGTAGAACGGGTGCTCGAGGATGCGCGCGTGCTGCGTGGCCTGGTCCATCCGTTGCTTCAGAGCTTCCGACGACATGGCTTCCCTTTCCTCTCGCGACCGTGACGGGAGGATATGACGACTGTTGCCGAGGCGGGAGGAACCTCACCCCCCTCGGTGTGGGCGTGGCGGTGCATCTGCATCACAACGTCTCATCCGTTGACAGCTGCAACAGCCGTGCCATGCTGGATCCCAGAGCGGATGGATGGAAGCGGGGACCCATGGGATCGGACAGGTCTGTCGGAGGCGCCGTCGAGGCCTACCTGCGCGCGCTTACCGCAGAGCGCGATGTCTCGCCGCTGACCGCCGCCGCCTACCGAAGCGACCTCGACCAGTTCCGGGAGTGGCTCGCCCGCGCCGGGGTTACAGATCTGGACAAGCTGGATCGCCGGACCTTGCGCCGTTACATCTCGTTCCTCGGAGAGAAGAGGTATGCCCGGCGAACCGTCGCCCGCAAGGCGAGCGCGATCCGCTCGCTGCTGCGATGGGCCGTGAAGCGACAGATCCTCGCCGCCGATCCCGCCGACGACCTGGCGGTGCCGAAGCTGGATCGACCGCTGCCCACGGTGCTGAAGGCGTCGCATGCAGCGCGCTTGTGCGAGGCGCCGCCGGTCGATGTGCCTGAGGGGAGGCGCGACCGTGCCCTCCTGGAGCTGCTCTACGGCTCGGGACTTCGGGTGGCGGAGGTGTGCGGGCTCGACCTTCCGGATCTGGACCTCCAGCACGGGCGGTTGCGCGTAAGCGGCAAGGGACGGAAGCAGCGTCAGGTCCCGATCAGCGATCCCGCTCGCACCGCGCTCGGCGCGTATCTGATCGAAGGCCGCGCGGCGTTGCTCGAGCGGAACCCGGATGGTCCCGATCGCGTTGCGGTCTTCCTCAACCGCCGCGGGAACAGGCTCGGCCCCCGGTCGGTTCGCCGACTCATGACGAAGTACGGAACGGCCGAGGGTCTCGCGCCCACGTCGCCACACGCGCTCAGACACTCGTTCGCGACCCACCTCCTGGACGGAGGAGCGGACCTTCGAACGGTGCAGGAACTGCTGGGCCATGAGAACCTTGCAACTACGCAGATCTACACCCATGTCTCAACCGAGCGCCTGAGGGCCGTCTATGAGCAAAGCCATCCAAGAGCCTGAGTCCCCCGAAGGCCTCGATGAGGCCCAGGCTCACGCCGACAGCGTCACGCTGGCGTGGGATGAGTACAAGGCGACGGGCGTCACCAAGGCTCGCGACCAGCTGATCCTTCACTACTCGCCTCTGGTGAAGTACGTCGCGGGCCGCGTCGCCGTCGGTCTGCCGGCGAACATCGAGCAGGCGGACCTGATCTCCTACGGCATCTTCGGGCTGATCGACGCGATCGACAAGTACGACCGGACGCGGAACATCAAGTTCGAGACGTATGCCATCAGCCGGATCCGTGGCGCCATCATCGACGAGCTCCGCGCTATCGACTGGGTCCCTCGCAGCGTCCGCTACAAGGCGCGCGAGGTCGAAAAGGCGTACGCCGCGCTCGAGAACAAGCTGAAGCGGCCGCCCTCGGACGCGGAGATAGCGGGGGAGATGGGGATCTCCGTGGATGACCTGAACCACATCTACACGCAGCTATCCAGCGTGTCTCTCATCGCATTGGACGAGCTGATGTCGATCGAGGGGGACAAGGGCGACAAGCTGTCGTTGCTCGACACCCTTGAAGACACGAAGACCGCGGGCCCGATGGAGGCGTTCGAGAAGGAGGAGATGAAAGAGATCCTCGTCTCCGCCATCAACCGGTTGCCCGAGCGCGAGAAGAAGGTGATCACCTTCTATTACTTCGCCGGGCTGACCCTGGCGCAGATTGGCGAGGTCCTCGGCGTCACCGAGTCCAGGGTCTGTCAGATCCACACGAAGGCGGTGCTCGGCCTCAAGGGCAAGATCTCGGAGGTCACCCAGGCCGACTAGCGCTCCAGCAAGCCCAAGCGTCCGCGGCTGCTAGCCTTGGGCCGCAACAAAAATTCACACGCTCATCATCTTCTCGGTCCCCGTGCAGAGCGCGGGGCGATGGGCGGAGGTCGAACCGAAGAAGGAGGAGTTGCTTATGCCTGTCGTGACTCTGCGACAGCTGCTCGAGGCTGGCGTGCACTTCGGCCATCAGACCCGCCGTTGGAACCCGAAGATGAAGCGTTTCATCTTCACGGAGCGCAACGGCATCTACATCCTCGATCTCCAGCAGACGATGTCGGGGATCGAGAAGGCCTACACCTTCGTCCGCGACACCGTCGCCGGCGGGGGCACGATCCTTTTCGTCGCGACGAAGAAGCAGGTTCAGGACGCGGTGGAGGAGCAGGCGACGCGCTGCGGGATGCCGTACGTCAACTTCCGCTGGCTGGGCGGCATGCTCACCAACTTCCAGACGATCCACGCGCGGATCAAGAGGATGCGCGAGCTGGAGGAGATGGAGGAGTCCGGCGCGCTGGACGCGCTGTCCAAGAAAGAGGCGCTCCGTCTTCGGCGGGAGTACGAGAAGCTGGCGCGGAACCTCAGCGGAATGAAGGGGATGGACAAGGCGCCCGACGCCATCTACATCCTCGACACGAAGAAGGAAGAGATCGCCGTGCGCGAGGCAAAGAAGCTCGGCATCCCGATCGTCGCCGTTCTCGACACCAACTGCGACCCCGACGACGTCGACTACGCGATCCCCGGCAACGACGATGCGATCCGGTCAGGGCAGCTGCTGACCCGAGTCATCGCCGACGCAGTGATCGAGGGTAGGTCGATGCGACCGGACGACTCGGGTAACGGCGCGGCCCCCGCCGCGGCGCCCGCTGCCAGGCGCGGCGACGTCCTGCCCGGCGCGTTGGCGGAGCCGAAGGCGGAGTGGGAGCTGCAGCTGGAGGCGGAGGAGGCCGCGGAGCAGGCCCTGCGGATCAGCGGGGAGTCTCAGTCCGAGGCCAACGCTCCGGAAGAGGGCGTCTCGGAGCCCGTGAAGCCGGAAGACGATGGCAAGGCCGATGCGAAAGGCGACGAGCCCGGGGACCTGTCGCATCCTCGTCCGAAGGCGGGCGCGGGAGACAACGGATAACCACCACACCGCCACGAAAAGAAGGAAGGTAGCGCGACATGTCAGAGTTCACTGCGAAAGATGTAAAGACCCTGCGCGACTCGACCGGCGCAGGGATGATGGATTGCAAGAAGGCGCTCGCCGAGGCGAACGGCGACCTTGAAGCCGCCAAACGCCTCCTTCGGGAGAAGGGCCTGGCGGACGCCGCCAAGCGCAGCGGGCGGGCCGCGAGCGAAGGCATCGTGTACGCCTACATGCACCGCCCGACACCCGACTACCCGCCGAAGCTCGGTGTTCTCATCGAGCTGAACTGCGAGACCGACTTCGTAGCGAAGACCGAACAGTTCGAGCGGCTGGCCAAAGACGTCGCGATGCATATCTCCTTCGCGGACCCGTCTTGGACCACCCGCGACCAGGTTCCTCAGAACGTCCTCGACGAAGAGTCCTCGATCTACGCGAAGCAAGCCAAGGACTCCGGCAAGCCGGACCAGGTGATCGAGAAGATCGTCGCCGGGAAGCTAGAGGCGTTCTACAAGGAGAACGTCTTGATGGATCAGGAGTGGATCCAGGACAAGTCCAAGACGATCCAGCAGTTGATCGACGAGGCCAAGTCTTCGATGGGAGAGAACGTCTCCATCGGCCGCTTCATGCGCATCCGCGTGGGTGAAGGCAAAGAGGGCTAGGTGGCGGACTCCGATCTACGGCCTCCACCTAAGTACAAAAGGGTCCTTCTAAAGCTCTCGGGAGAGGCCTTCGCCGAGCCGACCCACGGGTTCGGCATCGACCCGCGGATCGTCGCATCTATCGCGCGCCAGGTTGCGGAAGCGCGCGACACGGGAACCGAGGTCGCGCTCGTCATCGGCGGCGGCAACATCATCAGGGGGTTGTCCGCCTCTGCGCAGGGAACCGATCGCACCACCGCGGACTACATGGGCATGCTGTCGACGGTCATCAACGCGCTGGCCATGCAGGATGCGCTCGAGAAAGAGGGCGTCCAGACGCGGGTCCAAACGGCGATCTGGATGCAAGAGCTGGCGGAGCCGTACATCCGGAGGCGCGCCATGCGGCACCTCGAGAAAGGACGCGTCGTCATCTTCGCGGGTGGCACGGGCAACCCGTACTTCTCAACCGACACGACCGCAGCGCTGCGCGCTCTCGAGATAGGTGCTGAGGCGATCTTGAAGGGCACGCGTGTCGACGGCGTCTATGACTCGGACCCTCTCGTGAACCCCGACGCGAAGATGTTCCCTTCGGTGCCGTACATCGAGGTGCTGAACCGCGGCCTCAAGGTGATGGACTCCACCGCGATCTCGTTATGCATGGACAACCGCCTGCCGATCGTCGTTTTCAACCTCAAGCCCGGCAACATCATGCGGATCCTCTCGGGTGAAGAGGTTGGGACGCTCGTTCACTCCGACGCCACCTAGTAGGAGGCCGCCACATGTTCGAGAGCCGTGATGACGTGATGCGTGACGCCGAGAACAAGATGAAGAAGGCCGTCTCGGTCAACCAGGAGGACCTCGCTTCGATCCGATCCGGTCGCGCTACTCCAGCCCTCCTCAACAAGATCACGGTGGATTACTACGGGACGCAGACGCCGCTTATCCAGGTCGCGAACGTCTCGGTTCCAGAGCCGAGGTTGATGGTGATCGCCCCTTATGACAAGAGCTCGATCTCTGCGATCGAGAAATCGATCAACGCGTCGGATCTCGGGATCACGCCCAACAACGACGGCACGGTCATCCGCCTTGCGTTCCCGCAGCTGACCGAGGACCGCCGCAAGGAGATGATCAAGCTTGCTCACGTCCGCGCTGAGGACGGCCGCGTGGCGATCCGCGGCGTGCGCCGTCACGCCAAGCAAGAGCTGGAGAGGATGAAGAAAGAGGGCATCTTGTCCGAGGACGAGGAGCGCGCGGCCGAGAACCAGCTTCAGAAGTTGACGGACAAGTACGTGCATGAGGTGGACGAGAACCTGAAGCGCAAGGAAGCAGAGCTCTCCGAGGTTTAGTGCACCTTTGCGTAAGTCCCGTCGCCCCAGTACGTCCCTGCATCAGCGACGGCTGCGTTGCTCGTCGCTCACGTACCTTGCAGGTATGCTCCGCTCCTCGCGCCTTGCCCTCGCCGCGCAGTGCCGCCCTGGATGCTGACGTTACTTCCGCGCAGGAGCACCAAGTGCACCGTCTCCTGAAGGCTGGCGTTATTTCCGCGCAGGAGCGGTAGTGGGGATGGCCACCGAGGAGCTGCCGCCGCCGAAGGCAGGGCGATCTCTCAAGCAAGCCGTCATCACCGCGCTGATCCTGCTGGCGCTGATCATCATCGGCGCGCTGATCGGCAAGACGGCTTTCTTCGTGTTGGTTTCCGTGGTGGTGCTCACGGCTCTGTTCGAGCTCTACGACGCCCTGCTGCAGACGGGCCACCGTCCCAACATGGTCTTCGGGCTGCTGTGCGGCTTCGCTCTGTTGCTGGTCGCGTTCCTCGAAAGACCGGCGCTTATCGCGGTCGTGCTCGCTCTGACGATGTACGGCGCCTTCCTCCTCGCCCTTCGTCCCGGCCGCGGAGCGACGGCCGCCAGCGACGTGGCCTGGACGGTTCTGGGTGTGGCGTGGATCGCGGGGGGAGGAGCCGCTGCGACCTCGATCCTGCAGCTGGAGGACGGGATCTTTCTGTTGGTCGCGTACATCCTGATCACCGCGCTCGACGACATCGGCGCTTACTTCGCCGGAACGCGGTTCGGACGTCACAAGATGGCTCCGTCGATCTCGCCCGCGAAGTCGTGGGAGGGGTGGATCGGCGGGTTCGCATCGTCTCTTGCGGGTGGCCTCTTCTTCGCGGCCTTGCTGGAGAGCCTCGACCCCCTGCACGGCCTCGCGGTCGGCGCCATCAGCGGGCTGCTCGCGCCCGTTGGTGATCTGGTGGAGTCGTTGGCGAAGCGAGAGATCGGCATCAAGGATTCCGGGCGGCTCCTGCCCGGGCACGGTGGCTTGCTCGACCGGCTGGACGCCATCCTGTTCTGCGCGCCGGCGGTGTATCTCTACTTGCGTTTCGTCGTTACGTGATCGCGAGTTGCCGCTTCGTGGGCAGAACGGGTAGCGCGGCCACCGTGTGACAATCGAGTCATGAGCGCATCCCTGCGCCGCGTCGTGATCCTCGGCTCCACCGGGTCGGTCGGACGTCAGGCGCTCGAAGTCATCGATCGGCATCGCGACCGCCTGAAGGTCGTAGGTCTCGTGGCGGGTTCCGACTCCGCGACGCTAAAGGACCAAGCGGAGCGGTTCGGAGTCGCACGCACGGGACTGGGGGCGGAGGCCGCGGAGGAGTTGGCGCGCGCTGAAGAAGCCGACGTGGTCTTGAACGCGGTGGTCGGAGCGGCGGGGCTCAAGGCTTCGGTCGCCGCGCTGGAGTCCGGTAAGACCTTGGCGCTGGCGAACAAGGAGACCCTCGTTGCAGGGGGGTCGGCGTGCGCGGCCGCTGCTGCTCGCGGCGGAGGTCGGATCGTTCCGGTGGATTCCGAGCATGCGGCGATAGCCCAGTGCCTCCGAGGGGCGACGTCCGGCCAGGTTCGGAGCATCACGCTTACCGCGTCCGGCGGACCCTTCCGCACGCGCGCTGACATGACAGGCGTGACACCTGAAGACGCGCTCGCGCACCCGACGTGGTCGATGGGCCCGAAGATCACGATCGACTGCGCCACCGTGATGAACAAGGGCCTCGAGGCCATCGAGGCTCATCATCTGTTCGGGTTGCCCTTCGAGCGCATCCACATCGTCGTCCATCCGCAGAGCGTCGTCCACGGCATCGTCGAGCTGACCGACGGGTCGTTGCTGATGCACGCGGCCGCCCCAGACATGAAACTTCCGATCCAAACGGCGCTGCTGGGCGACCTGGAGGCTGCCGAGGCTTACGGATCTCTCGACCTCGTCGGTCGCGGCGCGCTCGAGTTCGAAGAGCTGGATCGCGACCGTTTCCCGGCAGTGGAGCTGGCGTACGCGGCCGGGCGCAGGGGTGGGACCTACCCCGCGGTCTTGAACGCGGCGAACGAGGTCGCGGTTACAGCGTTCCTCGACCATCGACTCGGGTTCCTCGACATAGCGTCCGTGGTCGAAGACGTGCTCGAGGCGCACGAAGGTGGCGAAGCGCAAGATCAGTCCGATGTCGCCATCGTCCTCGAGGCGGATCGGTGGGCGCGCGAACGGGCCGAGCGCTCGGTCGATGCGCGTTCGGTCAGCGTCGCAGCGGGCGGACGCGCATGAGCTTTGGAGTCATCCTCTTCATCGTCGCGATCTTGGTCGTCGTGATGATCCACGAGGCGGGGCACCTGATCGCGGCCAAGGCCTTCGGCTTCAAGGCGACCAAGTTCTTCATCGGGTTCGGCCCGCCATTGTGGTCGTTCAAGCGAGGCGAGACCGAGTACGGGGTCGCGGCTATCCCCGCCGGTGGGTTCGTGAAGATCGTCGGGATGAACCCCTATGAGGAGGTGCCCGAGGAAGACAAACCGCGGTCGTACCCGAACAAGCCCGCGTGGCAGCGCGCGATCGTCCTGCTCGCGGGCTCTGCGACGCACTGGCTCGTCGCCTTCGTCATCCTCGTGGTGACCATGATGACGATCGGGTTCCCCACCGACCAGGCGACGAACGAGGTCGCTCTGGTCGAGCAGAGCATCGAGGGAGACGTCGCTCCTGCGGCCGAGGCCGGTCTGCGGGAGGGGGACGTGATTGTCGAGATCGATGGCCAGCCGACGCGGAACTGGGACGAGACGCGCGCAGCGATCCGCGCCGCGGAGCCCGGCGGGACCTTGAACATGGTGGTCGAGCGGGACGGCGAGCGGCTGGATCTAGCGGCCCGTCTCGGCTCCGCCGCCTTTAGTGAAGAGGGCGAGCTGGTTGACTACGCGCCACCGGGAGAGGAGCTCGCGCCCACATCTTCGGGTGAACAGACCGCTTTCCTCGGCGTCCAACCGAAGCCGCTGTACCAGAAGGAGAACCTGTTCGGCGCCGCCACCATGAGCGGTGGGCTGGTCGTCGACGTGACGGCTCGATCCTTCACGGGGATGGGAAGGATCTTCACCCAGGTCTTCGGCGGTGACCTCTGGCGGGAGCTCACAGGAGACGGCGAACGCGACGCCGATGGAGCGATGGGACTGGTGGGGGCCGGCCGTATCGCCGGAGAAACCGTCGCGGAGGGCGAGTACCTGAACTTCGTCGGCCTGATCGTGGCGTTCACGATCTTCGTCGGGATGATGAACCTGCTGCCGCTGCCACCATTGGACGGGGGCCATCTTGCAGTTCTCGCTTGGGAGAAGATCACCGGGCGCGCGGTGGATCTTCGAAAGCTGATTCCTGTGGCCGCAGCCGTGATCGCTTTCTTCCTACTCTTGTTCGTGGCCGTGCTGTACCTCGATGTCGCGCGGCCTTTGAAGTCACCCTTCTAAGTGCCGATCGAGTTCATCGAGGTAGGCCCCGACGACGAGCGTCTGGACGATGTCTATCCGGTGATGCGTGAGCTGCGCACCGAGTTGAGCCTCGAGGGGTTTCGCGCGACTTACCGAGAGGGTTACCCGACCGGCTACCGCGTGGTCGGGTTGTTCGACGAGGGCGAATGTCGTGCCGCCGCCGGGTACCACCTCACCCACGGGTTCCTGCACGGCCGCTTCATGTACATCGCGACCTCGTCACGGCAGAACGCTGGCGCTCCAAGGCCTATGGCCGGGCGTTGAACGACCATCTGCTGGAGGCGGCAAGAGCAGCCGGTTGCAGCAAGGTGCAACTGGATTCGGGGACGCAGCGCACCGACGCCCACCGCTTCTACTTCCGAGAGCGATATTCCATAACAAGCTTCCATTTCTCTCGCGACGTCTAAACATTCTTCGCCCCTAGACTGGATCTATGTACGAGAGACGCAAGTCGCGCCAGGTCCTGGTCGGCTCGGTCGCCGTCGGTGGAGACGCACCCATCTCGATCCAGTCGATGACCACGACCAAAACCGACGACGTCCAGGCGACGCTGATCCAGGTCCACGAGCTTGCCACCCAGGGTGCCGACATCGTGCGCGTCGCCGTCCCGCACGAGGGCGACGCCAGGGCGCTGCCGACGATCGTGGCGGAGGGGGGCGTGCCGATCATCGCCGACATCCACTTCTCGGTCCGACTCGCGCTGATGGCGCTGGACGCCGGAGTTCACGGGCTGCGCCTGAACCCCGGCAACATGCGGAACCCGAAGCATGTGAAGGAGGTCGCGGATGCGGCTCGGGAGCGGCGCGTGCCGATCCGCGTCGGCGTGAACGCGGGTTCTTTGGACCGGAAGCTGGTGGAGAAGTACGGACGCCCAACGGCGGAGGCGCTCGTCGAGAGTGCCCTGTATGAGATCGGCCTTCTCGAGGAGCACGGCTTCAGGGACGTGAAGGTTTCGGTGAAGCATCAGAACGTCGCCGAGATGATCAACGCGTACCGGCTCCTCGCGTCGAAGACGGACGTTCCGCTCCACCTCGGGGTGACGGAGGCGGGCACACCCAAGCAGGGCATCGTCAAGTCGGCGATCGGGATCGGCACCTTGCTTGCCGAAGGGATCGGCGACACCATTCGCGTGTCGCTGACGGCCGAGCCCGTTGAAGAGGTGAAGGTCGGTAAGCAGATCCTGGCCGCGCTCGGCATCAGGCAGGACACGTTCGATCTCGTCGCGTGCCCGTCTTGTGGTCGGGCGGAGCTGGATGTGTTCGCGCTGGCTCAGGAGGTCGAGGAGCGGGTCGAGAAGATGGATCTGCCTCCGATGCAGATCGCGGTGATGGGGTGCGAGGTGAACGGGCCCGGCGAGGCGCGCGACGCCGACATCGGGATCGCCGCCGGTCCTGGACGAGGACTGCTCTTCTCCAAGGGCAAGCAGATCGGGTGGGTTCCACACGATCGCCTGGTCGACGCTCTCTTGGAGGAGGCGGAGCGGGTCGCAGCGGACATCCGTGCCGCGGGCGGAGCCGAGGAAGGCTCCGTCGAGGTTCTCAAGGGCGCCGGTCGGAGGAACGCCCTCCTGCAGGTGGGCCTGACGCCGCCCAGCGCGAACTAGAGGGGCGCCCGCTCGGCGGGCCGGCTAAGCGTTCGGCCTGCGGCCGTGGTTCGCTTTGTTCTTCTTGCGGGAGCGGCGTCTCCGCGCTCGTTTCGCCATCGGTCCTCCTTTTGGAGTCGTGGGTATCTGGGTGGGTGGAGGTCAATGTAGCTCAGGCGGTTGGCTCGATCGCCGGTGGTAAACTCGCAAACCGACCCTGAGCAGGAGTTTCAGGTCGCACACCAGCAGCGCCAACAGAGGATCGACGTGAAGCCCCTCCCGGAGGGGCTTCGTTCGTGAGGAGGGGGTCATGGGGGCTCTCGAGGAGGTCAGAGACCTCGCCGAGGCGGTGACCCGACGCCGGTCGTTGCTGTTGTGGGACGTGGAGATGGCGGGGCAGCAGGGGCGGGCCGTGGTCAGGGTCTTCGTCGAATCCGAATCTGGCGGGCTCGACCTCGACACCGTCGCGGAGGTCTCCGAGGAGATCTCTCGTGGTCTCGATCTGAAGGATCCGATCGGCGGCCGCTACACCCTGGAGGTGTCGTCGCCGGGGCTGGAGCGGACGCTCAAGGACCAGCGCCACTTCGAGCTCTGTCTGGGGCGGAAGGTCGTAGTGAAGACGAAGGAGCGGATGCTGGGGGACAGCCACCGGGTCGAGGGCGTGATCGCCGAGGCCGGCCCCGCTGTGGTCAAGCTCGAGGTGGATCACCAGCATGTCGAGGTCCCCTACGACGAGATCAAGTCGGCGAGGACGGTTTTCGAGTGGAACTGAGGAAGCAAGTGAAGGACACGGAAGGGGCACCGAGATGAAGATCCCTATGGATTCTCTGCGCGAGCTCGAGCGCGAGCGGGGCATCTCGTTCGAAACTCTGGTGGAGGCGATCGAGAAGGCCCTGGCGTCCGCGTACCTCCGGATCATCAACGCCGAGCACGACCCGAACGTGAGGGCCCGGGCCGTCATCGACCGCGACACCGAAGAGGTGACCGTCTACCGGCAAGACGTCGAGATCGATCCTGACACCGAGGAGGTCAGCGTCCTCCAGGAGCGGGAGGACACTCCTGCCGACTTCGGTCGGATCGCGGCTCAGGCGGCGAAACAGGTGATCGTCTCGCGCATCCGCGACGCGGAGCGCGACCTCACCTTCGGCGAGTACTCAGGGCGCGAGGGTGACATAGTGACCGGCATCGTCCAGCAGCAGGATCATCGCTACACGATCCTGGACCTGGGGAAGGTCGAGGCCTTGATGCCTCCGTCCGAGCAGATCCCGCACGAGCGTTACGACCACGGCGCGCGCCTGAAGGCCTACATCGTCGAGGTCCGTCGCTCTGCCCGCGGCCCCCAGATCATCGTGTCCCGGACGCATCCGAATCTGATCCGCCGGCTGTTCGAGCTCGAGGTGCCCGAGATTATGGACGGGATCGTCGAGATCAAGTCCATCGCGAGGGAGCCGGGCCATCGCTCGAAGATCGCCGTTGCCTCCAGCGACCGCAACGTCGATCCCGTGGGTGCGTGCGTGGGATCGAAAGGCTCGCGGGTCAGGATGGTGATGAACGAGCTGCGCGGCGAGAAGATCGACATCATCAAATGGACCGAGGGCCGCGAGGAGTTCGTGGCGAACGCGCTGTCTCCGGCGAAGGTGAAGGAGGTCCAGATCGCCGAGGACGGCGAGACGGCGCTCGTGATCGTGCCGGATTACCAGCTGTCGCTGGCGATCGGCAAAGAGGGTCAGAACGCGCGGCTCGCGGCGCGGCTCACCGGTCTCCGCGTCGACATCAAGTCCGAGTCCCAGGTGCGGCGAGAGAACGAGCCTCCGGCCCAGGAGCCCGCCGCCGCCGAGAGTGCCGGGGCCGCGGACTAATATGGCTGCAGGTCCTGTCCGGACCTGCGTTGGTTGTCGCACCAAGCGGCCGAAGAGCGAGCTGACGAGGGTCGCCATCAGCTCAGACGGGAGCTTCTCGACCGAGGCTGGGGCCGCCGGAAGGGCGCCTACCTCTGCCGGGACGGAGCGTGCGTCGAGGCAGCGTTCGCCACGGGCCGGCTGCGCCGGGCGCTCCGCTGCGACCGGCTCCCGGATGGGTTGCAGCACGAGTTGATGAGAAAGGGAAGTCATGGCTAAGCCCAGGGTCCACGAAGTAGCCAAAGAGCTCGGCCTGTCTTCTAAGGAGGTGCTGGCTCACCTCGAGAAGATCGGCGAGCCGGCGAAGAGCCACTCGTCGTCGATCGATGAGTCGGTGGCCAGCCGCATCAGGTCCGATCTCGGGAACGGCGCCGCGCCCGCGGAGAAGCCGGCGACGCCCCAGGCCGCGCCTCGTGAAGCCGCCCCGAGCAAGGCGCGGCCGACCGCGGCCCCCCAGGCAGGCCCGAAGAAGCCGGATTCCACACCCAAGCCCGCTTCATCGAAGCCGGCGGCAGCGCCCGCCCCCAGCCGCCCCGCGCGCGCGCCACAGCCCGAGCCGGAGCCCGTGGCGCAGGAGCCCGCCGAGCCCGAACCGGCTGTGGCGGCCGCCGACGAAGTCATCAGGGTGCACCGCGGCATCACGGTTAAGGACTTCGCCGAGAAGATCGACCGGGCGCCGGCCGAGATCGTGAAGATCCTGATCGGGCTGGGCGAGATGGTCACCGTTACCCAGTCGATGAGCGACGAAGCGGTCGAGCTGGTCGCGGACGAGGTGGGGGTAAGGGTGCAGGTGGTCGATCCGACCCAGGAGCTCGACGAGGACGACGACGACGAGGACGACGACGACGGTGCCACCCTGGTCGCGCGGCCGCCGGTCGTCACGGTCATGGGCCACGTCGACCACGGGAAGACAGCGATCCTCGATGCGATCCGCAAGACCAACGTCGCGGGGGGAGAGGCCGGAGGCATCACGCAGCACATCGGCGCGTACCGGGTGAAGCACGACGGCCGCGACGTCACCTTCATCGACACCCCCGGCCACGCCGCCTTCACCGCGATGCGGGCGCGCGGCGCGCAGGCGACCGACATCGCGGTGCTGGTCGTCGCGGCAGACGACGGTGTGATGCCCCAAACCGTGGAGGCGATAGACCACGCGAAGGCTGCAGGCGTGCCCATCGTGGTTGCCGTCAACAAGGTCGACAAGCCCGAAGCGGACCCTGCGCGGGTTCGCCAGCAGCTGTCCGACCACGGCTTGCTGCCGGAGGAGTGGGGCGGTGACACGGTCTTCGTAGACGTGTCGGCGAAGGCGCGGACGAACCTCGAGTCGTTGATCGAGATGATCCTGCTCACCAGTGACGTCCAGCTCGACCTCAAAGCGAATGCCGAGGCTCACGCCCGCGGTGTCGTGATCGAAGCTCACCTAGACAAGGGTCGCGGCGCCGTGGCGACCGTGTTGGTGAAGAAGGGAACCCTCTACCAAGGGGACGCGCTCCTTGCCGGCGCCGCGTGGGGACGCGTGCGCGCGATGCAGGACGAGAACGGCAACAACGTTGAGAGCGCCGGGCCAGGCGTGCCCGTGCTGGTGCTTGGGTGGCAGTCGGTGCCAGAGGCGGGGGATGAGTTCCGCTCGTTGGACGACGAGCGCGAGGCGCGCCAGCTCGCGGGCGCCCGCGGGCACCACATCCGCGAGGCCGAGATCGTGGCCGCGCGCGGCGTATCGCTCCAGACCCTGCTGGCGGCTACGCGCGAGGGGGAGGTCCCCGAGCTGAACGTCCTCATCAAGGCGGACGCGCAGGGCTCGGTCGAGGCGCTGGCGGATCAGTTCGAGAAGATGGATCAGTCGCTCGTGAAGATCAACGTCCTGCGCAAGGGCGTCGGTGGGATCACCGAGAACGACATCACGCTTGCGCAGGCATCGGACGCGATCGTTATCGGTTTCAACGTGGTCGAGAACTCGAGCGCCCGCTCGATGGCCGAGGAGGCGGGCGTCGATGTCCGCACCTATCGCGTCATCTATCAGGCCGTGCAGGACATCGAGGCCGCGGCACGCGGTCTGCTGGGACCCGAGATCCGCGAGGTTCCGATCGGCCAGGCCGAGGTGCGCGCGACGTTCCGGGTGCCGCGTCTCGGCGTCGTCGCCGGCTGCATGGTTCTGGATGGGGTGGTACGGCGGAACTCCCGGGCGCGGCTGGTTCGAGACGGCACGGTGATCTACGAGACCACGATCGGATCCCTGCGTCGCTTCAAGGACGACCAGCGCGAGGTGGCCGCCGGCTTCGAGTGCGGTATCGGGCTCGAAGGTTTCCAGGACGTCAAAGAGGGCGACCTGATCCAGGCGTTCGAGGTCCAAGAGGTCGCTCGGTAGCCTCCTCTCACTCGGATGTACGTAGGCGTCGCCCGGTTCGAGCTGTTCATCCCTGCCAGCTCGTCGCTGAAGGACAAGCGCCAGGTGGTGCGTTCGGTGATCGCAGCCGTGCGCAACAAGTTCAACGTCGCGGTCGCCGAGGTCGACCATCAGGACCTATGGCAACGTTGTGCCCTCGGCGTCAGCTGCGTGTCCGAGTCCGCGGGTCAATGCAGGAAGGTGCTGCAGGAGGTTGAGAAGGTGGTCGGGCGGTCGGTGCTCGGGTCCGCCGAGATCATCGACCGGAGTATCGACGTCGTCGACATGGAGGACTTCTAGCTTGTGAGCCAACGGATGGAGAACCTGGCCGCGGACACCCTGACACGAGGGTCGGGTTGCTTGTGAGCCAACGGATGGAGAACCTGGCCGCGGACACCCTGACACGAGGGTCGGGTTGCTTGTGAGCCAACGGATGGAAAAGGTCCAGAAGCTCGCGCGCCAGGTGCTGGGCGAGGAGATCCAGAACCTGAAGGACCCCCGGGTCGGGTTCGCGACGGTGACCTTCGTCAAGATCACGCCGGACCTCCGGCACGCGCGTGTCTTCGTCAGCGTCCTTGGGAGCGACGAAGCGGTCAAAGCCACGATGGCCGGTCTCAACAGCGCGCGGCCTTACCTGCGCTCCGAGCTCGGTCGGCAGATGCGCATGAAGTACCTGCCCGAGCTGGTGTTCGAGCTCGACACCGGCCCGCAGGAGGCCGAGAAGCTAGACGAGATCTTGCACAGGATCCACGGGGAAGCCTCGACGGACGAGGGGCCACAGCCGTGACAAGGTTCGACGTCAGCGATTGGGAGCGCGCGATCGAGGCGCTGCGCGCTGCACCCGATGTCGCGTTGGCCTGCCACGTCAATCCCGACGGCGACGCTTTGGGGTCCCTGCTCGCGGCCGCGCTCGGGTTGAAGCAGCTGGGCAAGGAGGTCTATCCCAGCTGGGGGGCGACCTCCGTCGAGGTGCCTTCCTCCTATTCCTTTCTCCCGGGGGCCGACCTGATCGTTCCGCCCGTGGAGGTCGAGCGTGCCGGAACGTTTCTCGCGTTGGATTGCGGAGCCGGCCACCGGCTCGGGTCCCTCGAAAAGCGTGCCCTCTCTTCGAGCTGCCTCATCAACGTGGACCATCATCCGGGGAACGACCAGTTCGGCTCCTTGAACATCGTCGTCACCACCGTGTCGTCGACCGCAGAGATCGTGACCCGCATGCTGCAGGACCTGGGCGTCGAGATCGACAGAGACATCGCGACCTGTCTGTACGTCGGGATCGTGACCGACACGGGGAGGTTCCAGTATTCCAACTCCACCCCCGACACCCTCAGGCTCGCGGCGGACCTTCTGTCGCTGGGGGTTGATGCGCCTCGCATCGCGCAGGAGGTCTACGAGTCGTCGCCGTTCGGCTTCCTGAAGCTCGTCGGGCGCGTGCTGGACCGGGCCGTGCTCCACGAGGACGAACGTTTCGTCTACTCGTGGATCACGCTGAAGGATCTGAAGGAGACAGGCGTTGCACCGGACGAGACGGACGCGTTGATCGACCTCGTCCGGGGCACGCGAGCCGCGGACGTAGCCGCCATGTTCAAGGAGCAGAGCGACGGCCAGTGGCGCGTGAGCATGCGTTCGAAGGGTCCCAGCGTTGGTGATCTGGCTCGCTCGCGTGGCGGCGGGGGCCATGAGTTGGCCGCGGGCTTCACCGTGCCGAACCGGGAGGCGACGGCGGCAGGGATCGTTGCAGAGCTTCGCTCCACCGGCGGATGACGCCGAACGGCATCCTCGTGATCGACAAGCCACCCGGGATGACCTCCCACGACGTCGTGGATCGGGTCCGCAAGGTCTTCGGGACGAAGAAGGTCGGACATGCCGGAACGCTCGATCCGGACGCGACCGGGATCCTCGTGCTCGGTCTCGGCACCGCCACCCGGCTCCTGTCGTATGCGCAGGACGGTCCGAAGAGGTACGTGGCGATGGCCTCGTTCGGCACCACGACGACCACGCAGGATGCGTCCGGTGAGGTGGTCCGGGAGCGACCCGTCGACATCGATAGGGCGTCGCTCGACGCGGTGGCGCAGACTTTCGTCGGCGACATCGAACAGGTCCCCCCGATGGTCTCTGCCGTCAAGGTGGGCGGCGAGCGGCTCTACAAGAAGGCTCGGAGAGGCGAAGAGGTCGAGCGCCGGCCGCGCCCGGTCACGATCCATCGGCTCGATGTGACCGACTTCACCGAAGATCCGCCCAGCGCGTCCTTCGACGTCATCTGTTCGCCGGGGACCTACATCCGGACGCTTGTCCACGACATCGGGGAGAAGCTCGGCTGCGGGGCCCATCTGGTGCGACTGCGACGGATAGAGGGATCGGGTTTCTCTGAAGGTGACGCAGTCACATTGGAGGCGCTGTCGCCGGATCACCTGCGCCCGGTTCTAGAGGTGGTGCGGAGCCTGCCGCGCCTCGAGGTCGATGAGGACGCCCGTCGCCTCGTGTCGGACGGACGCCCGCTGGTGGCGGACGCAGAGCTGCCTGAAGCACAGCCCGTCGCGCTCGTGTGCGATGACCGGCTGCTCGCCATCTACAAGCGGCGCGGCCTCCAGCTGATCGCGGAGAAGGTGCTGCCGACTTGAGAACGCTGGTCGGGCTCGGGGCTCTGCCGCTCGAACCGAGTGGAAGCGTCGTCACGATCGGCACCTTCGACGGCGTCCACCTCGGCCACCGGATGTTGATCAACCGCGCGATCGGAGCGGCCCGCGAGCGCGGGCTCGAGTCCTGCGTCTTGACGTGGGATCGCCACCCGGCGATCACCTTGCGTCCCGACAAGGCGCCCCCTGCTCTCGCCAGCTCGTCCCGGAAGGTCGAGCTCATCGAGGAGCTGGGGCCGGACCTGCTGGTGGTGCTCCCGTTCGACCACCAGCTCGCGAGCATGGAGGCGAAGGACTTCGCCTCGGAGGTGATCGCCACGGGGCTGCATGCCCGGATCGTTCTCGTCGGAGAGGGGTGGCGGTTCGGCAGGAAGGCCGCGGGCGACACCACGATGCTGAGCGAGATCGGGCGCACCGGGGGATTCGAGGTGCATCCGGTGTCGCTCGAGGAGATCGGCGGCGAGAAGGTCTCGAGCACCCGTATCCGGGAAGCGGTGGCGGCGGGGGACCTGCGTCTGGCGCGCGACCTGCTCGGGCGTCCATTCGAGGTCGAGGGCCCGGTCGAGCACGGAGATCATCGAGGCAAGGGGCTGGGCGTCCCCACCGCGAACATCACGCCGGATCCCGCACTCGTTCGGCCGCCGCGCGGCGTGTACGCCGGGCGCGCCCGCGCCGGAGACATCTGGTACAGCGCGGCCATCAACGTCGGGGTCAATCCCACCTTCGGGGGCGACGAGGCCACGACACCGGTGCGGGTGGAGGCGTATCTCTTGGATCTCGAGGCGGACCTCTACGGCCGCGAGCTTCGGATCGAGTTCTGGACGCGCCTGCGCGACGAGCTGCGGTTCGAGTCGGAGGAGGCGTTGATCTCCCAGATGCACGCCGACATCGAACAGACGCGGAGTTTGATCGTCTAGCTCGTCGCGCGCCTTCCGGTGATCAGCTGTGCCGCTCCCACAGCCAGAGCCTCGCGTGCAACGTCGGTCATCCCTACCTCGTTCAGCATCTGCTTCGGCAGGTGTGGCTCGGGCAGGTAGGCGGTCGATCGCGGCAGGTACGCGTACGCGTCCCGGTCCGACTCGAACATCTCGCGCACGACCCGTGCCTTGTGGGCCCCCGTGGGCAGCGGCTCCACGGGGGCATCGCCATGACCGCATGACTTGACTTTGCAGAATCTTCGAATCGCGGCCGCGTCTTCCCCGCGTTCGATGTCTACGTTGCATCACGTGTCAGAGAGGCTCGATCGTGGCGATCTGTTCTCGCTCCTGGTTTGCGTCGCGGGACTCCTCGCGGCGGCCACCCTTCCGGGGGAGCCGCCGGGTATCGCCTTCGTGATCACGTCGCTGCTGGTGCTGGGATCCGTTTGGATGTTGCGCGGGAAGGACCTCCGTGGCGCGGACCTGTCGCTGCTCGCCGCCGCCGGGATCTGCGTGAGCTTCTTCGCCCTGCGGACGGCGGGATGGCTCCTCGGGCTGAACCTAGTGGCGGCTCTCGCAGTGGCCGCAATCGGCGCCGCGAGGGCGCGAGGTTGGCGTCAGATGGCGGTGGCGCCCCTACGGCTGGCCGCGCGGCTGTGTCCGGGCGTCGCCTTGGTGCTCCGCCCGGTCTCCCGCTGCCTAGCCACTGTCCCGGATCGTTCGCGCGCGTCGCTCGCGCGAGCGGGGGTTCTCTCCGCCGCGCTGGCCCTCATCTATGGGGTGCTGTTCACCAGCGCAGACGCCGCCTTCGCCTCGCTCACGCAGAGGTTGTTGGTGCCGGATGTTGACGTGCGCCTGCTCCCGGTGCGGGTTGTAGTGGCGGTCGTCTGTTTCGCGGTGGCGGGGGCCTTCGTGCTGTTGGCAGCTTCAGCGAACGAAGAGAGAGCGTCGTCTCCGTGGAAACCAGATCCCCCGAAGCGACAGCGGTTGCGGCTTGCGCCCGCGGAGTGGGTCACCTGCCTGGTTGTTGTTGACGCATTGTTCGCCGCGTTCGTGTGGGTGCAACTGACCGTGCTGTTCGGTGGACATTCGCAGGTTTTGGAGACAACGGGCCTGACCTACGCGCAGTACGCGCGCAGTGGGTTCTTCCAGCTCGTCGTGGTCGCGCTCATCACGCTGGCGCTGATCGCGGCGGCGGTGAATCTTGGCGCCTCGACCGAGCGCACGCGGTTTTGGATGAAGCTGCTTCTGGGCGTCCTGTGCGTTCTGACGCTCGTCGTACTCGCATCCGCCCTTCGACGAATGAACCTTTATCAAGAGGCGTACGGGTTCACTCGGCTCCGGCTTCTCGTTGATACGACGATCCTGTGGCTCGCGGGCGTCTTCGCTTCGTTGCTTGTGGCGGGGGCGGTGTGGAACGCCGCCTGGCTCCCGAGGTGGGTCCTGGGACTGGCCTGGTTCTCGCTGATCGTGCTGAACCTACTCAACCCCGATGCTCTGATTGCGTCGCGCAACATCGACCGCTTCAGCCGAACCGGCAGGGTCGACAGCTCTTATCTCTCTGGCCTGGGGCTGGATGCCGTCCCCGCGCTGACCCGCCTCCCGGAGCCCGAGCGGGAGTGCGCGCTCAGGGCCATAGGGCTACGGGCGGGAGATGGCAGCTCGGCGTGGTCGTGGAACTTCGGGCGCGAACGGGCACTGGACCTCCTCGAGCCTTACCGTCATCGGCTTTCCGTCGTTCCGACCGGCTGCGTGGACAGTTAACGGGCGCTCTAGATCTTTCGGCCCCAGTCGGGCATGTAGTCGTTGCCGTTGTTCGTCAAACGGCGTCGCGCGGTTCCATCTATGCGGATCTTGTAGAGCTTGCCTTCGGCTGAATAGGCGATCCAGCGGCCGTCCGGAGACCACGCGGGGTGACGCCCTCCCGCGAGCTTTCGGAGGCGCCGGCCACTCTCGTGCACGATCCAGATCTCAGACGGGCCGTCGCCCTTGTTCGCGGAGAACACGATCCGGTTCCCGCCGGGTGCCCAATCGAGGCTGTCGATCCCGCCGTAGCGGTCCTCGCAACCCCGCCGGCAGACCGTAGCTCCCCGCGTAACGCGCTCGAAGTCCGAGCCGCGCGCGTTCATGGTCCACACGTCGCTGGTCCCCGTTCCCCTGTCGCTGATGACCGCGATGCGATCGCCGTCCGGAGACCAGTCCGGCGCCAGTTCGTCGACGGGCGTATCGGTGAGACGCGTCAGGCCGCTGCCGTCCGGCCGAACGATGAACACCTCGCCGCGACGGCGGGGTCGAACGTTGAAGAAGACGATCCAGTCACCGTCCGGCGACCAGCTGGGGCTTCCGTTGCCGCCTCGCAGGTCGACGATGCGGCGGCGATTCCGGCCTCGGCCGTCCATCACGTACAGCTCGGAGTCATAGGTGTCGCCGCCGACGCTGAACGCGAGCCTCCTTCCGGAGGGGGAGAAAGCACCGACCCCCTCAGGCTGGTCGTTGTTCGTGAGGCGTCTTAGCCCGCTGCCATCTGCTCTCACCGAGAAGATCTCCGAGGGCCGGTTCCCATAGCCACCCCCGAGTCGCATGAAGGCGATCCGGCCGTTCTCGCCCGGATGCGCGGCAGCCGCGGGGATGGCCACGGATGCGACCATCAGCGCCACCCCCGCGAGAGCCGCGGCCCGTCTCCTCATCCATCCTCCTTTGCCGTTGGTCGCGTGCTAGACGTTCGACCGCCTGGTAATGCTGCAGGCAGTGCGCGAACTGTTGGACCTTTTCTCCAGTTCGGTCGGGGGACCGGCCCGGGGGGCGGCCCGGGCGGCGGCTCCATCGTGGCTCTGACCTGCTAGGCTGCTCGACGGCCCGGCTGCCGTTCCCCGCCGCAGGCCGCTCTCGCTAGAGAAAGGTTCTTAGCAGCGCGTATGGCATTGCTGAAGGAAGACAAGGCTCGGATCATCTCGGACAACGCCCGGGGTGACAACGACACCGGCTCGCCGGAGATCCAGGTCGCTGTGTTGTCGCGTCGCATCGCCGACCTCACCGAGCATCTGAAGACGCACCCCAAAGACCATCACTCGCGCCGCGGCCTTCTCAGGATGGTGGGGCGCCGGCGTCGTCTCCTCGAGTACCTGAGGCGCGAGGACGTCGAGCGCTACAGGGCCATCATCGGGAAACTCGGTCTCCGGAGGTAGCGGCATCGCCGCAGGGATCTCCAGAAGGGAGGGAAGCCTCGCCGCCACGACCTAACTAAGCAGCAAGGAGAGGCCGCCCTGGGTCGGTTGTCAGTCGCAAGGTCATCGCCAAGGTGCCCTTACAACTGAAAACTGGCCTCTCTCGGCGCCTCTCCTCCCGTACGAGAACGCGCATCGACGCGCGTTCCACACTTCAGGAGGAAAGCACATGGCACCAGAGATCCATTCGGTAGAGAGAAAGATCGGCAACGAGGTCTTCCGATTCGAAACGGGCCGGCTCGCGGCACAAGCCGGCGGCGCCGTACTAGGGCAGATCGGCGAGACCACCGTCCTCGCCACGGGCACGTCTTCGGACCCGCGAGGCGGGGACTTCTTTCCCCTAACCGTCGACGTCGAAGAGCGGATGTATGCCGCAGGGAAGATCCCCGGTGGGTTCTTCCGCCGTGAGGGACGCGCCAGCGAGAAGGGCATCCTCAACGCCCGTCTGATCGACCGTCCGCTGCGACCGTCGTTCCCCGACGGTTTCCGTCACGAGGTCCACGTGGTCGTGACCGCTCTTGCGGTGGACAACATGAACCCGATAGACATCCTGTCCGTCAACGCGGCGTCGGCGGCTCTCGCCGTTTCGGACATGCCGTTCGAGGGCCCGGTTGGTTGCGTCCGCCTCTCGCACATCGACGGCCAGTGGGTCGCCAACCCCACCTACGAGCGGCAGGAAGAGCAGACGATCGAGCTCGTCGTCGCCGGCCGGGTCAACGAGGGCGGCGAGGTCGACATCATGATGATCGAAGCGGGAGCATCGGAGCACCTGTTCGACCTGATCGAGCAAGGCGCGCGCAAGCCGGACGAGGAGCTGCTGGCCGAAGGCATCGAGGAGTCGAAGCCGTACATCGCAGAGGTCATCGACCTGCAGCGTGAGCTGGTGAGTCTCGCCGGAAAGCCGAAGGCGAGCTTCGGCGGACCGGACACCGACTACCCGGTGTTCGTCGACTACTCGGACGAGATCTACGCCCGCGTCTCGGAGGTCGCCGCCGGCGCGATGCAAGAGGCGATCGCGATCAACGTCAAGAGAGACCGCCGCAGGCGCATCAAGGAGATCGAGCGCGAGACCGTTGCCTCTCTCGAGGCCGAGTTCCCCGAATCCGAGGAAGCGACGAAGGCAGCCGTCAGGTCGCTGATGAAGAAGCTCGTGCGGCGGCGGGTGGTCGAGGAGAACGTCCGACTCGATGGCCGCTCGATCGATCAGGTCCGCCCCATCTGGACGCAGATCGGCGTCATCCCGCGCGTGCACGGTTCCGGCATCTTCACGCGCGGCGAGACCCAGGGTCTCTCGATCCTGACCCTCGGCATGCAGCGGATGGAGCAGATGGTCGACGACCTGTCGCTCGACGAGACCAAGCGCTACATGCACCACTACAACTTCCCGCCCTACTCCACCGGAGAGGCTGGCTTCATGCGGGGGCCCAAGCGTCGCGAGATCGGCCACGGCGCGTTGTCCGAGAAGGCGATCCTCCCGGTGATCCCATCGCGCGACGAGTTCCCGTACGCGTTGCGCATGGTGTCCGAGATCATGTCGTCGAACGGCTCGACCTCGATGGCCAGCGTCTGCGGCTCCTCCCTTGCGCTGATGGACGCGGGTGTCCCCGTCCGCGGCGGCACACACGTCGGCGGCGTTGCGATGGGGCTGATGGCGGAAGGCGGCAAGTTCCTCCCCTTGACCGACATCCTCGGTGACGAGGACGCGATGGGTGACATGGACTTCAAGGTCGCGGGGACGGAAGAGGTCGTGACCGCCTTGCAGCTCGACACGAAGATCTCGGGCGTGCCGGCAGAGGTGCTGCGCGAGGCGTTGCTTGCAGCCAAGAGAGCGCGCCTGCACATCATCGGCGAGATGAACAAGACGATCGCGCGCCCCCGCGAGGAGCTCGCGGCTGGTGCTCCGAGGGTGCTGGCGTTGAAGATCCCGGTCGACAAGATCGGCGAGCTCATCGGTCCGAAGGGCAAGAACATCAACATGATCACGTCCACGACCGGCGTCGAGATCGACATCGACGACGACGGCACCGTCCGGATCGGCTCTGCGGACCAGGAATCTGCGGACGCGGCGGCCGAGTTGATCGAGCAGCTCGTGGATCCGAAGTTGCCGGAGGTCGGCGAGCGGATCACCGGGAAGGTCGTGAAGTGCATGGCCTTCGGCGCCTTCGTCAACATTGCCCCTGGGCGCGACGGTTTGGTGCACATCTCCAAGCTCGGAGAAGGACGCATCGAGCGGGTCGAGGATGCGGTGAACGAGGGTGACGAGATCGAGGTCGAGGTGATCGAGGTCGATCGTCAGGGCCGCATCAACCTCACCCCCGTGGCGTGGCTGGAGCGTCAGGTCGCGCAGGGCAAGACCATCGAAGAGGCACGCGCCGCGGCGGCCGGCAGCGGAGGTGGCCGCGGAGGTGGCGACCGCGGTGGTCGCGACCGTGACCGAGGCCCTCGCCGCGACGGTGGGGGCGGACGGGACCGCGAGCGGGGGCCGCGCCGCGAGGGCGGGCCGCGCCGCGAGCAAGCACCGCCGCGCGGCGAGTAGCCGTCGCATGCGTTTCTCTCGAACGACGCTGGATTCGGGCGCGACCGTAGTCACGGAGCGGATGGAAGAGGTCCGCTCCGGGACCGTCGGGTTCTGGTTCGACGTAGGCGCGCGGGACGAGCCGGACTCGCTCGCGGGCACGTCACATTTCCTCGAGCACCTCTTGTTCAAAGGGACTCCCGCTCGCAGCGCGAAGGACATAGCCGATGCGTTCGACCGGGTGGGTGGGGACGTGAACGCCTTCACAGGCAAGGAGTACACGTGCTACTACTCGCGCGTCTTGGACGACGACCTCCCGATGGCGGTCGACGTGCTGGCGGACATGATCCGCAACTCCGTGATCGACCCGGACGAGCTCGAGTCCGAGCGGAAGGTCATCCTGGAGGAGATCGCGATGCACGAGGATGCTCCCGACGAGCTGGTCCACGACCTCTTCTACCGGTGCATGTGGGACGGGCACCCTCTGGGACGCCCGGTGCTCGGATATAACGACACGATCTCGAAGGTCACCCGGGACGAGGTCGCCGGATACTGGAGCGACCGCTACTCGCCCGCGAACCTGGTCGTCGCCGCCGCCGGACACGTCGATCACGATGCGCTGGTGGACGAGGTGGCGCGGCTCTTTCCCGACACCCGCGGGCGGCGCACCTTGCGCGCCGGGCCCGTCCCTTCGCTCGCCGGTGGGGTCACCGTGTTCAAGCGACCGACGGAACAAGCTCACATCGTCACCGGAACGGAGAGCCTCCACCGCAGTCATGAGGACAGGCACGCGCTGACGGTGCTGGACACCATCCTCGGGGGCGGTATGTCGTCGCGGCTGTTCCAAGAGGTGAGGGAGAAGCGCGGCCTCGCTTATTCCGTCTACTCATATCGCTCGATGTTTGCCGACACGGGCTCGTTCGCCATCTATGCCGGTACGACGCCGCAGAACGCCGACACGGTCTTAGACATCTTCCGAACCGAGGTCGAGTCACTCGTGGGCGACGGGATCAGCGAGTCCGAGCTGGAGCGGGCTAAGGGTCATGTCAAAGGCTCGTTGGTGCTCTCCTCGGAGGATCCCGGGAGCCGCATGAACCGTCTCGGCCGTCAGCAGCTGACGACAGGGGAGATCCTGTCTATCGAGGAGCTGATCGGCAAGTACGACCGGCTCGATATGGACGACATACGTCGGGTGATTGCCGAGGTCCTCGGAGCGGGCGAGTGGCAGACGACGGTCGTGGGTCCGTTCGATGAAGGTGCCTTCGACCAGCACGCGGCGTAGCTCCTGATGAAGGTCGCGGTGATCGGCGCGCCGGGAAGGATGGGCTCGGCCACATGCCGGGCGGTCGAAGCCGATCCCGACCTCCAGCTCGTAGCGCGTATCGGTCGGGCTGATGACGTGGGCGCGGTCGCGGGTTCGGGGGCGGACGTTGCCGTCGAGTTCACCAACGCCGCCTCGGTGAAGCAGAACGTCCGGGCCTGCGTGGCTCAAGGCGTTCACGTCGTCGTGGGCGCGACCGGACTGAGCCAGGACGACCTGCGTGAGATCCGAGGCTCGGCCGAGGAGAGTGGCGCGAACGTGTTCGTCGCGCCGAACTTCGCGATCGGAGCCGTGTTGATGATGCGTTTCGCGGCCGCTTCGGCACCACACTTCGATTCGGCAGAGATCGTCGAGCGGCACCACCAGAACAAGCTCGACTCCCCTTCGGGGACGGCGCTCAGGACCGCGGATCTGATGAACGAGGCGCGCTCGGCGCCGTGGCGTCAGCCGCGTGAGGAACGGGAGACTCTCCCGGGCAGCCGGGGTGGGAACGTAGATGGGGTGAGGGTGCACTCACTGAGGATCCCGGGCTCGGTGGCGCACCAAGAGGTGGTCCTCGGCAGAGCGGGTGAGACGTTGACGATCCGGCACGACTCGCTCGACCTCTCTTCGTTCATGCCCGGGGTCGTGCTGGCGATAAAGAACGTCGCGTCCCTCGGCCCCCTGACGGTGGGCCTCGAACACCTCCTGGACCTGGGGTCGTGAAGAGGCCTTGGGGCCTCTTCCTGGTAGCGCTCGCGCTGACCGCGTGCGCCGGGCCGGACCCGAACCTGACCGAGTCGGGGAAGGGCAAGCCACGGGTCACCGTGGGCTTCCCCGAGACGGCGGAGCCGGGTCAGGTCGTGACGGCGGCCGTCCAAGTCTCGAATCCCGGACCGGGTGACATCGGCACGCTGGTCGTGTCATTCGCCCGAGTAGGCGACCCGAGCCTCCCCGAGCCCATCGTCGAACCGCGCCGCACCCTCACCCTGTCCGGCATCGAGGAGATCCGCCCCGAGCCCACGGGCCAGTCTGCGGCGGACGCAACCTTCACCTTCCCCGGCGTCGCGGCCGGAGCATCGACCACTATCGAGTTCGATCTGCGGACGCCGGATGCCGAAGGAACCTTCGGCAACTCGATCCAGGTCTATGACGGCGCAGAGATCGACCGGGCCGCGGGCGCCCGCATCCAAACCGAGGTGCGGTAACGCGCTGACCAGACCTCTGATTCAGGTACTCGGTCCACCACCCGAGGAACGGCGGCATTTTCCGCGTGGGATGCCATAGTTAGGCGTCACAGGATCATGGAGGTGAGGTAGATGGCACAGGCGGCGCGATTCGGAGAGGTGATCACCGCGATGGTGACGCCGTTCCACCCAGACGGTTCGCTGAACATCGAGGCGTCGCGACGACTGGCGCGGCATCTCACCGAGCACGGCTCCGACGGCCTGGTGGTTTGTGGGACCACGGGTGAGTCCCCGACGCTGTCGCATGACGAGAAGCTGGCGCTGTTCGAGGCGGTTGTCGACGAGGTCGGTTCCCGCGCCAGCGTGATCGCAGGAACCGGTACCTACAACACCGCGGAGTCGGTCGAGCTGACGAAGGAGGCCGGTGCGCTGGGGGTTGACGCCTGCCTCGCAGTCACGCCGTATTACTCGAAGCCGCCCCAGAGCGGCTTGCTGGCGCACTTCCGTGCGATCGCCGACGCCTCTGCCGTTCCGGTCATGGTCTACGACATCCCCGGTCGGACCTCGAAGCGGATCGAGCGTCCGACGATGGTCGAGCTCGCGCAGCACGACAACATCGTCGCCGACAAAGAAGCCGTCGGGGACGCGAGCGAGACCGCGAAGCTGCGCGCCGAGCTGGACGCGGCCGGCTGCCACGACTTCGAGATCTACTCGGGTGACGATCCGCTGCTGATGCCGCATCTGGCCGCGGGAGCCGTTGGGATCGTCTCGGTGTGCTCGCACCTGGTCGGGCCCCAGATAAAGCAGATCGTGTCCGCCTTCAACGACGGCAAGGTCGACGAGGCGAAGCGGATCTACCTCGAGCTGTTGCCGTTGATGCAGGTCATCATGGGCCTCACGAGCAGCCCGATCCCCGTCAAGGCGGCGGTGAACATGATCGGGATCGACGTGGGCGAGCCGCGTCTCCCGCTCGTGCCGGCGACGGCGCAGGAGTCCGCCACGATCAAAGCCTCCCTGGAGGGCGCGGGGCTCCTGTGAGCGGTGAAGGTCGGGCGGCCACGAGGGTCATCTTCCTCGGCGGCCTGGGCGAGATCGGCCGCAACATGATCGCGATCGAGACACCGAACGACATCCTGGTGATCGATGCAGGCCTGTCGTTCCCGAGTGAGGAGATGCTGGGGGTCGATCTCGTCCTCCCGGACTTCAGCTACGTGGCGGAACGGGCCGAGAAGTGCGTCGGAGTGGTGCTGACGCACGGGCACGAGGATCACGTGGGCGCGCTGTCGTGGTTCCTGCGAAGCATCGACGTCCCGGTGTACGGCACCGCTCTCACCCTCGGCATGGCGCGCAAGCGACTGGACGAGTCGGGCCAAGAAGCCCACATGATCGAGATAGCGGCACCTGGGACGCGGGAGATCGGCGACTTCCGATGCCGGTTCCTAGCGGTGTCGCACTCGATCCCCGACGCGATCTCCGTGGCCATCGATACCGTAGACGGAAGGATCCTCTACACCGGCGACTTCAAGCTGGACGAAGCCCCCATCGACGGCCGCGCCACCGACGTCGAGGGCTTCCGCGACCTCGGGTCTGAAGGGGTCGACCTGTTGTTGTCCGACTCCACGAACGCCGAGACACCCGGCCGGACTCCGTCAGAGTCGCTGGTCGGAAACGGTCTGCGCGACATCTTTTCGAGCGCGGGCGGTCGCATCATCGTGGCCTGCTTCGCCTCGAACCTCCACCGCATCCAACAGGTCTGCGAGGCGGCCGAGGCCACCGAGCGCCATGTTGCCTTCGTCGGTCGTTCGATGGTCAACAACGTCGAGGTGGGGCGGGAGCTGGGACACATCCGCGTCGGTCGCTCGACCGTTGTCGAGATCGACGACGTGGATCACCTGCCCCCCTCGAAAGTCGTCGTGGTCTGCACGGGCTCCCAGGGGGAGCCGTTCTCGGCACTGTCGCTGATCGCGTCCGGCGAGCACAAGTTCGTCGACATCGGATCCACCGATACCGTCATCCTGTCGGCCAGTCCCATCCCGGGCAACGAGTCGGCCGTCCACAGGGTGATCAACGGGCTGTACAAGGCGGGCGCCGACGTGTTCCACGCCGGCACGAGCCCCGTCCACGTATCGGGCCACGCCGCATCGGAGGAGCTGGCGGAGCTCCTGACGATCGTGAAGCCACGCTATTTCACACCCGTCCACGGCGAGTTCCGTCAGCTCGCGCTGCACCGGAAGATCGCGGAGGCCGTGGGCGTAGCGCCCGAAGTGATCAACATCGTCCAGGACGGAGACGTGTTGGAGCTGATCGAGGGACGTGTCCGGCGGGCCGAACCGGTGCGTGCAGGGATGGTGCTGGTCGATGGTCTCGGGGTCGGGGACGTGGGGCCCGTCGTGTTGCGGGATCGACGCGTGCTGGCGGGCGACGGGATCCTCGTTTGCGTGATCACGATCGACGCACAAGCGGGTGAGCTCATCGCGGGGCCGGATCTCATCAGTCGCGGGTTCGTCTTCGAAGAGGAATCGCGGGCCCTCCTCGATGAAGCCGCCGATCGCGTGGCCGACGCGCTCGACGCGCTCGAGGACGATCAAGCGACCGACTGGGCCGTCCTGAAGAAGACCTGTCGGCGCGCCCTCGGCGAGTTCGTGTGGCAGTCCACGCGACGTCGCCCGATGCTCCTGCCGATCGTCATCGAGGTGTAGCGGGACAACGTCTAGTAACAGCCCCCTACGCTGCGACCATGCGATCCGTGTATGCCACCCGCGGGAGCCGACGTAGGAGCCTCTTGATCGGGCTCGCCGCCGTAGTGCTCGTCGGTCTCGCTCTGTCTCAATCCTTCGTCCGGGGCTACCTGCAGAGCGTGGCCGGCCCGGCGAAACGGACCGCAGATCCCACGCCGGTGGTGCTCATCATCTTCGACGAGCTTCCGCTCGTGTCGATGCTGGACGAAGAGCGGGCGATCGACGACCAGATGTTTCCGGGCTTCGCACGGCTCGCCTCGAGGACGACCTGGTTCCGGAACGCGACGACGCTCGCGCCGCTAACCAGCGACGCGGTGCCGTCGATCCTGACCGGCCTCGACCCCGATCGTCTTTCTTTGCTGCTGGGCGGCCCCGTTCCCCAGAGCATCTTCACGCTGCTGGGGGACTCCCACGACATCCTGGCGTCCCGGGCGTTCCCGACCCTTTGCCACGTCGAGGTGTGCACGCCGACGCCACGGGTGGAGTCGTCGCTTCCCCCGCCGCTGGACGTCTTCGGGGCCGCCCCCAGAGGCGACTCGCTCGTCTACTTCCTGGACGAGATGGAGCGTGTAGACGGGCCGTGCCTGTGCGTTCTCCATCTCGTGATGCCGCACAGCCCGTGGAGGTATCTGCCTACAGGTCAGCTGTACCCTGGCACGCGGCCTCTCCCGGGGCACATCGAAACCCCGGGACCCGGCCGGAAGTGGCGCGACGACGAATGGCTCGTGCGGCTCTCGCATCACCGGCACATGCTGCAGGCGGTGTTCGCGGACCGGATCCTCGCGACCGTGGTCGACAGCCTCGAGCGGCACGGTCTGTTTCAAGAAGCCGTCGTTGCTGTGCTGGCAGACCACGGCATCGCCTTCACGCCGGAGTTTCCGAAGCGCGCCGCCACCCCGCTCACCGCGGGAGACGTCGCGCACGTCCCGCTGTTCGTGAAGATGCCGCATCAGCAGGACCCGGACGTCGTGGACGATCCGGTCGAGCTGATCGACGTCGTTCCGACGATCACCCGGGCGTTGCGCGTCAGCGGAGAGCTCGATCTCGACGGGATCGACCTCTTCGACCCGGTCGGGGGGCGCAACCGTCGCATGGGACCGGTCGAGCTGGATCCGGGAGGTGCCGATCTGGAGCGCGCTCTGGAGCGCAAGCTAGAGAAGTTCTCGTCGGTGAAGCGGTGGCAGGACCTCTTCTCGCTGGCTCCCTCGGGAACAGAGGGATTCTTGGGGCAGATCGTCGAGGAGGTCGTCGTCGATTCGGACACCACGGCGTCCGTCGTGGACCTTGCCGATCTCGAGAAAGCGTCGGCGCGCGACCGCCTCCTCCCCGCGCTGGTCAAGGGACAGCTCTCCGGTGGAGGTGCGGCCGCGACCGAGCTGCTCGCGTTGGCGGTGGACGGTCGCGTTGCTGCGGTGACGCGGTCCTACGTCGGTGACGACGGGGAGCGGCGCTTCTACGCGATGGTCCCACCTTGGGTGCTGCGGCGCCCGCCTCACACTGTGGACGTCTTGCGCATAGAGCCGGATGGGGCGCTGACCAGGCTGTCGCTAACGCCGGGCTGAGGCGATCTCCCGCCAAAGGCTGTTATTCCTGTGGCGTATTGTTACAGTTGTGGCCTGATGGGTACCCGCGCGCGCCGCAAACCACCCCCGAAGAAGAGAATGCGCTCCTCGGCTTCGGCTCGGACGGCTCGCTCGACCCGGCCCCAGGCGCGGGCGCCGCAGAAGAGGCCGCGTCGACGGCCCGCGAAGCGCAAGCAGCCATCGCGCGTCCTCGGCGCGGCTCGCTGGGGAGCGACGCGAGCGCGGAGCGCACCGCCGGAGGCATGGGGCGGCGCCGTCGCATTCGGCGGCCTGATCGCGGCCCTGGGGGTCTACGCCGAGGGGGCGGGACCCCTGGGCACCGCGATCGACTACCTGGCGCGCTTGATGGTCGGGCGCGTCGTGTTCTTCGTGCCGCTCCTGATGATCGTGTTGGCTGCCCTCATCATCATGCCGCGCCTGCGCGAGCACGCGGCCCGCGTCTTCGTCGGCATGGGGATCTGCACGCTCGCGCTCGCCGGCCTGGTCCATCTTGCCAAGCGCAACCGCAGCATCTCGGCTCCTCTGGAGAGGTTGCAGAACATCGGCGGCATCTTCGGTGCGCTGATAGCACGCCCGGTCTCCGATGTCATCGGAGTGTGGGGGGCGTCGCTGCTGATGGTGCTGCTGCTGGGCGTGGGCGTGATGGTCATCACCAGGACCCCGGTACGAAGGGTGGCTGGATGGGTTGCAACCGCGGCCTCGGCGACGTGGGCATTCGTGAAGGGGCTCGCGGATCGGATAGATGACCACGAGGAAGACGAGGACGAAGATGACCCGGACGCCGAAGCCGTCTTCGAAGATGACGATTTCGCCGACGCCGAGGAAGAGGACCCGGGCGACGGGGACGCGGAGCCCGTCGCGACCGTCGCCCCCGAGCGCGCGCAGCAGCTCGCGATGCCGGTCGGAAGCTCGCGCGCCTACAAGCTGCCTCCTCTCGAGCTCCTGTCACGAGGCGGAGCCAAAGAGATCTCCGCCCGGTCGATAGAGGAGACCATCGCGACGCTCGAGCAGACGCTGGAGCAGTTCTCGGTGGATGCGTCGGTAACCGGTTACACCGCGGGGCCGACGGTGACGCGGTTCGAGATCGAGTTGGGGGCGGGGGTGAAGGTCAACCGCGTCCTGTCGCTGTCGAACGAGATCAAGTACGCGCTGGCATCCGGTGAGCTGCGTTTCCTGGCACCCATCCCGGGCAAGAGCGCGATCGGCATCGAGGTGCCGAACCGGACGCGCAACCTGGTGACGCTGGGCGACGTCCTGTCGTCGAAGGAGGCGAAGAACGACAAGCATCCGCTGGCGGTGGCGCTCGGCCAGGACATCTCCGGCGAGACCGTCTTGGCGAACATCACGGAGATGCCCCACGTGCTGCTCGCGGGCGCGACGAACTCCGGCAAGTCCTCGTGCATGAACTCGATGATCACGTCTGTCCTGATGCGCGCGCGACCTGACCAGGTCCGCCTGATCTTGATCGACCCGAAGCGCGTCGAGCTGACGCACTTCTCCGGCGTTCCGCATCTGCTGACGCCCGTGGTGACCGTGCCCAAGAAGGCTGCCTCGGCTCTCAACTGGGTTGTCAAGGAGATGGAGATGCGTTACGAGACGCTCGCGCATTCCGGGATGCGCAACCTGGAGTTCTACAACGAGGCCGTCGCGCAGGGGACGGTCGTGAAACGGACCGATGACGACGCCGATCCGGAACAGCTCCCTTACATCTTGGTCGTCGTCGATGAGCTATCGGATCTCATGATGGTGGCGCCGCGAGACGTCGAGAACGCGATCTGCCGGATCGCGCAGATGGCCCGCGCGGTCGGCATCCATCTGATCATCGCGACCCAGCGACCCTCCGTGGACGTCGTCACGGGTGTGATCAAGGCCAACATCCCCTCGCGCATGGCTTTCTCCGTGGCCTCACAACAGGACTCCCGGGTGATCCTGGACCAGGGAGGGGCCGACAAGCTGATAGGACACGGTGACATGCTCTACCTGCACGCGAACTCGTCTAAGCCGCGACGCATCCAGGGCTCTTGGGTGAACGAGAAGGAGGTCGCGGCCGTCGTCGGTCATGCGCGGCGTCAGGGAGAGCCGCACTACCTCGAAGGAGTCACGGCCGACGAGCCTGGAAGCGCGGGCGCGACCGGTGCGGGTGGCGGAGGTGACGACGAGTTGCTCCAAGAAGCGCTCGAGCTGGTGGTTCGGTCGCAGCTCGGATCGACCTCGATGTTGCAGCGCAAACTCCAGGTCGGCTTCGCGCGCGCGGGGCGGCTGATGGACCTGCTGGAGCAACGGGGCGTCGTGGGGCCGTCGCAGGGATCGAAGCCGCGCGACGTTCTCATGACTGCCGAGGAGCTGGAGGCGCGCCCGGTCTGAGCTTTCGCGGGCACAGCGCTTCCTATAATGGAAGACACCGAGACTTCCCCACGCGCCAACGAGCATCGGACAACCGTGACCGAACCCCCTGCAACGATCGGGAGCTACCTCAGCTCCGCACGACGGATACGCCGAGTCAGCATCGACAGAGCCGCCGAGGAGACGCGCATCCGGCGCGAGTACCTCATGCGGATCGAGTCTGACGATCTCGACTTCCTTGCACCTGCCTACGTGCGTGGGTTCTTGAAGACCTACGCCCGATTCCTGCGCGTCGCGCCCGACCCGTTGCTGGAGGAGTTCGACCGGCTCTATGGCGGCCGCGTCGACACGTCGCAGATAGCGGCGCTCGAACGTCACGGGACCCACAGCCCCCCACCTCGCCGGCGCCTAGCAAGCAGTTGGACGGTGGCGGCTGTCATCGCGGCGACTTGCTTGGTCATGCTGGGCGTGGTCGGTCTTGTCGCGGGTGAGGAGCCCGATCGTTCGCGCGTCGGCGCGCGAACGGGTGCCACGCCCTCTCCCTCCGTCGAGGCGACGCCGTCACCTACGGATAGCGGTAGCGATAGTGAGGCCGTGGTGTTCGACGACGGGATCAAGCTGCGCGTGGTCGCGCGCGAGCCGTGCTGGACCTTGGTGGCGGCGGATGGCGGACCGCCGACCACGCAGACGATCGCGGCCGGGGACTCGATGACGTTCACCGCCCGGGACGAGCTCTTCATCCGGCTCGGTTATCCGGGCGCCGTCGAACTTGTTCTGAACGGACAGAGCATCGGGTCACCCGGGGGGGCCGAGCCCGTCAACCTGACGTTCCCGGACGACGTCGAGTCGCTGTTGTGAGGGGTCGCTGATGTCGCGGATCGGGGTTGTCACCCTCGGGTGCGCGAAGAACGCGATCGATTCCGAGGGGCTTGGGGGGATGCTGGCCGCGGCCGGTCACGACGTCTCGGAACAGGTCGACGGCGCGGATGTCGTGCTGGTCAACACGTGCGGTTTCATCGATCCGGCGCGGCGCGAGACCGTCGAGGAGATCCTCGATCTCGGCGACCTCAAGCGCTCGGGTGATCTGAAGGCGCTCGTGGTGACGGGCTGCCTCGTGGCGCGCTCCGCGGGCGAGCTGGAGGAATCACTGCCCGAGGTCGATGCCCTCGTCGATTTCGCCGCTTACCCCCGCATAGCGGAGATCGTCGCGCGCGCCGCCGAAGGGTCGCTCGATCGCAAGGTCTACGGAGACCCCGGCACCCGCTTCGACCCCGCCTGGTGGGATGCCACCCTCGAGGCGAACCCGCGGATCCGGTTCGGCCGGGCTCCGTGGGCTTATCTGAAGATCGCCGAGGGATGTGACCGGGGCTGCACCTTCTGCGCGATCCCGCTGATGCGCGGGAAGTTCCGCTCCCGTTCGTTCGATGTCATCGAGGCGGAGGCGAGGCATCTGGCCGCGCAGGGGATCAGCGAGCTCTCGCTCGTGAGCCAGGACTCGGTCATGTGGGGTCGCGACGCCGCAGACGGCGATCTGGTCTCCCTGCTGGCGCGACTGCACGGGATCGACGGGCTCGAGAGGTTGCGGCTCATGTACCTGCACCCGCAGGGGGTGACCGACGAGTTGATCGACACGATGCTCGGTTTGGAGAAGGTGGTCTCTTACTTCGATCTCTCCTTGCAGCACGTGGCTCCCGCGGTCTTGCGCGGGATGGGCCGGTGGGGGGGCCGGGCCCGCTTCGAAAAGATGATCGACCGGATCAGGTCGCAGGACCCCTCGGCCGCCGTCCGCGCGACTTTCATCCTGGGATTCCCCGGGGAGACCGAGGAGGATGCCGATCAGGTGGAGTCGTTCGTCGAGGACGCCGGGCTCGACTGGGTCGGCACCTTTACTTACTCGCCCGAGGTCGGCACGCGCGGCTTCGACATGACCGACACGGTGCCGGAGGCGGTCGCGAGGCACCGGACGGAACGTGTGGCTGTCGCTGCGGATCGCGCGATGGAGCGGCGCGCCGGATCCTTCGTCGGAACCACGCTCCGTGTTCTCGCGGAACGCCTCGAGGTCGGCTCGCACACATGGAGCGGACGGTCTCACCGCGAGGCACCCGAGGTCGACGGCGAGATCCGCTTCCACTCCGATACACCGCTGCAGGTCGGCGACTACATCGACGTGTCCATCGTCGCGACGGATGGTGCTGACCTCATCGGCGAGCACGTGGGGAAGCAGCACCCGGCGTAATCTCTCGGGCGTGAACCTGCCCAACGCGATCACGATCGCCCGGATCGCGTTGGTCCCTCTGTTCTTGGTGGTCGCTTACAGCCGATCCCGTGGGGGAGCCCTGGCGGCGTTCGTCGTGTTCCTGGTCGCGTCGCTGTCCGACCTCCTGGATGGCTACCTCGCGCGGAGGTCGTCGATCGTGACCCGGACGGGAGAGTTCCTCGATCCGTTGGCCGACAAGCTACTGGTGGGCGCGGCCCTTGTGGCTCTCGTCGCCACCCGGGGGTTCCCGTTGTGGGCCGCATCGGTCATCGCCGCGAGAGAGGTGACGATCCAGCTGCTCCGCACGCGGATCGTGAAGGCAGGGGGCACCTTGCCCGCGAGCCGCTTCGCGAAGGTCAAGACCCTTCTGCAGATCTGCATGGTGTCGTGGTGGCTGCTTCCGTGGGGCGAGATCTCGGTGGTGCACTGGGTATGGCTGGGCGCCACGCTCGTCGCCACGGTGCTGTCGGGGGCCGAGTACTTCGCCCGTCGCCCGCGGCGAGAGGTCGCAGTTGAACGCTGAGATCGTCGGCATCGGCACCGAGCTGCTTCTCGGGCAGATCGCGAACACGAACGCGCAGTACATCTCCGACGCGCTGGCGCGGATCGGTGTCGACGTCTACTTCCACGTCGTGGTCGGCGACAACCACGGCCGGATCTGCGACACCTTGCGCACGGCGCTGGGACGGTCGGACGTGGTGATCGTGACCGGCGGCCTGGGCCCAACTCCTGACGACATCACCCGAGAGGCCGTTGCCGAGGTGACCGGAAGACCTCTGGTTCGCGACCTTCGTCTGGTCTCGCTCGTCGAGTCGATCTTCCAGAAGCTTGGCCGCGATATGCCCGAGGCCAACCTGAGGCAGGCGGACCTGCCGGAAGGGGCTGCCCCGATCGAGCCCGAGGGGACCGCTCCCGGCTTCCGGGTCGAGCACGACCGATCCTTGCTGTTCGCCCTGCCGGGCGTCCCGTGGGAGATGAAGGCGATGCTCACGAAGACGGTCCTACCGGAGCTCACCGAGCGTGCTGGGAGCGGGACGATCGCCACCAGGGAGGTCATCGTCGTCGGGCTCGGCGAGTCGCGCACGCACGAGTTGATCGCGGATCTGGTGGACTCACAGACGAACCCGACGATCGCCTACCGCGCCGCGTCGGGAGCGGTCCGAGTGAGGCTTACTGCGAAGGCCGCCGATGATTCCACCGCGGTTGGGCTGATGCGGCCGGTCGAAGACGACATCCGTGCCCGCCTCGGCGTGCACGCTCTGCCGCCGGACGCAGCCTCTCTCGGCGAAGCGATCGGGGTGATGCTGCGGGAACGGGGAGCTACGGTTGCCGGCGCCGAGTCGCTCACCGGCGGATGGCTGGGCGCCGAGCTGATGGCCACGTCCGGAGCGGGGGACTACTTCCTGGGTTCGGTCGTCTGTTACTCGAACGAGGCGAAGCGCGATCTGGCAGGTGTCCCGGAGGCGATCTTGGCCGGTCCCGGCGCGGTCAGCGAAGAAGCCGCGGCCGCGTTGGCGCAGGGAGCGGCGCAGCGCTTCGGGGCAGACCTGGGTTTGGCCGCGACCGGCGTGGCAGGTCCCTCGGAGCAAGAGGGCAAGCCCGTTGGAACCCTCTTTGTCGCCGCCACCTTCGGCGGTCGGACCGAGGTGCGCCACGTCCAGGCGTACGGCGACCGCGATCACATCCGGGCGTTCGCGGTCACCTCGGCTCTCGACCTGGGCCGCCGTCTGCTCCAGGAGCAGTGACCTCGTCGAACCTGCGGCTGTTCCTCGCCGCTCCTGTTCCCGAAGAACAGCTGGCGTGGGTCGAGGAACAGGTCGAGCCGCTGCGCGCTTTGTGGCCCGGCGCCCGCTGGACACCACGCCCCAACCAGCACGTGACATTGAAGTTTCTGGGCTCGACCGCGCCCGAGCTTCTCGACGAACTGACGGCGGCGTGCGCGGAGGTCGCGGCCGCGCACTCGCCGGCGGCTTTGGTGCTCTCAGGCCTCGGCGCCTTCCCAAGCTCCCGGCGGGCCCGTGTCCTGTGGGTTGGGATCGAGGACCCCGCGGCGGTGCTCGGGTCGTTGGCAGGGGCGTTGGATTCGGCGCTAGGGCCACTGGGGTTCGCATCGGAGACTCGCCGCTTCACCGCCCACCTGACCCTCGCCCGGTTCAAGACACCGCAGCGCCTGGACCCGCTCCCCTCCGTTGCCCCCGCGCCGGGCGAGTTCACGCTCAGCGCGTTCGACCTGTGGCGCAGCCACCTGTCGCCCCGGGGCGCCACCTACGAGCGACTGGAGCGGTTCCGCCTCCTTCGTACCGCTCCGTAGCGGGTCAACAGCAAGCCGCTAAAAGTTTTCCGGTTTTTTCCTCAGATTGGGAGGAGTCTTCACTCGCCCGGCGAAATGTAGTCACACGACCACAGAGAGTGATCAACGATAGGAGGAAGCAGATGTCCAAGAAATTCTCGCTTTACGGAGTGTTCGCCGCCATCTTCGCGCTGTGTCTGATGGTGGCGTCGCCTGCGCTCGCCCACCACGACCCCGAGCACGAGCAGGGCGGCGGCAGTGAGCAGACGGCGTCGGAGAACGCCTCTGAGGACCGCGGCCCGGGCGGCAGCGGCGGCGGAAGCAAGGGCAACGGCGGCTCTTCGGAAACCGAGTCAGATCACGACGGTGACGCCGACTCGGATTCCGACACCCAGTACACCGAGGACAACGACACCAATGACGGCCGCACACCCAACAACGTCGAGGACGACGGCGACAACGAGCACCCCTCGGGCAGGGACCGTTCGGTCGAGGAAGGTGGATCGGGTAACCAGGGCAACGCCGAGTCCGACCCCGACGACGACGGCCGCGGCCCCGACCGCTCCAACGGTGGCCCCGACAAGCCGAACGGCTCCGGCGGCGTGGACGAGGCCGATCAGGACGGCAACAACGGCTGTGGCAACGACGACGACTTCGAAGACGACAACGAGGGCCTCTGTGGCGGCCCGGATCGCACCAAGCCCAACACGATCACGAAGACCTGCCCCGACGGCTCGCAGATGCCGGCCAACGGCAAGTGCGACAAGGTCAAGGGCATCGTCGTGATCACACCGGGCAAGCCCTGTGACGCAGACGCTACGATGCCCGGGATCCAGGAGTGCAACACGCCCCCGGTCGTCGGACCGAACGTCGAGGTGAACCCTGCTTGCCCCGCCGGCACCGTGATGGACGCCAGCGGCAACTGCCTCGAGGTCAACCCGGCGACGCCGGCCGAGGTGCTGGGTGTCCGTCTCAGCAAGGCACCTGCGGTTGCTGCAGCGGTGCAGCCTGCGGTCGCAGCGCAGGGCGGAGCGGTTCTGCCCTTCACCGGAGGCGACGTGCTGGTCTTCCTGGCGGCGGCCTTCGGGCTGATCCTCGCCGGGCTGGTCGCCACCAAGATCCGCCGCAGCGAGTCGTAACGAACCACCTCACCTAGAGGACCAGAGGGGGCCGGATATCCGGCCCCCTCTGGTCGTCCCGGGATATCCATCCCGCCGGCCACGTAGCATCGCCCGATGCTGGCGCGCGTCCTGCACACTCCGCGGCTTCGCCTGGAGGCGGTAACGCCCGAGCACGCCGAAGGCCTCTGGAACGCCATCGAGCGCTCCCTCCCGGAGCTCCGCCGCTTCATGGCCTGGGCCCCCAGCGCCTCGCTGGAGAACAGCCGTGTCTTCACCCAGATGATGGCGCGTCGGTGGGAGGAGGTCTCGGAGTGGACCTTCGTGATCGTCCATGATGGCGAAGCCGCGGGAACTATCTCGCTGAGCGGCTACCAGTCGCTGTTTGCTCTGGCGGAGATCGGCTACTGGTTGCGTTCCGATCTGTCCGGTCGGGGCCTCATGACGGAGGCCGCTCGGGCGGTGTCCGACTTCGGGTTCGACGAGATCGGTCTGCACCGGATCGAGCTCCGCGCGGCGGTCGACAACGCTGGCAGCATCCGGATCGCCGAGAAGCTGGGCTTTGCCCGCGAGGGTCTGCTCCGCGAGGCGAGCTGGTCAGAGCGCGGCTACCTCGATCTCTACATCTACGGGCTCTTGGCGGAGGAGAGGCCGGCGCTGTAGCCGCGGTGGCTTCCCGGCCCGCACGAGCTTATGCTTACAAGCCGGTAAGTACGGCTCTGTAACTTGCGGCTAAATCCGCAGGTTCGAACGTACGTTCGATTACTGTCACACCCTCTGCATACGGTGGTCCCAACCGAAACCGAGCCCCAGTCGGTGGGCTGAGCTAAGGAGGACGCAGGTGGCTATCAGGGACCGAAGCGGTGTGAGCGACACGAGCCGAGACCTCAAGGGCCGCGACTCGGCGCTCGACGCGGCTCTTGCTCAGATCGAGAAGCAGCACGGCAAGGGCTCGATCATGCGGTTGGGTGAAGACGGGCCGCTGCGAGACATCGAGGTCGTCTCCACCGGCTCGCTGGCTCTCGATCTCGCTCTCGGCGTCGGCGGCATCCCGCGGGGCCGGATCGTCGAGATCTACGGACCCGAGGGGAGCGGAAAGACGACGGTGTCCCTGCACGTGATCGCGGAGGCCCAGAAAGCCGGCGGATTGGTCGCTTTCATCGACGCGGAGCACGCGTTGGACCCGGCCTACGCCAAGGCTCTGGGTGTGGACATAGACAACCTTCTCTGCTCGCAGCCCGACACGGGCGAGCAAGCCCTCGAGATCGCCGACACGCTCGTGCGGTCGGGTGCGATGTCCGTCATCGTCATCGACTCGGTTGCGGCGCTGGTGCCACGGGCGGAGATCGAGGGAGAGATGGGCGACAGCCACGTCGGTCTTCAAGCGCGTCTGATGAGCCAGGCGCTGCGCAAGCTCGCCGGAAACGTGAACCGCTCCAACACGATCCTCGTCTTCATCAACCAGATCCGCGAAAAGATCGGCGTGATGTTCGGCTCGCCCGAGACCACCTCCGGCGGCCGCGCGCTGAAGTTCTACTCCTCGGTCCGCATGGATGTGCGTCGGATCGACTCTTTGAAGGACGGTGGCGAGGTCGTCGGCTCGCGCGTGCGGGTCAAGATCGTCAAGAACAAGGTCAGCGCACCGTTCAAGAAGGCCGAGTTCGACATCCAGTACGGCTTCGGGATCTCGAAGGAGGGAAGCCTCCTGGATGTCGCGATCGACGAGGGCATCGTGCGCAAGTCCGGAGCCTGGTTCATCTACGGCGACGATCAGTTGGGACAGGGGCGAGAGAACGCCAAGACCTTCCTCGCCGAGAACCCCGATATCGCGACGGAGATCGAGCTCAAGATCAAAGAGAAGCTGGGCCTGATCGGACGGGACGACGCCGACCTGGCCGCACCGGACGCCGAGACCGCCTGAGTCAGATGGCTTCCGAGCCGAACCTCTTCCTCGTCGACGATACGTTCGCCGACGAGCTGAAGGAGGCGATGGAACGCGCGGGCAGGCTCCTTTCGGTGCGCGCCAGAACGGTCGACGAGATCCGGGACCGTCTGCGGCAGGCGGGGTTCGACGGAGCCGTGGTCGAGCAGACCACCACCCGCCTGTCCGAGCTCGGCCTCCTCAACGATCTGGAGTTCGCCCACGAGTGGGTTCGCCAGCGGGCGCTTTCTAAGAACCTCGGCCCCCGCGCCCTGAAGGCGGAGCTGTCGGCGAAGGGGGTGCCTCGAGAGGTGGCCGAGGACGCCCTGGCGCGCGCTTGCCTGGACGAGGAGGCTCTCGCCCGGGAGGCGGCGTCCCGGTGGGTGCGAAAGGTGGCGGCCCGGCCGCTCCCCGAGCAGGCTTTCAAGCTCCAGCAGATGCTGCTCCGGAAGGGCTTCTCTCTCGAGGCGGCGGAGGCGGGGACGAAGGCGGTCCTTCCGCCGGAGGGGTGGGACTGACCTCCGGTAGGTCGCGAAAGAAGTGGCTATGTGCCCTCGCCGGGCGTACCATAGGAGCCAGAGAGAAACACCTAAACAAGCACCTCAAACGGTACGCACGAGCTAAAGCGAGCGAATCCTGACAACGTCGTTGCCCACATCTAGACCGAACAACACGCGCCCTCGCATGCCGCTGCAGAGCATGCCGAGGAGGAGGCGCATCTCGATCTAGCGGCTGCGATAGCCGTACCAACTCGTTCCTCGTCGTACCGGGGCCGGCCCGGCTCTTCGCCGCGCCGGGTCAGTGGAGCCGGGAAAGGAGCGAGAGATGGAGATCGTCATTGGTCTCATCCTCGGTCTTCTCGCGGGCAGTGGGGTTGGGTACGTCGTCCGGAAGTCCATGGCGGAGAAGGAAGTTTCCTCCGCCGAGAACCGTGCCAAGACGCTCGTCCAGGAAGCTCAGCGCGAGGCGGAGGCCGCCAAACGCGAGGCGCTGGTCGAGGCACGTGACGAGGCTTTCCGGCTGCGTTCGGAAGCGGAAGCCGACCTCAAGGCTCGTCGTGCGGAGATCGAGAAGAAAGAGGACCGCATCAGCCAGCGCGAGTCGGCTCTGGACGCGCGGGTGAATTCCCTGGACCGTAAGGAACAGGCGATGGAGGCTAGGGAGGCCGAGCTCCAGAAGGCTCGGCAAGAGCTGGATCGGGTCGCCGAGCGGGCGCGAGCCGAGCTGGAGCGCGTCGCCGGGATGACGGCGAACGACGCGAAGCAGGCGTTGATGGAGCAGGTCGAAGACGAGGCCAAGCGGGACGCGATGGTTATCGTCCGCGACATCGAGGCGCAGGCGCGTGAGGAGGCAGACAAGCGTGCCCGCAAGATCATCGCCATCGCGATGCAGCGGATCGCCTCAGATCTCACCACGGAGTCGACCGTGACGACGATCACGCTGCCGAACGACGACATGAAGGGCCGCATCATCGGGCGAGAAGGTCGCAACATCCGGGCGTTCGAGTCGGCGACGGGGACGAACCTCATCATCGACGACACCCCCGAGGCCGTGGTGCTGTCGTGCTTTGACCCGATCCGCCGCGAGATGGCCCGCCTCACGCTCGAGAAGCTGATCGGCGACGGGCGCATCCAGCCGGCTCGGATCGAAGACATCCACGAGAAGTCCCAGGCGGAGGTCGAGCGTGAGATCCGCGAGGGCGGCGAATGGGCCGTCCTCGAGACCGGCATCACCGACATGCACCCGGAGCTCGTGCGGGTCCTGGGCCGACTGAAGTTCCGTACCTCGTACGGCCAGAACGTGCTGCGACATGTCGTGGAAGCGGCCCACATCGCCGGGATGATCGCGGCCGAGCTCGGCACGGACGTTCACCTTGCGAAGCGCTGCACCTTGCTGCACGACATCGGCAAGGCGGTCACCCACGAGGTGGAGGGTTCTCACGCTCTCATCGGTGCCGAGATCGCGCGACGACTCAAGGAGTCGCCGGCGGTGTGCCACGCGATCGAGGCACACCACGGCGAGGTCGAGCAGCGAACGATCGAGGCGGTCATCACCCAGACCGCCGATGCCATCTCCGGGGCTCGTCCCGGCGCGCGGCGCGAGTCGATCGAGACCTACGTGAAGCGTCTCCAGCGGCTCGAGGAGATCGCGATGGAGTTCGATGGCGTCGACAAGGTCTACGCGATGCAGGCGGGTCGCGAGGTGCGCGTCATGGTGAAGCCGGGCGACGTCGACGACCTGCGGGCCGAGGTGATCGCACGCGACGTGGCCAAGAAGATCGAAGAGGAGCTGCAGTACCCGGGCCAGATCCGCATCACGGTGATCCGCGAGACGAGGTCGTCGGCCTACGCCAAGTAAAGGTTCTCAGCTGTCGGACCCGGCTCTCCCCCGGTAGTGGCCGACGTAAACCGCGGTCGCTCACTCGGGGCCGCGGTCGAGCCCTTTCTGGATCGCGTACCTCATGAGCTCGTAGCGTTTCCGGAGCTGCAGCTTCGTCAGGATGTTTTGGACGTGGTTCTGCACCGTCTTGGTCGAGATGAAGAGCTTCTCGCCGATCTCCCTGTAGGTGTAGCCCTTCGCCACCAGCTTCAGGACGTCGTTCTCCCGCGGAGTGAGCTCTGGTGCACCCGCGCCCGCGGCGGCGTCGCCAGACGCGACCCGTCGGAACTCGGCGAGCACCAGGCCCGCGAGCGACGGCGTGAAGACAGGTTCTCCCGAGTGGATGCGACGCACCGCCTCCACGAGCTCGGTGGACGTGGAGCTCTTCAAGACGTAGCCGGCCGCTCCGGCCTTCACCGCCTCCAGGACGTCTTCCTCCTCGGCCGAGGCCGACAGCACCAGGACCTTGACGTGGGGAGCGTCGGCCACGATGCGTCTCGTCGCCTCGACTCCCGAGACCGTCGGGAGCTGAAGGTCCATCAGGACCAGGTCGGGCATCGAGCTCAGAGCCACCTCGATCCCTTCGCCTCCATCCGAGGCCTCACCCACGACCTCCGCGGCGCCGGAGGCCTCGAGGTCCGCTCGCACTCCGTCTCGCCACACGGGGTGATCGTCGACCAGAACCACCCTGATGCCCTCCGTCACGACGGCTGCTCTTCGGGGATCCGGAACTCGATCTCCGTACCCTCACCGGGCGCGGTCGTCACGGTCATCCGGCCCCCGAGCTCCTCGGCCCTGCCTTTCATGCTCTTCAGCATCCCCGCCTTTCGCTCGCGTCGCAGGCGATCCTCGTCGTAAACGAATCCGATCCCGTCGTCTCGCACCGTCACCACGACCTCGCCTTCATCGCGCTCCGCGAACACGGTCGCTGTCTCCGTCGAAGCATGCCGCGCCACGTTCTCCAGAGCCTGACGGATCGCGGCGGCGGTCTCTGCGGCGGACGCCGCCTCCAGCCACACCGGGCCGACCGAGCTCACCGCCACCTCCAGGTCCGAGACCTCCCGGGCGACCTCCTCCAGCAGCTCTCTCAGGGAGGCTCTTCCCGACGGCGCGTCCTGGGGCTCCCGCAGGATCAAGGCTCGCAGCTCGACCTCCTGTCGCGCCGCCACCTGCGCGAGCTGCGCGACCTCGTCCGGCGACACCGGCTCTCGCTCCGCGAGCTCGCGTCCCCTCTTGTGCACGAACGCCAGTGCCTGCAGGACCGAGTCGTGGATGTGGCGCGCCAGCTTCTCGCGCTCGGCGAGACGAGCTGCGCGCTCTCGCTCCCGGATCAGCTTCTCTGAGGCCGCGGCCACCGCTTCCGCCGACCGCACCAAGACGCGCGACACGATCCCTATGGCAACGCCGGCGACGATGTAGTTCAGAACGGCGCCGAGCATGTTCTGGATCTGCTGCGCGTCTAGCTCATCGATAGGTACGGCGTTCAAGGGACGGGACGCGATGTGGGCCGCCCCCAGGATGCCTCCGGCGAGCAGGCCGCCACGCACGTCACGGGAGGCGCCCCAGAACAGGGCCGCGCTGAGCGGGTAGCCGGTCGCGAAGAACGGCCGGCCGGAGATCACCGCCTCCTCCTCGACAACCAGGCCAGACGCCAGCACCAGCCATGCGCACAAGATCAGGTCGAACCACAGCGCGGGCGAGGTCCACCTGTGTCTGGTCGCGGTCAGCCACGTCGTCCAAGCCGCGGCCGCACCGATCGACGCCCATGCGACGGCCGGCAGCCTGAAGTCCTCGGATGACGAGATGGCGAGGGTGATCATCCACGCCAGCCACACCCAGCGGAAGACGAGGATGCCGCCGGCGAGCGTGCGCCGATAGCGATCCGCGTCCGCCTCGGCCCCCAGAACCTCGACCACCTCGGTCGCGTCCGTGCCATCGCGTCTCGACATCTCTCCAGGTTCGCATGCCAACGCACCGTGGTGACGGCGCCGGCGTTGCCGAAAGTACCCAGACGAAGATGAGCACGTCCGGAACCCGATCTGGGCGATCTCTCGTCTACCGCGTTCTCCGCCTCCTTTCGACAATGAAATTCACACCTCGAAAGGAGAATCCGATGGCAGTTGCAGCGAACCCCGCCCGCGCTTCCGTGGCCGATATGGCGGCAGCCACCCCTTCCTCGCGGGACAGGTACGTCGACTTCCTGCGTGCTCTCAGCATCGCCGTCGTCGTCCTCGGTCACTGGCTGATGGCGATCGTGTACTTCACCGATGGCCGCGTCTCCGGAGCGAACGCACTGGAGGTGATCCCGGGCATCTGGATCCTCACCTGGGTGCTTCAGGTCATGCCCATCTTCTTCTTCGTCGGGGGGTTCTCGAACCTCGTCTCGATCCGCGCCGCGTACCTCAAGGGACAGAGCAGGAGGGAGTTCATCCGCTCCCGCGTGGACCGCCTCATGCGACCGACGCTGGTGTTCATCTCGACGTGGCTCGTTGTGGCCCTCGTGCTCGAGCGTGTCTTCGCGCTAGGTCCTGCCGTCGCCCATGCGACCGCGCTGATAGCGAAGCCGGTTTGGTTCCTGGCCGTCTACATGCTGGTCGTCGCTCTCGGACCGTTCATGCTGTCCTTGCACGAGCGGTTCGGGACCCGCGTTCCCGCTGCGATGGTCGTCGGGACCGTCAGCGTCGATGTCCTGCGCATCGGCGCCGGCCTCGAGCTGCTGGGTTACCTCAACTTCGCGTTCGTCTGGCTGTTCGCCCACCAGCTCGGTTTCTTCTACGCCGATGGAACCCTGACGAAGCTGTCGCGACGCTCCCTCGTCACCTGCGCGGCGGCTGCGCTCAGCGTGCTCGTCGTCCTGACGAACATCTCCGTCTACTCGCGCAGCATGGTGGGTGTGACGGGAGACGGGATCTCCAACAACGACCCACCCAGCGTCTGTCTGATCGCTCTCACGGTGTGGCTCGTCTCGCTCGCGATGCTCGCCCGGGACAAGGTGACGGTCTGGTTGCAGGGGCAACGCCCGTGGTCCGGCGTGATCGCGGCGAACGGCGTGATCATGACGGTGTTCCTGTGGCACCTCACCGCACTGTTGCTAGCGGTCGTCGTGGCCTACCCGCTCGGCTTCCCGCAGTACGAGGGCGGCACCGCGGCGTGGTGGATCAGCAGACCGCTGTGGCTCGCTGTGCTGACCGCCTTCCTCGTTCCCCTGGTCATGCTGTTCTCCCGCTACGAACGCCCGCGGGACACCGCCTCCCTGCACAGCGACCCTCCGCCCCCGGCCGCGACCGTCGTCGGGGTTGCGCTGCTCGTGCTCGGGATGGCCGGGTTCGCGCAGGGAGGTTTCGCCGGGATGGTCGGCCCCACCGGCACGAACCTTGGATTGTTCGAAGCCAATCCGTTGCTCAGCGCGTTCCACCTGGTGATCGGGGTTGGCCTGATGCGCTCGGGATCCCGCGCGACCGTCGCTTGTTGCAGCGCTGCGCTCGTCGGCCTCGCGGTTCTGGAGTCGGTCCCGATGGCGCCGCGGCTGTTGGAGATCGTTCCGGTCACGCCCGGCAACGTGGCCCTGCATCTCTTGTCGGGTCTCGCTCTCAGCCTCTTCGTCCCCGACCGTCCTGCACGTCCTGCACGTCCTGCACGTCCTGCACGTCGTGACCGTCCTGCACGTCGTGTCCGTCCTGCACGTAAGGAAGAAGAAAGGAGCGTTCGATGAACGAAGCCAAGGAACGGCCGAATGGTTCGGCCGCAGATGTACCCGCACTCCCGCTGTTCGGGCCGAGCATCGAAGACAGCGTGGTCGGCACCTGGTTCGCTCGCATAGGTGTCCTGGCGCTGCTGATCGGCGCCGCGTTCGGCTATCGCTACGCGGTCGACCAGGGTTTGATCGGACCGGCCGCGCGCGTGGCTCTTGGGGCGTTGACCGGCTTCGCCCTCGTAGGGCTGGGCCACTGGGCAAGGTCGCGGCAGTGGTTCAACTTCGCCCACGCGATCAGCGGCGGGGGCGTCGCGATCCTGTACCTGTCCGTGCTCGCCGCGCAGTTCCGGTTCGACCTCATCTCGCCGGCTCTCGCCCTGACACTGCTGAGCGGGGTCGCGCTGCTGAGCGCGTGGCTCGCGCTGGGATACGACTCGCTGCCGCTGGCGATACTCGCAACCCTCGGCGCGTTCATGAACCCGTTCTTCCTCGCAGCCGATGACCCCACCGGCGCGATGTCGTACGTGGTCGGTGTCGACCTCGCCGTGGTCGGCCTCGCGTTCCACCGTTCGTGGCCCAGCTTGAACAAGCTCGCCCTGGCCGGAACCGTGCTCATCGTGATGCTCGTCGCGAACGACGTCTCGGGAGCGATCGAGGGCCTGGGCTTCACGACCGTCCTGTGGGTGCTCTTCTCGGTGATCCCGTTCGTCCAGGTCCTGCGCGACCGCCAGACGATCGGTCCGGTCGACGCAGGGCTGGTGGTGTCGGTGGCGTTCCTGTTCCTGGCCGCAGGCATCTACTTCCTCGAGGACTCGGGGCCGGTGGCGGTCGGGCTGTTCTCGCTCGCGACCGGAGCCGGCTATGCAGCTATGGCAGGCCTCGCATACGCGGATGCTCGGACGCGACCGGTCCTCTCCGGGGTCTTGGGCGCGCTTGCCGTCGGCTTCGTCACGCTCGCCGCGCCGTTGATGGTCGACGGGCCGACCGTTCACCTGATCTGGGCTATAGAAGGCGCGGTCCTGCTTTACGTTGCCGGCGCGGTCGATCATGTCGGTGCCCGCCTCGCGGCGGGAGCGCTGGTCCTCGCCGGCGTGGTCGGCACGGTTGACGTGCTGTCGGACTACGCGCCGGAGCGACTGTTCTTCACGCCGGCGGGCGCGTCGATCGCTTTGCAGATCGTCGTCCTCTACGCCAGCGCCTGGGTGGCTGCCAAGGGAGCTATGCACGAGGAGCTACGGGTGTGGGTGGTGCGCGGCCTGCTCGTGCTCGCGAACCTGCTGACGCTCGCGTGGCTGTCGGCCGAGGCGCGGGCGGCGATCCACCGGTCGCCCGAGTTCGCAATGACGACCTATCCGACGACGCAGTTCGTGTTGTCGGGGCTGTGGGCCGGATACTCCGCAGGTCTGATAGCGGTGGGGGTGTGGCTCCGGCAGCGGTGGGCACGTTACCTCGGCCTCGCTACCTTCGCCCTGACGCTGATCAAGATGGTGACGGTCGACCTGTGGCAGCTAGAGACGCTCCAGCGGACGATGGCGTTCGTGGGGCTGGGCGTGCTGATGATCGCCTGCTCGTTCCTCTACAACCGCTTCAGAGACATCATCGCCGGCACCGAGACCTAGCTCTCGCGACGCGCCGCGCACTGCGCCCGCCCGAATCCGCGGCGGGCGCAGGCGCGAGAGGCGGCGGCGCGCGGCGGTCAGTCGCGGGGGTGCTGGCCTCGCCCCAGCCATACCCACGCGCCCGGGTCCGGCGCGTAGTCGTAGCAGCCACCGCTGTCGAAGGTGCATCCGCCGGTGCGTCCGGCGTAGGAGGAAGATGCCGACCAGTAGTAGCCGCGTCTCCAGTCGATCAGGCGCCGGCGGAAGCTGACCTTCACCGAGTGATCGTTGGGTCGTGTGAGCCGGACCCGGCGGGTCTTGCTCTCGTCGTCCAACAACTCCGCCCGTAGCCGGCCACCCGCGTAGGACACGATGATGAAGTGGTCCGCGATCGCGTCGCGGTCCACATCCAGCGACAGCGAGATCCTCCCGTACCGCCGGCCCTCTCGGTAACCGAGGTCCGACGCTTCGAAGGCCTCGTAGGTGGTGACCTTGTGCGACAGCCACCTGCTGCCACCGGGGTTCCTGTACCGCTTCCCTTGAACCTCGGCGATGTCGAGCCCGCCCGGGCTGTCGTCACGGTCGCCGACGGCGGGCGCCGCCGACGCGGTGGTGCCGGACACTGAAACGAGTGCTGCGAGAACCACTCCCAGGGCCTTTTGTCGTCGCATCTGCACTTCGCACCTCCGTTCGTTTCGCCCGCTCGACGCGATGTCAACGCTCCGCTGGCGTCAACGGTTGCCTGGGTGCGCGCGGTTTTTCGGCTCCAGCGGCGGATACTCTCGCGCTCATGCACGGCGAAGGACGTACCTACTTCATCACCACCTACGGGTGCCAGATGAACGAGCACGACTCGGAACGGATGGCCGGGATGCTGGAGGCCGAGGGCTACGTCAAGGCCCACGCGCCGGACGAGGCCGACGTCGTGCTGTTCAACACCTGTTGCATCCGCGAGAAGGCCGACACGCGGCTGTACGGCAACCTCGGTCACGTCAAGGCGATCAAGGACCGGCGCCCGGACATGCGTATCGTCGTCGGTGGCTGCCTCGCGCAGAAGGACAAGACGATCATCCAGCAGCGGGCTCCGTACGTGGACGTCGTGCTCGGGACGCATAACCTCGGCAGCCTGCCGCGGCTCCTGAACGAGTCCCTCGAGGGGCCGGCGTTCGAGATCCTCGAACAGACGGAGACCTTTCCGTCCGCGCTTCCGGCGCGACGAAACTCTCCGTGGCACGCCTGGGTCTCGATCTCGATCGGCTGCAACAACTCGTGCACCTTCTGCATCGTCCCGGCGGTGCGCGGGGTGGAGGTCTCGCGCCGGATGGGCGACATCGTCGCCGAGGTGGAAGCTCTGGTGGCCGACGGCGTCGTCGAGGTCACCCTTCTGGGCCAGAACGTGAACTCGTACGGGCGAGACCTCGACGGCACGCCGATGTTCTCGAAGCTCCTCCGTGCGCTCGATGGGGTGGATGGGTTGGAGCGCGTTCGCTTCACCAGCCCGCACCCGAAGGACTTCCGCGCCGATTCGGTGGCCGCGATGGCGGAGTGCCGCGTGGTGTGCGAGCACATCCATCTGCCGGTGCAGGCGGGGTCGGATCGTGTGCTCAAGAGGATGAAGAGGGCGTACACCCGAGACCGGTACATGGACAAGATCCGGATGATCCGCGGCGCGGTGCCAGACATCGCGATCACGACCGACATCATCGTCGCCTTCCCCGGCGAGACCGAGGAGGACTTCCAAGAGACGCTCTCGCTGGTCGCGGCGGTTCGCTACGACGGCGCCTACACGTTCCAATACTCGCCGCGGCCGATGACCGAGGCTGCGGAGATGGACGGACACCTTCCGAAGGAGGTGGTCCAGGAGCGTTACGACCGCCTGGTCGATCTTCAGGAGCGCATCTCGTACGAGCGCAACCTCGCGACGGTGGGGAAGCTCGAGGAGCTGATCGTGGAAGGCGTATCGAAGAAGGACGCGTCGAAGCTGACGGGTAGGACGCGCTCGAACAAGCTCGTGCACTTCGAGGGTTCGGATCTTCGTGAGGGGTCGATGTGCCGGGTGCAGATCGTCGGCGCTCACCCGCATCACCTCGAGGGGAGGCTCGTCGAGGCGTCGCCGCGGCGGGCGCCGAGGACGCGGCCGCTCAGCTTGCCGCTGGTCACGGCCGGAGCCGGTTGCAGCGCCTGTTGAGCCCCGCTTCGCGCACAACCGCGCGCGTTCGCCTGCGTTAGCCATGGGGCGCGCGCGGATCGGCGCGATCCTTCCTCACGCCCCGCTACTGCTCGAGGATGTCGCGGGTGGTGCCGTTGCGGGCGGGGTTGAGGACGTTCGCGGCGCGGCGCGCGCTGTCGCTTCCGAGCTGGCGGGGACGGTCGTGGTTATCTCCCCCCACGCTACGCGCAGCGGTGTTTACATCAGTAGGAGCGGCGACCTCGCGGGATTCGGGGTTCGCGGCGCTTCCGTGACGCCCGAGGTCGACGACGAGCTTGCAAGATCGATCGCGCGGCGGTGGGGGAGGCCCTTGTCGGACCAGCCGCTCGACCACGGCGTCGTCGTGCCCCTGCTGCTCGGCCCCCTGCCGCGCGGCGTGGTCGGGATCGGTCTCGCCGCCGGGGCGGCAGAGATCGAAGACGAAGCGCGTTCTCTCGCGGCCGCGCTCGTCGATCTGCCGGGGACCGTGTCGGTCGTCGCGAGCGTCAACACGGGCGGGGGCGTCACTGCGAGCGGACCGCTCACCGAGCTGCCCCGCGCCGTCGAAGCCGAACGCTGCTTGGCCGCCGCGCTCGAGTCGGATGTCGCCACTCTAGATGAAGCCGCCCGCGTCCTCGCGGCCGACTTCGGGAGCTGCGGGCTCGGCCCGCTGCTCGTGCTGTCGCATCTGTTCGCGGGAAGTGGCGCGACGATCCACGCCCACGCGTGGCCGTTCGGCGTCGGCTACCTCGTCGCATCGCTCCGCGTGCCCGCCTGATGCGCGTGTGGGCGCTGGTCGGGCCGACCGCGGTGGGAAAGAGCTCGACGGCGGTCGCCCTGGCCGAACGAACGCGGGCCGAGATCGTCTCGATCGACTCGATGCAGGTCTACAGGGGCATGGATGTCGGCACCGACAAGGCGACGCCGGAGATGCGCGCGCGGGTCCGCCACCATTTGCTGGATATCCGCGACCCCGACCACGACCTAACCGTTGCCGAGTTCCAGCAGGTGGGCCGCTCCGCGATCGAGGAGATCCACGCAGGCGGACGCGTGCCGTTGCTGGTGGGTGGATCGGGCCTTTATCTCCGCGCGGTCGTGGACGACCTCGAGTTCCCTCCCCGGTCACCGGAAGTTCGCGGTTCTCTCGAATCCAGAGCCGAGGAGCAGGGGGCCGAGGCGCTGTACGGGGAGCTCCAGAGGCTCGATCCGGTGGCCGCCGCGCGTATAGAGCCCGGCAACATGCGCCGGATCGTCCGCGCCCTCGAGGTGATCGAGCTAACCGACCGCCCGTTCTCCGCGAACACCGCGTGGGGTCGCTACGAGAGCCGCTACGACCTGCGGATCGCGGGGCTGGAGCTTCCGCGCCACCTCCTCTACGAACGCATAGAGAGACGGGTGGACGAGATGTTGGAACGAGGGCTCGTCGAGGAGGCGATTGCGGTCGCGGCTCGCGGGCTCGGCCCCACTGCCCGACAGGCGCTGGGCTACAAACAGATCCTCGATGCTGCCCCCGGCGCGGGCCCGGACGAGGTGCGCGCCGACATCATCCGGGCGACCAAACGCTTCGCGCGCCGTCAGCTCTCGTGGTTCCGCGCGGACCCGCGCCTCATCTGGTTCGACGCCTCCGACAAGGGCCTGCTCGATGCACTCACGTCCTTCTTCAGCGCCGAGGGGGCGGTACCGTAGAGGTCATGCGCTTCTGCAAGTACCACGGCATCGGCAACGACTTCGTCATGGTGTCCGACCTCGACGACCGGTTGAGCCTGACGCCGGAGATGGTCGTCACCCTCTGCGACCGCCGCTTCGGCATCGGGGGAGACGGCGTCATCCGCGTCGGCCCCGGCGACGCCGACATCGACTTCTTCATGGACTACGTCAACTCGGACGGTTCCATCGGAGAGATGTGCGGCAACGGGATCCGCTGTCTTGCGGCCTTCGCTCGGGACGAGCAGATGACGTCGGCGGATACGCTCCGGATCGGCACTCGCGCTGGGATCAAGATCGTCTCGTTCGTCGGTCGCGATCGGGTGCGGGTCGACATGGGACCGCCGATCTTCGTGCCCGACGAGGTGCCGGTGGAGTGGAGCGGCGACGACGCGCTGCACGCCAAGATCGAGCTCGAGACGACGGTCATCGAGGCCACATGTCTGTCGATGGGGAACCCGCACGCGGTGATCTTCGTTGACGAGGAGCCGGGCGACCCGAAGCCCTTGGGCTCCACTATCGAACGTCACCCCATGTTTCCGAACGGCACCAACGTCGAGTTCGCACGGGTCGACGCACCCGAACGAGTCGAGATGCGGGTATGGGAGCGGGGGGCAGGAGAGACGCTTGCCTGCGGGACGGGGGCCTGCGCCGTGGCTGTGGCGGCGAAGCTCGTCGCCGGAGGCGGAGACAGGATCACGGTGTCGCTGCCGGGCGGTGAGCTGGAGGTCGAGTGGACCGGCTCGCTCGTCGACGAGGCTCCGGTGTACATGACGGGGCCCGCGCTGCGGTCTTTCGTGGGCGAGGTCGACGTCGATCAGTTGATGGGAGGGAGAAGCTGAAGACCGCCAAGAGGATCGAGAAACTGCCCCCGTATCTGTTCGCGGAGATCGACCGCAAGGTCGCCGAGGCGAGAGCCCGGGGCGCGGACATCATCTCCTTCGGCGTCGGCGACCCCGATCTTCCGACCCCACCCCACGTCGTCGAGGCGCTGAACGCGGCCGTCGAGGACCCGGCGACGCACCGGTACCCCTCCTACACCGGGATGCCCGAGTTCAGACAAGCCATCGCGTCCTGGTACGACCGCCGCTTCGGCGTCACGCTGCACCGCGACGACGAGGTCCTCCCGCTCGTCGGGTCGAAGGAGGGGATCTTCCACCTCCCGTACGCGTTCATCGATCCCGGTGACATCGCTCTGGTCCCGGATCCCGGCTATCCGGTCTACGAGACCGGCACGATCCTGGCCGGGGGTGAGGCGGTCCTGATGCCGTTGCTCGAGCGCAACGACTTCAAGCCCGACCTCGCGGCCCTGGCCCCTGAGGTCGTCGCGCGAGCGCGCGTGCTGTGGCTCAACTACCCGTCCAATCCCACCTCTGCCGTCGCGGATCTCGAGTTCTTCGAAGAGGCCGTCGCCTTCTGCAAGAGCAACGATCTGTTGCTCGCGCACGACGCGGCGTACACCGAGATCACCTACGACGACTACGTGGCGCCGAGCGTCCTGCAGGCAGACGGCGCGATGGACTGCGCGATCGAGTTCCACTCGCTTTCGAAGACCTACAACATGACCGGGTGGCGCATCGGCTGGGTGGCGGGGACGCCGCAGGCGATCGAGGCGATGAAGCGTCTGAAGACCAACGTCGACTCGGGGATCTTCGACGCGGTTCAGCGTGCAGGCATCGCGGCCCTCGACGGCCCGCAAGATGCCCTGAAGGAGAACGTCGAGACCTACCGCCGGCGCCGCGACCTCCTGTGCGACGGGCTGAAGTCCATGGACATCGTGGTCGAACCGCCGAAGGGGTCGATCTACGTGTGGGCTCCGGTGCCGGAGGAACACACGTCCGAGTCGTTCACGACCTACCTGCTGGACGAGGCCGACATCGTCGTCGCCCCGGGTACCGGCTACGGGCCCACCGGCGAGGGCTACATCCGGTTCTCACTGACGATCCCCGACGACCGTCTCCAAGAAGGCGTCGAGCGACTCAGGAAGATCGTCAGCTGACCCGGCCGCCGTCGACGACGCGGCCCGGGCGCGAGCGCGCCATCCTCGTCGGCGCGATCTTCGCCAGCGCGGATCCGGACGAGGCGGAGTGGTCGCTGGACGAGCTGGAGGCCCTGGCCGACACCGCCGGCGCCGACGCCGTCGACCGGACGGTCCAGCGCCGGGACACTCCCGATCGCGCCACCTATCTCGGCAAGGGAAAGGTGCGCGAGGTGGTCGAGACCGCGGCGGCGCTCGATGCCGACATGCTGATCTTCGACGACGAGCTGACGCCGGCTCAGGGAAGGAACCTCGAAGAGATCGCGGGGGTGAACCCGCTCGCCGAGCGCGGCTTGAAGATCATCGATCGCACCGCTTTGATCCTCGACATCTTCGCCCAGCATGCGCGCTCCGCCGAGGGAAAGCTGCAGGTCGAGCTGGCGCAGTTGAACTACCGGCTCCCGCGCCTGCGCGGCTGGGGCGAGGTGCTCTCCCGCCTCGGTGGAGGCATCGGGACGAGGGGGCCGGGCGAGACCGCTCTGGAGGCCGAGCGACGGGCGATCCTGCGGCGCATCCAGCGCGTGAAGAAGGACCTGAAGGACCTGGAACGCACCCGCGGGGTCAAGCGCCAGCGGCGCGCCAGGACGAACGCGCCCGTGGTGGCGCTGGTGGGTTACACGAACGCGGGTAAGTCGACCTTGTTGCGAGCCCTCACGGACGCCGGTGTTCTCGTCGAGGACCGGTTGTTCTCCACGCTCGACCCGACGACGCGCAAGCTGGACCTGCCGCAAGGATCGTCGGTGTTGCTGACCGACACCGTCGGCTTCGTACGGAAGCTCCCTCACGAGCTGGTCGAGGCGTTCCGCTCCACGCTCGAGGAGGTCCGGGAGGCAAGCTTGCTGATGCACGTCGTGGACGCGAGCAAGGACCCCGAGCGGCAGCTCGCGGCGGTCACCGTGGTGTTGAACGAGATCGGGGCGACGGACAAGCCCACGCTGATGGTTCTCAACAAGGTGGACCTCCTATCCGAGGTCGAGTTGGACAAGCTACGCGGCCGCTACCCCGAGGCCGCGCTGACCGCCGCCGCCGAGGGCGTCGGCCTGGACGGCCTTTTGCAGCAGCTCTCCGAGCAGCTCTCGCGGCTCCGCGTCGAGGTGAAGCTCTCGATCCCCTTCGATCGAGGTGACCTCGTTGCGCGCGTCCACGAACAGGGCGAGGTGTTGGACGAGTCCTACGACGGCGAGGGGACACACATGGTTGCGCGTATCTCACGCCAGTCCTTGGCCGACCTCCAGGGGTTCGTTTCGTCGGAGCCCGTCGCTCCGGGGTGAGCGTCCAGGAGGTGACCTTCGCACTCGACCCTCCTCTCACGGATGAGCTGGTCGGGGAGCTGTCGGAGGTGTGGCTCGACGTGACGAAGGCAGGTGGAGCGGTAGGAGGCGCACCGACGGCGACGCGAGCGGACCTGCAGCCTGTGATCGACGACGCCCTCGGGCGCATCCGATCCGGTCGCGACCACATGGTGCTGGCGCGCATCGGTGATCGCGTCGTCGGGTTCGCGTTCCTCACGTTCCGCCCGGGGCCGTTGTTCCGTCACTGGGCGACCGTGAAGAGGCTTCAGGTGCACCCGGCCTTGCAGGGTCGGGGTCTCGGCGGGCGGTTGCTGGACGAGGTCGCACGCGTGGCGCGCGAGCTAGGACTCGAGCAGCTTCATCTGACCGTGCGCGGAGGAACGGGCACCGAGGGCTTCTACGAACGCCACGGCTATCGCATCATGGCGCGGTTCCCGGAGGTGATCCGGTTGGCGCCCGATGACACGCGCGACGAGATCTACATGATCGCCCGACTGTGACCAAGAAACGTTCGATGGCCGCGATCGCGGCCCCCTTGGACGAGGTCCACGCCGCCAAGGTGTCGGAGTTGTGGGACCTGCTCGAGCGGGAGCTGGGACTGACCCAGGCCGCCGCGATCTCACCGGTCCCGCACTTCAGCTTCCAGTCCGCTCGCGACTATGACCTCGCGCTGTTGGCGGACGTGGTCGAGAAGATCGCGTCGGCCGCGCGGCCGCTGCGCGTGCACACAGCGGGGGTCGGAGTCTTTCCGGGAGCCGCGCCCGTCGTCTACATCCCCGTGGTGCGGAGCCCGGAGCTAACGCGCCTTCAGGTCGCACTGTGGAGCGCCGGAGCCGTGGCGACCGACAAGCCGCTTCCCGAGTACCACCCGGCCGCCTGGATCCCTCACGTCACGCTGGCGCAAGGAGATGTCTCCTCGCGCACCGTGGGTGCCGCGATCCAATTACTGAACGAACGCGATCTGACGTGGGATCTGGCGGTGGACTCGCTGGCGATCATCCGCGGTCGCGGCGACCAGCCTCAGGCGGTTCTGGGGACCTACAGGTTCGCGGGAGGCTCCGCGCGTAACTTCTGAGACGCGCCGCCAAGGGTGTCGGGTCAGTACTTGCGGAAGGTCGCAACCACCTTGCCGAGTATCTCGGTCCCCATCGGCGCCTCGAACGGCTGGAGGTTCGGGTTCGCCGGCTCCAGGAAGACAGCGGCTCCGCGGTGTCGGATCGTTTTGACGGTCGCTTCGGCGTCCCCGTAGTCGCTGGGGACCATCGCCGCCACGATCTCGCCGGAGCGGGCGGTCGGCTGCTGGCGGACGACCACGAAGTCGCCGTCCATGATGCCGGCGTCGATCATCGAGTCGCCGTGGACCTCGAGCATGAAGACGTTGCCGTCTCCCACCAGGTCCGCCGGCATCGGGTAGATCTCGTCTACCTGCTCGTCGGCCAGGATGGGTGTTCCCGCAGCGATCCGCCCGAGCAGTGGCACCGAGCGCACCGGGCGACGCTCTGCGGCGAGCCCGGTCTCGGGGTCGAACAGGACCTCGATCGCGCGCGGCTTCGTGGGGTCCACCTTGATGTAGCCCTTGCGCTGCAGCGCCTTCAGGTGGGAGTGAACCGTCGAGCTGGAGGCGAGGCCGAGCGCGTCGCATGCCTCCCGGACCGACGGGGGATAGCCGCGGTCCGCCACGGTCTCCGCGATGTATCTGAGCGTCTCGCGCTGGCGGTCCGTGAGGCCTTCCACCATGAGCCGATCCTTTCGACGGGGTCTAACGGCGAACGTGCGTTCGACCAAGGTAGCCCAGCTCGCGCTCGAAAGCAAGAACATCTGTTCGATTCACCCTATTGCACACGAACGTACGTTCGACTACAGTAGCGAACGCACGTTCGTGTCAGGGGCGGTCCGAAACTTGTCTCACCCCCTGGCTAGCGTGCGGATAACGACGACAGACCGATCCGGGAGGCCGACATGGCGATCCGCAGAGAAGACCTGGTGGCAGAGCGGGATGCCGTGATCCTGCGGTTCCCCAACCGCCTCCTACAGGCCCGGCTGGCCCGGCGCCGCCGGATGCAGGTGCGACGTCGCCGCACGGTCCTGGTGGCGACGGCCCTCGCGCTCGTCGCTCTGTTTCTCCTCGCCACGGGACCCAGCGGCTCTGCTCCGGCCTCCGACCCCGGCGCGCCCAAGGCGATCACGATCCACGCCGGCGACACCTTGTGGTCCGTGGCCGAGGCGTACGCGCCTGAGGGCATGGACCTGCGGGTTTACGTGGACGCGGTGGAGGAGCTGAACGACCTGGAGGGCGGGCTGCAGACCGGTATGCGTCTGAAGCTTCCACGCTAACCCGGCCGCTCGCGAAAGTAAGCAAGATTGTTCCGGCAAACCGTTGACCCCCTCCCTACACAGGCGTAATTTCATCCGTGCAACTCCACCACATCTTGTGCCGGCCACTCAGTCCAGCTCTATATCTGGTGTTCCGGCGCCTGGGGGAATGGGATAATGGCGTGGCGTCTGCTGGCAGCGGGCGTCTGGGAGAAGGGGGCCACTGAGTGCCGCAAGTGACGCGTTCCGCAGTCGGATCCGACGCAGAGCTCTCGATCAAGCGGGTCTTCACGACCGAGGGGGTGCACCCCTATGACGAGATCGAGTGGGAGCTGCGCGACGCGGTCATCCAGAACTACCGGACCGGCGAGGTTGCCTTCGAACAGAGGGGGATCGAGGTTCCGAAAGCGTGGTCGCAGAACGCCACGAACATCGCGGCTCAGAAGTACTTCCGCGGCTCGCTCGGCACCCCGCAGCGCGAGCGGTCGGTGAAACAGATGATCGACCGGGTCGTGAACCGCTACCACGAGGAAGGCGTCGAGCGGGGCTACTTCGCGGATGAGCACGAGGCGCAGATCTTCAAGGACGAGCTCACGCACCTCCTGGTGACCCAGAAGGCGGCTTTCAACTCTCCGGTCTGGTTCAACGTCGGGTGGCGCGACCCAGGGGAGGAACAGGTCGCCGCCTGCTTCATCCTCTCGGTCGACGACGAGATGTCTTCGATCCTCAACTGGTACGTCGAAGAGGGAACGATCTTCAAGCACGGCTCCGGCGCCGGGATCAACCTCTCGAAGATCCGCTCCTCCAAGGAGTACCTGAAGTCCGGCGGCACCGCCTCGGGCCCCGTCTCCTTCATGCGCGGCGCGGACGCCTCGGCCGGAACTATCAAGTCCGGTGGCGCCACACGGCGCGCCGCGAAGATGGTCGTGCTCGACGTCGACCATCCAGACATCAAGGACTTCATCTGGTGCAAGGCGCTCGAGGAGAAGAAGACCCGGGCTCTGCGCGAGGCCGGCTTCGACGTCGATCTCGACGGGAAGGACACCCACTCGATCCAGTACCAGAACGCGAACAACTCAGTGCGCGTGACCGACGAATTCATGCAGGCCGCGCTGGAGGGCCGGGATTGGCACCTCACGCCGCGCACCGAGCGCGGACGTGTCGAGACCCTGAACGCCAAGGAGTTGCTTCGCGACATCGCTCAGGCGGCATGGGATTGCGCGGATCCCGGGATGCAGTACGACACGATCATCAACGACTGGCACACCTGCCCGAACACCGCTCGCATCAACGCCTCTAATCCTTGTTCGGAGTACATGCACGTCGACAACAGCGCTTGCAATCTCGCTTCGCTGAATCTGATGAAGTTCGTCGACGAGAACGACGTATTCGACGTAGACGCGTACCTGCACGCGGTCGAGGTGATGTTCCTCGCGCAGGAGATATCCGTCGGATTCGCGAGCTACCCGACCGAGAAGATCCGCGAGAACTCGCTCAAGATGCGACAGCTCGGGCAGGGCTTCGCCAACCTAGGCGCTCTGCTGATGTCGCAGGGGCTCGCCTACGACTCGGATGCCGGACGGGCCTGGGCCGGAGCGTTGATGGCGATCATGACGGGGCATTGCTACGCCACGTCGGCCAAGATCGCGGAGCGCGTGGGTGCGTTCGAGGAGTACGCGAAGAACGAGAAGCCCATGCTGCGGGTGATGGCCAAGCACCGCGATGCGGCGTACGAGATCCCGGAGTCGCTGGCGCCCGCCGAGCTCACCGATGCTGCGAAAGGGGTGTGGGACAACGCCCTCGAGCTCGGGCGGCAGCACGGCTACCGCAACGCGCAGGCGACCGTTTTGGCGCCGACCGGAACGATCGGGCTCTTGATGGATTGCGACACCACCGGGATCGAGCCCGACCTCGCCCTGAAGAAGATGAAGAAACTCGTTGGCGGCGGAACCATGTCCATCGTCAACCAGACGGTGCCGCGGGCGCTGACGAAGCTCGGTTACGACCAGACCCACATCGCCGAGATCGTCGCTTATATCGACGAGAACTCGCACGTAGTGGGAGCGCCGCATCTGAAGGAAGAGCACATGACGGTGTTCGACACCGCGATGGGAGAGCGTTCCATCCACTACATGGGCCACATCAAGATGATGGCCGCGGTGCAGCCGTTCATCTCGGGCGCGATCAGCAAGACCGTGAACCTTCCTGAGGACGTCACCGTCGAAGACGTCGAGCAGGCTTACGTCGAGGGGTGGCGCCTCGGGTTGAAGGCGATCGCGATCTACCGCGACGGCTGCAAGGTCGGACAGCCGTTGTCCACGGCCAAGAAGGAAGACGCCCAGAAGGCGGGGGTGCTGGCCACCGATCTGCCCGAGCCGGTGCGTCGGAGGCTCCCCAAGGTCCGTCGTTCCGTCACCTTCAAGTTCCGGGTGGCCGACACCGAGGGGTACTGCACCGCCGGCGAGTTCGACGACGGCAGCGTGGGCGAGATCTTCCTCAGGGTCGCGAAGCAAGGCTCCACGCTCGCCGGGATCATGGACGCGTTCGCTATCTCGATCTCGATGGGGCTGCAGTACGGCGTCCCGCTCTCTGCCTACGTCAAGCAGTTCACCAACACCCGGTTCGAGCCCTCGGGGATGACCGACGACCCCGAGTTCCGGATCGCCACCTCGATCCTGGACTACGTGTTCCGGAGGCTCGCTCTGCAGTACTTGTCGGCGGAGGAGCGTCACGCGCTGGGGATCAGGACCGCCGGCGAGCGGCAAGCAGAGATCGAGGCCAAGCTCGACCCGAACGTGGTCGCCGAGCCGACCAACGGCGACGGAAACGGGAACGGCAAACATCACGAGGCCGAGGGGGTCGTGGTCCTGGCGCCGGTCGCGGGCGCCAACGTCGGGTCGCTTCCGTTCTGCGGCACCTGCGGAGTGCAGATGAACCCGGCCGGCTCGTGCTTCGCATGTCCGTCCTGCGGCTCCACCAGTGGGTGCTCGTAACGATCATGGCTCGTCGGAAGTCAGAGATGTGCAGCGAGTGTGGGGCTGAGCTTCGGCTCGGTCCCACCCGCTGTCCCCTTTGCGGGTCGGAGCCACCCGTCGTGCAGAAGAAGGAAGAGCCCATCGACCTCGACAGCTACCACTCCCACATGCAGGAGCTGAGGGATCAGCTGCGCAAGTTGCGCGAAGGTGGGGCCGAAGCCGTCTAGACGGCCTAAGATTCAGCTCATGAAGAAGCTCGCGCTCTGCATCACGCTCATCGCCTCGATAGCTGCCCCTGCGGCCGCCTTCCCGGGAGGCGAGGTGACCTTCGATACCGACTTCGCGCGCTACCGAGAAGGAAAGATCGTCACGCTGACGCTTCACAACGGAACCGGCGAGACCATCACCATGGAGAACCCGTGGACGATCGAAGACCGCCGTGACGGACAAACGGAATCGGTTTACACGTGGCCGGACGAGGAGCTGGTGCTTGCTCCGGGCGACGATCGCGTGTGGCGCTGGGAGCAGAACGGCGGCAGTTGCTATGGGCAGTGCCAGAGCGTCCAGTACGGCGAGCCGGTCGGTCCCGGCAGATATATCGGCATCGCGAGCACCTCAGCCGGCGACTTCGCGGCTCCCTTCGAGATCGGAGAGTTCTTCACGCTCGGCTTTACGAGCCGGCCGGACACGAAGTTCATCGTTTATGTGAACACGCCCGCCGAGGTGACCCAGATGCGTGAGCAGGCTGCCGCGGCCCCCGAGGACAAGCAGATCGTCTCGGGGATCGTGCGGCGGGGCAAGCGCTACAACCTACTGACGCCGGCCACTGAGAAGCGCGGCGACAAACCCGAATGGAACTTCACGATGGGGCCCGGTTCGATCGTGCTCGGTGAAGCGTTCATCGAGGTCTGCGACGCGAGCCCGTACTACGTACAGGAGCACCGGAGCGAGTGGCTGGGTGACCGGTGGTGTCCCTGGTCGTCCTACGTGGAGAAGGTCGGACGCTAGCGCGGGCTCGGGCGCTCTAGATGCGTTGCCCCTATTGCAGCACAGAAGAAGACAAGGTCGTCGATTCGCGCACCGCGGAAGAGGGACGGGCGATTCGTCGACGACGTGAGTGTCTCGGATGCGGTCGCCGGTACACCACCTTCGAGCGCCCCGAAGAGGTCCCGCTGCTGGTCCTCAAGCGGAATGGCGTCGAAGAGCCGTTCCTCCGCGAGAAGGTCACCGAGGGCATCCGCAGGGCGTGCAAGAACCGTCCCGTCTCCGAGGCCGAGATGTCGGCCGTCGTGGACGACGTCGAAGAGGCCATGAGGCTGGACGGGCGACGCCCCGTGCCGTCGGCCGAGATCGGGCGCGAGATCCTTGAACGCCTGCGTCACCTCGACGACGTTGCCTATCTGCGGTTCGCCTCGGTCTACAAGGACTTCCAGGAGCTGAACGACTTCGAGCGCGAGCTCGGCCTCCTGGCGAAGAAGTCCCCTCCGAAGGGCGAGCACGCGTGAGGGTGCTGGTCAAACGGCTGGACCCGGAGCTGGCGCTGCCCGCCTACGCCCGGATCGGCGACGCCGGCATGGACTTGATCGCGGCGGAGAGCGTCACGTTGAAGCCAGGCGAGCGCGCAGCTATCCCCACGGGCATCGCGCTCGCGCTGCCTGAGGGATACGCAGGTTTCGTCCAACCGCGCTCGGGCCGCGCCCTGAATGAAGGGCTCGGTGTCGCCAACGCTCCCGGGCTGATCGACTCCGGCTATCGCGGCGAGATCAAGGTGATCGCGATCAATCTCAACGTCACGGCACTCATCAACGTGGACCGCGGCGAGAAGATCGCGCAGATCGTGTTCCAGAAGGTCGAGTCGGCCGAGTTGGAGGTCGTCGACGAGCTCCCCCCGTCCGTCCGAGGCGAAGGAGGTTTCGGCAGCACCGGCCGCTGACACCACCGCCGTCTTTGCGGGATAGTTGGCCGGTGGGCGTTCAGGTGGACTACTCCAGCGTCGGCGATCCGGCGGCGATGGAGGCTCTTGCGGCCGAGTTCCTGCTGCGCGCGGAGTCGATTGCCGGCATCGCTGCGTCGCTCTCGCGCCAGGTGGACGCGATGACGTTCGAAGGTCCGGCCGCGCGCGACTTGCGAGACCGCACCCACGCTCGCCGGCGGCAGGCGGAGAGAAGCGCGGCCCGGCTGCAGGAGGCCGCGCACATGCTCAAGCGCAGCGCGGCCGCCGCTCGCGAGCAGATCCACGAGCTCCACCTCGCGCAGCTGAGGGCGCAAGAGCAGGAACCTTGACGCCGTTAGCTGAGGGGAGTGGCGGGCGCATCCTCCTCGATCCCGAGGATCTCCAACAGGTCGCAACCAGGATGCGAGGAGCTGCCGTGGTTCTGTCGACGACGGGGCGGCAGCTCGCGGCGCGGTCTATGCCGTCGATGCCGGCTTCCGTGGCGGCAGCCGTGACGGAGGTTGCACGCCATGTGAACGCGGAGTTGCAGGACCTGGCCGTGGAGCTGATCCAGGAGGCCGGCACTTTGTTCGCCAGAGCCACCTGGGCGGAGCTCGGTGGCGGGGACGCGGTCGCCTGGCTGATCCCGGGCCTGCACTATTCGCCCACCACCCTTCCTGGTGCGGAGCTCGCGACACCCACGTCGACTCTTCCGCCGGTGACAGACGAGCAGATTCTCGCAAGCGAGCAGTGGGCGATCGCGCTGCTCGACGGGATGCACGACTCGATCCACGAGGTCGACGAAGAGATCGAGCGGCTAGGTCCTAAGGCGGACGACGTCTTCGGAAAGAACCTGGTTCGTTACGTCGACGAGTATGCGGACGAGATTCCCGTGAAAGCCCTTGGGAAGCTCACCCTGGTTGCGGGCCTGGCGCTGGATGTGGTCGAGCATTGGGACGAAGGTTGGAAGGAGGCCGGCTCGCGCGCCGGGATATCCGCAGCGGGCGGGGCGCTGGGCACGGGGCTCTGCATGCTGTTCACGTCGCCGACCGGCATCGGCATCCTCGGTTGCGTGATCGGAGGAGGTCTCGCTGGCGGGGCCGCCGGTGACTATCTCGGCGACGAGGTATTCGAGGATGGATAGAGCCGCTGACCGGGGTCGTCGGGATACTGCCACGACCGTCCTTGGGCCAGGTTGTTGGTCAGCAGGTCGTAGACGTAGACGAACATCGTGCCTCCGAAGTAGCCGATGGATGCTCCTGCAACGAGACTCATCGCTGCGGGCGAGTCCAGGAGCTGGCGTCGAAAGATCGCGCCGAGACCGAGGAAAAGCCAAAAGTAACGATGCTGATCGAAACGTCGATTCCCAGACCTCGGAGTCGCGAGCTTTCGCCACACGAACACGCTCGTTGCGGCGGCCGTCAGGACGCCCGCGACGATGAACCTCCGCCAGAGGGCGACGCGAGCCTCTTGCTCGACGTCTTCGACCACCTGCAGCATCAACCAGATGATCCCCACGATCAGCAGGACACCGGCGCTCAACGTCACCATCCGGCGTTGCCTCTCGGACAGCCGTCGCAGGTCGAACAGCATGAATGGCGAGACCTTTCCTTCGAGTGAAGGTCGACGGTACATCGAGCAGATCGCACGAGCACGGGCGGTCCGCGAATGATGGAGTTGGAGTCGACTTGGAACCGGCACCACGACGGGCGGCGTGGTTTCAGCCTGGAGTGGCCGGCGGACTGGCAGGTCCAGCGAGGTATGAGCGGGCTGCTCCTCTCCATTGCGCCCCCCAGCGACGGCGATGGGTTCGTTCCGAATCTCAACCTCGTCCGTCACGTCAACGACATGCGATCCGACCTAGATGACCTGGCGAAGCGGGCCGCGAGGGAGGTGCTGCGGGTGCTGACCGATGTCACCCTGGTGGACGCGGACGCCACCGTCGTAGCGGGCTCACCGGCGCGCCGGTTGTTGTTCAGCTACCGCCAAGGCATCTATGGCCTGACGAGCGAGCAGTGGCTGTTCTTGACGCCGGAGCACGTCTGGACGATCACCGCAGGATCGGAGAGCGATGACTACGACGCGTTCGCCGATGTCTTCTCGGGCATAGTCCGCTCTCTGAGGTTGCACGAACATGTCGAGTGACGCGGTCTTCGATCCTGCTGCCGGAAGCCTCAAGCTCACGCGCGGCGCGCTCGCGGACATGTGTGCACTGCATTCCGGGGCCGAGCTTTCTCCCGATGCCCTCGACCGTCTCTCCAGAGCAGGATTAGTGCAACGGGATGGGTTGCACCCGACCCTGGCAGCGATCGCCTCGACAGCGTCGCGTCCTCTGGTGCGGCTGAACCTCGATCGCGCCGCGCCTGGTCGCAACGTGCACTGTGAAGGGTGGATCGACGCAAGGTTCGCCCTTCTTCTATCCGGACCGGCGGTCGATGCCCCAGTTTTCGAGACCGCCTTCCTGTCGCGCTCTCTGCTGGCCGCACAACTGGCGAGGATGTTGCAGCTTGCGCCGCGGGCGAGACCCAAGGTGACGGACCCACTCGAGGTCGATCACGGATTGCTAGAGGCACTTGTGGCTCCCGGCGAAGCTTTCAGCGTCTCCCAACTCGAGGTGCTGATCGACCCGCGCGATGAGCCGCTGCCGGCATGGCTCGAGGTGCTGGCGACGCTGTCCACGGGCGTCAATGCGAGGTGGCGCCTCGGCGTGTGGTGGAACTCGTTCGAGGAGGCGCCGCGCGCGAGGTCGATGGAGGTGCTCGACTCGGAGGCTGGCCTCTTCTTTGTCGCCCACGTCCCGAGAGGTGCTCGGCGGTACCGCCGGGTCCAGCTGCGCCCGGTCACGTCTTCGCAGGTGTGGCGTCTGTTGACGGCGCTCGTTCCGCGGCCAGAAGAGGTCTCCGAGCCGTTGAGCACCTAGGGTGCGAAGAACGCCGCCGCCTATAATGGCTGCCGTTGCGGGCGTGGCTCAGTGGTAGAGCATCACCTTGCCAAGGTGAGGGTCGCCAGTTCGAATCTGGTCGCCCGCTCCAAAACCCCCAGGTCAGAGGGGGTGTCGAGATCCGCGTGACACCTCAGTCCCCGGCTCGGGCCATATCGGGCCATATGAGCCTCACTTCTGGCCTCATTAGATCCAGCAGGCCCGCGATCGATTTTCTCGATTTCACGCCTGAGCATCTCTCGCAGCGGCTAGCAGGAGGGTCAGCCATCACCGCGAAATAGTGATGCTCGCTGTCACCGCCGTCTGCTCCGATCTGCATTCGTGCACGGCCTCGAACGGCGGCAGTGCCGGCTGCCTCCGGAAGGACTTCGTGGAGCTTTTCGCTCTTGGGGGAAGAGGCTGACGTTGGAGGAGATGGGGCTGAACGGGGCCGCGGACGAGTCAATGCGAGACGCTTTCTCCTTAGATTCCCAAGACGCCGAGAAGGTCGTCGCGTATCTCAAGGACAAATGTTCGCTGAAGTAGCTCCTCGATCTTGAGAGGTATGACCAGAAGCTCGGGAGGCCCACCCTTCTGCTTGGGATGATCATCTGAGCCCGCCCGCGAAGCCGATCACGGAGAAAGCTCGGCGAGAGCCGTGTCGACGTGGCCGGAACTGATGATGTCTGCGCCGTCACCGTACGCGGCTTGAAGGGCCGTATGGCACACGAGCAAGGTCTTGCGCAGGTTCCCGCTCGCGGTCCCGGTGTAGTGCTTGAACACTTTGCGCATAGCGTCGTCGGAGATGACATCCTCAACCGATGAATCGATGTGTACGGTCACCCTCTTGCCGACGATGGCCCGAAGCGCAGCTTCATTGGGAACCGCCGGGATATGAACGGTTGTCTCGATGAAACCTTCGGCCTGGCGGAAGCCGTCCAACGATAGGTACGTCTCGTGAACCGCGAGTACGACGGCGGCATTGAGCTCCTCGGCGAGCATCCTGGTAACCGGCCCGAAGAATCCATTTACAAGGTGTGTCCGGTCCTCAAGGCCAACGACATTGAGCCACGAATCGCTGTCATCGATCACGATGATCGGGATCAGGTGGGCGGATGAAACCACATCGATCACGCGGCCAGCCTGTTCGATGATCTCAGAACCCGACCGCGGCGCCGTGATGGCAGCCGACGCGGAGGAGAGCTCTGCGCTCAACTCTGCTTTCCCCGCCATCCACCCTGGAGTGAGCGCCACTCGGCCCTTCCTCGCGTCGCCTCCGAACAGTTCGCTCTCGTTCGCTTTTTCGAGGATCCTTCGCCGATCGTCCTCGGTCATAAGAGCGGCGTCGCGGGCGTAGTTGGACACCGTACGAACCACGTGACGAGCGAACGCCTCCGGCGAAACGATCGTCTCAGGGTTCTCCGCCGCGACCGGGATCCGAATCGGAGCGATATCTTCCTCCATGGGACCTAGTACGTGGGCGATGACGCTCGACTTGCCGCTTCCGCTAGCCCCGACCAGACCCACCCGCTCAGGGACGCGAACTGACCTCGCCAACACCGCTTCGGTCTGCTCGGATTTCGTGATCGAGTCGAACGGAACGTGATAGACGCCGAGATCGAACCGGCGGGGAGCGGGGTCGAAGGCATGCGATTCCTGGAGCTCAGCAACGGCGTTCGAAATCACCCGAGCACCTTCTGTACGACGTTGTAGACCTTTCGGGGGCGTCCGGACGACTCCGAAGACTCGTCTGACGAGGTCACGATCCCTTCCTCCTCGAGCTGCTTGAGGACTTGAACTGCCCGTGGCCTCGTCCAACCCAGTCGCTTAAGCAACCGCTCATCGGACGCGCTGACCGGACCCAAAGCCTCGAGTTCGGATACGAGCATGGTCGCGGCGCGGCCCAACCCTGCCAGACGACGTTGCAGCTCGGCACGACGCTCCTCGATGGCGCTCGTGGTGGCGTCTGCCTCGAGCGAGGCTCTTGCGAGGGTGATGAGCTGCCTGGGATTGCCCTTGGCCAGCTCGATCGTCTTCGGAACATCCATCATCTTCAGCTCCGATTTGTCCATCCGCTTCTCTAGTAAAGCCTTTGCTGCCTGTCCCGATAGGGGATCGAGATCCACAACGTGTTCGAAGAAGGCATCCGCCGGAGGCTGAAGGTACTGCCAGCGCCTGTCGTCGTCCGCTGTCACAACCCAATTCAATGGGAGCCGCCACAGTTCGTCTCTTAGACGGCCGAAGAGGGTGTGTGCATCGATCGGCGAAGGATTGTCGAGGAGCACCGTTCGGTGCAAGCCGTCGTCTAACGCCTGAGAGAGGATGCGAACGGATCTGAGGAGCTGTTCGGGCTCGCTCGATATCTCTTCGGGCAACAGGTGCTGCGGCAGGATTGAACGTGACCTTGTTCTGGTGCCAGCGACCTGGTATCGAACAAGCTCAAGGATGTCGAGGGCATCCTCCGGCAGAGAGCCGTCGACGAAGATGGTGGGCACCTTTCCCTGACGGAGGCGGTATTGGATCCGCCTCAAGAATGACGTCTTTCCAATCCCTCTCTCACCAAAGACGATCGCGTTAAGGCGAGTTCGGTTGATCCGAAGGACGAGGTCGACTTCGGCTTCCCGGTCGATGAACAGCGAAGCATCCGGACGTGTATCCAGAAGGGGCCGGCTGCTCAGGTCTGGTGACATGCCTTACGATATTAACAGTTAGTTTAGTTAGAATCAGCTTCCTGACCCACCAGAACGCTCTTTCCCGCTGGTTCAAGAATTCCCGAAAAGGATTCTCTCTAGCAGCGGAGAAGTCAATCACAAGCACGTAGTTACAGGGATGTGACAGCAGTAGGGCTGGTCAGTTCGCAGCTCGCCCAACCGCTTGGTCAGGTTCCCTGTAGGCCGGCTGTCTTTCGCCTGCGGGAAGTTGTCACACCACGTCCTTAATGTTGATCCGAGCCAGTTACCCGCAAGAGGAGGCACTTGATGCCAGAACCAACCACCGAGATGGTGGCCCTGCTGAGGGAGATTCGCGATCTGCTGCTGCCGGTCACCGACGCCTACCGGGATGAATATGAGAGGCGAGAGGCGGAGCGGGAGGATCAGCGCCTGAAGACCCTCAAGGCTCTTCTCTCGACCGACAAGAGGAAGAAGGCGTGGAAGCTCGCTGACGGCTCACACACGCAGGCCGAGATCGGGAAATCAGCGGGGATCGACTCCGGCAATACAAGCCGGTTTTTCAAGTCCTTACGTGAGCTGAACGCGGTCGAAGGCGAACGTCCCAAGAGAACGGTCGAGGTGAAGATCGATGCCTGACGACGAACAGTTGAAGCTTCTTCGGGAGATCGCGCGGTGGACGCGGGAGGCGGCGCTGCCGTCTGCCCGCGAGCGCGTCGAGCGGCTCCTGGAGTCCGATCCAAAGAAGCGGCTCTACGCGGCGATGGATGGGACGAAGGGCGTCACGCCCCTGGAGAGGGAGACGGGCGTCAACCACAACGAGATCCGCAAGTGGGTCAAGGAGTGGGAAGCGCAGGGGATCGCCGATCCAGGCGCGACCCCGCCGAAGGCCACCTTCACACTCTCCGAACTCGGAATCGAGGCTGCACCTGCCAGAGTACGAAGAGAGAGGAAGACCAAGAGTTCGTGACGGACGAGTACACCCAGGCGCGCCTACAGCGGATGGAGGACGACCTTAGGAGCGTGAAGCAAGAAGTCTCGGTGCTGTCGGGCGTGAACGACCCCGCGGTCAAGAAGCGTATCCAAGACACCTTCGCCGACAACCCGCGCAATGCCCTCATTTACCGGGGGATTGAGCTCGGCATGAACCAGACGCAGATTGCGGCCGCACTAAAGGAAAGAGGTCTTCCTCAGGCGGAACAGCCGCGCGTGTCCGAAACCCTGAACATGCTCGTCGATCTCGGCTTCGTTCGTCGGGCACCGAAGAACAGGTACATCCTTCGCGACGAAGATGCGTACTCCGATCGAGGCCTACCGAAGACGATCAAGAAGACTCTGAAGAAACACGGCGTCGATGACCTCTGATGAACGGGTTAAGGATGTATTGGAGGTTCTCTGGACAGCAGAGCGGGACTACGGCGGACGCCTTTCTGCGGCCAGTCAGGTTGCGGTCGCCCGCAAGCTGATGACAAGCCGCCTTGCGGACCTGACCTCACTCGACGTCGAGGCTGCCTTTAGAGATCTGAAGCTGCAGCTGCCCCCGCGCGGGTATGCGAACCAGGTCGTCTCGCGGGCGCGACTGCTGCACGAGCCAGGCTCGCTGCTCGACGAGATCCTCGGCTTTCGAGGTTTTGCGATTTCGAACCTCAGTAGCGAGCACGGCGGGAGGACGATGGGCAATGAAGAGGGACTGCGAAACGATCTGCTTATCTACCTTCGCCGCGGATATGCCGAAGCGCGCACGGGACGCGGCAAGACGGACATCCTGCTGCCGCCGCCCGAGGACGCGATCATAGAAACGAAGGTCTGGACATCGCAGAGCGTCTACGACGACGGCCTCGTTGAACTGGGCCGCTACATCCACACCGCCCAACCGAAGCAGGCCGTGTTCGTCGTTTTTGGTGAACGGGACCCACTTCCGAAGATCGTAGGCGATCACACCCAGGAGGTTGCCGAGGTTCGCGAGCTCGAGGGCCTACGGGTCCCAGTGGTCGTCGTTCAGTTTGAGGTTGATCCACCGAGCAAGGCTCGTCGTAACGAGAGAAGGAGAGGCAATGCCCGAGGATGAGGATGTAGTGCGTCTGCTCACTTCGATCGACAGGCGACTGGCCCTGCTCACTGCTACGCAAGAACGCGACCTACGGCGAGCGTTCGAAGAGGAGATCCTCAAGACCCCGCAACGAGTCGCTTTGTGGGGTCTGGTGGATGGGCAAAGGGCCGCGCCGGACATCGTCAAAGAGACCGGGGGCAACCTCCGCGTGACACAGAAGTTCGTGAAGGAGATGCTTGACGCTGGCTTCTTGAAGGACACAAAAACGGGGACCGGCACCGCAGTCATAGCAGAGCACGACCAGGGTGCGGTCCTCCGATGGTTTGTTACGCGGGGGGACGCCACCTAGGCAGAGATCATGTGGCGTCCCGGAATAGTCAGGAACCCTTGGCATGCGAGTGATGTCTCGACCGAACCGCGGGACGGGAGATTTTCGGGCCATATCCGGGCCATAAGCGATCCACAAGTGGCAGCAGAAGGATGCAATGCTTGCGGCTCGAAATGGCCTCTGACCAGCGAAAAGCGGATGAAGGCCCAGGTCACGCGAACATCGGTGGCACTTTGCCAAGGTGAGGGTCGCCAGTTCGAATCTGGTCGCCCGCTCAAACGAAAACCCCCTGGTCACAGGGGGTTTTGTTCTTTTCGAGGCCGGTCGAGCTTTGGCGAAATGGCTTTCCCGCAGATCCTCTTCCGGCTGTGGCGCCGCTCGCCGTCGTCGGGTACTGGTGAGTCGAGGGTGCGCTAACCGCCGGACCGCCACGATGGGACAGACTCGCGCCCAATGACATCGCCGTTGTCTCGGCCGACGGTTCTCGAGAGCCTCAGCAACGGGGCTACCGCGGTCTACGTGGCGGCGGCTTTCGCCTTGTTCTTCGACGTTGTTGCTCTGGCTGGATTCAACCAGTCATGGGAACGGGCTGTCGTCCTGTTGGTTGGTTGTATCGGCCTTGCGTCAGTGAGAGCCCGTCTGGCGCATAGCGGGAAGACGATGGTCGTCGTCTTCGCTGCTGTGGCTATCGCTCTGTTCGCGCTACGAACGGCAGGGCTCTCCAACGCCATCCGCGAACAGCGGCAACCGACGATCGACGTAGGGGCAACCACGATTGCGGCGGTCGATGCACAGGCCGACGGGCGTAATCCCTATCGCGAGCTGTTGGACCCGCTCGGGCGATCCGTGGACCCCGACGGCTCCGGTTCCCGTTTCTTCGGCGGCTATAAGTACGGCCCCGCGATGATCTGGACGTTCTTTCCTGCGGTTCGCGGCTTGGGAACCGGGGGACTATTCCTTGTGAACTGGCTGGCACTGCTTTCCGTGGCACTGATAGCCGCGGCCTGGGCGCACAGCGCCACGGGTGCCGTAGGCGCCGGCGCGGCCGCAGCACTGGTGTTAGCACCGCGCTTCCTTGACGTAGAGCTTTTCGTCGCCGGCGTCACCGATCTCGTGCCGGTAGCCTTCGGTGTGGCCGGCCTCGCGTTGGCCGCACGGGAACGAGAGGTTCCTGCAGGCGTTTTGGTTGGCCTCAGCATCGCGACGAAGCTGCTCCCGGGCCTCCTGCTTGCGGTCGCTCTCCTTGCCGCTGCCCGGCGGCCGCTGCGGATGATCGCTGTCATCGCGGTCACCGCTGTAGGGCTGCATGTCCCGCACCTGATCACAGCGCCGCGCGAGATCTTCGCGAACCTCGTGATGTTCAACCTTGCCCGACCAATACACGAGACGAGCCCACTGGCGGCGCTTCCCCCCGGATGGGCTGATGCGGCGGTACAGGTCAGTCTGCTAGTCGCAGTAGCGCTGCCTCTGTTGATGCTGCAGAGAGGCGACTCGTCCGACACGGGACGCTTAGCGATGGTCATCATGCTGATGCTCGCCATCTTCCTGCTGGGGGGCAAGACGCTGAATCGCAACTACTTCTTGTGGATAGTGACGCCCGCTGCGGTCACTGTGGCTGCGAAGCTGGGTAGATCGTCGAGCTCTCAGAGATTGCCCGAGGACGCAGCGGCTACCTAACGACCGACGCACCCCACCATCACCGAGACCATCGTTTAGCGCCCATCCAGTTGGGTGTTGTCGTCCAACTTTCTCCGGCGAGAATCCCGCACCAATCCCGCAGTGCTCTTAGGCATGAGCCGTCGGGAAGCCGTGGAAAGAGCCAAGCGGTCAGAGCGTCGAGATCCAGGTCACCCACGTAGGACCGGATCTTCAGTTCGCTACCGCAGAGGTAGCCAACTCCACCGCAGCGTTCGCCGGCCCCCTGCGGCAGCCGCTGCGTAGCCCCTCCTTCTACCCGGCACGTTCGAAGCCCGGCTTCGGCCGGGCTCCGGCGCGTGCCTCCGGCCCCCGGCGCTAGACATTCCTAGCGCGCCTGATACCAGCCGTACTGCGCGGCCACGATCTGTCGTCCTTTCCCAAGTACGACGGCGACATACAACGGTTCGTCCATGGGCGCAGAGTCGAGTCCGCTGACCGTCATCGGCCGCTCCAGCCGCTCCACGGTCCACGAGTCGCCGCCGCGATCGGTCCCAAGGACGATATTGGCGTGCGTGGCGTCGCCCCAGCGGACGTCGAACGTGAACGAATCTTCTGCCACTTTGAGACTGTTGAGGAGGTCCCCGGAAGGGTCGGTCACTGTTGTCACGCGCCAGCATCCGTCTTTCAACTCGGGCACCGTTGCGCTCAGTTCAGCGTCGTCAACACGCAGGAGCCATTGGTCGCCTCGCACCCGTTCGATCTCATCGTCGCCTCTGAACTTGTATTCGCCGTATCGGAACGATATGGGCTTGCCGAACCTCCATTCGTAGAGGTCGGCAAGTGCAGCTCGAGGATTGCGGAAGCTCTCGCCAGGCTCGCAGATGTCATCTAGGCGAGCCAATCCCCTTGCGGCGACTGGTTTCACCTCTGTGGTTGCGGGTTGAGGTACGAATCCGAGAGGAGATGCATCTATGTCGCTGACGCCCCTTGAGGTGAAGAGGCGAGCGATGTGACCTGTCGCATCCGGAGCGAGCTCTGGAAGATCTACCATTTGCTGCTCGGAGGCATCGACTCGCGTCTCCCATTCTCCGTAGCCGACCTGCGTTTCGCCAGCCCCGATGCCCCCGATCACGAGCTGGGTTCCACCACCCTCATCGTGAGCGAAGAGAAGGCTCGGGAGGAAGCCGCTCTCCCGCGGCTCCACCGAGACCACGAACCAGCAGCGGTCGTATTTCCGTAGATGAATGACCGAACCGAGCTCTACTTCCGGACTCGTGATCGCGTACTGAACGCTCGAGGCCGTCCGACCCGAGGCGTCCGGGCGGGGTTGTGAATAGCTAAGTACATCAGTCGCGTACCGGCCTGCGGTCTCGTCTGCGTCCAACCGCCACGGTTCTGCGTCGGCACATGCCTCTAGTCCTTCCTCCACCGTGTCCTCCGGCCATACCGCGAAGCCTTGTTCGTGCAACTGTTGCTGCGAAGGAAGAGGGGCTTTGGTAGTCCGCGGCAACGAGGCGATACCTGCCGTTGCGATGACGAGCACGGCCAGGAGACCACCTGCGATCCTCATCCGCCGCCGCCTCCTGGCATCCTTGAGCGGGACGTCCGGCGGCGAGATGGGTCCCTCGATAGGGCCAGGATCTGGCGGCACGTCTCTTTTGTCACGCCCTTCCACGATTACCGTCCCCTGTGCTGTTTCCGGCTGCTCGATAAATGAGAACACCTCGGTCGTGCTTCATGAGCAGTCGACCCAGTCAATCCCACCCCCGAAGCCGGTGCCCGTGGGCATGCAGGTCTTCGTGGCCGGCAAGCTCGTCCAGCGCAGCTGGCGCGACAACGACGGCAACAAGCGTCAGACCATCGAGATCCAGGTCACCCATGTGGGACCGGATCTTCAGTTCCACTCGGCCGAAGTCAACAAAGCGACTTCGCCTGACGAAAAGCAGAGCGCGTAATCAGTGGGTTTGCCTAGACCCCTCCGGCCGCTACCGGAGGGGTCTTCTCGTTGATGGGATTACGCCGCGCCGATCAAGGCGGGGATCTCGGACAGCGACGTTGCGTGGAGGTGATCGCGGAATATGCACAAGGAATGAGGGTCGTAATGAATTGGTTGCATGCCTGCCGCGCTGCTGCCTCTAACATCTGCGATTAGGCTGTCGCCGACGAACGCAATGGAGTCGGAAGCGACGCCCAATTCTCTTATCGCTGCTTCAAAAATCGCCGGATGTGGTTTCGTCACCCCGGCGTCGTGGGAATCGATGATCACGTCTACGCAAGCGCCGGTACCGGTTCCTTTTTGACAGAGTCCTGCAGCGCTGAGACGTCTCGCTACTCCGCCTAGGGGCGTATTCGAAACTATCCCCAACCGCATACCGAGGTCGTGGAGGTCGCGCAATACCTTCACTGCTCCTGGCACCACATCGTTCCAGCCTTCACCATCGGACAGCTGATCCGTAAGCCTTGTCACCACCTCAGCGTGGTCCGCGCCAGGGACACCAAGAGCTCGCACGTAGGCGTCGAGATAGTCTCCGTATTCGACGGGTTTCTCCTCGGCATCACTTCTCTGCTCAAGTTCAGCCAGGGCGATGTAGTGAGCTGCGTAAACGATTTCTCGATGCAGCTTCGCTGTCGATGGACTCAGGGCAGCTTCAACGCGCTCGTAATCGATCAGCTGTAGTACGCCTCCGACGTCGAAAAGAACCGCGTCGAAACGCTTTCGATTCATCACTTGATCCTATGAGGACAGGTTGCAGCAAGAAAGAGTGCGCAGAAGGTAGAGGGTTTCCCGGCCACTGCGGCGGAGGGGCCGGGTCGAACGTAGTCGGTATTCGCACTGCAGTACCGTCTCGCGAATGACAATGCAGCCTGCCGCCCAAGTCGGCGCTACTGGGCCTCTCCGTGACGAACGCGCGGAGTTGCTAGCTCTCCTTGCTGGACTCTCGCCTGAGGAATGGGCTCTCCCAACGGAGTGTCCGGCTTGGAGCGTCAAAGGAATTGCGTTGCACCTACTCGGGGACGACCTATCGCTCCTGTCGCGTCAGCGCGATGACGCGGAACCCGGTGTGGTCGTGGAATTAACCGGTCCCGGCTGGGACGGCTTCATGGCTTCATTGGATCGCTTCAATGAAGCCTGGGTCGAAACTGCGAGCTTCTTTAGTCGAGACCTGGTGGTCGACCTACTGCGGATAACGGGCGACTGGACGCACCACTGGTACACATCGATCGACCCCAACGAGCTCGGCGAGACCATTCACTGGATATCGCTGACTGAACCCCAGCCCTATTGGCTACTAGCAGCCCGTGAGTACCTCGAGCGATGGATCCATCATCTCCAAATCAGCCGGGCTGTTGGGAGACCCGGACTCACCGACGAACGATTCGTTACTCCCGCGCTGGCGACCACATTCCGTGGGTTCCCCCCGAGGCTGGGCGGGGGTCGCGGCAGAGGAAGCCACCACGGTCGCTTTCACGATCGCGGACGCGACCGCGACCGCTTCCTGGACCCTCCAACGCAAAGACGGCGGATGGGTGCTGCACGATGGCGCGCCTGAACAACCGAACGCGACCGTCGCGTTCGACCTCGATACAGCTGCGCATCTGTTTTCGCGGGGGCTGGCTCAAACGGATATCCAGCGCCGCGTAAGAGTTGAAGGCGATACTGACTTGGCACAGATGTTCGTCGGGGGACTAGCTGCGTTCTTCGGGCAGGAAACCTGACTCGCGCAGCACCTACGACAGGCTGTCTTCTCGCGGCTCGCGCTTACGCGCTCTGCTTTTCCTCGCCCGAAGGCGCAGTCGAAGGACCGTCCGACGATGAACCCAACCTTCTGCGGTGGATTTGGCTACCTCTGCGGTCGCGAAACGGGCGCTATCGCCGGAATCCATTTAGGCCGGACGAACCGCGAAACGCACCGCGTTCACCAGCGACAGCAGGACGAAGGGCAGAACCCGTACTAGCCGTCGCGGAGGCAGGAACTGCCTGTACATCCCGCCTCGAGGCAGGCGGCGGAACAGATCCCGCAACCAGCCGTGCTCAAGGGTCGTCCGCACGAGTACAGGAAACCCGTCGAGCATGTCGGCACGACGAAGAAGCTCGATTTCAACGCCGCGGTCCCACTGCGATCGGACGTGATGGTGTCTGGCAATCGCCTCCAGGCACTCTGCCAACCGCGCTTCGTCGAGGACCCTCCCAAGCACGTTGTGCGCTACTTCCCTCCCGTCGTTGATGTAACGCAGGGAACGCGACCCCGTGTCGAAGATGCCGACGTCATGGAGCAGGCTCGCGCAGAGCGCGATCTCTCGGTCAAATACGAGTTCCCGTTCCTTCGCCATCCGTTCTCCGATGAGAAACACGCGCATCGCATGACGTTCCATCGCGCCGTCTGTTTCTTCGGCCGCTTGTCGTAGGAAGACGAGCGCCGCTCGTTCCGCGCGACTTCTAGCCACGTCATCGCCAAATGCCACCGTGACAAGGTAGCTGCTACTTCGCCGGCCGTTCCCCCGCGCCGAACCCCGGCTGAAGCCGGGCTCCGAACGTGCCGGGTGGGGAGGCGTTACCGGGCGGCCGCCGCGCGTCGAGCGACGTCAGTTAGACACTGGTAAATACACCCAACGCGAAAAGTCACGGTCCCAGGAGGAGTCCGAGTCGTAAGTAGAGAAGTAGCTCGACCGGGCGCTGGAATACGCCGGCGCGCCGCTGGGAGTTGGTCGGAAAGGAGTCGTATGACAAAGAGGTTATCGATCTTCCTAGGGGTGGCGGCACTGGTAGCCGGGCTGCTCCCGGCACTACCTGCGTCTGCACAGACGGAACCGCCTCCACCCGACGACAGCTTTACCTGTCGTGCAAGCGTTCTCCGTACCGAGGACTTCCCGGTGGAACCGCTGAACCAAGAGTTGATCGTCGCGAACGAGGAGAACGACGCGGGCGCGGCGTGTAGGACGGAGACGGGGGGACTTAACCAGGTCGTCCCACTCCTGCCAAACGAAGCCCCCTTCAACGGCGAGGCGTTCCAGATCCCGGTCGGGAACCTAGGAACCCTGCGCGTGCTCTTTGCCGAGACAAAGACGCAACCGGATGGTGAACCTGCTGCGCGTCGTGCCGAAGCGGCCAGTGGGGTAGCCCAGGTTCGCCTCCAGAACGTCCCCGTGATCGGGACGCTCGATGTCGACGTGCTGACGTCCCAGGCCGCGGTGACCTGCCCCAATGAGCAGATGACGAGCAGCTCGAGGGTCGTCTCCGCCAGGGTTGGCGGCACCGAGGTAGTTCCGAACGCCCCCCTGGGCATCCACGACACGAACAGGGTTGTGGTCGACCAGGGAGGGGTCAAGCTGACCCTGAACGAGGAGACCCCGGAGCCGAACAAGCTGACGCGGCGTGCTCTGCACCTCGAGACACCGGCTGGTGACGTGATCATCGCGGAGGCGATCGTCGACTTCCACGGCGATCCGTGTCAGGACACGACGCCCGGCGGCGGCGGTGGTGGTGGCGAGCTGCCCGAGTGCAGTGACGGCATCGACAACGACGGCGACGGCAAGATCGACCACCCGGCCGACCCCGGGTGCGACAACCCCAACGACGACAACGAGACCGACGACGGGGGCGGCGGTGGCGAGGCTCCCGAGTGCCGTGACGGCGTCGACAACGACGGCGACGGCAAGATCGACCATCCGGCCGACCCCGGGTGCGACAACCCCAACGACGACGATGAGGCCGACGACGACGGCGGCGGTGACGTGCCCGAGTGCCGTGACGGCGTCGACAACGACGGCGACGGCCGGAGCGACTACCCGAACGACCCCGGCTGCCAAAACCCAGACGACGACGATGAGAGGGACAACGGCGACAACGGATCTCCTGGGGATGGTGACGCGCCAGAATGCTCGGACGAGGTCGACAATGATGGGGACGGCGTCATCGACTACAACAACGACCCCGGCTGTGAGTCGCCGTGGGACGACAACGAAGCAGACGGCGGTGACGAGGCGCCTGAGTGCTCGAACGGCGACGACGACGACGGTGACGATCGCGCGGACTGGCCGGACGACCCGGGTTGTGAGAACCGCAACGATGACAACGAAGAGGACAACGACAACCCCGAGTGCTCCGACGGCGTAGACAACGAGCCGGACGGCTCGACTGACGCTGGGGATTCCGGCTGTGTCGGTGACGACGGCACCTACGACCCCAACGACGACGATGAGGCTGACGGCTTCATCACCGCCGGAGGGTGGTACACCGAGCTCGACAAGAGATACCCACCCGAGGACGAGGTCGAGCCGGGCGACACGTTGCACTTCACGCTCCACTCGCCGTGCGACATCGGCGACAAGCCGACGGGCAGCTACAACCTGACCGCCCGCTGGCATGTCACTGACCAAGACGGTGAGGGGAACGGTCAGCTCGTGAGGTACGACCTCGAAGTGTTGACCCGAGCCTTCTGCCGGAACGATCCGCTCGTCGATTCCGAGAACCCGGGGAGCGAGTTCGATACCTTCGTCGGCGAGGGTACGGGCGACCTCAAGCTGGGCGACGGGACCGTTCTGGAGAACGTCCAGGCGAAGTTCATCGCTCAGGACCGCGGGGAGCCCGGCGGTGGCGGCCAGCAAGGCCAGGGGATCGACTACTTCGAGATCCGCGTCGTATCCCTCCCGCCGGTCTGCAGCGGTGCGCTGTACGGGTGCGGCACCCTCGACGGTGGGAACATCCAAACCCACTCGCCGGCGGGGCAGACGAAGCCGATCGGATCCATGCGGTAAAGGGAACGGGGGCGGAGTAAACCCCGATCCTCTAGCTACGAGATGGGCGGCGTCTAAGCCCGAGTGACGACAGGCAGAGAGAGGGAGGAGCAAAACGGCTCCTCCCTCTCTCTCTCGTGCTGCTGACTTTTGCGGCTTCGGCGACGCGCCGGGGCCGGTGGGCGAGCGCGCAGCTTCGTACATCGCCGTTCGCCTTGATGTAGTCGTCCTCGCCGAGCTGCGTTTGCATGCCGGGAGCGTAGCCGCGCTCCCTGGTTCGAACTCCTCTCTCCGCTCCTGTTCCGCTCCTTGTATGGGAGGGAAAGGTTGGTTTCGGATGCGCCGCCGCCGGCCGCTTCCCGTAGCTAGCTCGGGGAGTTCTCGTCGCGGAACTGCCCCGTTGACGGCGAGTTCTCATCAACGTAAGGCTGTTCGTCTCCGAGGTTCAGAACGAGGTCGTTCGCCCGTTGCACGACACCGTCGTTCGCCGCGTCCCCCCAGTCGGGATAGCCATCCATGCCAGCGCTGTCGAAGAAGAACCCGAGTCCACCGCCCGAGCCGAAGCCGAGCGAGCCGTGGTTCAGCGCGACCGGCCGATTCTCGGCTTCACCATCTTTGTCCTCGTCAGCGCGTATGAACATCTGGATCGCGGGGCTCGGGGCGTCGTAGATGTCCGCACCCGCAGCGTCCATGAAGATGCCGATCCCGGCTATAAGCGCCGTTCCCTGCAGCATGCGCGGCAGGCTGTCGCACTTGCCGCGGTCGTCTCTTACTCCGCCGGACCCATCCTCTTCGTTCGACGCATCCGCCGTGGTGCTCGAAGGAGCGGGGACGTACCAGAAGTAGCCGTCGTTGCCGCCGGCGTCGTTCAGCACGCCTACGCCCGTTATCAGAGCGAACCCCTGGCTGTTGCGGATGGCCTCGTAGCGGTCGTCGCCCGATGCATCGAGCAGAACCCCGACCCCGCCCACATGACCGGAGCCTTGGCTGACGGTTTTTGCCGTGTACGTATCGTCGCCCGAAAGCTCAATCAACGCGCCGACCCCCGCAAGCCCCGCTCCCTGCGTAACGATACGCCGCACCACCGGATCGGTCGTGCACGTTCCGTCGACGAACGGGTCCGGACTCTCTTTGAACCCGTAGGTGTCGTTGCCGGAGACATCGATGAGCAGAGAGGAGGAGACGACGCAGTTCCTCGCTGCGAGGTCCGGGATCCATTGACAGCCGACCGCGGGGCCCGAAGAGATCGTGCCGCCATCTGCTCCCTCGGCAGTGCCCATCCAGCCGACCGGCGCGCGCCGGACGTCCATCAGGTTGCCCCCGGCATTGTTGGCGTAGAAGTCGTCCCCGGCGACATCGACGATCAGCGCGTAGTCCTGCTCATAGAGGTTCGCCGAATCGGTCCCCGACACGCGCAGGACAGGCCACAGATCGAGTTCCTGAAGCTGCCCCGGAAGAAGAGATGTGAGGAACGTCGCGGTCTCGACGGCGGCATCTTGCAGATCGGCGGCGCAGTCGCGCATCGAGCTCGTCGTCAGGAGGGTCGGATCGGGACCCGAACCATCCTCGAGGGTGGCTTGACCGAGGCCTTCTATGCCCCCGAGTTCTGCCACCAGGCCTTGGCTCTTCCTGTGACAGCGATGCGCCTTCCTGGTCAGGATCGCCAGCCGCCCGGCCACGTCGCGCGGCAACACGTCGATCGGCGCCTTCGCGGCAGGGTCCTGGCGCACGCCCAGGACGCGCGAGAAGTCGTCCACGGCATCGCTCAGCGCGACGAAGGGATCGTCGGGCAGGACGGGCTCCTGCGGGTTCGGCTTCATCAGCCGTTTGACGTTCGTCCCCAGCACGTCGGTTCCGGGCAGGTCGTTGCCCGCGGTTGCCGCGGGGGTGCCGGCACTCATCAGGCAGAACGCGATCGCGCCGATCGTAACGATGCGCCCCAGGGATGTCGCTTTCATGACAGATCTCCTCTTATCGCCCAAGCCGGACAGGTAGATGCTGACGAGCGCCGGACGATGCGTCTGTCAGAAAGCGCGCACTACGAATGCCCGATTCGACCTACAGCCGGCACGAAGTTGAGGCCTTGCGTGAAGAACACCTGATACCCAGCCGCGAAACCCCCTGATCACGGGGGGCATTTCTTCAACTCAGCGCGAACCAACTCGCTCCTGGGCGGTTGAGCTCTTTCCCCTAGACGGGATGACACCTCATCCGGGTGGCGACCGAGAGGGTTCCGGTGTCTGAAACTAGAGACATGATCTCGTCCACGCCGAGCCGACCTGACGACAAAGCCCCCCGCCCGTGAAGCGATCGTTCCGTGGCGTAGGACTCAAGTCGCAAGAGGTCATGGTTGCGGCTCCGAGGGAACTCGTGTTCGAGGTGGTTTCTAGCGCCGGCAAAAAGATCGGTGACAGCCCTGAGGGCAAGCTCGTTGAGTTCGAGACCCACTGGCGCGGCAAACAGATCAAGACGATCGAAGCTGTGTCGCTGGAGCCGCCGGTGAGGATCGGCTATCGGTGGGTGGAGGGGCCGCTGGATCAGGTCGAGGAGGAGATCGTCTTCGAGGCGCGGGCGGCGGATGTCACGCTGATGAGATATGCCGGTCGTATCGCGGGCGCTCGAGGACTCACGGGATGGCTTCGAACGGTTCTGATCGTGCGACCGATCTTCAACAGGCTCGTACGCGAGCATCTCGTTGCCGGGAAAGAGATGGCTGAGAAGAGAGCACGCCGCTCGCATGTTCACCCCCGCCAGGCGCCCGAAAGATAAACGGCCGCGTCGCTTAGGAAGGGAGTCTCACGCGGAGGCCGCCTCCGCGGGCAGGACAGGAGGCCATGAGTCATGACCAATGATGAGCACGACACCGTGCCTTCGGAAGAACCGGATTTCAGCGCGCTTCGCGCGCTCTACATCAACTGCACGCTGAAGCGATCGCCCGAGCCATCACACACGCAGCTATTGGTGGATAGATCCGCGGGCATCATGCGCGAGCGGGGCGTGGAGGTGGAAACGCTGCGCGCCATCGACCACGACCTCGCTGTGGGCGTCTGGCCGGACATGACCGAGCACGGCTGGAAGTCGGACGAGTGGCCGCAGATCTACGAGAAGGTGCTCGCGGCCGACATCCTCGTGCTTGCGTCGCCCATCTGGCTCGGCGAGAAGTCCTCCATCTGTACTCACGTGATCGAGCGTCTCTACGGGAACTCGAGCCTCTTGAACGACAAGGGGCAGTATTCGTATTACGGGCGCACGGCCGGTTGTCTGATCACCGGCAACGAGGATGGGATCAAGCACTGTTCGTCGAGCATCCTCTATGGGCTCCAACATCTCGGCTTCACGATCCCGCCCCAGGCCGATGCGGGATGGATCGGCGAGGCGGGGCCTGGACCTTCATACGGTGATGACGGTGCCGGACTCGACAACGACTTCACCAACCGCAACACGACCTTCATGGCCTTCAACCTCATGCACACGGCGCAGATGCTGAAGAAACGCGGCGGGTTCCCCGCATACGGAAACCAGCGGACGGAGTGGGACGCGGGTTGTCGATGGGATCACGCGAACCCCGAGCACCGATAACTATCGATCGCACGTGACGCCCGAGGATGACGTCGTCCCGAGCGCGCGGGTGGGTTGTTTCTCGCCCGCGGGGGTGTGCAGCGTAGCGTCGGCCATTCGTAGGGGCGTCTGATCCGAGGAGGAGGACATGGAACGAGGCTCTGTCGTGAAGGCCGCCTTGTACATGAGCGTGATCTCGCTGCTGCTCATCTGGCTGCCGATCATCGGCCCCGTCATTGCTGGAATCGTTGGTGGCAGAGCTGCCCGGACCGTCGGGAAGGCTCTAGTCGCGTCGATCGTCCCCTCGGTTCTGGTCGCGGCAGGACTGTTTGCGATCCTCAACGCGTTCGAGCTCCCGCTCATCGGCGCGCTGAGCGGCATCGCCGTTTTCCTATTCATCTTCGTGGGCGATATCCCGATGGCGATCGCGGCCGCCGCTGTCGCCGCCGCCACTCCCGATATCCCAGAGCCGGCTCCCTGACCCTCTGGAGCAAGGAGCATGTGCCACCGTCGCTCCTGCCAAAGGTGAATGCTCGGCCGTCCCGATGCCGGAGGTCTACGTTCCGTCGAGACCTATGAAGTTGACGCACTCCGACAGGAGCAATGCGCTCGCTATCTGATCGGCCTGCTGCGACGTGCGCTGCTGCGCCTGCAACGCTTTTTCATAGGCAGCGCGCTCTCCACTGAGAAACGCGCTCCGGACGTCTCCTACCGCTGCTGCGCTTTCTTCATAGAGGTCGACCAGGCGCCCGAGGTCCGGGACACCACGCAACTCGGGGGGGATCGCCCGTTCGATGGCTGCAGCGAGAGCGAGTCCGAGATCCTGCATGAACTCGAGCATCTTCGCGGTTTCTGCGCGCGTCTCCGTCCGCGCTTGAAGCCGCCCGAGCTCATTTAGCTCGGTTCCGAGGTTGAAGCAACCCGCGTTGGCCTCCGCGACGAAGAGGTAGCCATAAACACCCTGTTCATCTGCGGGTGGGCAACTGTCAGGTAGGTGCGCCTGTTCGGCGAGCTCAAACGTCTCGATCTGCGCCCGGGCGCCCTCCAAGCTCAGCTTCAGCCGCTCGCGCTTCGATGCTCTTCGTGCTTCAAGTTGTTGCTCGGTTATGAGCGACGACGCCTCGAGCGTCTCTAGATACTCCTTGAAAGTGTCGGAGATCTCGGTCGGTGCGGTGAGCTGACGAGCTTGCTGCACGAATCGCTCGGTGGCCTCGACGTATTCGTGTCCCAGGGAACCGAGCTCCTGTGGCGAGCGAGCAGCGTTCACCTCGTCGTTCTTGACCTCTAACGCGTCGCACGCGGACGTGAGTTCGTCGACGAAGGTGTCCCCCGCGGTCGTTGAGGATGAGGTTCCCGCGGGTTCATTGGCCTGCTCAGCGCACGCCGCCGTGAGCAGTAAGAGCGAAACGAACATCGTCAACAGGCGCGATCGCCTACGTATTGGTCCATCCCCCCTGACGACAGACGACGATGAGGTCCACCCGAACTGGTGGCCGCGCCTAGGGAGTCGTCTAGTTCGTGTCGGTCTCCAGCGCCGTTTTGATATACACGCGTTGCCGTCTCTGTTCATGGTCATGATCATGATCGTCCTCGGGTGGGGCATGTGGAAGCACGCGAAGCTCTCCTCCCTGATCGCCCTTTTCAGTCAGCCCGTTTCCCAGCGTTCTGGAGATAGTCGATGTATATGGGCCGAAGCTGCTCGGCGACTGGGCCTTCGTCCAGGTTAGTAACCTCCGACAGGAGAGCCGCAACGCTCATCACATCGGCGCGCGATCGGTCCAAGTCACCCGCGGCCGCGCCGGCGGCAGGGATCGACTCCACCAGTCGCCAGAGGAAGCCGATGTCCAGGTGCCGTACCGCATGTCCGACGGCACGATCGTGCAGCTCCTTAGTGTCTTGCGCTTGTAGCTCGTCGGAAGTCACCAACACCGTCCTTCCTCTCGAGGATCTGTCCGCGACGTCTCTCGCGTCCGATGTTAATGGCCCTCCTTCTCACAGCCGCTCCTTGGGGCGGACCGAGCGAGATGCCGGGGGCGGTTGCTGGAACGACCGGCTTATCTCGCGCAGACTGTGCTTCCGCTAGGAGGAGGTGTGGCCGTGATCGAAGTGGATACGACATCCGAGGTCGACCGGGAGCAGCTGCTTTCTGCTGTCGATGCCGCGCTGAGCTCTGTGTCCTGAGCTTTCCGGTGGTGGCTTCGAGCAGCCCTCCACCTCCCCTGGGATTCCGCGTCCAGACAAACGCCTCGTACGATCATTCGAATCAATGCTAGCCAGCGGAATCACCCCGTGAGGGTTTTTGTTGCAGGTGCGACGGGTGTCGCCGGCCGCCGAGCGGTCCGGGCGCTGGTCGCGCAGGGCCATTACGTGACGGCCGTCTCGCGGTCAACGTCTAAGAAGAGACTTCTCGAGACGCTCGGTGCAGTTCCGGTTGAACTCGACGTGTTTGATCCCGGCGAAGTGCAGGTCGCTGTCCAGGGCCAGGACGCGATCGTGAACCTTGCCACGAAGATCCCACCGCTCAATCGAGCAATGATTCCTGGCGCATGGGCAGAAAACAACAGGATACGGACGCACGTCTCCAGGAACCTCGTAACTGCGGGGCTCGCGGGGGACGTCGAGCGTTACATACAGGAGTCGCTCGCGTTCATGTACCCGGATCAAGGTGACGCATGGATCGATGAAGAGGTTGCAGTAGACCCACCGAGGTATGCAAGCTCAGTATTGAACGCTGAGGCCCAAGCCGCCCGGTTTACCAAGGAGGGCCGGAAAGGGGTGGTGCTGAGGTTCGGCCAGTTTTATGCGCCGGATGCTGTGCACACCCGGTCGATGATCGCGACCGCGCGCCGAGGAATCTCGCCGTTCGTGGGTCCTCCAGATGCTTTCTCGCCCGTCGTCCACGCCGATGATGTCGCAGGGGCAGTAGTGGCAGCGCTGGAGGCTTCCCCGGGGGTCTACAACGTTGTTGATGACGAGCCACTTAGGCAGAGGCAGTTAGCCGATGCACTTGCTTCTGCTCTTTCTCGCGCCGAACTCCGGTTTCCACCTTCTGCTCTGATGCGGTTAGGCGGCGCCAAGGTACGTATGTTGATGCGCTCGCAGAGGGTCTCGAACAGACGATTCCGCGGCGCGACGTCGTGGACGCCGAAGTTTCCGAGCGCCCGTCACGGGCTGCAGGTGACGGTCGAGCAGGCGGAGGGTGTCGACGCTTGACCGACTACCGCAGATCGCTGCTGCTCGTGACGTCAGGCGGCGCTGCGGGGCGTTGATGCGCTCTAACTCCGATCGATTCAGGGGCGGTGAGGCCCATCGCGTTTGGATAGGGAACCCCGTTCGCCTGCGCGATCTGTTCGAAAACCGCTTGTAACGCTGAATGCAGCGTCTGTACGGGTTCTTCTCCCACTGCAGCCATCGGAGACAGCGACAGGGCATCGGTTAAGCCTTCTATCTCTTCGTGCAGAGCCTGTCCCTGCTGTGTCAGGACGCCCCGCTCGTCTAGCAGATCGCGTCGACGCAGCCGCGTTTCTGCATCGAGCCACTCCTCGTCGGACCATCCTCGGTAGTCGCGTTGGCGTTCTGGCAACACACCTGCAGCCGCAGCGAGAACGTGGGCTTCGCAACCGTCGATCCCGTGCACCGTGAGGGCGGCGACGTGACCGTCACCGCGGAACTCCCGCCACAGGGTGGCGGCGTGCCAGAGGATCAGGTGCGGTTCGCTCGGCCAGGGGAGCGCCGCATGGGCGGCGTACAGTGGGCGCCCCTCTGGGCGGCACCCGAGCGCGATCTCGCGCGCGATCTCCGCGGCCCCCACAATCTCTCTCGATCCCAGCTTTCCCGCGAGGGCTCGGTCGAGCGCAGTATGGGCTAGTTGATAGCGCGCCTCGAGGACGGCCTCGGGCGTGGAGAACCGCCATGCATCCGGGAGAGCGCGGTGGACCATGCGCGGGTGGAAGTTGTAGAAGGTTGCAACGACGACTTCGGGGACTGTCGCGCCCATGGCGGCAGAACGTGACGCGAAGTAGCCCATCCAATAGCCCTTCAAGCCGATCGATTCGTAGATCGCTTTGGCCTTCGGGTCGAAGTACACGACCGCGTGGTATGGCTCGAGTAGCTGCCAAGTGCGGCGCGCGAGAGACCTGTCCATCGACAGCGATCCTAGCGGCGGGCCTGTGGCTCGCGGTCTGCGCTCGCCCTCCCTGGCGCGCGGCCACTTGGTCTAGCGCGGAGCTGGGTGGCCACCCGGTCGTGCCTGTGGGTGGTTGTTTTCCGCGGCATTGCGAAACAGCCAGGCGGATCCGAGAAACAGTGCGACGAAGAACCCGTTCAACAGCACGATCTCGGCAACCGGGCTCACACCCGAACGGTGCACGCCGGCTACCAGAGCGATGACGGTGACCAACGCCTGAGCTAGTGCCATCGCGACCAATGCTCGTGACATCCCATGGGGCTTGAAGCGCGCCGTGATTGCGCCGATGATCCCGACCGCAAGCACTCCGCCGTACATCAGGTTCGCGCGATCGCCATCAGCTCCGAGGATGCCGACGCCTAGGGCCAGCCAGACGAGGATGAATGTCGTGGCGAGCGTCACGGCGGTGGCGGCTCGGTAGGCCGACCTGTAGGTCTTCATCGGTTCCTCCCAGATGGACGGCGGGTCTCCGAGGATCTCTCACTCTTCGAAGCTAGCGGCGGGATGTGCGGATGTTGTGCACGGCTCGCGAGGATGTGTTGATTTCGCCGAGGACGCCCTCAGCGCGACGGCAGCTGTTCGAGCTGGTCTTCCACTGCAGCGATCGCAGAACACCAGTGCATGAATCTGGCTGCTACCCGCTACGGGGGCCGCGACCCCTAGTCGCCGTGGGCAGCGTGGTCGCCGTGATCCATCAACTGTGCCTCGAACCAGCGGTGCAACGCGTCGACCACCTGCGGTACCGAACTCTTGTAGCGGATCCGCCCTCCGGCGGGTGTCGGGGAGAACGCTAGGGCGATGTCGTCGTACGAGCCCCTCAGCTCCTCCAACCCCGGCATGTCGGGCCCATGGATCTGCTCCGGGTCGCCGAAGTCGCCTCTCGCGAACGCGACTGCCTCCTTACGGAGGTGCTCCCGGATCAGTCGGATCTGTTCCGCGTCAGAGGGGTCGTCTGCCTCGACCGTCTGCACGCCGCCGTCGGTGAGTGGCTTGAAGTAGTGCGTCGTCCGCTCGAGATCGAAGGGCATGACCGTGGCACCCCGCCGAGCAACCTCTTCCTGCCGAGATCCCATGGGAGCAGCTTCGGAGCAAGAGGTGAGGACGGTCAGCGCTGCCGCGACGCCGACCACCCTCTTGTTACCCGGTCTGTGCATGAGATCCGCCCTCTTTAAGGGACCGGCTGGCACGCCCCAGTTCCTCTAGGACTTCGATCACGTGGTCCCGCCGCTCGCGTGGGATCGCCGCGAGCACCGAAGCAAAGTGCTCCTTGCGCGCGGCAGCCACCCGGGCCGCCGCGCGACCACCTGCGGACGTCAGACGCAACAGTCGTGCCCTCCGGTCCGTCGAGTCCTCTTGTGAACGCACCCACCCACGCGCTGTCATCGATGCGACCAACCTGCTAACGGTGCTCTTTTCGAGGAGGAGCTCCGTCGCCAGCGTTGTTAGCCGCATCGGCCCACGCTCCGAAAGCACATCCAGAGCGTGCGCCTCGGAGGTGCTCATGGGCTGCCCGCACGCGGTCCGCTCTGGCTGGTGAAGACCAAACGCTCGAACGAAGGACGCGACCTGTCTCTGAAGCTCCTCCGGCGTGGCCATCGTTGTATCCTACAACTAAAGTAGATGCACCGTGCAACTATCTGCGGCAGCTGGTCCGCGCGCCGCCGGGTCAGAGGTGTGCCAGCTGAATTTTTTGCGGCGTCGGGCTTCGGGAGGGGGCCGATCCTGCCGATGTAGAGGTGGCGGCCAGTGGGACGAAACCGGCAACGGCGGGCAAAAAGCCTGAAGTAGCTAAACGGCCGATTGTGGGGCGAATGTCCGCCGGGCGGCATGACTGTAGACACGTTTTGAACTTCGGAGGAACCAGATGCTCAAGATCATGATGACTCTCCTGGTCGGCATGTCTAGTGCCGCGATCGCGACGCCGGCCGCTGCCGTAGAGCCACCGCTGGAGGTGTCGCTACCCGGTCAACTGGTCGTCGTGACGGCGAACCTTCAGGAACTGAACGCCGAGGACCTCCAGAACATGGAGGAGATGGAGATCTTCGTTAAACGGCTCCTGCAGCAGGTTCCACACTTCCCCGACGTCCTCCTATTGCAAGAGGTCGAGCGGACGGCCACTCTGAAGGTCGTCCGCGAGTTGACGGCGGCCACTGGCGAGACCTACCGGCTCGGCGTCGCCCTCCCGCGCGAGTGGTGGCGAGCGACCGACAGCGGCAAGCGCTACGTGACCGAGACCGCGATCGTCATCAACACGAACACGATCGACAAGCAGAGCAAGGGAGGTTGGATAGCCACGCCCGATCCTTACCAGAAGCTGAGTAACGTCTATCGCCGGCAGGCACACGTTGCGCTGAAAGAGACCCAGAGCGGCACCGCGTTCGCCGTGTCGAGCGTGCACCTTCCCTACGCGAAGAAGGTCAACGGCTTCACGGATGCGGAGCAGACGAAGTTCCGCCGTTGGACCGACGCGATCGCCAGCAAGCTGCAGAACAAGTACCCGGGCCGCGTTCGCATGATGGGTGGTGACTTCAATCAGGGCCGGTGCAACGTGTTTCCCTGTGAGGAGACAGAGTTCTGGAAGCTCCTAACCAGGCGGTACGGCTACAAGGACACCACCTACGAGTACAACCAGCGCCTCGAGTGGTACGACCGCCTGAAGGACGGCGTGGACTTCATCTTCACGACGAGCGCGAACGTGATCGATGCCGGGGTCGACGACAGCAAGAACGTTTACTCGAACCACCGCTTCCGGTGGTCGCTCGTCACGAGTGGCTAGCTGTTAGCCGAACATGCTCCTGAGCGATACGTCACGGTGACGATGTGACCTGAGTCGGCAGTAGTGCAGGAAGAGGAACCGTCCGGCCACACGACTCGAAGGTCGGCGGAATCCGCGCTGGCAAGCCCCATGTGCACGTAGCCGATCTCGGACTGGCTCTTGAACGCGACTCCATCGTTCATGAAGTAGTGCAGCTTCGACGTGGACGTCTTAGCGATGACTCGGATCCCTATGCCGAAGGGGTTGCCGGCTGGGCCTTCGATCCGGAGCCCCAACCAGTTGCCGACTTCCGAGCGGTTCAGTAGCAGGCGAGAGCGCGCTTTCTCGCGCAGAAACCCCTCCGTCACGTGCAGGTCGAGGCGCCCGTCGCGATCGATGTCTGCAACTGCAACCGAATCTCCGTTGCCCTTCCGCGATCCCCGAAGGACGTCGTCGCGTTTGACGTCGAAGCCCGAGCCCTCCTGGTTCAGCAAGAGGAGGTCGGGCTTGTTCACCGCCTGCGGCTTCGGAGGATCTCCCGGCTGACCTTGCACCACGAACGCATCGAGGTCGCCATCGTTCTCGAGGTCGAACCACCCCGCCACCCTGCCCGCCTGCAGCGGAAGCGACAGTGTTCTACGGAACCTGCCTCTGTTGTTGCGTAGGACGAGCATCCGATCCGGCGATACCAACGCGACGTCGACCCACCCGTCCATGTCGAAGTCGCCCCAGGTGGCAGACAGCCAGGATCGTGCAGTCACGGATGGGAATTGCACCTCTCGGTACCGGCCGTCGACGTTCTCGTACGCCCGCGAGCCGATGAACCCGTGACCCAGCACGAAGATGTCCGGATCCTTGTCGTTGTCCCAGTCCGACCAGCTGGAGCTGATCGTCGCCATCTCCTGCTCCAACCCGACGGTCGTCCGGGTGAAGCGGCGTCCATCGTTGCGGAACAGGACGTTGGGATATCCGGGTCTGAGCTCGTTGCTCACGAAGATGTCGAGGTCCTGGTCGCGATCGAAGTCGAGCCAGTGCACGGATCGTGCCCGACCGGCTGGGTCCTGCACGCCCCAGCGGCGAGAGACATCACGCAAGCCCCCATCTGTCTGAAGGAGTAGCTGGTTGGGTCCTCTGCCTTCGCCTCGGCGCGCGCCAGAACCACAGTAGAGGTCGGGTGCTCCGTCCCCGTTCGCCTCGCCCCAAGCGCAACCATGTCGGTCGTAGTAGTTCTCGCCCGGGGGCGCCGAGACCGCGGGACGATCCTGCTGGAACGTCGCGCCGTCCTGGTTGCGAAACAGGACGGCGGCTCGCTTGTGGCGTCCGATCAAGAGGTCCGGCCAGCCGTTGAGGTCGAAGTCCACGCTCACGGAGCCCCATGTCGGCGTCAGTGGCAACCGCGGTCCGACCCGGTCTGAGGCATCCTCGAACAGAGATGGCCCCCCCGTGTCCGGCGCCTGCGGGTCTGCAGACGCTTCCGTGATCGGAGTCCCGCGTGATGTCTCCGTGCAGGCTGCCAGTGGAACCAAGAGCAGGCTGACGGCAACCGAGGGGAAAAAGCTCCCGCGCATCATCCTGCGGGGTGCAGCTCGCGCTGATCGTCGCAGAATCGCTTCTTCCTCCCAGGCAGTAGACCCACCACCATGTGTGGCAGGTGGCGGGGTTCTTCCCCGAAGCCGTTGCTCCTACGCTACGGGAAATGCTTCTCGATCCAGCCCACCGCGTAGTCCACTAGCTCTCTTGCCCGGAACAGGTAGCTGGTGCTCTGTCCGATCTGGCCGGCCCTGCCGATGCCGGCTGCGATAGCTTCTTCGCCGATCACCTGGAACGAGTCGCGGTCACCGACCACGGTTTCGTATGGGAACGCGCCGCCCGACGTGTCGATGTCGCGCACCTCACGCCATTCGATCGCCCCGTTTTCCGTCACCGTTGGCACCGTGTAGCGAACGAGCTTCTTGCTGGGGACGTCCGCCAGTTCCTCCGCGTGATGAAGAAGGGTCAACGTCTCCAGCGGCGCACCCAGCATCAAGACGGATCCGTCAGCCTCGAGCAACTTCTCGAGCGGAGATCCTGCCCCCAATGGGTGATGCCAAGGCTGATCCTCGGTCAGCCACTGCGAGCTCGCGCCAAGCGCGGAGAAGCGAGCCTCAGGATGGGAGCTATGCCGCGCCCCCGGCCACGTCCGGATGCGCTCGGGAAGCCGTCCGTTCTCCCTCGCAGCCTCCGATACCTCCGGATGGAACGTTGGCGGATCGCGGCGATACGCATCCTGGAGCGCCTCGGGCCACTGTTCGAGCTCGTAAGGATCGTGCTCCCAGCCGGACATCACCATCAGGGTTCCCGACGCGCCCAGGAGTTCGAGCAGTGAGGTCACTACCGCGTCGGCTCCACCTACGACGTAGCCCATCGAACTGAGGCTGCAATGAACCATCAGGACCTCGCGCGCGCGGACGCCTAGTTTCGCCAGGTCCTCTACGAGCTCGCGTCTAGTGATCGGAGGGCGATGAAGGAGGTTATCCGCCATCGCTCGAGCCTAGCTACGACCGCGCGTCACCGCTCGTCACCGGCCCGCGGGAGCCTCCCGCAACTGACGAACGGAGGGGCGGCTGCTACTTCTTCTTCTTTTTCGGAGGCGTCGCCGTATAGGACCACTCGGCGTTGTGTCCGCTGGTGATCGCGAGGCAGATCAAGACGACGTTGGAGCCGGGCGGAACTACTCCGACCTCACCCCCGGCTTCTCTCGTGAGGTACTCGCCGGTCTCGACGATTCCTTCTTGCTGCGCGGGGTCGGCAGGGTTCAGCTCGCCCGTCTCCCCGTAGAAGGTCATGTCCAGGTCCTCGGTGCCCATGGCCCCGCCGGTGACCTCGAGCTTGAACTTGCCACCCCATGTGGCCTTGTCGATCTCGAACATGCTGCCGAAGGGTCCAGCCGTTGCGCCACCGGAGAAGATCCAGAAGCGACGGGGCCAACCGGTCCAGCAACCACCTGTGGTCTCGCCGTTCGGGCCCGGGCCCGCCAGCAGGACGGTACCTTCCTCCTTCTGCGCGGCCGCGCCGGCCTGGGCGGACATCGGTGAAAGAGCGGCAACGAGGGTCGCCAATAGGACAAGGGAAATCGCCCGCTTCATCGCAAACCTCCAAGGTTGTGTTGCCGGAAGGGTTCGCCAGACGGGGGGTGCACTCCTTCCCGGGCCGCCCTTCGGCCGGATGGGGGAGGTCCGAAACCTTTGCGGCCTCGGCTGTTTCGTTGTGGCTCATCGTCGCGGTTGTAGCTTCCTCCCGTGAGCGGATCGGGCGCGAGGGAGGGATTCGCCTCGTTCGGTGACTGGACGACCTGGTACCGCGTTGTTGGCGATCTCCGCGCACGGCCTCCGCTGATCTGCCTCCACGGCGGCCCCGGGTCCTCGCATCACTATTTCGCTCCGGTGGAGGAGCTCGCACGGCGTGGGCGAGCGGTCGTGCTCTACGACCAGGTTGGGTGCGGGCACTCGAGCCGTCCCTCACTGGATGAGCTCGACGTCTCAGTCTTCGTTGCCGAGCTGGCAAACCTTCGGGCTCGGCTGGAACTCGATGAGGCCTTCGTTCTCGGCACCTCCTGGGGCGGGATGCTCGCGATGGAGTACGCGCTGACGCAGCCGGCGGGGCTGCTCGGGCTCGTTCTGAACTCGACGCTCGCGAGCGCGGTCAGCTGGGCAGACGAGGCGGCACGTTTGCGCGACGAGATGCCCGAAGAGCACCGGCGGGCACTACAGACACAAGCCGAAAACGACCCCGCTTACAGGGAGGCGGAGCGAGCCTTCAGCGCGCGACACATCTGTCGCGTCGGAGAGCGACGCGAGATCAAGCTGATGTCAGCGGCGCGCAGTCAAGAGGTCTATCGCGCGATGTGGGGGCCGAACGAGTGGACGATGACGGGGAAGCTCGGGGGCTGGGACGTCCGCGATCGGCTTCATGAGATACAGGTGCCGACGCTGCTGACCGCGGGACGCTACGACTTGTGCACGCCGCTGATCTTGAACCAGCTGCAGGAGGGGTTCCCCGACGCACCTACCGTCGTCTTCGAGAACAGCTCGCACATGCCCTACCTCGAGGAGCCGGACGAGTTCCTCCGGGTGCTCGAGGAGTTTCTGAACCGCTACGACCCCCCGGTGAATCGCTAGAGCCTAGGTGTCCTCGTGCCGGAACCGGTGCCCGAGGGGGAGCACCCACCGGAACAGGGATAGGGGCGGTCGCTTGCACCAACAGTCTCCGGAGCACTCACAGGTCAGTCGGCCGCGGCGTTCGTTCACATGACCGACCAGCGCAAGACCGACCCAGGTGAGTGCAGCGGTCAAGACGAAGCGCTTCATCTGTTGATGTTAGCGCTGCTCTGCCGGACCGGCTGCAGTGTGCCGAGGAATGTCTAGCCGGCGTTGCCCGTGTAGCGCAGGATCCACAAGCCGCTGTCTCGGTCGGACAAGAGGATCAATGGGTTGCGGGGGCCGCGGGGGATGGGGAACACGCCCCAGAAGTCGTTGCCGCCGCGGGCGATGAAGTGCCCCCGCTCGACGATGCCGTCGATCTCGTCGAATGAGACGACGCGGAACCCACCGGCGTAATAGGAGAGATATCCGAGGTCGACGTCCGGTCGCGGATCGGTCTTGATCTCGTGCATCGAAAGGTGGCCGCCGCCGCGGCGGGCCCGCCGAGCGTCGTCCGCCTGCGCGATCGCGTACGCGTCCAGCCACTCGAGAGTGTCGGCGTCGTAGAGGTTCAGGTAGCCGTAGCCGTCGAAGACCGACGCGATCTCGACCTCGACCCCCCGCTTACCCACCGTCGGTTCGAGACGCTCGCCGTAGGAGATCTCGATCCCGAACATCTCGTGGAGGGCGGCGTGCGTGGTGCAGATCGCGCTGATAGTGACGTCGAAGCTTTCCGCGGCGGAGCCGCAGACCGTCGCGTTCGGCTGATCGCCTTCTGCGGCGCCTTCGTGGGAATTCGGGATGATCACGGCGTCGTACCCCGCCTCTTGCGCGAGTCGTACTTTGGTGGAGAAGAAGCAGTCGCCGCGCTCCACGACCACGATCTTGTCTCCGGATCCGCCCGCCGGAGGCGACGGGATCGTCGGCTCGCAGCCGCGCCCGCCGAAGACGACGCGGCCACTCAAGCGGCGACCGCGCACCTCCGCGACGGGACGCGCCCAGCCGAACTCGCCCGCTACGGCCTCTGCACCGTCGATGCGTAAGCTCGTCCTGAAGGCGCCGAAGTCCTCGTCGGCTCCCAGGATCAACTCATCGTCCGAGTCCCACGTCCCCTGATGAGCGTTTCCTTCCGCGGGAGAGACGCCGGTGATCGGATCCCGCCGTGGCCAGTCGGTGTCGCCGAGATACCGCGGGTTCTCCGGGTCCGTCACGTCCAGCGCGATGTAACCGGCGTCCCAGTAGGAAAGCAGCGCGGTCCACCGACCTTCGATTTTCTTCACCCATAGATCGTGGTGGTACGCGGTGCTGCCGAAGGCGAGCGGGCGCTTCGCTTCCGGCCAGTCGTCGAGGCCGAACTCGGCGATCAGCTTTGGGTTCCTGGGATCGGTGATCTCGATGATGTCTACGTTCTCGCGCTCTTCGTTGTCGGTGATGATCGAGAATGCGCGCCGGCCTGCGTCCCAGGAGAAGAGGCTGTGGCTCGCGTTCGCGCCCAGCTCCGGGTGCTGGTCGAAGTCACCGAACCCCTCGAACAGCGGCTTCGGGTTCTTCGGGTCCGTGACGTCGTAGGCGGACATGCCGCCGTTGAAGGCTTCGCCGCGGTCACAGGGCTCGAGCGAGACGGTCAGAACGTCTCCCTGGAAGCTCGGAGTGTCCAGGCGCAGGGTGCTGATCCCCTCGCCGACGTAACTGTTGCTGCCGACGCCGATGAAGCCCGCGTTCCGCGGCGCGCGCGGCTTGCGTATATCGACCAGATGCACGCCGCCCCGAGGACATGCGGCTCGCCAGGCGGCTAGGTAGGCATGGCCGCCGATCGCGCCGACATCTCCGATCGCGTTCGCTTCGTCGCTGAGGTCGAGATGCCCGAGCAGCTCAACGTTGCGCCGTCAAGGACCGTGGAGCCGCGCCGTAGGCGGGTGATCGTGTTCGTCGTTTGCGTCAAGGTGACGACCGCCCTGGGATGCAGGTGGCTGCGCGGCTGGGCCGGCGGGCACCGTCGCGCTTCCGGAGCAACCTACGAACAACGCAAACAGCGCGGGAAACGCCATGGCCGTTCGCAAGAGGGGTCCTTCCGGGAGAGGAGACTTCTTGATCCCCCGAACCTAGCTGCCGCTCACGTCCCGGCGCGCCACCTCACTAGCTGGATGGGCGACTTGATGCCGGTTCGCGGGAGTGGGTTTTCGGAATACAGAGCACGCTCAGACGTTGAACAGATAGGGGGATACGAGGCGCGGCATGCGCTACGACTGCGGCGGGAGGGATCACATGCAGGTCCTATGGGGTCAAGATCTGTCAGAACTTTCCGAGTTCGAAGACCTCGAGTTAGTGCGTCTCTCCCGGGGTCGCGACGAGAACGCTCTGGTGGTGCTGCTCGAGCGCTATCGCCGGTTCGCTCGCAGCAAGGCGCGCTCCTACTTCGTCCCAGGCTCGGATCAGGACGACGTGGTACAGGAGGCGATGATCGGCCTCTACAAGGCCGTCCGGGACTTCGACCTTGCCCAGGACACGCCCTTCCGCGCGTTCGCTGAGATGTGCATCTCGCGCCAGATCCACACGGCCGTGAAGGGTGCGAACCGCCAGAAGCATCAGCCGCTCAATGCCCGAGTCTCGTTGGACGCTCCGGTAGGCGACAGCGACGACCGCATGGCAACGGCGCTGGGTGAGCTGCTGGCTGCGGACGTCAACTCTGATCCCGCTGAGCTGGTGGTATCGGCGGACGAGATCGACTCCGTACGTCGTGTGATGAGCGAGACACTGACCGATCTCGAGTCCGACGTCCTGCACCTCTACATGGAGGGCAAGAGCTACGACCAGATCGCCGCGGCACTGGGTAGTCATCTGAAGTCGATAGACAACGCGCTCCAGCGCGTCAAGAAGAAGGTCCAGAACCACATCGGCGCCCGTAACGCCGATGTCTTCGCTTCCTAGATCACACCCGAAGTATCGGATCGACCCGCCCTGGGTAGGCAACCCTCATGGCGCGCTCGATCTGGAAGGGGTCCATCACCTTCGGACTCATAACGATCCCGGTGGGTTTGTACACCGCCGTCGGCCGCGAGAGGGAGAAGTTCGACTTCCATCTCCTTCACGAGAAGGACGGTGCACGGATCCACTACGAGCGCACCTGCGACGAAGGCCACAAAGACATCGACTGGGACGAGATCGTCAAGGGTTACGAGTACGAGAAGGGCAAGTGGGTCACGATCAGCGACGACGACCTCGAGGCTCTGGAGCTCGAGTCTCTGCACACGATCGACGTGGTGAGCTTCGCTCCGTCCGAGCAGATCGACCCGATCTTCTACGAGAAGACCTACTACATCGTGCCTCAGGAACAGGCCGTCAAGGCCTACCGGCTGATGACCGACGCGATGGAGGACGAGGGGCTGGTGGGGGTCTGCAAGGTCGCGATCCGCGACCGCGAGCACCTCGCCGGGATGCGTGTGAAGGACGCGATGCTCGTGCTCCAGACGATGCACTGGCCGGAAGAGGTCAGAGAGCCGAAGTTCGACGAGCTGCGCAAACGTCCGAAGGTGAACGACCGGGAGCGGAAGATGGCGCGCCAGCTGATCCAGCAGCTGTCCGACGACTTCGATCCAGCACAGTTCAAGGACGAATACCACCGTGCCCTGAAGAAGATCATCGACAGGAAGATCAAGGGCGAAGACGTGGTGGTGCAAGATACGAAACCCGAGGAGCCGGAGACGGTCGTGGACCTGATGGAGGCTCTACGCGCTTCGGTCGAGGCCGCGAAGAAGGGGGAGCGGCCGCGTCCCAAGGCGCAGAGAGGTTCCTCCAGCAAGTCCAGGGCTGACGACGACCTAGCAGGCATGTCCAAGGGCGAGCTGCTGAAGAAGGCGAAGCAACTAGACATCAGCGGCCGCTCCTCCATGGACAAAGACGAGCTCATAAAGGCCATATCCAAAGCCAGTTAGCCCGATTCGGAGGGTTCGTCGCTGCTAGGCCGAAACCTATGAACATGCCGATCAAGACCGTGGTCCTGTCGATGGCGACGCTCCTCGTCGTTGCACCGGCGGCGGGCTCGGCCGTTCCGATCGGCTCTCGTGAAGCATGCACCGATGTCAGCCTCCCGCTGAGGAACTTCAAGATCGAGGCGAGTTGGCAGACGCCCTCCGTGTCCGTCGGAGATGTCGCGAAGCTGAAGGTCCTGGTGACCCGCACCGCGGACGAGGATCCCGTCACCGATGATGGCGTGCCTTATCCCACCGGCCGCCCGATGAATGAACCGGCCGAGGGCGTATCCCTCGGGCTCGGCTTCCTCGTCGGAGACACCTTCCTCACGGCCGGAGGACTCACGGACGCGAACGGCCGGGCAGTCGTGAAGGTGAGGATCGAGAGCTACGCCAGACCCGGTACGGGGGAATCCACGGTCTACGGGCAGAGGAACCTCACACCACCAGACTTCCCGAGCCCGCAGTGTCGGGTCGTGATCTATGAGTGGGGCCGGCTGGCGCCGGGCCCGACCCTCAAAGTAGTGCGATAGCTAACGGCGAAGCTTGTAGTCGGTCCCCACCTTCGTCGTGTCGGCCATCGGGCCGGAGAATCCAGGCGACGGGTAGGTGCCGGTGTAGAGGAAGCTCTGCGCCTGCGGAGCCTTCAGCGTTGCTCCCTTCGCGAGGCCCTTGTGCGCCTTGCGCGGCACCGTGATCGTGTTTCCGACGACTGCCACCTCGGTTGGAGCCCCGCCCTCGCATGCGTCGCGCACCTGGCCCTTCGCGACCGTCAGGTCGTTGTTAGCGCCGGGGTGGAAAGCTTCGAAGATCAGGCAGTAGCTGCCGCCGGGACCGTCCGGGTTGACCCGCACGCGGTAGCCGATCCCGGTGGCTGCGGGCGGCTCAGCTTCGGTGTCGATCTGGACGTACAGGTTCTTCTTGTCGTTGGTGAAGATGACTGCGGTGAGGTCGCTGACGGTGCCCGCGTCGGCGGCATTGAAGTCACCGAACGATCCGTCGCCGGTGCCCTGGTCGTTGACGAAGTTGGCGTCGCCCAGAGGGTCTTCGATGCTCGGCCCCGGTGCTGCCTGGAGTGCAGTCGCGCTGAGGGCGATGGCGCCCACTGCTGCGACGATCGAGAGTGCCGGCTTCATCGTTCCTCCTCGTAGGTGTAAGGACGGACGGTCCCCACGCCCGCTCTGGCTGTCTAGGTTCGCCGCGACTCAGCGAGACCCTTCTGCGGTGGCGCGCCGCTTCGGCGAGCTCGACGAGCAGGGGGAGCGGGAGCCGGGGCGAACTAGGACATATCGGGCCGAAGTCTGGGTACGACAGCTACCGGCTGAACGGATAAGAACGGAGTGGAATCTTTATGACTAATCACGTGGTTTCGCCGCTGGTCCTGGCTTTGTTGCTCGTTGCGGCGTTATTCGCCACAGCGGCCGGGGCGGCGGTCCCGTCGGCCCCCGTCGTGGGCGCCGAGCCGACGATCGAGGACAACATCATCGTCGAGAGCTTCGACGGCGAGCCGATCCTCGCCACGTTGATGCTTCCGCCCGGCGCATCCGCGTCGAGCCCTGTGCCCGCCATCTTGAGGACCCACGGTTGGGGCGGCGAGCGCGAGCGGACGCCGAACACCTTCCTGCAGCGGCTCCTCGACGAGGGCTACGCCATCTTGACGTGGGACTCCCGCGGCTTCGGTGACTCCGGCGGCGAGGCCAACATCGCGTCGCCCGACTTCGAGGTCAAGGACGCTGGCGCTCTGATGGATTACCTCGCATCGCGCCCGGAGATCCAGAAGGACGGTCCGAACGATCCTCGTGTTGGTTGGACGGGCGGCTCGAACGCAGCCGGGGTCCAGTTCAACACCGCCGCCCTCGATCACCGCGTCGAGGCGATCGTGCCGGAGATCTCCTGGGGCCTCCTGACGAAGGACCTCAACCCGAACAACGTCTACAAGCAGGGTTGGGGAGAGCTCCTCTACAACTTCGGTCTGACCGGTGCGACCCACGACGGATTGGACTCTCCGGCCGGTCCGCAGAGGGGGGAGTACGCGGAACAGATCCACCGCGGCTACCGGGAGACCAAAGCGACCGGGCGGGTAAGTCCCGAGATCAAGGAGTGGTTCCGCCACAAGTCCACCGTGATCCGCTCCCGGAAGATCGAGGCGCCCACCCTCATCATCCAGGGTTCGGTCGACACGCTCTTCCCCCTCGAGGACGCGTTCGCCAACTACAAGAACCTCGTTGCGGCAGGGACGCCGGTGAAGCTGATGGCGTACTGCGCCGGCCACACGCTCGGTTGCAACTACCCCGGTGGCTCGAGCGGCTACCCAGACGGCGCCGGCGAGAGACGCCCGATCTTCGAGGACCGCATCGTCGCCTGGTTGAACCGGTACGTGAAGGACCAGGACGTCGACACGGGAGCCGAGGTGGAGTGGCAGGCGCAGGACGGCTACTACTACAACGCGCCGCGGTTCCCGCTCCCGGGCACGAGATACATCCGGCTGAAGGCGATCCGCAGTGGCCAGCTCGTCGGGCCCGGCTCGACGGGTGGCGACGGCGCCACGGACGCCAACCCGGCGCCGAAGGAGGAGCTGGGCGAGACCGCCGCGCGTCACCGAGTCGCGACGTTCTCGGGTAAGCCGCGCGCCGTCCTCGGCATCCCCAAGGTCAAGCTGCAGGGGCGGGTCGTCGGTGACAGGGCTTACGTGTTCCTCGAGCTCGTCGACGTGGACAAGGACGGGAAGCGCGTGACGCTGGACGACCAGACTATGCCGGTGGTCCTGAAGCCTGGGCGCTTCGAGCGAACGGTGAAGCTGCACGGCGTCGCGTGGAAGCTGTTGCCGGGGCATCGGCTCGAGCTCGAGGTAACCACGGGGTCGTCGCAGTACCAGCAGGCGCGCGGCGCTTACACCGTCAAGCTGAAGGCGATCACGAAGCTACCGGTCGCCGGCTCCCGGTTCGTCTCTCGGTCCGCACGTAGCTAGAACCAAACCCGCATCTGTGCAAGCCGCCGTCGGCGACTCGCTGCACGCGTGGGCGGCTTCTTTCGAGACGCGCGAGCAGCTGGATCGCGTCGTCGCGTTGCTTGATGAAGCCGCGCAGCGTGTCGTTCCGGAGGGTCCCGTTCGAAGGTTCTTCCTCGGCCGGTGGCTCGGGCACTCGCTCCACCCGGCCCTCACGGACCTCCCGCTGGCAGGATGGACGGCGGCTTCGTTCCTCGACGTCTTCGGGAGCGTCGAGGACCGTCCCGCGGCCGAGCGGTTGCTGACCTTCGGGTTGATGGCAACGCTCCCAACCGCGGCCGCGGGTCTGTCGGAGTGGACGACGACCCGACGGGGTGCTCGGCGCGTCGGAGTCGCGCACGCAGCTTTGAATGCGGCGGCCGCGTTGTTGTACGGCTCGTCGCTGGCCGCGCGGCGCAGAGGCCGTTACGAAGCCGCCACCGCGATCGGCGTTGTCGGAGGGCTTGTCGCGCTCGCGAGCAGCTATCTAGGCGGACACCTTTCGCTGGAGCTCGGCGCCGGCGTCAGCTCCGCACCCGAGGACGCGCAGGACCCGCTGTAGGTCGCGCTCCGGAGGTGCGTGCAGCTACGAAGAAGGATCGAAGACTCCGAGCCACCTCTTCAGCTCGAGGACCCGGCGCAGCGCAGTGTTGATGCGACGCCGCGAGATGTCTCCGGCCCGGACCGCGCGCCGGATCGTTGCGGCGCATCGGCGGGCCATGTTCGCATCGCCTGTGATGAGAGCAACGTCAACTCCTGCGGCGATCGTGGCGCGGCACGCGCGCGGGGTGCTGCCTCCGAACTTCCACGCGACTGGCTCGAGCGCGTCGCTGATGGCGACGCCGCTGAAACCGAACTCCTGGCGCAGGCGATGCGTGGCGATGTAGCCGTTCACCGATGCGGGGCGCCGCGGCCGCGGACCGCCATAGTTCACGTAGATCCCGTGTGACAGCATCATCAGCCGTGTTCCGCCGGCGACCGCGCGGTGGAGCGGGACCGCGTCTACTCGTCGCAACTGCCGGCGTGACCGGTAGACGTAGGCGCGGCCGTAGTCCGAGTTGATCGTCGCGCCGCCGAGGCCCGGGAAGTGCTTGGCGGTGGCAGCCGTCCTCTTGCTCTGCAGTCCGCGCGCAAAAGCGCGCACCATTCGGCCTACGGGGCGCGGCCGCTCGCCGAAGCTCCGCGACCGCATCACGTGCTCGGGTGGGAGGTCCAGATCTGCTACCGGGGCCAGGTTCACGTTGACACCGACCTCGCGCAGCTCCCGCCCCGTCATCCGGCCCTGCCGGTAAGACACCGACTCGTCGCCGGTCGCACCGATCTCCGGCGCCGAGCGCCACGGAGGCAGGTCGGGGAACCGCTTGACCACGCCGCCCTCCTGGTCCGCCGAGATCAGTGCGCCGATCCCAAAGCGATTGGCGCTGCGCACGACGCGTTGGATCTGATCGTTCAGCGCCCGGAGCTGGCTGCGTCCGTCGTAGTTCTTGCTGAACAGGATCACCCCGCCGAGCCGGTGGCGACGGATCAGGTCTCGCTCGGTTTGCGTGAGCCCGGTTTCGCCAACCGAGAACATCACCAGCTGCCCGACCTTCTCCTTCAAGGTCATCCGCGACACCGTCCGGTCCAGCGCGGAAGCAGCTGGGTTCGCCAGCGACGTGACCACTGCCAGGGCGGTGAACGTCGTCAGGAGGAGCCGTGGAGCGCGCATGGCCGCGGATGCTAGCGGCTGCAGCCCCGCGTGCTGTCGCCGGTCAGCCTGCCGCCGCCGGTGACCAGCTGTTTCAGACGCAGCGTTGCGGGTGCGGGATCGGTTATCCGCCACAGGCTGTGGTGCGATGTCAGCGAGGCCGCGACCGATGCCGCTACGTCTCTCACCGCGCCTCCCTCGCGTTCGGCGACCGCGCGGTGTAGGTCTCCCTCGAGCCACTGGTAGCGCACGCCTGGCCGTGCCCGGTCTCGCTCGACCGGACGACCCGTCGCGAGGGCGGCCCAGGTTGCAGGCAGGTTCACTCCCGCCGCGGCCGCCAGCGCGAGCGATCCGTAGAAGCGTCCGTTGAGGTCGATCAACCTCGGTGTCCCGTCGCTTGGGACGACGAACTGCAGCTCTGCCAGCCCGAACCAGCCAAGCTCGCGGAACAGCTTCTGGGCGCGAGCCGCGACGGTTTCATCGACCTTGATCGTGGCGGCTCGACAGCTTGCGCCGGCATACGGGGGCCAGATCTTCGACGCTAGCTGCATCGAATCCGCGACGACCGTCGCGTCCCGATCCGTGACTGCGGCATACGCGAGCAACGGCCCGGCCAGGTACTCCTGCACCCGAGCCTCGGCCCCCAGCTCCCCGATCTGGCGGACCCGTTCCCGCGCCGCGGCCGCACCGAACACGACGTTCGTGTCGACGCGCGGCGGCGCGCCTGGAGTCTCGGGCGCCGCGTGCCGGCGAGCTTTGACCACGACGGGTGCCGAGGGATCGTCCAGCGTCGCCGGATCCACCACGGGTGGAAGATCGAAGCCTGCGCGCCGCGCGAGCTCGTCCAACTCGACTTTGTCCAGAGCGCGTGTGACCGCGTCGTGCGGCGCGTACGGGACCACCGCCGGCACGGCGACGCGATCGGCGGACAGCGCCATCACCTCGGCCTCTCCGGCGCCGAACACCACCTCGTATCCGCCCACGCGCACGGCTTCCGCGACCGAGCGGATGAATCCTCCGACGTCCTCGTGTGCGGCGGGGACGTCGTGAACCCTGCGGCAGGCCCGGGATGCGGCCGCGAGCCCGGCGGCGCCGGGGGCGCCGACTCCCACGAACCATCCGGCGTCGGCCAGCCCTCTTGCCGCAGCCACGGCTCCCCGGCTAGCGCCTTGCTCGACGATGAGCGCCCTCAAGAGGCGAGCGACCCCCCCGGGGGGACGGACGGGCAGGAGGACCATCCCCCGTGACGAAACACTCCTGTGGCCGCTGTCGATCCCGCCAGCCCGACCCGATCCAGGAGATGCGATGACCCGCGCACGCCGCTATGCGACCACGATCGTTTCGGGGCTCCTGTTGGTGTCCGCGCTGCCCGTCGCCGCGGCGGCCGACGATCCCGTCTCGCCGATCGTGCCGGTCTCGACGAACGCCGGCTGTGACCCGCTGGATAAAGCCGCATGTCTGTTCCCCTTCCCGAACAACCTCTTCACGCAGCCGGATCCGTCGACCGCCACCGGACGCAGGGTGGCCTTCAGCCCTGCCGCGATGCCCCGTAACGGTACCGAGGTCACGGAGGGCGGCGAGGGCAAACCGATCGACCCGATGGAGTGGAACCGCAACGACGGCTTCTCTCCGGGCTCGATGGTGATGACGCACGTCGGCGGTCTCGACCTGCACATGACCTGGGGAACCCAAGACCGTCCTCACGGCGGGCAGCCGAACGAGCCGGGGTACTTCGACCACCGCGATCACATCGCGGACATCGGGCTCTACGCGCGGGAGGACGCCCCAATCGTGATCCTGAACGCAGACACGGGCGCCCGGCACCCGTTCTGGTCGGAGCTGGATACCCACCCCGCGGCGATCGAAGCCGGCGAGCAGAGCCTCATCCTGCGGCCCGCAGCGAACTTCGAAGAAGGCGCGCGCTACGTCGTGGCGTTGCGGAACCTGAAGACAGCCGATGGAGCCACGATTGAAGCGGGTCCGGATTTCGCCGCGTACCGCAGCGGCAACGGCGGTGACGCTACCCGCCAGACCTACTTCAACAGCGAGATCTTCCCCGTGTTGGAGAGCGCGGGGATCGCGCGAGAGGAGCTCTTCCTCGCCTGGGACTTCACCGTCGCCAGTGAGCGCAACCTCGCGGAGCGGATCCTTCATATGCGCGACGACGCTTTCGCCCAACTCGGTGACACGAACCTCGCCGACCGGGTCGTGCAGGGCCAGTCGCCCAGCTTCACGATCGACAAGATCGAGACGCGTGCGGACAGGTGGACCGACGCGCGCGGGGTCGCGCATGTGCAGCAGCTGCGCCGCATCCACGGGCGCGTCACGGTCCCGAACTACATGGACCGCATCCAGCAGACCGAGGGCCACGTGCGTGCTACCCAGCTGCCGTACGACGTGCCGGTGCCGGGTTCGCGGCTGTTGGACGTGAACCAGGATGGCCGGCCCGAACAGAACCCCGTCGAGCCAACGGTGAACGTGCCGTTCTTGTGCGAGGTCCCCCTCAACGGTCAGCAGAACTACGCCACCCTCTACGGCCACGGCTTGCTAGGGACGCGCAGCCAGGTGGGAGACATCAAGTCGCCGCGCCGAGCGGGTCCGTTCCTCGGCTGTGCCGCCGACTGGTGGGGGATGTCAACCCCCGACTTCCCGACGGTGGCCGCGATCCTGGCGGACGCGTCGAACTTCCCTTCGTTGCCGGACCGTGCCCAGCAAGGCTTCTTGAACTTCATGTTCCTGGGCCGCGCCGCCGTGCATCCGGATGGCTTCGCGACGGATGAGGCTTTCCAGCAGGACGGCCAGCCTCTGGTGAAAACCGCGACCGAGGATTCGACGCCGCTGTTCTACGACGGCAACAGCCAGGGCGGCATCATGGGCGGCTCGCTGGTGGCGGTATCACCGGATATCCAGCGCGGCATCCTCGGCGTTCCCGGGATGAACTACTCCACGTTGCTGAACCGCAGCGTCGATTGGGAGGGCGCGTACGCCGAGGTCTTCTACGAGATCTATCGCGACCCCATCGAGCGCCAGCTCGTGTTCGCCTTGATGCAGATGCTGTGGGACAGGGGAGAAGCGAACGGCTACGCGCACCACATGACGAGCGATCCTCTTCAGAACACGCCGGCGCACGATGTCATGTTGCAGGTGGCCTTCAGCGACCATCAGGTGACGAACGTGGCTGCCGAGGTGGAGGCGCGTACGATCGACGCGCCGATCATGACGCCGGGTCTTCCCGAGGGGCTCCACTGGGAGATGAACCCCTACTTCGGCCAGACCGCGACGTACCCGTACGACGGATCCGCGTTCGTGTACTGGGATAGCGGCAATGCGACGCCGCCGAACGCCAACGTCCCCGCGCATCACAACGGGGACCCACATGGTGACCCCCGCAACGAGCCCGCGGCGGCATGGCAGGAGGCGCACTTCCTGCTCACCGGCCAGATGTACGACGTCTGCGAGGGCGGCGACTACCTGACCAAAGAACATCCCGCGAACGCGGGCACCGCTAGCTGCCGCCCGCCGGAGTGGGCGCCGGGAGCCGAACCGGTCCGGTCCGAGCAGCAGCCGACGGCTCTCCAGATAACCGAGGCGAGTCAGGAGGCAGGGCAGTACAGCGATGGAACCCTGTTCCAGGCGGAGCTGAAAGACGCCTCGGGTGCTCCGGTCGCCGGTGCGGAGTTGTCCTTCGAGCTAGCGGGGGCCGACGGCTCGCGGAGCTTCGGCGCGGTCACCGACGACAACGGGCTGGCATCTGTCACGCCGATCCTGACCGAGCGGCCGGGTGCTTACGAGCTAACGGCGAGCTTCGCAGGCAGCGAGACGTTCCAGCCCGCCAGCGCCACGGCGCCCTTCCTGGTGGAGAAGGAAGACACCGCGCTCTCGCTCCAGGTGACCGGCAGGGGGTCGCGGCGCACGCTGACTGCCGACTTGACGGACGCGGACTCCGCCGAAGGGGTGGCGGGTCGAGAGGTCGAGTTCTTCGTGGATGGGTCTTCGATCGGATCAGGCACCACCGACGTCGGTGGCTCCGCCAGCATCGAGGTCCCACCGAGGTACCGCGGCGGCCAGCACGTCTTCGAGGCGCGCTTCTACGGCGACGACTTCTACCAACCGTCTTCGGGGAGCGCGCCCTAGGCGGTGGTCAGCGTTCTCGACGGGAGGTCGATCTGGAACCAGACCGACGATGCCCGCTCGTGCTCTGTTCCCCAGCCGTCCGCCAGCTGATCCACCCAGACCAGCCCCCGACCTGACGTCGCATACGGCTGCTGCGGCAGCATGACCGGCTCTGTCACGCCGCCCTCGTCGGAGACCTCGACGCGGATCATTTCGGGGGTGACGACAGCCGCTAGCCAGATCCGGTCTCCGTCTGAATGCCGAACGGCGTTCGTAACCAGCTCGTGGGTCAGCAACACGACATCCGACCTCGCCTCGTGCGGGAACCCGGCGACGAGCCCCGCGGCCCACTCCCGCGCCTTCGCCGGGGCCTGGTCGCTGCGCTCCAGCTTCAGGAAGCGTCCCGTCATGTCCACCTCTCGCCCGTACCCATTAGCAGTCGTTCGATAACTCTTCGCATTCAGCGCGAAACGGACGCTGCAGGTGCGCGTCAACCGAGCGATATGGCGACGACCCCTGCTGCGGCGACCGCAAGGCCCGCGGCCTGCACCCTCTCCAGACGCTCGTTCAGCGTCACCCGCGCCAGGAGAACGGTGGTGGCGGGATACATCGAGGTCAGCACGGCGACGATCGACAGCAGTCCGACGCGCGACCCGAGTAAGTAGAAGAGGTTGGCGGCTACATCCAGCGCTCCGGCTCCGGCGATCGCAGGCAGTGACGTCCGGTCCGGCCGGTCCCAGCCGCGGGTGGCGACCAGGGCGGCGGCGGTGAACACTATCGACGAGACCCTCGCGCCCGCGAGCGGCCATAAGCCGGTGTCGTCGCCGGCGGCGTCGAGCAGGATGAAGAATGCCCCGAACGCGAGCCCCGCGCCCACCGCATGTGCAAGCCCCGTGTCCCTCCAGCCCCTCTTGATGGGGGCCGCGGTCGTGGCGGACGCGGCTTCCGGCGACGACGAGACCAGTCCCACCGCGACGAGCGCGAGCACCACGCCCGCCAGCGCCAGCGCGCTGGGCCGTTCGCCCGTCACGAGACCGAAGAGCACCGGAACGCTCGCGGCCTCGACCGCCGTGATCGGAGCGATCGCACCCATCCGCCCGAGCGACAGCCCTTGGTAGAAGAGCGCGACTCCGGCAGCACCGGCTATCCCACTGAGCGCTCCCCACATCAACGCGGAGCCGGTCGGCTCCGTGCGGAGGAAGAACGGGATGGCCGCGAGCAGCAGCAGCGACCCGATCAGCTGTGAAACGAGCACGACGGTGAAGACCTTGGTCTTCTTGGTGGCAAGCCCGCCGAGGAAGTCGGCAGCACCGTAGGTCACCGCGGCCGCGAGGCCAAGGAGGATCGCCATTGTTCTGAGGGCTTACCCCCGCCCGATGGCGGCGTACAGCGCAACCAGCGCCGCCGCGTTGTTCAGCGCGTGCACGACGATCGCGGGGTAGAGGCTGTCGTAGCGCTGCGCCAGGGCTGCCAGCACGATCCCCATCACCAACAGTGCCGGGATCAACGGAACGATGAGGTGAAGCAGCGCGAACGCGACCGCGGACGCGATGACGGCGGCCCCCACCGACAGGCGGTTGCGGAACAGCCGGTACAGGACGCCTCTGAACACGAACTCCTCGACGATGGGGGCCGCGATCGCCCCGAGCGCGAACAGCCACATGAACTCGACCAGCGTTATCGAGGTGGCGCCGCCCACCACTTGATCCTGGGCTGTCGGCACGTCGCCAAAGAAGCGAGCGCTGATCGCAACCATGATCGCGTTCAAACCCATAAGGCCAAGGGTGACCGGAATCATCTTCAGCAACGTGGTCCCGGCGACGGGGCGGAAACCGGCGTCGGCGAGCCGGGCGCCTCGCCTGTTCAGGGTGAAGTACCACGTGGACGCCCACAGCGCCGCGTATACCGCGATGCCGATCGCCCCGACGTGCGCGAAGGAGAACCCTCCACCTCGGCCGAAGGTGAGGAATCCCAGCGGCACCACGACCAAGATGGACAGCACGATCGCGCCGATGCCTGTGAACAGCAGGTCGCGCCCGCGCCAGGGCGCCCGCGGGGGAGCCGGCGTCGCGAGAGCTTCGGCGGGTGCGTCCACCGGCCATGTCTACCAGCCGCCACACCTTGTCCCGCGTCTGTGCAAGAGGTTCCAACTAGGTGCCCCGGTCGCATACCTTGCCCTGCATGCGAAAAACCATGCTGTTGCTCTTCTTACTCGGGAGTGTCATGGTCGCCTGCCAGGACACCGGCGGCGACGCGCCACCTGTCGTCGTCACGCGTACACCCACATCGGATCCGGTGGACGAAGGCACCAGCGCCCGGTTTGACCTGTCGAAGCTCGACCTTTCGCTGGAGCCGTTCCTCGACGGCTTCGAAGCTCCGTTGCTGTTCATCTCGGCCGAGGACGGGACCGGTCGGATGTTCGTCGTGGAACAGGCGGGAGCGATCAAGGTCCTGGAGAGCGGCAGCCGCGAGGCGCAAGTGTTCCTGGACCTCTCGGCGGAGACGCAGGCCGGTGGTGAACGCGGCCTCCTTGGTCTCGCCTTCCATCCGAACTACGAGAAGAACCGCCGCTTCTTCGTCAACTACACCGACCGCGCCGGCGACACCGTGATCGCGGGATACCGGGCGGAGCCGGACGGGCTGCGGGCGGATCCGGCTTCTGCCGAGGTGCTCATGCGGGTCGATCAGCCGTTCCCCAACCACAACGGTGGGCACCTCGCGTTCGGCCCGGACGGCTATCTCTACATCGCACTCGGCGACGGCGGTTCCGGCGGCGACCCTCACGAGAACGGCCAGTCACTCGACACGGTGTTGGGCAAGTTGCTGCGCGTGGATGTGGATGGTCGCAAGCCGTACGCGATCCCTCCGGACAACCCCTTCGCCGACGGCGGCGGGTTGCCCGAGATCTGGGCCTATGGGCTCCGGAACCCGTGGCGCTTCAGCTTCGATCAAGAGACCGAAACGCTGTGGGTGGGAGACGTGGGGCAAGGACGCCTGGAGGAGATCGACCGGGTGGGCTGGGACGAAGCCGGGCTCAACTACGGGTGGAACGAGATGGAGGGCAGCCGGTGCTTCGAGCGGGACTGCAACCCCAGCGGGCTGGTGTTGCCGATCACCGAATACGACCACGACCAGGGGTGCTCGGTGACGGCCGGGTACGTCTACCGCGGCAGCGAGTTCCCCGACATGCAGGGCGCGTATCTCTTCGCCGACTACTGCTCCGGAAACGTGTGGGCGATCGACTCCGAGGTCGAGCGGCCCATCAAGCCCAACCTGGTCGCGACCAGCGAGCGCGCGCTGAGCTCATTCGGGATCGACGAGGCAGGCGAGCTCTACGTCACCGATATCGGCGCGGGCGAGATCCTCAAGCTCGTAGACAAGAGCTAGCGGGGGACGTAGCCGAACACGTAGAGGCGATACCCGCTGTATTCCGCCGGTATCTCGTCGGGGTTGATCGTGTAGTAGTCGCCGTAACGGGCGCTGAACGCATACAGCGGGCGCGTCGACATGCCCTCGGGTGGCTCTGCGTACACCCAACCCCCGCAGCGCCCGTCTCCGAAACAGATGCGCCTCATGCCGGAGCCGCCGTATTCCCACACCACCGCTTCACGGTGCCAGTTCGAGTAGTGCCCTTGCACCTCGGCCCGGTCGCCTTGGTCGGTCGTGAAGTAGTACCTGTCATCGCTCCACAGGTGCCACAGCTCGACGGTCGGGATGGGGATGGGATCCGGCTTCGGCTCGGAGCTACCACCTCCACCTCCAGAACCTCCGGTCGAGCCGCCTCCTCCTCCGGCGGACCCACCACCGCCACCGCTCGTTGGTGCCGCTCCATCGCCGGTTGACGACCCTCCTCCTCCCGAGGTCGACCCTCCGGTCGCGCCGCCGCCCGCTGACGGGATCGTCACGCCGCCTGCGTGCTGCGTCTTGTCGCCCCGGCCGGTCTTGAGACTCTTCGGTCGACGCGAGCGTCGATCCGGAGCCTTGCCACCGTCCTCTATGGAAGCCACTTCGGGTGGCGTGGCGGAGGCGTCTGGTTGAGAGGTCGTCAGCGCCGCGGCGGGAGTGCCGGTCTCTCCTGTTCCACGCAGGTTCAGCGCGCTGGCGGTGGCGGCAGCCAGCAACAGAAGGACGGCCGCCGCAATGAGCGGGCTCCTCCACCACGGCCGTGGTGCGCTGGGAGGCGCGGGCGGTGACAGCACCGGGCGTTTGCGTATCTGCGTGCGGCTCAGATCGTCTGCCGCCGACGACAACGCATGAGCCAAGAGCTCGGGTGAGGGCTCCGCCAGCACCATCTCCGTCGGCTGTAGCCCGAGCGCGCGCTGAGCATCCCGTAGTGCATCCCCCAACGCTGCCGCGGTCGCGTAGCGCGCGGCAGGATCTTTCGCCATCGCTTTCTCGATGACGCTGCAGATCTCGTCCGGCACCCCGTCCGCGCGCAGGTCGGGAACCGGTTGAGTCAGGGTGCGGGCGATCAAGCTCTGCAGGCCACTGTGCTCTTCCGATGCGAAGGGTGCTCGGCCGGAGATCAGCGTGAACAGCGTGGAGCCGAGCGCGTAGATGTCGACCGCGGGTGTGGCGCGGCCCCCTTCGAGGACCTCCGGCGCCGCGTGCGCGAGGCTCGCGGTGATCGCACCCGTGCGCGTTTGGTAGCCGTCCGGTATCGACGCGACTCCGAAGTCTCCGAGCTTCGGCTCACCGTACGCCGACAGCAACAGGTTTTCCGGCTTGATGTCGCGATGCAGGATCCCGGCCCGATGCGCCGTCTCGACTGCCCCACAGATCTTCACGATGATCGCGGTGGCGGCGAAGGCGTCGGCGCCGCGCCCGTCGGCGCGACCTTGTGCGAGTGACCCACCGGCCATGTGGTCCATCACGATGTATGGCCGACCCCAGGGGGTGATGCCGGAGTCCAGCACCGTCACGATGTTGGGGTGGCCGGACAAACTGCCCACCGCTCTGCACTCGCGCTCGAAGCGGCGCGCCGTCTCCTCCTGCAGGCCCGACGCGTTCAGAACCTTCACGGCGACGTCGCGGTCGAAGGCGAGTTGACGCGCTCTGAAGACGCGGCCGAAGCCGCCTTCGCCGAGGGGGCCGAGGATCTCGTAGCCCTCGATGCCGAGGTCCTCGGCCGGCGGGAGGAAGTGGTCTAGGCGCTCGTAAGGGTCCCGCTCGGTCATGGCTCTGGAAGGTTCTCCGCGGTGTTGGTACGTTCCTCCAGACAGGCGAGCGGAAGGGGAAAGAATCCATGTCCACGATCGGTGGAGAGCTTGGTCAGCTGCAGTCGTTGAAGGCGAACTTCGACCGCCAGACGCAGTCGGTCCAGGAGCTGACGGCGTCCGTGCGGGGCGAGCTGAACAACACCTGGTGGAAAGGCCCCGCGGCCGACCGGTTCCGCGAGGCGTGGGCGGGCGAGTTCGAGCCTGCGTTGCGCAAGTTGCAGGCAGCCTTGCAAGAGGCCGGTGTCGAGGTCGCTCGCAGGCGAGAGGCCTTGATCCAAGCGGGCTCCTAGCTCCCGCTGCCTTCGATCCTGGCTACCTGAACTAGCTCCAAGGCGCTGCGGGACACGAGGTAGCCGCGACCGGGCGGGAACGACCTCTTCTGCCGGCGCGGCAGCCTGGTCCCGAATAGGTCCCCGTCGAGATCGATGTCGGGGTCGAGCAGGATGCCACGTTTGTCCTTCCGGATCTCGCTGAGCCACCCGCCGAACAACCGATGGAGCGAGCGGGCTTCGGCCGCGACCATGAACCGAACGGTCGCATCGCGCGCTTTTTTCACCACAGGCTCCAACGCGTAGCTGGCTGAGCCCTCGGCTAGCTCCTCCGCGTCGTCGATCACCACGAGCAGGGGGCCTCCCTCGCCCGCGTTCAACTGCATCGCCAGCTCTTCGACGGCCTCTTGACATGCATCCCCGCCGCGCGCGACCCGAGCCCACAGATCGAGCTCCACCAGCGGTGTCCGGCGGGGGGCGAACAGCCACAGCGCGACTTCAGGTGTCGAGGTGCGGACGCCGGCGGTCATGGTTGCGAGCGCGGTGGAGCGACCGCTGCGGTAAGGACCCGCGACGAGTAGGTGCCCCTCGGTCAACTCCACGTGCGCTTCGGCGAGGTCTGTCTCTCTGGCCCCGACCGTAGCGGTCCAAGGTTCCGAGGCGCGTGGCAACTCGCCGATGGAGATCGATGAGGGGAGCAGCCTGACGCGAGGCGGTCGTGGAAGGTTCACGTCGCGGGCCGCTTCACCGAGTGCGGCGAGAGCGCGAGCGACTTTCTCGGGCGCGGGATCTGGACCGACCGTCGCCGCCTGGAACTCGATCCCGTCTATGAACCCGCGGCCCGGCCCCCATGTGTGGCCGCGCAGGTTGCGTCGGTCGAGACCCAGCGCGATGTAGTCGTCTGGGTCTCCCATCCGAAGCACGATCTTCTTTCCGAACGAAGCGGCAAGGGCAGACGGGACCGAAGCGCGGCGAGCCGCCGTCATCGCGAAGTGCACGCCGACCGAGCGGCCCTCCGACACGAGCCGCGGGAGCAGGTCGATCATCTCCCCGAGGTTGACCGTCTCGAACGCCGCGGCGAACGCGCCGTACTCGTCCAGCATGACCAGGATCCGAGGAGGCGCCTCGCGGCCACTGCGCACGAGCTCGGCCAGATTCGACACGCCGGTTTGGGCGAAGAGGCGTCTGCGGTGCTCCACCTCGGCGCGGATCATGAAGAGCAGCCGCTCGACCCTTTCCTGGTCGTCTCCGCTGACGACGTCGCCGCAGTTGGGAAGCTCGTTCAGGGCGCGGAGAGCTCCGCCGCCGAAATCGAGGCCATACACCACGACGCCGGGTGCGCCCTGCGCGGATACGAAGGAGGCTCCGATCGTCAGGAGCAGCGTGGTCTTGCCGGACCCCGCGGCGCCATAGATCACGCAGCCGCCGTCCTCTTCTAGCGAGATCACCGCGGGCCGCTGTCGCTGGAGATGCGGTTCGTCGAGGAGCCCGAACACCGCACCGCCCTCCTGCGTCGCGACATCCGCGAGATCGAGGACCGGCGGAAGGGGCGGGAGCCACGGTGAGCTCGCTCGGCGCAAGCCGGCCGCCTCCCCGGCTGCGACCACCGCGTCCACGACCCTCTGGATCTGCGTCTCGTGCGCGTCGCTCGCGACGGGGGGCGGTTCATCCACCCACAGGTCACGCACCTCCACGGCGCGGGCTGCCCCGGTAGCCGCGCTTCCACCGAACGCGGTCTGGATCTCCTCGACCTCTGCATGACCCCGCCGCACGTACGCGCGGCCGGGCGTCCTGCGCGAGATGAAGGCGGCGTCCGGAACGCCGACGACGTCGTGGCTCTCGGCCTCGTCCGCCACTCTCAGCGAGATGCGCAGGTTCGTATTCGCACGAACGGCATCGCTTATCACGCCGGCCGGCCGCTGCGTGGCCAAAACCAGATGGATGCCCAGGCTGCGGCCCCTCTGGGCTAGGTCGACGACGCCGTCGACGAACGCCGGAAGCTCTTTCACCAGCGTGGCGAACTCGTCGATCACCAAGAGGAGGCGCGGCGGCGCGTTCGCCGCATCTCCTTGTTCCAGTTCGGCCACGTCACGCGCGCCCGCGTCGCGCAGCACCCGCTCGCGACGTTTCAGCTCCGCGTTCAAGGACACCAGAGCACGCTCCGCGAGGTGAGCGTCTAGATCGGTCACCATGCCGACCGTGTGCGGGATCCGCTGCAGGTCTTTGAAAGCGGCGCCGCCCTTGTAGTCGATCAAGAGGAGGTTCAACCGGTCGGGTGGAGTAGCGGCCGCGAGCGCTGCTACCCATGTCTGGAGAAGCTCGCTCTTGCCGGACCCGGTGGTGCCGGCGACGAGCGCGTGTGGACCATCAGCCACTAGGTCAAGTGAGACCGGTCCTTCGCGATCCCGCCCGATCGTGACGGGTAGACCTCCCGCCGCCGACCCCCAGCGCTGCTGTACCCAGTCCGCGGTGGGCTGCTCGACCTGCAAGGCATCGAACAGCGACAACCTCTCGGCGAGGGCGCTGTCTCTTTTTGCAGCGCGGCCTTCTCGCACCGGGGCGAGAGCAAGGGCCACACGTCTCGCAGTTGGTTCGTCGAGTCCCTCTGCCGCTCCACTTTCCTGCTGGGCCCCGTCGGTGAAAGTCACCATCACGTTACCGCTGGCAGAGGCGACCTCGACGATCGACGCGCATTCACCGGGCAGGTCTTCGGGACGCGCGCCGAGCCAGACGACCGATATCCCGACCGCGGGCCCCTCCCGAAGGAGCCTCGTCAGCGAAGACGCAGGCGCCTCCGCGTCCCCGCGGATGACGACGACCGTGTTGGTGGTGCCTGCAGTGTCCAGAGAGCTCGGGCGATCTCGCCCACTGTTGATGGCGCTTACGACTTGTTCTAGCGGGGTCGCAGCGGAATCCGCCTGTGCGCGGGCGTGTGGGAACCACCGGGACCACATCCACGATGCGCTTTCGTCATGGCCGAACACCTCCACGACCGAGACGTCCTCTGGGCTGTGCAGTGTCGCGATCTGGACTAACCACCACCGGGTCAGCGCATCGACCGCAGGACGGTCGCCGCAGATCCCGGTGACGGTGGGCGAGCGCAGCGACACAGTGAGCGGGACCGAGGGCAACACCAGCGCCTGAGCGGCGCGTTGCTCCACCTCCTCCCGCAGCGCTTCGGATCCTCCCGCCTCGCGTTGCAGGTTGGGCGACCAGCTCCGATCGCCCCACCCCACGCGCATCAACATGAAATCGTCGTCCTGCGGGCGCCGTTCCCACAGCGAGGATTCGACGTGTTCGGCTCGTCTTTCGAGGTCGGAGGCGCCGGGGGCCGAGGCCTGGAGACGTCGCGCCGCCTCCATGCGAGTCTGCTCCAACCGGTTGATGACCTGATCGAGTTGGGCGCGCCATTCCGTCTGCTGTCTGCCGAGGTGCCTCGAGCCGCGGCGGCGGTCTTCCAGATACGACGCGACCGCGAGCACCGGCGACAGCGCCATGATCAAAAGCAACGCCGGGTTGTCCGGGAACATCCGCCACAAGACGAGTGCGATCAGCAGGGGGACTGCGGCGGCGGCTAGCGGTAGGCGAGGTCGCTCCGCCGCGGTGGGGGGCGCCGGGATCACGAAGGCCTCGCCACTGGGGGCCGGGCGGACTCGCGGCGGGCGGTTGAAGCGGATGGATCCGTCCGCGCCGGCATCTCGTGACCTGGCTCCTGTGGAAGCGGGCTGGATCTTCAACAGCGACGAGCCTGCCTCCACGACGTCGTCTGCGGTGACGAGACGCCCCGGCGCGAGGGGGATCCCCTCGATGAACGTCCCGTTCGTCGAGCCGCGGTCGGTCACGCGGACCGCGGAGCCGTCGAGGTCGACCTGCAGATGCACCCGCGACATCGCCGGGTCATCGACGGTGATGTCGCAGTCGCGGCTTCTTCCGATGACGACACGATCGCCGGTAAGGCTCCAGCGGGACCCGATGCTCGGCCCACCTACAGCGACCAGCTCGAGCCCCTCTAGCGGCGGGATGTCTGGTGCCGGCTCCGGCGCCTCGCCGATCGAAAGGACGTCTCCTCGCACCAGGCGGACGTCGGCGACGGCGGCGTCCGGCTCGAGCCAGCGGCTCTGTCTCAGGAGGAAGAGCGGACCGCCGTCGTCGAGGCCGAGATGACGCGCCAGAGCCGTGGCCAGCTGCGACACGCGCGCCTCTCTCGGCAGCTCGATCGCAACGTTGCGCTCGACACCCCCGGGACATCGAACGACCAGCTCGATCGTGGTCCTGGTCTCGGTCTGCTCCACGTGCCCCACCTTCTCCTGCGCCAGCCACCGGGACTTTGACACACGGGGGCGCAACTGCGGCAAGATACGAGCGGGACTCGCCGGCAGGAGGTGGATCGTGGGGATGCCGCTTCGGCTTTTCGTGATCGTTTGGGTCGCGTCGCTCTCACTCGTCCACGCACCGCCACCGGCGGGCGCCGGCACCGTCACATGTGGCGGGATCCGGGCGACGATCATCGGGACGGCGGAGGGGGAAACCCTCGAGGGCACGAGCGGACGCGACGTCATCGCGGGGCGTGGCGGGAATGACCTGATCTTCGGTCGCGGCGATGACGACCTCATCTGCGGTGGCACCGGAGACGACCAGGTCGATGCCGGTGCAGGCGACGACAGGCTGCTCGGCGGGCCGCACGCGGACACGCTGCGCGGGCTCGAGGGCAACGACGAGCTGGTGGGGCACAAGGGCGACGACACCTTGGATGGTGGCGAGGAAGACACCTCCGGTGCAGAGGGGACCGACAACGACGCCGCTAGCTACGCGGACTCGGATGCCGGCGTCCGAGTCGACCTCGTGGCCGGCACCGTTACACCGATCATCCCGTCGGACTCCACCGGCACCGGGGACGGCAGCGACACGATCCTCGGGATCGAAGACGTGACGACCACGGCGTTCGCCGACGTCATCTACGGAGACGGTCACGCCAACACGCTCCAGGCGGGTGGCGAGAACGACTTAATGGACGGGCGCGGCGGAAACGATGTGTTGAACGGTGGCGAAGGTGCGTCTGACGTCGCCTCCTACCGCGACCTGACAAGAGCGATCACCGCCGACCTTCAAGCAGGCTCCGTCGAGACCGCGGTCGGGACGGACCTTGTCCTCGAGGTCGAGAACGTGATCGGTGGCTCCGGGCCCGACACCATCTCGGGTGACGAGCTCGCGAACGCGCTGTCGGGTCAGGGGGGCGCCGACACCGTGCGAGGTCGGAACGGGCCCGACGAACTGTTGGGGCGTAGGGGCCGGGACGTCCTGGGCGGCGGAGACGGCAACGACCGCCTCCACGGTCAGATCGGGGACGACAAGTTGTGGGGCAGCGCCGGTGCGGACGTGCTCGATGGAGGAGCGGGCGACGACAGTTGTAGCGGAGGCGACGGCACCGACACCCTCCGGCGCTGCTGATCCAGCGCGCGTCGCGGCGGTTGTCGCGGAGGTCGCCTTAACAGAACCTTCACAATTTCGCGCGGCCCCCGCAGGATCGCGCCTCTAGCTTTGCCACATGGAACAACCGCTCTGTCTGAACAGCATCACGGTTGGCGTGACCGCCCCGCGCCGGCTGGCCTTCGTGGATCTCACCGACGAGCTGCAGCGAGCGGTCTCAGGCTCCGGCCTCGGTGACGGTTTCTGCGTCGCGTTCTGTCGCCACACGACTTGTGGCTTGCTGATCAACGAGTGGGAGGACGGCGCCCAGGAAGACCTCCTGAAGAGGTTGGATGTGCTCGTGCCCGACCGGATCTATTACGCGCACGACGACCTCCGCGTCCGGACGCAGAACCTGGTGGACGACGAGCGGGCGAACGGGCGCGCCCACGTCCTCCAGATGATCATCGGCGGCAACTCACAGGTGGTGCCGGTTGCCGGCGGTGTTCCTCTGCTCGGTCGGTGGCAGCGCCTGTTCCTGCTGGAGCTCGACGAGCCGAAAGAGCGCACGATCCTGTTCCAGACCATGGGGAGGTCCGCGCGGCTCGAGACCTCGCCTCTTCCTACACTGGAGCGATGCGACCTCACTCGATAGCGGTGGTCGAGGACGAGGCGGCCATCGCCTCGGCCATCGCCGCGCGGTTGCGGAAGGAGGGCTTCGAGGTAGAGGTCGCGTCCGACGGCCCCTCAGGCGTCGACCTATGCCTGCGGACGCGGCCCGACCTCGTGGTGCTGGATCTGATGCTGCCGGGGTTCGACGGTTTGGAGGTGTGCCGGCGGATCCAGCGCGACCGCCCGGTCCCCGTGTTGATGCTGACCGCGCGCGATTCCGAGACCGACATGTTGGTGGGGCTCGGCATCGGCGCGGACGACTACATGACGAAGCCGTTCAGCATCCGCGAGCTGGTGGCGCGGGTCCAGGTCTTGCTCCGCCGCGTCGAGCGGACCCCATCGCCCGTCGGCGGCCCGGTGAAGGTCGACGGCATCGAGATAGATCCGGGCCGCCGCACCGTCACCCGTGATGGCGACACTATCCATCTCACCCCGATCGAGTTCGACCTTCTCTACAAGCTCGCGTCGCGCCCGGGCATCGTCTTCTCGCGCGACCGCTTGCTTGCGGAGGTGTGGGGCTATCCCGACGAGGCGAGCGCGCGGACCGTCGACTCCCACGTGGGCGCGCTGAGACGCAAGCTGGGGTCGGATCTGATCCGCACGTCGCACGGCGTCGGGTACGCGTTCAAGGAGCTCTCTTGAGGAGGCCGCTCGACCGGCTGACCTCGATCAAGACGAAGCTCGGTGTCGTGATCGTCGCGGCGGTCGCGGTGACGGTCCTCGTGTTGATCGCGGCGGTGCGGATCCAGGTGCCGCTGTGGCTGGGGGCGGTTGTCGCGATGTTGCTCGCCTTGGGGATGGTGCAGTTCCTGGCGCGCGGGATGACCTCTCCTCTACGTCAGATGGTCGGTGCCGCGCAAGCGATGGGACGAGGTGACTACGCGACGCGTGTCAGCGCGAGCTCGCGCGACGAGGTCGGTGAGTTGGCGCGCACCTTCAACAGGATGGCGGGGGAGCTCGCGGAGGTGGACCGGGTACGCAAGGACCTGATCGCCAACGTCTCGCACGAGCTCCGCACGCCGATCACCGCGCTCCAAGCTGTGTTGGAGAACCTCATCGACGGCGTCGAGCCTCCCGATCCGCGGACCTTGCAGACCATGCTGGAGCAGGTACAACGGCTCGGACGGCTTGTGACGCAATTGCTCGATCTCTCGAAGCTCGAGTCTGGGACGCTGACGCTGGAGCGTCGTCCCTTCGAGCTGAAGCCGGTGATCGAGCAGGCCGCGCGGGAGTCCGCCTTGAACGCCGCTCACGCGGAGCTGCGGTCCGTCGAGCTCGAGGTGTCGGTGGAGCCGAGCGATCTGCGGGTGCGAGGAGACTCCGAGCGGGTGCATCAGGTGCTGGCGAACCTGCTGGACAACGCGGTTCGTCATTCCCCCGACGACGCGGCCGTAGAGGTGCGGGCCGTCACTGAGGATGGACAGGTGCGGATCGAGGTCAGCGACCGCGGCCCCGGCATCCCCGACGACGAGACCGGCCGTATCTTCGAGCGGTTCTACCGCTCCGACGCGGCGAGAACGGCCTCCGAGGGTGGTTCTGGTTTGGGTCTCGCGATCGCGCGCTGGATCGTCGATCTGCACGACGGAGATATCCGCGCGGAGAACCGCGCTCCCAGCGGCTGCCGGATGATCGTCCACCTGCCGCGCGCCTGAGCGTTTGCCGCAGGTGGCGATGTAGGTTCCGGGTCGTACCCACCCCTATGACCGCGGAGGAACGGCAATGTCAGAAGAGACCGAACGTGGGGATCAGCCCGAAGAAGCGTCCGAGGCGGCCGCCGAAGGCCCGGGCAACGTCAGCGTGGACGAGCCGACCGACACCTCGCTGAACGAGCACAACGACGAGGCCTTCCGGGACGGGGTTCCGGAGCCGGGAACCGGCGACGCCGAGAGCTCGTAGCGGCCGATGGCAACCGACCAGTGGGAGAAGGGCGACGTCGATCAGGCGACCGTCCTGCAGGTGCTAGAAGACACGACACAAGCGCTCGAGGGGGCCGGGATCCCCTACCTCTTCATCGGCGGTTTGCCGCTGGCGATCTATGGCCGCCCGAAGCCGATCCAAGATCTCGACCTGATGGTGAAGCACGAGGACGCGGCGCGGGCGATCGAGGCTCTGGAAGCTGCGGGTTTCGACTCGAAGGACCCCTCCGAGCACTGGCTGCACAAGGCGGCGAAGGAAGGCGTCTTGGTCGACGTCATCACGCGTTCAGAGGGAGACCTGTTCATCGACGACGAGATGCTCGAGCGGTCGATGAGGAAGGAGTACAAGGGCCACCAGGTCCGGTTGATCAGCCCCGAGGACCTGCTCGTGATGAAGGCGGTCGCGCACGAGGAGGACACCGCCCACTACTGGCACGATGCGATGACGCTCATCGTGGGGGCGGACCTGAACTGGGACTACGTCGTTCGCCGCGCGCGACACGGCGCGAAGCGGGTTCTCAGCCTGCTCATCTACGCCCAGTCGCGCGACCTGTTCGTGCCGGATGACGCGATCGCAGAGCTATACCGCTCCATCTATGGCTGACGCAGCCCGAACCGTTCGGCTCGCTGCCGTCGCGGACGTGCACCTGGGGCGCGAGTCGAGAGGTCTTCTTTCGCGCGAGCTGATCGGCATCGACGAGCGCGCCGACATCTTGCTGGTTGCGGGCGACGTCACGCGCGTGGGCGATCCCGCGGAGGCGGAGGTGTTCGCCGAGGAGGTGGCCGACGTCGGCTTACCGGTGGTGGCGGTACTCGGCAACCACGACTACCACTCCGATCAGCAGGACCTCGTCGCGAAGCACCTGGAAGACGGGGGGGTCGTGGTGTTGGAACAGGACTCCATCCTCGTCGAAGTCGACAACGGCACCGTGGGCATCGCCGGCGCCAAGGGCTTCGGAGGTGGGTTCCGGGACGCCTGCGGCAGCGATTTCGGCGAGCCCGAGATGAAGGCGTTCGTACGCCACAGTGAAGCTATCGCGACCGCGTTCGGGGAGCAGCTGCGGTCGCTCGACGCGGCCAACGCGCGCGTGGCGTTGCTCCACTACTCGCCGATCGCGGCCACGCTCGCCGGCGAGAAGCCGGAGATATTCGCTTTCCTCGGCAGCTACTTCCTCGAGGACGCGATCGACTCGGCCGGAGCCGACATCGCGTTCCACGGCCACGCGCACGCGGGGGCCGACACCGGCCACACCGCAGGGGGTGTGCCCGTGCACAACGTGGCACATCCGGTGATCAGAGCGGCTTACAAGGTCTTCGAGGTCCCTCTGAGGAGATAACCAGCGTCTTACGCTGTCGCTCGTGCCGACCAAGTACGAGTTCGTAGAGGCCGACGGTCAAGAGGTTCGGATATCGAACCCCGACAAGGTGTTCTTTCCGCAGCCCGGTCTCACGAAGATGGACCTGGTGCAGTACTACCTCGCCGTTGGCCCCGGCGCCTTGCGGGGGTGTCTCGACCGGCCCGTCGTCATGTATCGGTGGCCGAACGGGGTCGGCCATCCCGACGACGCCTTCTACCAGAAGCGGGTGCTCGACAAAGGCCGGCCGCCGTGGCTCCAGAGCGTGCTGGTGCGCTTCCCGAGCGGCCGCTCGGCCGACATGCTGGCAGGCGCGGACCTGGCTCATCTCATCTGGGCGATCAACATGGGGTGCATCGATCTGAACCCGTGGCCGGTGCGGCGCGACGACGTCGATCATCCAGACGAGCTGCGCGTCGACCTCGATCCCACGCCGGGCATCCCGTACTCGGACGTGAGGCGGGCCGCGGCACTGGTCAAGGAAACGCTGGACGACTTCGCGCTCGTCGGGTACCCGAAGACGTCCGGGAAGCGCGGCCTGCACGTCTACATCCGCATCGAGCGCAACTGGAGCTTCACCGAGGTGCGGCGGGCCGCGCTGGCGCTGGCGCGCGAGGTCGCGCGACGTGGGCAGGGGCTCGCCACGACCGCGTGGTGGAAGGAAGAGAGGATCGGCGTGTTCGTCGACTACAACCAGAACGCGCGCGATCGCACGATCGCCTCTGCCTACTCGGCCCGTCCCACCGCGGACGCCCGCGTCTCGTGTCCCGTGGCGTGGGATGAGATCGCGGAGCTGGAGCCGGAGGCGTTCACCGTGGAGACGGTTCCGGAACGCTTTGCCTCGGTCGACCCGAGCGCCACGATCGACGACGTCGCGTTCTCGCTGGACCCTCTGTTGCAGCTCGCCCGGAAAGACGAAGAGGGCGGCCTGGGGGATGCGCCGTGGCCTCCGCACTTCCCCAAGCAGAAGGACGAGCCGGCGCGGGTGCAGCCGTCCAAGCGCCGAAAGGCGTAAGGGGCCCTAGCGGCGTCGGGCGGCGGGAAGGATCTGCTCGAAGGTGCACTCGAGCGGTGGCTTCTCGGGGCGCCAGCGCTTGAACGTGGTGGCGTGGCGGAAGCGATCGCCCTGCAGGTGGTCGTACGCGACCTCGCACACAAGCGCCGGCTCTAGAGCGACCCATGACGCGCCCTGCGCGCCGGTCCACCGGCTCGGCCCTCCGGGCGTCCGGCCGCCTCCGAAGCTCGTGCCTCCTTCGAGGGCGCCGAGCTCCTGCAGGAGAGCCCGTCGCTCCGGCGCCTTGAAAGACGAGGTGTGTCCCACGTAGTGCAGCGTCTGAGAGTCGTCGTAGAGGCCCAGCAACAGAGACCCGACGCCGTCCTTCGTCTTGTTGAGCCGGTAGCCCCCGATCACGCAGTCCGCGGTCCGCTGGTGCTTCAGCTTGACCATCGCTCGTTCGCCCGGCAGGTAGCGCTGGTCGTTCTTCTTGGCGATGATGCCGTCCAGCCCCGCGCCCTCGAACACCTCGAACCACACCTCCGCCAGGCGACGGTCGTCGGTCTGTGGCGTAAGCGCCAACTTGGGCCCCTCGGCGAGCGACTCGATCACAGCGGTCTCCAACTCCGGTCCGGAGCTGGTCGTGCCGCGGGGGAGATGTACGGCTCCCCCCAGCGCGTCCTCCAGCTCTTTACGGCGATCCTCGAGCGCCTCGTCCCGCAGGTCGCGGCTGCCGCGCGCCAGCAGGTCGAACGCGACGAAGCTCGAGGGTGACTCGGCGGCGAGCTTCTTCACGCGCGACTCCGCGGGGTGGATCCGCAGCAGCAGCGCCTCGAAGTCGAGACCGTAACTCCCGGGGATCACGACCTCCCCGTCGATGACGCAGTTCTCGCGGAGCTCCGCGCTCAGAGCCGAGACCAGCTCGGGGAAGTAGCGGTTGAGCGGCTTCATGTCGCGGCTGATGATCGTGACCTCGCCCGCATCTCGGAACACGATGGCGCGGAAGCCGTCCCACTTCGGCTCGTAGAGCCACCCTTCGTCGGACGGCATCGATTCCTTCAGCTTCGCGAGCATCGGCGCCAGCGGCGGCTGGAACGGCAATGTCATGGGTACATCATCGCGGCCATGACGCTTACGAATGCGGAGATCGCCGAGCTGCTCGCCCTCGCCTCGGAAGAGCACGAGGGCAACAAGGAGAAGGCGGCGCGGCGCGCCTCCCGCAAGGCGTACGGCTGGCCGCAGGAGGCGGCGGACATGGTCGAGGAGGGCAACTCGTTGAAGCTCCTGGCCGGCGTCGGGCCGTGGGTCGCTCGCCAGATCGAGGATTGGTTGGAGGATCCTCCAGAGGTGCCGGAGCCACCCGCGCTGCGGGCGGACTTCATGAGCCTGTCGTCCGCGAGAGAGACGCTGGAGGAGGCACCGGAGTTCCGCACCAACTTGCGGGGCGACCTGCAGATGCACACCACCTACAGCGACGGTCGCGTGTCCGTCAAGGAGATGGCTCTGGAGGCGATCTCGCTCGGCCACCAGTACGTCGCGATCACCGACCACACCAAGGGACTGAAGATCGCGGGCGGCATGACGGAAGAGGTCCTCGCGATGCAGCTGCGCGAGGTCGATGCCTTCAATTCCGAGATGGAGCGCGGCGGCTCGAGCTTTCGCATCCTGAAGGCGGTCGAGATGAACATCAGTCCCGACGGGGACGGCGACATGGACCCGGAGGCGCTGGACGAGCTCGACCTCGTCTTGGGTTCGTTCCACTCGAGGTTGCGAGTGAAGGAGGACCAGACCGAGCGATACCTCGCGAACCTGCGCAACCCGCACGTTCACGTGCTCGGTCATCCTCGTTGCCGCATCTACAACTTCCGGCTCGGGCTGTCTGCGGACTGGCGGCGTGTCTTCGAGGAGGCCGCGGAGCTCGACAAGGCGGTGGAGATCAACTCGTTCCCCGATCGTCAGGACCTGAACGTCGAGCTGCTGGAACTCGTCGCGAAAGCGGGCTGCCGGGTCTCCATAGGCACCGACGCGCACACGACCGCGGAGATGCACTTCATCGAGATCGGTTGCGCCGCGGCCGCGAGAGCCGGTATCGATCCCGACCAGATCATCAACTTCATGCCGTACGAGGAACTTCTGGAATGGACGGATTCTTTGAAGGCGCGCGTCTAAGGTTCTCCCATGGCCGAGAGCAAACAAGACCGAGAGCTGATCGAGTTACTCAACGAGCTGCGCGTGGCATTGCCCGGCGTGCAGGTGCTGTTCGCGTTCCTGCTGGTGGTGCCGTTCAGCCAGGGCTTCGCGGAGGTGACGTCGACGCAGAAGGCGGTCTACTTCGCCGCTTTCATCTGCACTTCGCTTGCGACCGCGTTCTTGATCGCGCCCACCTCGTACCACCGGCTGCGGTGGCGCGCCAAGGACAAAGAGCGGATGCTGATCACGTCGAACCGCATGACCATCGCGGGCACAGCCTTCTTGGCGCTCGCAATCGCCTGCGTCGTCTTCTTCATCACGGACTTCCTTTACGGGAACCTGACGCCGTGGGTAACGGCAGCGGTCGCGGGAACGCTCGCGTGGCTCTGGTATGGGCTGCCTCTGACGAGAGCAGCCTCCGACAGCTGAAGGTTCTAGTTACGCGCGATCACGTTTCAACAGGCGCCACATCAGCGGGAAGGCGCCCGCTGCAAGCAGGATCTTGAGGATGTCTCCGACGACGAAGGGGTAGAGCCCGAGCTCCATCGCCTTCAGTACCGAGACGTCCACAGCCTGCGCCAGCCAGCCGACGCCGATCGTGAAGATCACGATCTCGCCGAGCAGGAAGGCACCGATCGCGCTTCCGATACCGCGGTCCCACCTCTTCTCGGCGAGGTAGCCGATCAGGACCGCCGCGATCACGAAGCCCCATAGGTATCCCGCGGACGCCGTCGCGAAACCCAGGTGCTCGAGCCCGGACTTCCCTTCCGCGAAGAACGGGAGCCCGACCGCTCCTTCGGCGAGGTAGAGGAGCATCGAAGCACCTCCGAGCACGGCTCCGAGCGACCCTCCGACCAGCAACACCCCGAGGGTCTGGCCGGTCACGGGCACCGGCGTGAACGGCAGCTTGATCGAGATCTGCGCCAGAGCCGCCATGACCAAGCTTCCGGCGACCACCAGCATCACATCCCTAACGAGCGTCGATCGGGTGGTGCGTGCGTGGGTGACGGCGTGGGCTAGAGCTGTCACTTCTTCTCCTTTTCCTGTGGGTGTGGCGGAAGCATATGAGGAAGGTCCTCGCGGGCCGCGGCGTTATCCTGCGCGAACCCCCAGGCGGCGTGGCCGAGTGGTTTAGGCAAGGGCCTGCAAAGCCCTGTACAGCGGTTCGATTCCGCTCGCCGCCTCGATCCGATCCATCGAACCTTCACCGTGGCAGCCGCAGCGATGTCTTCGGCGTCCCCGTGGCGACGGGGTCACGCTGACGCCGCCAGGGCGGTCTTTGGGAACGTTTCCCGCCCAGCGGGAATCACGTCCCAAAGCCTGTCTGTGGCGGTTGATAAGATGCCGACTCCGCTGTAACAACGGGGCGTTAGCTCAGCGGGAGAGCGCTTGCTCGACACGCAAGAGGTCACTGGTTCAATCCCAGTACGCCCCACGAGAACACCAAACCCCCTGGTCACAGGGGGTTTTTTCTTTCTCCGATCTCCCTCTAGATGCTTGCACATAGCTCAGTGAGCGCATAGAAACTTGACGTATCCGCTGGCTATCGTTCGCCCTGAGATGAACCTCCCCCTAGTAAGGTCAACGGATATGGCGATACAGCAAGAGGCCGAGCGAGCTGCGAATCGTCTCTTGAGGGACGTATGGCCCTGGCACGGGGACAACCCGAAGCTGCCGGTGGATCCCATCCGGATAGCCCGAAGTCTCGGCATCGACGTCTACGACGCTGAGCTTGGGCAGGATGTCTTCGGAGCTCTCGTGAAAGAAGCGGGTCAGGACCCGACGATCCTCTTAAACGCGATCGACAGTCCCAATCGCAAGCGCTTCAGCTGCGCTCACGAGATAGGCCACTTCGTGCGCCGGTCGGACACGGTCTATTCCAACATCAGTGACTACGACCAGTACACACACCTAGACCGGCGAGATGTGCTCTCGGCTCAGGGAGTGGACATCGAGGAGATCTACGCGAACTCCTTCGCGGCGGCGCTACTGATGCCGGCGGCGCTGGTCGAGGAACTTCGTAAGACGCAATCGCCGACCGACCTGGCCCTAACGTTCGATGTGTCGCAGGAGGCGATGCAGTACCGCCTTCTGAACCTCGGCCTCCAAAGTGTCTAGTGATCCTGAGGGGCCTGATCCTTCAGCGGTAGAGGCCATAGCCCGCAGCAAGCGCGGGGCTGACCCGAAGACGAGTCTGGAACAGACTCGGGCCGCAAGTGCGAAGACCGACCTAGAGCTCAAAGAGAAGTACGGCAACTGGCTCCTGACAATCATGATCGCGCAGCTCGTCGTTGCTGACCTTGGATTCTTCTTTTACGGGTTCTTCGGTGTGGGTTGGAACGTCGCGTCGTCAGTCATGCATGTGTGGTTGGTCTCGACGGTTGTCGAGGTGATCGGCGTGGTCCTGGTTGTGACTCAGTATCTCTTTCCGAACCGGGACGCGGGATGAGTGACAAAGATAGACAGCCATCGTTCGGTCGCAAGGTCGCAAGGTTTGGTCACGCCTTTGTATACGTGCTGGTCAAAGCAGTGCTAGTGGCACTCGCAACGATGGTTGCTGTCTTTTTTCTCGGGACCCTGATCTCAGACCACGTCAACGAGTGGTTAGCGGTCTTTGTTTGGTTCGTCGTGTTACCTATCAGCGGGCTAGTCGCGTTCTTCAAGTCTCTCAATCGAGCGGGAAGATGAAGCCCCTGGACTACGGGAAGGTGAGACCGCAGAGGAGGGACTCCCGAGCTTTAGGCAGTTGTGTTCATCCGCTGCCGTTGGGCATCGTCCACCCAGACCTGAATCCGTTTGGTCTTCCTTGTTCGTTGCTTTCGTTTGCTGGGTGATGACTCGACTTCAGCGGGTTCGCTGAATTCTTCCGGCCACAGCACCTCGATGTGCGACCCGAGGCGGCAAGCCCAGTTGTCGGCGCAGGCCACTGTCACGGAAGCCATCTCGAGCAGCCGCTCAACCGAGCGCCGTCGAACTTCAAGTTGTGCCTCGAGGTCGCTGAGGCTAAGGCCGCTGCGCTGTCTGCGGCGAATCTCGTCATGAAGAGGCGCTGCTGAAACCCGGCGTGGCCGTCGCCGACTCAATTGAAGTCGCCCCTGCACTCGGGACACCAGATCGGAATCTCGTTGCTAGACCGGGGGACCTTGCACGCGAACAAACAGGTGCAGCGGAGCACGGGACCATCCGCCTCCGTGGGGATGGGCTTCGTTGCTGCGAGCACGACGGCTTGCTGAAGGGCTTCCCAGACACCGCCTGGATACGGCTCTGCCATACCGGATCTCCTTTCCGGTTCTCCTGTGAGTGGCAGGCCAGGGGGTGGAGTGCCCCTTTTCGCGCCGTCGCGCTAGACCTGCCGAGGACGATACTCCTAGCCTGCGACAGTTTCCCGGTGGATTTCAGACCAGCAGGTGAGCGGCAGTTTGGACGACGCTAAGTTTCGTCCTGTTCGGGTTCTTCCAGTAGGTCGGCTATCGCTAACCCATGTCGGGTGAGACTGAAATTGGGGTCGTAATCCCATGGGGCACCCCTGCCCTCGGAGCGTCGTTCAAGGACGCGCTGAAGGTCCATTTCAGATGACACGACGCCCCAGGCTTGCAACTGAAGGAGAGCGGCCTCCACGACAGACCCTTCGAGAGTCGCCTTATGAGCAATCGAGGTTTCCTTCAACGGAAATGCGTGACGTCGTCCACCGACCACGCTGAACATCCCAGCCATCACTCTGATGTGTACGGGCTCGAGATGGGCGAGAGTTGCAAGCAGCATCTCGGCATCGTCCATGGAGGCATCGTCGCCCTCGAGTGCACGCGCTAACACACGCGCTAACGCCTGCCGCTTGGTTTCGAGTCGTGACCGTGCGCTCGCTTCGATGACGTCATGAAGCAGATCCAGCGAGCGTTCGTTTTGGCTTACATCCTGGACGAACTGCTCTGGCTCCTTGCCCGTGAGTTGAGCCGCTGAGCTGATGACTTCGCCGGCCCTAGCCAAACGTCGCTGGTGGCGCTCAACTACGTAGGTCGCGAGAGCGTCCCCGACCTTGGGGATGACTCGCAGCGCGAGAAGCAACTCAGGCGAGGGCGGCGGGATCTCCTCTTCGTCGCGCTGAGTCATTCTCTCCAATCATGCACCTCTCACCGTTCCGATGGTTTTCCACCTGGGGTTAGCCTCACCCGAATGGAGTCGTCGGAGTTCACGGCAGCCGCGGGCTACCCGTTCCTAGAGAAGGTTCTGAGCGAGGCGATCAGCTTCGTCCCTGATGAAGTCGATGCGGCTTATGTAGAGCCCTTGTTTGGGGACGGAAAGGCCCTCACAGGGGCACTGGCTCTGCTGGTTCGCGGAAGCCGACTGAACATCATCAGCGTCGAATTCACCGGGCCGCATCGGGACGATGAGGTGGAAACCTTCATGGTGTCGTCGGTCCCGCTGCACGACCTGGTCGTTGAGTACCGACTTGAACGCTCCGGTTGGAGCCGCGACGAAGATGTCCGTGAGATGAGTGACCGAGCTTTCACAGGAACTCTTCGTCTCCCCACTGCCGCGGGTCGATTCGGCACGGAGATTTCGTTACCCATCGCGGATCCGAAGGGCTTCGGCGGGCGACACACACAGCGAACAAGGGCCTTCTTGGAAGACCTGGCGGGAAGACTCTCGAAACCGAGCACATAACTTTCGTCTTTTAGCTCAGAGGTTCAGGCGTAGAAGTCCGGCTAGCACATAGCTAATGCGGAAGTAATCGACACGCAAGAGGTCACTGGTTCAATCCCAGTACGCCCCACCACCTAAAGGCCCTGGTTCGGGGGCCTTTTGTGATTCCGCGACTCCCGCTCGAGGGCCGCACCTCATCGAAATCCCACAGAAATCCCACGCCCGGAGGAAAAACCGCGATCAACCAGCGTCAATCCCATGCAGGAAAGGCGCGCAACGTTCGATGTACTGCCTATAGCGGAGACCGCCAAGTGGGCGAAGCCCCACCCCCTGAACCCGCGGGACAAACAGGTCAAGCGACCATCAGGAACACGCGGCAGCAGGGTCCACCTGCGATAGCAGCATTTGCGCGGAGCCCGGAGCGCTGTCAAGGGCGGAGTCCGCGTGAGCGGATCGGAGGGCGCAGCCGCTGGAGCGGAGGCCCGGACACCGAGCGGGAGGCTACCTAGGACGCCAGGTCGTGCAGGATCCTCGGGGCGCCGCTTCTAGGGATCTCGTCGCCGCAGTAAGACTCGCACCCGGGACCGGCGTAGAAAACGTAGGCACCCCATCTGTACGCGTCGAATTCTCGACGTTTGAGGAGCCGCTGCGGGAACACCAAGGTGAGGATCCTTCTATGGGGCCGCTCGATCTTGGCGTAGCCCACCACTCGGATACGGTCGCCCGTCACGTTCAGCATGCGGGCGATGAGTTCACCCTCGAAGTAGTCCACGGCTAGGACACGTTCGACTCTGTGCTGACCTCCATCCTGACGGTCGAACGTCAGTTGGATGTTGTTGGTCCTGCCGCGCAACCAACGCCCCCTCCAGGGCTCGTAGGTGCGTAACGTGTGAACCAGTCGCGCCCCGCGGTGTCCGTGGGAGACGGCAGCGAGATCGAGGGGCCCGCCCGCGTCGCGGCGAAGGTTGTCGCGAACGGTCACCTCGTCGCCGGTGGCCAAGGATCCTGTAGACGCCATCATCAGGACACTGATGACCAGGACGAGCATCGCCTGGACGGACCTGGCCCCGCGACGCCGCATCTGGATCACCTCCCACTCAACAGCTACCGCCACCAAGGCTACGGCACTTTCCTCGACGGCTCCGTCGGGAGAAGATTTAGTGCATTGTCCCTTGCGGCAGGATGCCTGATGCCGGACCGTGACGAAAGTTGATGCGCGGCGGCAGCAGGGCCCTCTGATGCCGCCATAGCCACCACCTCCGCGCAGCCCCGCGCGCAGTCAAGGGCGCAGTCCGCGTGACCCGATCGCAGGGCGGAGCGGCTAGACCGCAGCCCGCAGACCCTTGACAGGACGAGCCCGGGCGAGGCAGGGTCTTCGGCTTCGTCTGCCTTCTCGAAGGAAGATGAGTCATATCTTTGTAAGGCTCCATGAGCCCAGCAGATGAGGTCACCTGATGGACCCACTGACCTTCGTCATGATCAGCGCCTTTGTGGCCGGTATGGCCTTCTACGTCTACCGGATGACACGGCACCCTCGGGAGCCGGCGGACCTGCCTCCTGGCTCCATGACAGTCGACAGGTTCTATGCCGAGAACCCGCTGCGGCGGGAGTCGCAAGAGATCGACCTCGGCGACGGGTGGCGAGACGCCGCTGATCCGACCTGCACGTTCAGCGTGTTCTGGATCGAACAGACCGGCGAGGTCTACGCGCTGCGCGTCCCCAACCCGCCTTCGCTCGTCCATGACGGGGTCGGGGACTACGGCTTGTCCGGGAGCGCGTTCGCGGCCGCCACCGTCGAGGTCCTGGGACATGCACGCACCCGCGACGAGCTAGACGAACGGCTGGGGGAGAGGGATACGAAGATCGCGGGTCCCGATGGCATCTCGTGGATCAGGAGCCAGCTGTCGTCCCTCTGATCGAGCTAGAACGGTTGCGCTGGTCGAACCCCAATTCAGATCCCGCGGCAGCCGCTGCTAAGCGGATCTCCTTCGTACGTTTCTACGCTTCGCACCTGCGACTCGATTCCGCGTTGGCGCAAGAGTCGATGCCGTCCCCGCCGTTAACAGCATCGACGCCGGGCCCCCCATCGAGAGCATCGTCGCCAGCCTCACCTGACACTTTGTCGTCACCCCCGCGGCCATCGATGAGGTCGCTGCCAGCCCCGCCGAAGACGCGCTCCGCACGGTCGCTCCCGCGGATCTCGTCACCAAACGTCGAACCGCCTACCAGGTCGATGGAGCGCAGGCGATCGGACCCGTTCCCGGCGGCGGTTCCCATGGAGAGATCGATCAAGACCGGGTTGGGCGAGAAGAGGAACGTGAGCGTGTCACGTCCCGGACCCCCGCTGTAACTGTCGTCGCCGGCGCTGTCGACCATCAAGTCGCGGCCGTGCCCACCGACGACGAGGTCAGCACCTTCGTCATAACCCGCGTCGAGTCGGTCCGCACCCCGCCCACCTCGGACCGTGTCAGATCCGTTCGCGGCGTATATCCAGTCATCGTCGCCTCGGCCAACGATGATGTCGTCGCCTCCGAGGCCGTAGAGGAAGTTGGTGCCACGGTCGCCGCGCAGGATGTCATCTCCGCGAGATCCAACAGCACCGTCAACATCGACCAGCACGTCGTCGCCCTGGCCGTGAGCAACACCGGCAGCAAGATCGACATCGACGGGAGCGGCTGAGTGCCTGTAGATAGCCCAGGCGTATCCCGGACCATCCAGCAGGTCGTCACCAGCTCCGCCGACGAGGTCGGTCCTGGTGGACTCGCTGCGGCCGACGAGCGTGTCGTCGCCGCCTCCGCCCACCAAATGGGAACCGACTTCCGAGTAGCCCGACGAGCCGACGATGTGGTCCCGCCCAGCGCCGCCGCGAGCCTCTTCCTCGAAGGACGCGGCTCCTAGATCGATCCGGTCGCGTCCTTTCCCGGCGACGACTTGGTCATCGCCGGCTCCCGCACAGATCACATCGTCGCCACCGAGGCCGCGGATCGTGTCTGTGCCCGCGCGGCCGACGATGACGTCATTGCCACGGGTTCCTCTGATGGAGTCGTTCCCGCTTGTTCCAACAAGGGTCGCGGTAACCCCACCGCAGTAGTGCTGGACCTGCGCGGAGGATGATGCCGTCGGGAGCAGACTGAGCCACAGGGCCAGCGGGAGACCGCGCATAAGAAGCCTCGTCATATGGAGTTAGACGTTCGACCGATCCAGAACCATGCCTGCGTGCCCCGGCTGTCGGGATGCGCCGCGCCATGTCGCGGTGATGAGGACCGTTCGACTCAAGAGCGGGGGCCACAAGCGAAGATCGGAACACCGCGGCAGCGGGCTCCACCTGCGCCGGCATAGCCACCTCTCTTCGCGAAGACCGGAGGGCTGTCAAGCAGCCGCGCAGCAGACTCGAACGCTCGTAGCGGCTGGAGTGGAGCCCGCAGACCCTTGACAGCAAGAGCTACTCCGCCCCTGCTGCCGCGGGTTCAACGCGGCGCTGATGACGGATGCGGCCCTTACGCACAGCCTGTTCATGGAAAGTAGTCCCCGACCTGTGCAGCTGTCGAAAGCGTCAGTCTGGTGACAGCACCCGATAGAACACTCGACTGACGCCTCCGTAGTTCCGTTCTACGCCCGCTCTCTGGTACGTGACCATGGCGCGTCCGTTCCGGACGGGAGACACGTCGTAGTACAACTCGTCGCTGAAATGGGCGGTAACGGTCCGCGGCTTGCCGACCCTACGGCCGATGCGGATCAATGAGAGATCGATATCTCCCTGAGCGGACTCCTTGGGCAGCAGCAAGAAGGCTGCCCTCTTGGTGGCGGTGATGGTCAAGGGCAGCGCTTCGTCGCCCACCTGGGTGAAGCGCTCGGGTCGATCGAACGCCCGCCGGAGCGTCTTGACCCTCGTCAGCTCACCGTCGCGGAGTAGAGACCTGACTTTCACGTCGCCCCCACCGACCAGCCAGGCGACCACAACTTTCTTCGGGGCCATGTTCGCAACATTCGTGATCCCGCCGGACCCAACCCGGATGCGTTTGCCCTTGCGCCCCTTCGCGTCGAAGACCTGGAGTGACACTTCCGGTGTTGCGACGCTGTATGACCCGGGAGGTTCAACCGAGAAGAAGGACATGATCTGGCGGCGTCCCCACTGGGCAAAGCCGCCGAAATAGTCATCCGTTCCGGTGGATGCGAGCGGGAAGAACCTCCCGCGTGGTTCGGCGTCGTCGGACAGCCGTTGGCCGTGGATGTCCATCTGGAGGTTCTCGGAATGGGGCCACGCAGTGACGAAGCCGCCCCGCGTCCCCGTGACGCCGACGGGTCCGCTCCCATATCTTCGGATCGTCTCGCCCCCCGGCGCCACAACGGTGCCCTTGGAGGTCAGTGGCGTTGCCTTCGCGAGCCCCAACGCGGTATCGCTCGAAGCACGCTCGAACCAGGTCACCATGTAGCGGCGGCCGTTCCAAGCACCGGCCACGTCGCCGATCATGTCCCCGTTCGTTGAGGCCAACCGGAACCCGTTCCCATCCAGTGGTCTTCCGGCCTCGGTGAAACGCCCGGCCATCAGTGTCTCGCCCCACGTGGAGCGATAAGCGGCGGAAGAGTTCTCGTGGTGGAACCAGATCACCAATCTCTGCCCATCACCCTGGATCACCTGTGCCGTGCCGTGCGGCACCGGGGTGAACGACAGAGGTCGTGGAGTATCGACCGCGCCCGTGCAGGACAAGCCGCTGCCATAGATGTCTGTCTCTAGGACCGATCGATAGGAGCCGCTGCGTCGCCGCTCGCTGCTGCTGTACACCGCGTGAACACCTCTCGGCCCGGTCGCTAGAGCGAGCTCAACCTGATCCTCTGGTGCCTCGCTGATGATGAGTGGCTCGCTGTCCATCGGCCGGCCCTCGCTGGTGAACCGGATCGCTCGAACGTCCGCGCCCGTACCTTCGGAGTAGGCGTCCCATGCGACAACGAAGCAGCCGTCGCCAGCGGTCATCACCGGCGTGATCCGAAGATCCGCTACCAGGACGGTGGGCTCCGCGTCTAGTTGTCGTCCATCGGGGTCGACGCGTACCCCGAGCAATGGATCGGTCTCATACCCGTTGTCGAAGTGACTCTCTCTCCAGATGACCATCCAGGCGCCATCCATGAACGCGTGATCGGGCGTCCCACTCCGATCGTTAGGACTGAGTCGATGGAGGTCGCCACGTGGCGTCCCGTCCAAGGACAGCAGTACGTAGACCGGCCCGCCGTAGTCCTTATAGGTAACGAGGTACTTGTCCCTGCCGAAGGAGATCTCCGGATCGAGGACCCCCTCGGGGTCCGAGTCGGCGGGGATCACCTTGGGTTCAGCCGACGCCCGTCCCTGCGGATCCACGAACTGTGAACGAAGCGGTGAGGAGGTGGCGTTGAGCGGTCGGTCATTCCAGACGACAACGAAGTTCTGACCGTCGGACGCGACGCTGCCGACAGGCGGGTACTGCCCGGGTGTCGAGAAGGTGTGATGCTCGTCGGTGACCCTGCCCGTGTTCGATACGAACGTTCCCTTGAGTACGTCGCCGTCTTTGCCCGTGTGAACCCATGTCACGTAGAACCCATGCTCAGAGGCGGCGATGTCGGGCTGGCTGTCGGCGCCGGGCTGGGTCGTTATCGGGAAGGAGAGGCGTCCACGCGGAGACCCATCGTTGTTCAGGAAGGTGGCATAGATGTTGCGCGCCGAATCCGACGTCTGCGGGATCTGGGGCATCTCATACGTGAAACGGTGCCAGCGCTCGTCCTCCCACACGACCAACCCGCCCTGCGGGTTCCAGGCCGTCGCCGGCTCGTGTTGGAACAGCGGTGCGATCCTGGAGTCGCCGGAAGGCAACACCCGCTCTGGCGCTGTCCTCGCCAGCGAAAGCTGTGTCGGAAGAAGGGCACTCGCTATGAGCACACACCCGACTGCTGTCTTGCCCAGCCCCAACGATCCCCCTCGCCGCGTTCGGGCTCCAAGGGTAGCGTGGCCTCGGCCCCAGGTGGTTCATCTAGCTGCGCGCGGCAGCTCGTCTGATGCCGCCTTAACCACCTCTGCGCGCAGCCGGAGTCTGTCTAGGGCGCAGGTGCGCGTGAGCGGATCGAAGGGGGGAGCGGCTAGAGCGGAGCCCCGCAGACCCTTGACAGGAGAAGCCCGCGCGTAGCAACTAGGGACGTGCCGGAGGGCATCGAGCGGCGCCGGAACCTGGTTCCCGGACTTCGGGGCTCCGCCCGCCATGCGAACACGAACAACGCGATGAGGCCGAGCACTACCAGGCCGCCGATCAACCAGTCACTCATGATCTGTCGTCTCCCTTGGCCGCCGCCTGCGCAGGCGCGTCACCTCGCCGGTTGTCAGAGGGAGCCGCGTCTACGAACTTTCTGACCCGATCAGCGACCTCGTCGAGACTGCCGGCATCGAGCAAGAGGCGTACCTTGGTCCACCAGTCCTCCGGATAGAAGCCTGAGGCCAGCTCCACGTCAAGCGCTATGTGTCCGAGACCATCATGGGTGGCTACCAGAGAGAACGGGTGCTCGAGGGCGCGCCATTCCTTCTCGCCGCTCCAGCCTCTCCAACCCTCAGCTAAATCGGTGAAGAAGCGGGCTAACGTGCTGGGCTCCTCCGCATAGTCGTTCCACCAGACGCGAGCTTCCGCTGCCAGGTCCCTACCGCGGAGGGCCACGAGAGCCGTGGCGCGACCACGCCACTCCATCCGCAGTTCTCCGGCCCGATCGTTCGAGGAGATCGTTAATCCTTCGGGGTTCACGTATTGAGTCTTACGCACCTCATCCAGTGACGGCGGCTCTTTTCCTCTCGTAGTACCCGCGCCCGGCGAGCAGGACGAGGAACTCCAACGCTCGCTCGCGTGCGGTCTCGGTCGAAGTGGGTAGGGGACCAGTATGGTCATCGACGGGCGACCAAAGACCGCGAGAGTCCTCAAGGCCCTCCTGTTGCTAGCGCTGGTGTTGTTCCTCTACCTGGCGACCGCGTGGATCGTCGTCATGAACACAGACGCGTGCTGGTGGCCGTGGCAGGAGCTGCGCTTCCCAGACGCCCGCACGTTGTGCACCTCGCCCAAGTGATCTGGGCCAGCGACGTTCAGAAGGTCCGACCCGCCACCCGTTCCAGTTCCGCCTTGAGCTCCTCGGGCGAGCGCTCCAGCAGGCTCCCCGGCAGTGCGAGGAAGGGATGACCGGTCGCTTTGCCGATCCTCATGTTGACTCGCATCACCGGATTGCGATGTCGGGCGATGTACTTCTCCCGCTCGTTGACCTCGATGCGAAGCACGGGCCCTAGGAGTCCTATGGCTTCCACGCGGACGGACTGGATATCCGCCCACGGGATCAACCCCACCTTCTCGTGATGCAGACCGTCACGATCGGCCACGAGTAGAGGCTTCCGCCCCAGCTGAGCGGCTCGGCCGGCGACGAACACGCCGGCGCAGATGGCCGCTCCTACCAACGAGAAAGCTCTCATCGCCCACCCCTGGTCGCTCGGCACGACCGCGGCGACAAGCAGAACCACTCCGGTAAGGCCGACCACGAATAGGTTCCGCTTCGCCTTGCGCGGCGAGCTCTCGATCACCAGCCGTCTGTCGTCAGGTTCCATCGGTGATGTCTATCGGGTGCGGCGGCCGGCGGCGACGAAATCATCCGCCACTAGAACACTGCGGTGACACCAAGGCGGCAACAAGGAGCAGGCCGAGCCCGACGTATACCCACCACAGACTGCGGCCCTTTCGCGACCGCAGCCGTTCCGCTTGTATTTCTCGTCGGCCCACTGCGCTCAGATTCTTCCGAAGTCCTGGGAACGCGGGGGATGTCGGGGGCAGCTCAGCGGGGCGATCCTTCTTATCGATCCCTAATTCTCTCGCGAGCATCCTCAACGTGACGAACAACCCCAGGAAAACGGCCATGCGGATGCCCGAGTTCTGGTCACCCTTGATAAGGAGATCAGTTTCTCTAACCAGTATCAGTAGCGGGATCGCGACGGCGAACAGGATGCCGTTCAGAACCCACCAGCGACGGATGCGCGGGTTCTTCCACTGCCGAGCGATCTCCTCCCGATCACCGACCTTCTCGTAGACGAACCGAGCCAGCGCGTAAAGCAACACCAGCCCGAGGCCCACTACGAAGAAGGCCATGATCATTCCGATCGCCGCCATGCCTCGATACTGACACCGCCCCCGCGGTCGGCGTAGAACGGTTCGAGGCCGCTAGCGGATGACTCCGGGTGCTCACGACTCGAACCTTGAGCTTCGTCCTTTCGCTCAGATCCGCCTCCTGTTGCTCAGCCCGCACCCGCAGCGCCTTTCCTGTCGGGGGCGACCTACACTCAGTCGCCTCTGCAGCACAACCCGGGGCGGGTGATCAGCGCGTGGATATGGGCAACGCGGGGATCTTCTTCTTCCTGCTAGGACCCGCCCTGTTCCTCCTTCTTCTAGGCGGACTTCTATGGCTACTGGACAAAGATGCTCGTCACGACCCTGTCGCCGGAAGAGCGGCGCGAGGGCTGATCAAGGCCGGCGGGGTCTTGCTTCTCCTCATCTTCGGGTTCATGGCGCTGGCTCTGGGCGTCTCGCGCCTCGGGTAGGTGGATGGGGTGAGACTGGCGCCGCGGGGTCACAGCGGCGACGATTCACGAACGATCGCTGAGTCATCACTCTTAGACCTGAGTGAAGCTCTCCAAGCTGGGTGCCCAGCCCTCGGCCGTCTCAAGTTCCCCGCGGAGGCGACGGATCATCTGCTCGTAAGCGTGAGCCTCGCTCAAGCCGAGGACTAGCTCACCCTCTCCCGCTGGCCCGGCGATCGACACCGCGAAGA